>NZ_BCUX01000019.1 GCF_001591445.1 Neobacillus drentensis NBRC 102427 | reverse complement strand
CCTGAGCTACCTGAGCTTCCTGAACTTCCTGAACTTCCGCTGCCTGAGCTACCTGAGCTTCCGCTACCTGAGCTGCCTGAACTTCCGCTGCCTGAGCTACCTGAGCTTCCGCTACCTGAGCTGCCTGAACTTCCGCTGCCTGAACTTCCGCTGCCTGAGCTACCTGAGCTTCCGCTACCTGAGCTGCCTGAGCTACCTGAACTTCCGCTGCTTCCTTTTTTTCCTTTAGGGCCTTTAGGGCGAGGTTTTTTTCCGCTACCTGAGCTACCTGAACTTCCGCTACCTGAACTTCCTGAGCTTCCTGAACTTCCTGAACTTCCTGAACTTCCTGAGCTTCCTGAACTTCCTGAACTTCCTGAACTTCCTGAACTTCCTGAACTTCCTGAGCTTCCGCATGTTCCACTGCCAGTGCTGCCACTTCCGCATGTTCCACTACCAGTACTTCCGCTGCCGCTTGTTCCACTGCCAGTACTTCCACTAGTTCCTGTACTACCTGAACTTGGATTTCCTTTTGGACCTTTTTTACCAACAGGATTATTATCTAGAAAACCTACTACACCGTTTTCTTTAGCTTGTGAAAGTAATTGTTCAATATCAAGCTTTAGTACCATTTTCCCACCACTTTCTTAACAAATTTTACTTTTCTATTTCAATTTATGATGATTTTATCTATTTGACATAGACAATCATATATTTTTAGACTCATAATTTTAGATTTTCTACACACAACCACCCATGAGTATGCATATATCTAAAAAAAATGTTATTTAGGAGAATTCAAGTGTTAAAATATGAAATTTTAATTAATCCGAAGTGGTTAAGAAAATTGGATAGCGACATTTGGAACGATGAATTGGTACCTGCTGTATTAAAAAGAGGTAAAGATCGTTTTAGTATTAAAATAGCCTATCGTGGGAATGTGATCAGGGATAAGAAGAAAAAATCCTATCGCATAGTTTTTCAAAAACCGTATAAGGTCAATGAAGCTCATGAGATTCACCTCAATGCCGAATTTTCAGATGTATCACTAAGTAGGAATAAATTATCGCTCGATTTCTTTGATCGTATTGGCGTCATTTCTCCTCACTCCCAGCATGTTCTGTTGTATGTCAATGGATATAACAAAGGCATCTATTTAGAGATAGAATCTTTTGATCAATATCTGCTTGAAAAAAGAAATTTGCCGGATGGAGCGATTATTTATGCAACCAATAATCGAGCGAATTTCTCCTTATTAACCAAGAAAAAAGAAATTAAAAAACGTTTAGACCAAGGATACACATTAAAATATGGTAAAAAAGAAGATATGGTCGATGTACAAAAGTTAATAGCGATGATTAATGCCTTAAGTAATGAAGACTTTGAAAAAGAAATCCCAAAAATATTGGATATTGAGAAATACTTAAGATGGGTATCTGCGGCAGTATGTGTTCAAAATTATGATGGCTTTATCCATAATTATGCCTTGTACAAAAATGGCCAAACTGGATTATATGAGATCTCTCCTTGGGATTATGATGGGACCTGGGGAAGAAACCTCCACGGCAGAAAGCTTGATTATGACTATGTTCCATTAACCGGATATAACACACTTTCAGCAAGACTTTTCCACTATCCACACTTTAGAAATCTATATAATGAAATCTTATCTAATATTTTGGAAAACGACTTCACTTTGGAGATACAAAAACCGATTATTAATGACCTATTCAATGCGTTAAAGCCGTACATTAGTCTAGATCCGTATATTAGCACTACAGCAGCAACCTTAGAGCAAGAAAAAAAAGTTTTTTTTAATTTTATCAAGAAGAGAAACGCTTTTCTTAAGGAAGAATTAACATCTTTTATAAAGGTAAACAGTATATGAATCTCAATCATATACTTTTTTTTTGCCTATTTTTACCTAAAACAGGAAAAAAAGGCTACTTTTTTAGTACAACATCATCCCGTGATACATATAGATGCAGTGTAAATGTTTATTTAATTTAAAGGAGGATAATTCTTTTATGGAAAAAGAGATGATGAATTTATTTGTGGGTAAAACAATCAGGGTTGACCGCGGAGGTCCCGAATCAAGGAGTGGGAAATTATTAGCTGTTCTTGATGACTTTTTTGTCCTTTTAACTGAAACTGATGGCGTCGTTTACTATAAAACAAATCACATTAAAAGCGTTACAGAAAGTTCTAAGGATGATATAAAGTTCGGCTTAAAGGTCCCAGAAAAATTTGATTTTAAAACAGCTGATAACTTTGTAAGTCTATTAGAAAGCATCAGATTTCAATGGGTAAGAATTAATCGTGGGGGTCCTGAATCATTCGAGGGTGTTTTAAGCGAAGCAAATAAACATTTTGCTTCCCTAATTTTGAAAGAAGAAGTTGTTCGTGTCTCCATGAAGCATATTCGTAACATCAGCTATGGACTAAAGGTTGAAACATCGAACGATGATAAAGACGATAACGAATAAAAAACATGTCGCTTCTCCAATAGAGGAGCGACCCATTATCACTTAAGGAGGATTAAATATGGGTGGAGATAAATTTTCAGCTGCATTGGATTTATTAAAGGGCTTTGAAGTAAATCTATTTGTAGGTGAAGATATTTTTAAAGGAAAACTAATCGGTGTTGAAGCAGACCATGTAGTGTTAGAAACTGAAAATAATTACATTTTTTATTATAACATCGATAAAATTCAAGCCATTACAAAAAATACAAGAAAGTTTCAGCCTGAGAAAACAACGGCAAATTTTCAGAAAACACAAAGCTTAGTAGACCTACTCCAATCTTTTCAACATACGTGGGTAACGATTTTGAGTATTAACAAACAACGATTTACTGGTGTGTTAAGCGAAATCGATGAAGACTTTGCTACTTTAATTAATGGTGAAGAGCGAATTTTAATTAAATTAACACATGTAGCCAACATCCTCAAAGGGTTTATTAAAGACGAGACTGATAAGAAGTCATCATCAAATGAAAAAGAAAAGAACAATAAAAACTCTGATAATGATAAGGATTCAAAGGATAAATCATCTTCTTCTGGTGATAAAGATGATTCCAAAAAAGAAGAGAAATCAAAGTCAGAATCAAAAGATGATACCAAAAACTCAGATAAAAAACAAAAATCCGAGAAAAACGAGAAAAATGATAAAAAGCAAGATGCGATAGTTATGGAAGAATCGAACAATACAATGGTTTGGTCACAGCCAATTAAGATTGAGGCTACAATGGTTCAAACCAAGGATGAAACTTTTTCGACTCCTGTTAAGACTAAAAAATCATCACATGCTGAAGAAAAGGATTCGTCAAAAACTTCTTCTGAAATGAAAAAGTCCAAGGAGCAGAGCACTCGAGATAAAAAGTCTGAAGAAACTAAATCGAGTAAGTCAAAAGAAAGTGATCAATCAATAGAAATAAAACCTGTAAAAGAATCAGTATCATTTCAAAACAATGATAATACGCCAGCACCACCGTTAAAATTACAAAATAGTGAAGTAAAATCAACGAAAACACAAGATGCTTCCAATCCTGTTAAAACTTTTTCTATACAAAATCAGGCAACGAAGAAACCAGAAAATAAAGTAGAGACCAAAACGAATGATACCAACACGAATAGCAGCAGTCAAAATGTATGGAAACAAAAAGAGCAGGAGAAAAAAGTTTTTCGTTTTGCAGGTGAACCAGCAAATGAAGACAACCAAAGAGCTTTCCCATTTGCAGGATGGCCAAACAGAAACAATCGAGCAACAAGATTTTAATTTTATGAATTCTTGATGGAATTAGTGTAAATTCATTTAGGTTTATTCCTTCATTTTACCCCTTTTTTTAACCCCCAAAATACCATACAAATATGAGCTGGGCAGTTCTAACCAAGTATATATGTTTTAAGCAATTCCCCTTTTCAGCCCTCCTCTATTTGTTAATGGGTATACCTAGGAAAGGATGTGAGTAAATGAAGTTGAAAGATAATATCGGAAAATATATTAAACTGGAGATCTCGGGTAAGAAATTCATTAGTGGGTTATTGATTGATGTAGGCACCGATTTATGGGTTGTTTTTAATGGATACGATTACCTATACATCCCCGCAATCCATTGCCAAAATTGGCGCTATTTAAAACAAGACGAAATTAATGAGTTCGATGAAATTACTCTTCAAGACGAACCAGCGCCAATCTATAATAATAACGAAGAAATCTCGTTGAGAAAAACTTTGACTGCAGCGAAAGGAATTTTTACAGAAATATATGTTACTAGTAACCTTGCCCTCCATGGCTACATCATTAGTATTATGAATAATTATTTTGTTTTCTACTCGCCAATTTACAAAACCATGTTTATCTCCCTTAACCATTTAAAATGGTTAATTCCTTACACAAATAATCAACGTCCCTACGGCTTAAGCAACGCAAATCTTCCAGTAAACCCAAGCAATATAACCTTTGCAAGATCTTTCGAGGTACAAATCGAAAAGTTAACAGGTGAATTGATTGTCTTTAATATCGGTGAAAATGAGCATGTCATTGGAAAGATTCAAGGAATAAATAATAATTTTGTTGAATTAATTGGCGCAAAAGAAGATCCAGTCTTTATTAATCTTCAACATATCAAAACAATCCATATGACGTAATCGGATTATTTTTTCTATGGCTTATAAGTAAACAAGCTTTTGAAAAAAAAAAAACAGAGTGTCTAATGACACTCTTTTTATTAGGAATGAAATGGTAAACTATTTTTCTTTAACATAAACAGTTTCTGTTTTTCGGGAAAATGATAGGAATTCAAACGCAATTCCGTAAAGGAAAGTAACCAGGAACATCGAACCAATCATATCAAAAATGACATGCTGCTTAACAAAAAGGGTTGAAATAATGATCAAGGTCCCGACACCATGAATACATAAAATGTTTAATACATGTTTATTTTTAACATGAAGGGAAGCAAGCATGATAACAAATGTTGTCAGGACATGGATGCTTGGAAAACAATTAAACGGACGATCATTATTGTATATCCACAAAACCAGATGATTAAAGACGTTATTATCAGTGATCGTAGGTCTTGGAACAGTCGTTTGGAAAAAGAAATAAATGACAAAACATATTAGTTCGGCTATAACAATTAAAATCAACGTTTTAAGGTACACTTTTGTGTCTTTAAAGCAAAAGTAAACTAAATAACAAAAGATATAGGCATACCAAAGGATATAGGGAATGATAAACACTGACAAAAACGGAATCGCTTGGTCTAACGCATTACTAATATCGATAGCTCTATGTGAATGGGAATTTAATAATTCATAAATTTTGGCTAAAAGTGGAATCACAAGCAAAAATAATAAGTAGGGAGCTTTTTTTATTAAATTTTTCAATAAGGCCCCTCCCTTTAATAAATTAGTAACTTTTAAGATTGCTAAAATAAAATATCGAATACATTTCATATTACCATAAAACTGGGGTAAATAAACGATATTTTTTGATGTCTTTTTTAGAGTCATTTTTGGTGTCAGGCACCGTCCGTGGACATTTTTATAATTTGTGCATATCCATTGGACAGGGCTATCAAAAAACTGAGAAACCTGTGGTGTTTGGTTTCTCAGTTTTTTGGTTAGTTGTCTCCTTATGCTCCTGTTTGTTTTCTTGTAAATCCATGGTATCTTGTGCCTTGGAATTCAACTTCGCCGATATCACCTTCTGCCAATAGTCCGTATTCTCGTCCGCTCACACTGAATTCGATTCTGTCGCCGCTTTCAAATTGAAATGTAACATAGTACCATGTACTGGAGGAATGATCCTCCCCTCCTCCACTCACTTGCAGCCTTTTTGAAACCACAACCGCCACCACTTTTAGGCGTGGTTGTTTATTAATGTGATTCCAGGTTTTAATTCCCTTAATAAACATAAAAAGAATGATTCCTGCTACCAGTGCAATAAAAATGGGGATAATGGTGAACATAATATCAAAAATTTCAAATCCATCATTAAGACCCATACCTCACCTCCGCCTATCTCCCTATATATGAAAATTATAAACTAGACATTAGCTCTCTTTTCAAATATATAGGATGGATTTCCTGTTTTGCAAGAATTTTGAAAAATTATTAAAATTCAAAGCACTTATAAAAGTGACCAGAACGTTTATTATGGTAAACTAAAAACAACAGAAACGTAGTAAAAAAAGGTGGTGTAACCTTGGATCGAATCATTTTATTTGATGGCGTTTGTAATCTGTGCAACACCAGTGTGAAATTTATTATTAAAAGAGACTCTATAGGTCATTTTAAGTTTGCATCTCTCCAAAGCGAGACAGGTCAGACTCTTTTAAGAATGCACGGCTTGAACAAAGATTTAAACAGTTTCGTCCTTCTAGAAGGTGACAAAGTCTTTCTCAAATCAAGTGCAGCTCTCCGTGTTTGCAGGAAACTTGGCAGCGCGTGGCCCATATTATCGCTCTTCCGTTTCCTCCCTCCTTTTATCAGAGATCCCCTTTACGATTTTGTTGCCAAGAACCGATATAAATGGTTTGGAAAAGAAGAAAGCTGTATGATCCCTTCTCCAGAATGGAAACAAAGATTTCTCGACTAACGATGGTGCCTGACACTCTAAATCTAACTAATATTTTATTCCCTCAAGCATAGATATTATTAATACTATTTTTTTACTGCAGGAGGGTCTAAATGAAGATTGTTGTAAGACAAGGTGATTCATTATGGCATTACAGCCAGATGTTTCAGATTAAATTAGAGTTGATTACTGACTCCAACCCAAAAGTCGACCCAAATAATCTTTCTGTTGGCCAACAGATACGGATTCCAGGTTTTGTTGCTAAGGAATATCAGATACTCCCCGGAGACTCTTTATGGCGTATAGCTCAAAACATGAATCTCCCTCTAGAAGCAATGGAATTGGTTAATCCTGAAATAAATGCCTCAAACCTCACCCCTGGGCTAGCGATAAAAATCCCAACCCGGATTCACAGGAGATTAGTGGAAAGTTCTCAAAGATACGATTACAGCAATCTGGTAAAGGATCTTAACCGGTTAAAAGAGCTATATCCGTTTTTACAAGTAACCCCCATCGGAAAGACCGTTCTCGGTAAAGAAATTCCCGAAATAATAATCGGTTCCGGTGAAAAAAGGGTTCACTATAATGGTTCCTTTCATGCCAATGAATGGATTACTTCCCTAGTGATTATGACTTTTTTAAATGATTACCTATTATCGCTGACAAATCATCAGCCTATAAGCGGACAACATGCTTTTCCCTTTTATCAAAATACTATATTATCAATAGTCCCAATGGTGAATCCGGATGGAGTTGACCTCGTTTTAAACGGTCCACCTGAAAACGAATCATGGCAAAAACAAGTAGTAGAAATGAATAAAGGTAGTACAGACTTTACGGGATGGAAAGCGAATATTAGAGGTGTTGATCTTAACGACCAATTCCCGGCAAGATGGGAATTAGAAAAGGCGCGCAATCCTAACGAGCCTGGGCCAAGAGATTACGTAGGAGAAAAACCTTTATCAGAACCGGAAGCAAATGCTATAGCGGAACTGACACGAAAACAAGATTTTGCACGAGTCCTTGCCTTTCATACACAGGGAGAGGTCATTTACTGGGGGTTTGAAAATCTTGAACCGGCTGAGTCGGAAGTCATTGTGAAGGAATTAAGCAGAGTGAGTGGTTACGAGCCTGTTAAAACAATCGAGAGCTACGCCGGTTACAAAGACTGGTTTATACAAGATTGGCAAAGACCAGGTTTTACAATTGAACTCGGCTTCGGAATAAATCCACTTCCGTTGTCTATGTTTGATGATATCTATAAAAAATCACTGGGTATTTTCTTAGCTGGACTTTATATGTAGCAAAGGAGGCTGGAAAAATCCTGCCTCCGTTCTTTTTGGATTCATTAAGATTTCGTATGATTAAGATCCCAAATCACGCCATAAGCATCCTTGACCTTCGCATATTTTGCTCCCCAAAAAGTATCTTGGAGCTCCATGAAAACTGTTCCGTTTTGACTAAGCGCTTCATAAATTTTTTGAATTTCCTCTTCACTTTCGAATTCCAACGTTAATGAAATATTATTGCCTATGACTACTGAATTGCCCGGAAACGAATCCGAAGCCATTAGAAATAAATCACCACTTTTAAATTGTGCATGAATAATTAGATCATGAGCCTCTGGAGGTGTAGGATAGTCTGCTTCACCATAGGTTTGGAGGTTGGATATTTCCCCGCTAAATACATCCTTGTAAAAATTTAACGCCTCTTTTGCCTTTCCATCAAACATTAAGTATGGAGTTGCTTGACCCTTCATTTTAAAACTCTCCCTTCAGTGAAAACCTCATTATTATTTACGACATAGCCAACAAAAAGACCTGCTTCACCTAATGTTTATTTTTTCTTTCCGAATTATGACCCTTGATAGGATGCCTTATGAAACTTTTCAATATATATAAACAGTTTCTCACCTTGTTCAGGTAGATTGGTGTCAGGCACCATTTTTAAATACATCGCTCGATAAGATTCAGGGACCCAGATGTAATCATGAATGTATTCTGTCATTGTAAATCCACACTTTTCCCAAAAGTGATTTCTCGCTAATGTTTCAGGAGTATTTGCTGATTCTACTTCTATTACCAGACTTTTTGCATTTGTATTGTTCATCGACCATTCTCGTATGTATTCCATCATTTTCATTCCAATCCCGCGGTGTTGGTAATTAGAATCCACAGCTAAATAATCGATGATCAAAGCATCGGATCCTTCCAGCTTACCTGTTATTGCAAAGGCTGCAACCTTACTCTCCTCTAACGCTAAATGTAAGTAACAAAGTTGTTTTCTGAACATATTACGGATGATTTTCTCCGGCTTTGCCCCTTTCCCATCGAATGCTTGATGGTAAATCGGGCTTATTTGGTTCCAAACCTCTTGACTCCACTTTTCTAACGTTTGAAATTCCAAGGCTTTTTGCCTCCTATGTCATTCCTTTACTACCAAATTACCCACAAATACTTATTTTTATAAAAAAAGAACCTTTGAACTAATGTCAAAGGTTCAAGTGAGGACTTGGTGGTCTATGCCAAGCCCTTTATTAGGAGGTCTAAACTCAGAAGAATTTAAACATCTTTATATTAACATTTTCTAAATATTCTTTCAATCATTATTACGTTAAAGTGGAAAAGCGGTACAAATGGCACATAAAAAATCAAAGTATTTTCTTTTGGAAAACAGATTGGTTTATTGATATTCGTAATTTCCCCCTTTTTTTAAAGTTTGCTACAATATATAGTAACCAAATCGTGAGGTGAGAATTGTATGTGCGGGCGGTTTACATTAACAGCAACGTTTGAAGAAATTATTGATCATTTCGATATTGCAGCTTTTCTTGAGGAAGAAAATTATGCTCCGAGTTATAATATTGCTCCCTCTCAGGCTGTACTTGCGGTGATTAATGACGGGAAGTCTAATCGGATGGGATTTTTAAAATGGGGCTTGGTTCCGCCTTGGGCAAAGGATCCGGCTATTGGCCATAAGATGATTAATGCCCGAGCAGAGACCTTATCCGAAAAACCCAGCTTTCGAACTGCTTTCAAAAAGAAACGTTGTTTAGTCATAGCAGACAGCTTTTATGAATGGAAACGACATGAGGACAAGAGCAAAACCCCAATGCGGATTAAACTAAAGTCGGCTGATTTGTTCGCGATGGCGGGAATATGGGAAGCTTGGAAGTCCCCTGAAGGAAAAACTCTTTATACCTGTTCAGTCATTACAACTGGTCCAAATGAGCTGATGAAAGATATTCATGATCGGATGCCTGTTATTCTGAAACCAGAGGATGAAAAAACGTGGCTGGACCAGTCCATTTCCAACACCAATGATTTAAATAAACTTCTTATACCTTATGACGAAAACTTAATGGAAACTTATGAGGTTTCGTCCCTAGTTAACTCACCAAGAAATAACACTGTTGAGCTTATCCAAAAAATTTGTTAATTCTTTTTTCAAAAATAGGCTTCTATTTTTAAAATAATTTTTTCAATATGGACAGGTTTACTACATGCGCGTACAAGCTGCCACATAAGATGTATTAACCCATAAAAGTTTTCCTTCTTTAGAAAGTGGTTCAACCACTTTCTTTTTTTGTGAAAAAAAGTGGCAGAACTATTAAGAAACCCCCTATTCCATTTGGGAAAGGGGTTAGCTACTTCCTATTCTTTAGATTTATTATCCCACCATTCTCGGACCTCAAAAATGCCAAGGACTTCATTTTTTGCTTTTTCAAAGACTTCTACGGTTTCATCAGTGGAATAGGATAAAATATAGTGGGTTGGTGTCTCGCTTAGAACTCGAAAGGAACTAATTTCCCCATCTTTCATTTCAACCATATAAACTTTCCCGCTCAGAACATCATTAGCTGCTGCTAAATTTCTCATACCTTTTCATCCCCCCTACATTACTTTACTCTCAGATTAGCAGTTTTCATGCATCAAAAAATGAAAGAAATTCGAAAAAATAACGAAAATTTTGAAAGTCAAAATCTTTCAAGGTTTAAGTATGAATATCCATATCATTAATCTACAAAATTTGGGAAATATAAGTAATATTCACAAAGATTAAGGAAGGGACCTAAGGCTATTGGGAATGAAAATGAAAAAAATGCTCTATAATCTGATTAAGCTGAGGGACAAAATCTTTATACCGTTTGCTATTATTTACATATTATTAGCGGCTTATGGAATATATGTGATTGAGCCGAACACATTTAAAACATATACAACCGCTGTTTATTGGGTTCTTACTACACTGGCAACCGTTGGATTTGGAGACTATGCGCCAGTTACACATTCCGGCAAAGTTTTTACCATTATCCTTTATATTACTGGCATTGGACTTGTTAGTGTGGTCATTGGAAAAGTAATAAATTCAATTTATTTAATTGATAAACTGAAGGTTGGAGGAAAAATGAAATATACCGGTAAAAATCATATCATTTTGATTGGCTGGAGTGCGAAATCGAAATTAGCTATCGAAGAAATATTAAAATCGGATAAAAAAATAGAAATTGTTATTATCGATGCTTTAGAAAAAGCTCCAATAATGGAGGATCGACTACATTATATTCGCGGTGATGCAACGGATGAAGAAACACTACATAATGCGAATTTACCCAGGGCTAAGGGAGTTATTATTTTTGCAGACCAAATAACCCAGGACAATTATGCAACCTCTGACCCCGTCCTTGTTGACGGAAAGACTTTATTAATTGCAACGGCCATCACTTCTATTGAAAAAAAATTTAATCGATCCATCCACGTTACTGCCGAGGTGATTAATCAAAAACACATTCGATTATTCGAGCAAGTGAATGTCGATGAGTTTATACCTACACAAGAAATGATATCCCATGCAGCAGTGAGATCTTTATTTTCACATGGTGTTACCCATATGTTTTCAGAACTCATGAGCATCCAATACAGGGAATCCATGTATGAAATTCCGAAGCGCGAAGAATGGAAAACTTATCGTGATGCCTTTGAAGATCTTCTTAATAGAGGTGCAACACTAATCGCGGATCGCGGCGACCTTCATATAAATCAAAAGCTGGATTCCAATATCCCTGAAGAGGCACAGCTTTTTGTTATTTGTGATAAAGAAACAATTACTCAACTAAATTCATTGCCGGCACACTAGAAGGATGCTATTTCCGGCATCCTTTTATTTTTCAAATCGAGAAATAATAAAAATAATTTGTTTCTTTTTCGAATCCAATTTTTTCATAGAGTCTTTGCGCATTTAGGTTATCCTCACCTGTTTCCAGCAAAACACCTTTTGCGCCTGTTTCCTTTGCAAACTGGATCGCCTTATGTATTAATTTCTCCCCTGCACCTCTTCCGCGAAATTGTTCCTTTACATACAAATCATTTAATACCCATGAACGCATCATGCTTACAGACGAAAACGACGGATACAGCTGTACAAAACCAACGGGATCATTACCATCAAATGCCATAAACACAACGGATTCAGCATTCATTATTCTTGCTTTTAAAAACTCCCGTGTATCTTCCTGATTTGATGCCTGTTCATAAAACACCCTATATAAATCGAAAAGTTCTGTTAAAGAATCCAGATCACTGAATGTAGCTTTTTTTATTATCATTTTAATAACTCCTCCTAAAAAATATCACCTTTTTGGAAAAATAGCCCGGAGGCTCCTCCGGACTATTATCCTTCATTCACTGTTATTTCTAATGTCCAAAGATTATTCCTGTAATCTGAGAGCTTTCTTAATAATAATAAGATTAGTCATTCTTTCAAAAAAAGGATAGATAAAGCAGAGGTCTGACTTTATCTATCCTTTTTTATTTATTCATTTTCTGATTCATCCTCTTTATTAAACCAAAGCGGGTCATTATTATCCTCTTCACCATTGTAGTTGATGAGGATTTCTTCCCCGGCTTTGATATCCTTGTACGCATAAAAGTCGAACGTGTGATTCGGAAAATTAATTTCATATGTAGCATTAGGCTCATACGAATGGTTAAACAACATTCCATATCCTAACAGGAGTGCAGTATGGTTGATTCCATATTCAAAGGCATAATCTGCAAGCAATGTTTTCTCAATATGAACATGCTCCTCATTTGGATAAGGAATAACCGGCGCCTCATGGATCAGCTCACCTTTTGCAATATCACGTGTCGCAAATACCCCTCTATTTAATTCTCCATCACTAAGCTTCGAAGTTTTAATTTCAATCATATTAATCACCTATTTGTTCTTTCCATTAAAGTTTTATCATATTATAGCTTGCCATTATATAAAGCAGAAAGCAAATATTTTTTCTTTCTACACAGCTACTCCCTGCTTGAAATGGTGCCTGACACCAGGAAAAAATATGTCAAATGATTTCTTAACAGCTTTTACTTATTAAGTCATTTTTTTGGAGGTGGAATCATAAAATAGGAATATACGTTCGCAACAGGAGGCGATGACATGGGGAAGATGCTTACAGGTGAAATGTTGGTAAAGTATTACGAGTTAAATAAGCAAAAGAAAGAAATAGAACTAGAAATGAATGAATTAAAGGATGCCTTTCAAAATTACTTTAATAATTCAGTTGGTTCTGATCACAAAGGGGAAATTACCCTAAGCGGCTATAAGCTGCAACGGCAAATACGAAAAACAGAAAAATATGACGAGGCTGAAACCATTAAAAGATTAGAAGAATTACAGTTGAATGAGCTTATTCAAGTGGTAAAAAAACCTGATGATGTAAAAATTAAAGCCGCTCTTAATTTGGGCTTATTGAATCCCAATCAGTTAGAGGGCTGTATTATTTCGACTTGCTCCCCTGCTATTTCTGTGAAGCCAATCACGCCAAGATAAATATGACAGCCCGCGCATCTTCGCAATGATGCGCGGGCTATTTGTTCGTTAAATTTTTATAAAATAAGCGGATACGATGAAAGATAATTCATTTTTTAAGAATATAACAAGTTCCATCTTCGGCAAAATATAAGGTTTCTCCGTGGTTCACATTAAAATTAACATTCTTTTTGTCATAAATTAGTTTCGATACTACTTCAAATTTCTCAACTAATTCGGAAGCTGGGTTAACAATTAAATCTTGTTTTCCATTCGTAGTAACGAATCCTTTCGGGTTATATTTCCTTTCAGGCTTTAATTCTGTCGTCCAATTTCCATTCAGAAGAACGGAGAGTGCAGTAAATTTAGTTTTTCTAGTTTGTACTGACCAAAGCTTCCGACAATTACAACGATGTATTTTGAATTTCATCACCCAATACCTTCTTTCAACTGAAGAATTCAAAATAAGAATATTGTAAATTGTATTCCCGGTGGTTCAAAATTATTTATTGTTGTCTGTTCGCTGCTTGGCCTTTCTTAGAATTTGAAAATTTACCACCAAATGGTACAATTAGCATTGATTAATTATCTTGCAAAGGGGTTATTGAAAATGTCTGTTGATGTTTATCTTAATTTTAATGGAAACTGTCGTGAGGCAGCCGAGTTTTACGCGGAGGTTTTTGGTACAGAAAAACCACATATTATGACTTTTGGGGAAACACCACCGAACCCAGAATATCCACTTCCTGAAGAAGCAAAGAACTTGGTCATGCACACTCGGTTGAATATTGATGGAAGCAACGTAATGTTCTCTGATGTTTTCCCCGGGATGCCTTTTACAGCAGGTAATAACATAAGCCTTGCTCTCGTAAATAAAGACTTGGATAAACTAAAATCTTATTTTAACAAACTGAAAGAAGGCGGCTCGGTGACTATGGAGCTTCAAGAAACATTCTGGAGCAAATGCTATGGTTCCCTAAAAGATAAGTTTGGAATTGAATGGCTATTCAATTACGACAATGGTGAAAGCGTAATGTAAGTGGTTTTACAGAAGAAGACCGGGCAAATTTGCCCGGTCCTTTTTGGTTTCCTACGAACTTTCATTTTCTAGAGCGAAACCCCCACTTGTTACCAGTGATCTGATTTTTCAACCTTGACGGGCATTAGTTGCCCTCACTAGTTACCGTTTAGACGATTTTTCAGCCTCGACGGGCATTAGTCGCGCTCACTAGTTACCGTTTAGACGATTTTCCTCACTCAACGGGCATCATACGCTTCCAATGGTTACCGCTGAATCAGTAATACCCACACGAAGGGCATCAAGGTATGTAACAAATAAAACCATTCTGGGTTTACACCTCGATTTGCCGACTTACTTCTTGTTGCTCTTCGTCTTCTCCCCATCCTTTGCAAACATCAATCCATTCTTTTGCAAAGGAATACTTAAATAACTCATCTTTCGTTAATTCAATCGCAGAATTTGAGCTGCCACAGGCTGGGTATAGTGTTTCGAAGCGCTGCATTGAAACATCCAAGTAGACATCCAGCTCATTATTTAGTCCAAACGGACAAACACCGCCAATGGCATGTCCAGTTTGTTCAAGTACTTCCTCGGGCGAGAGCATCCTTGCTTTAAGACCGAATTGATGCCGAAATTTCTTATTATCAATTTTTGCATCACCAGCAGCAACCACAAGAATCGCCTTATCCTCGCTCCCCCTAAACGATAATGTCTTCGCAATCCGAGCAGGAGCAACGCCAATTGTCTCAGCGGCTTGCTCCACTGTTGCACTCGAGCTACTAAATTCCATTACATCTACATCGCGTTCCCACTGTTTAAAATGGGCCTTTACACTTTCTAATGACATCTTTTCCATCCTTTCCCTATTGGTAATATTAGAATAATACCACAATTTAGAGGGATCATGCGAAAAGACGACTTGAAGTGTTGAAGGTCTACTTACAATTTATTCCCAAATTTTATATCCATCCTCGATATTATCTAAATCAACTTTTCCTTTTTTCATTTTTGGCGGGCAAATGGAGTTATATTTCATGATCTTTTCATTAATACTATCTATCAAACTCATTAATTTAGATTCAGTGGGTCCTAGTTCTTTTATTTTTATGGCTTTAGAAATATCTTGTCTGATTTCCGCTTGTAAAATCACAAAGGATGGCAGCTCCAGCAAATCTACATGACTATCATTCTTATAGACCATAAATTTCTTCTCCCCTCATCTTCTTGTTTTATCTATTATATATTCTATCCTGCCCATACATTTTCCTTCGATTAGGATGTATTTTCTCAAACTAAATCCCTTAATAGTGTTATAATAATTTTTATATTTAAAAGATTAGGATTTTCGTAATATATGGAGGGATTAAATGAATTCGCAAGTAGCAGTTATGTCCTCCCCAAGGACTAAAGGTATAATATTAGTGCTGATTGCGGCGACATTGTGGGGTGTTTCAGGAACCGTTGCCCAATACCTATTTCATCAACAAGGCTTTAGTACGAATTGGCTTGTTGTTAATCGGCTAATTTTTTCAGGGGTGGGATTATTATTTTTTGCCCATACGGTCGTGAAACAAAATATCTGGAGCATTTGGAGAAATAAACAGGATATCTTCCGCCTCGTCATCTTTGGTGTGATTGGTATGTTTGGCTGTCAATATACATATTTCGCTGCCATCGAACATGGAAATGCAGCAACCGCAACGATTTTGCAATACCTGGCGCCAGTGATTATCGCCTGTTATTTAAGTTTTCGTGCAAAGTCCTTACCAGCAAAAAATGAATTATTGGCGATTGGAATCGCTCTTTTTGGAACGTTTCTCCTTGTGACGAAAGGAAATATTCATTCCCTTTCCATTTCAGGCTCTGCGTTTATTTGGGGAATATTATCCGCTTTTGCACTAGCTTTTTACTCACTCTATCCGGGAAGTCTGTTGAATAAATGGGGGTCTCTCCTTACGGTAGGCTGGGGAATGATGATTGGCGGGATTGCTTTTAGCTTTATTCATCCACCATGGAAATTTCAAGGTCAATGGAGTTTAACATCTTTTATAGCCGTTGTTTTTGTGATTATTTTCGGCACGTTAATTGCCTTTTTTTGCTATATGGAAAGTCTGAAATATATCCGAGCTTCTGAAGCAAGTCTGCTCGCCTGTGTTGAGCCATTATCAGCAGCTTTTTTAGCGGTTGCCTGGCTTCAAGTATCATTCGGCCCTGCCGAATGGATTGGTTCCATTTTAATCATTGCCACCATATTTATCTTATCTACTGTCAAACGGAAATCAAATAGTGCCTGACACCAAATCAAAAACGGTATAAATACAAAAGAAGCAGACCTATTAGTAAATCAGGTCTGCTTCTTTTTTTTATTCTCCTAAGTCCACGTTGTGGTACACTTGTTGAACGTCTTCTAAATCCTCTAATACATCAATCATTTTTTCGAATTTAGCTTGTGCATCCTCTGGAAGAGTTATATCATTTTGCGCGAGCATCGTTAATTCTGCCACAGTAAAATCCGTAACCCCTGCATTTTTGAACGCTTCTTGCACGGCATGAAATTGTTCTGGATCTGCATAAACAATCACTGATTCGTCTTCTTCAATAATGTCACGAACGTCGACATCGGCTTCCATTAATAATTCAAGAACATCTTCCTCGGTTTTGCCTTCAACGCCGATAACAGCTGTTGCGTCAAACATATAGGCAACCGAACCACTCACTCCCATGTTCCCGCCGTTTTTACCAAATGCAGCTCGAACATCTGAGGCAGTACGGTTTACGTTATTTGTCAGTGCATCAACGATGACCATTGAACCATTCGGTCCGAATCCTTCATAGCGAAGTTCAGAATAGCTTTCCTCTGAACCGCCTTTTGCTTTTTCAATCGCACGGTCAATAATGTGCCTCGGTACATTATATGTTTTTGCACGCTCTAGCACGAATTTTAAAGCTTGATTGGATTCAGGATTGGGTTCACCTTGTCTTGCTGCTACATAGATTTCTACACCAAATTTGGCATAAATACGGCTTGTATTTGCATCCTTTGAAGCCTTCTTTTCCTTAATATTATTCCACTTACGACCCATTATGAACACTCTCTTTCCGCTTTTGAATCTACACAAAATTATTAACATGAAACGAAATCTACCTCAAGACATCTTCCAAATAATAATTAGGAGCTCATTACTTATTTGATTGTTTTAGTCATTGACAAATAATATTATACCTTAATTACATCATTTGTTAAGAGTCTATTAACTAAATTCAGTTAAGAAGTTGTTTTTACTATAAAAAGAGGCCGAAACCAAAGCGTTTCGACCTCTAAAAACTCTATTATCTACACCAGCATTTGAAACAGAGTACTATCTTTATTGACTTCGCGATATAAAAATCCCTTTGCTTTGATTCGTTCGATTAACGGAGTGTAGTCACCCTTATCCTTCAGTTCAATACCCACTAAGGCAGGTCCCGTTTCTCGATTATTCTTTTTCGTATATTCAAAATGGCTAATATCGTCGTTTGGTCCAAGGACATCATCTAAGAATTCACGTAATGCGCCCGGGCGCTGCGGGAATTGGACAATAAAGTAGTGCTGGAGCCCTTCATAGATTTTTGATCGCTCTTTGATTTCTTGCATCCGACCAATGTCATTGTTGCCTCCACTGACGATACAGACCACCGTTTTGCCTTTAATTTGCTCTGCATACATATCCAATGCTGCTACAGAAAGTGCTCCTGTCGGTTCAACAACGATCGCATTTTCATTATATAAGGATAAAAGAGTAGTGCACACTTTTCCTTCTGGAACAACTAGAATTTCATCAATGATTTCCTTGCAAATGTTAAACGTCATCGAACCCACAGTCTTAACGGCTGCGCCATCCACAAACGGGTCAATTTCCTTTAAGGATGTCACTTCTCCTTTTAATAAGGATTCTTTCATACCAGGTGCACCTTGGGGCTCCACACCAATTAATTGCGTTTCTGGTGAATAGTGCCTTAAATACGTGCCGACCCCTGACATAAGCCCGCCGCCGCCAATGGCAGCAAACAGATAGTCGATTTTTTCAGGACAGTCATTTAATAGCTCAACAGCAACTGTCCCTTGCCCGGCAATGACCTCCAGATCATCAAAAGGATGGATAAAGGTTCGGCTTTCTTCTTGACTGCATTCGTTGGCTTTTTCATATGCATCGTCAAAAGTATCTCCAACCAAAACAATCTCAACATCTTCCTTGCCCCAGAATTTAACTTGATTTACCTTTTGCTTTGGTGTAGTGCTTGGCATAAAGATTTTCCCATGGATATTTAAGAGGTGGCAAGAATACGCAACCCCCTGTGCATGATTTCCTGCACTTGCACAGATAATTCCATTCTTTAACTCATCTTCAGTCAATTTTTTAATTCGATTATATGCTCCGCGGATTTTAAAGGAACGAACGCTTTGTAAATCCTCTCGTTTTAAATAAACATGGCAGCCATATCGTTCAGACAACAAGTGATTGTATTGCAAGGGAGTCGGTGAAATAACATCCTTAATGGTATGGCTGGCGATAATAATATCCTCCACATTAAACACTTTCTTTTCAACTTGTTGATTCATCTTCCTTTTCCCTCCTAATTTTTCGCATCCATACTGGAATTCTCATTGGTATAATTACATTTTTTAAACACAAAAAACTCGTCCCCATAGTATAGGGACGAGTGAACTCGCGATACCACCCTACTTCCGCAACAAACAAACATTGCGGCTCTCGATCAACGTACCATTTCTGGACGTGTTCCATTGTAACGGCGGACTTTCCGGTATAGCCTACTAACTAAGTTTCAGCTACACATCTCCGAGATGATCTTCGAATAGGTCCTGACATCGACTTTCAGCAACTGTCGACTCTCTGTAGAACAAGGGCTTAATCTACTCTTCTCATCATTGACTTGTCTTCAATTTTTAATAAGATTACCACTGAAAAAATAACCTGTCAATATTTTTTGATAATTTTAATTATTTAGTCAATTATAAAGCGCTTTCATTGATTTAGGACTATTTTATCACTGTCATTACCTTATTTATTATATTTAATTTCGCCACCGATGATGGTCATTTCAATGTCTGTTTGCAGTAACTCGTCAGGATTCCCCATTGTAAATAGATTGTTTGAATAAACCGTCATATCTGCTAGCTTACCTCTTGAAATCGTACCTTTAAGATTTTCTTCATTGGTAGCAAGCGCACCCCCAGCCGTAAATAGCTTAACGGCTTCAAACATTGAGAGTTTCTCTTTGGCATTCCAACCTTCATGAAGATCACCGGGAGTTCTACGGGTAACCGCAGCATGAATACCAAGCAGAGGATCGATTAGTTCGATCGGTGCATCGGAACCGCCGGAACATAAAACGCCCGAATCAAGTAACGTTTTCCATGCATATAAATATGGCTCCCTCTTCTCTCCAATTCTTTCTTTCACCCAAGGATAATCACTAACCACAAATCTTGGTTGAATATCAGCAATCCGACTCGAATCTGCCAAGCGCTGAACTAAATCGTTCCGAACCAGAGACGTGTGAATAATGCGATCTCGGTATTCCACTTTTGGGAATTGATCGAGTACATCTAGAACATTTTCTAAAGCCTTGTCGCCAATCGTATGGACAGCTAGTGGCATGGCGTGTGCACGGATTTCTTGAACCATGTGATAAAGAGTTTCTGGATCATACATGGCGTCACCATATTGGCCAGGCTGGTCGTGATAGGGCTTGGACAGCAATGCGGTTCTTCTTCCAAAAGCCCCATCAGCAAAAATTTTAATCGCCCCAATTTGTAATTTCTCATTTCCGAAACCTGCAGACATCCCTCTTTCTATCAATCGAGGGAGAAAGGGATAATCAATGAGCAGATTGCAGCGTAACCCCTGCCCTTCTTGGTTAAGTAATTCATCGTACATTTTATAAGTTGCATCCAGACCGCCTAAATAAGCAGGATCGTTCGTGTGTACACTTGTTAATCCCTTTTTGACTGCAAATTGCATCGCTTGCTGCAAACAATCTTTTAACTCTTGATAGGTTCGCACTGGTATGTAGTTTGTAATCAATTGAGAAGCTGATTCCAGCAGTAATCCAGTTGGTTTCTTAGTCATCTGATCAAGAACAACAGTCCCACCTATAGGGACTGTGTTTGAGGGATGATACTGACTCATATCAAGTGCTTTGCTATTTACCAAAAAGGCATGGTGACAAATTCGCTTTAGGTACACCGGACAGTGTGGTGCGACATGATCTAATTCTTCAATGGTGGGAATGCTCCCTTCTGTAAAGAGGTTCTCATCCCAGCCCATACCGACGAGCCACATACCTGGAGCCACAGTGTTCGCCTTTTCTCGAATTTTATCTAGCATTTCGCCTTTCGATTTCATCCCAGTTAAATTAAGATCTAAAAAGTTGAATGCGACACCTGAAAGATGCAGGTGGCTGTCGATTAATCCAGGTGTAACCATTTTCCCTTGTAAATCAACGAGTTTTGACCCTGTTCGGCCCCATTGCAAAATCATTTCTTGGTGAGTCCCTAAATCAATGATCCTGCCTTTCTCAACGACGACTGCTTCCACGATTGGCTGGCTTGGGTCCAAAGTATAGAAAGACCCATTTGTAAAAATTGTCCTGGTCATTTAAACCTCCATACATACAAAAATAATTTTTCTTCTATTATAACAGCATGCCGGCAGCTCGATAGATTATCTTAATTCAAAATATATATTAAAGACATGAAAAAAACTCTTTCCGAATAGAAACGGAAAGAGTTTTTTATAGCAATTCGAAATCCCTATCAGATCATTTAAGATCCTTTATACCCATCCTCTGAAACGAGAGGCCTCTGCTACTTTCCTAATCCCAACCATGTATGCTGCTAAGCGCATGTCTACCTGATGTGATTTAGAAGTTTGATAGATATTTTCAAAGGAACTTACCATTACTTTCTTAAGCTTTTCATCTACTTCTTCTTCTGTCCAATAATAGCCTTGATTATTTTGCACCCATTCAAAATATGAAACGGTTACTCCGCCTGCGCTTGCAAGAATATCTGGAACAAGGATGATACCGCGTTCAGTGAGAATTCTTGTTGCTTCAAGTGTAGTCGGTCCATTCGCTGCTTCCACAACAATCGGTGCTTTAATTTGGGCTGCGTTTTTTGCAGTGATTTGATTCGAAATAGCTGCCGGCACCAGAATATCACAGTCTAATTCTAGTAGTTCCTGGTTTGTGATTGTATCTTTAAAGAGCTGCGAGAATGTGCCAAAGCTATCCCTGCGATCAAGCAAGTAATTAATATCCAGTCCGTTAGGATCATAAATAGCGCCATATACATCGGATACAGCAACCACCTTAGCTCCTGCATCATGCATAAATTTCGCCAAGTAACTACCGGCATTTCCAAAGCCTTGAATAACAACACGGGCTCCTTGAAGCTGTTTATCAATTTTCTTCAATGCTTCTTCGATACAAATCGTTACACCGCGGGCAGTCGCAGTTTCACGACCTTGAGAACCGCCGAGGACGATTGGTTTCCCGGTAATAAATCCTGGTGAATCAAATTCGCGCAGACGGCTGTACTCATCCATCATCCAGGCCATAATCTGCGAATTCGTATAAACATCTGGTGCTGGAATATCTTTTGAAGGTCCAACGATTTGGCTGATGGCACGAACATAACCGCGGCTTAAACCTTCAAGTTCTCTAAACGACATGTTGCGTGGGTCACAAATAATGCCGCCTTTACCGCCGCCATATGGTAAATTCGTGATGCCGCACTTTAAGCTCATCCAGATGGACAAGGCTTTTACTTCTTCTTCATCCACTTCTGGGTGGAAGCGGACGCCGCCTTTTGTGGGACCGACTGCATCATTATGTTGGGAACGATAGCCAGTAAATATTTTGACAGAACCATCGTCCATTCTTACAGGAATGCGAACGGTTAACAATCGAATCGGTTCCTTTAATAAATCGTACATTTCGTTGTTATGGCCTAATTTTTTTAGGGCTTGTTGAATAATCGTTTGGGTTGATTTGAACAAATTTAATGATTCTGTTTCCGATTGTTGTTCTTTTTCCATTTCAGTTACTATTGTTTTAACAGACATCCCCAGACACCCCGTCGAATAATAGATTATTATTTTTTTATATAAAAATTAGCTTAAAATTGTTTTGATTTTTTCAAAAGCCCAATCGATTTCTTCTGTGGTAATCGTAAGCGGTGGTGCAAACCGAATAACTGTATCATGTGTTTCTTTACATAATAAGCCTTCTTCTTTTAACTGCTCACAATAAGGTCTTGCAGCTTCGGTTAGTTCTACGCCGATAAACAAGCCGCGGCCTCTGATGGTTTTAATTTTTGGATTATCGATCGATTGTAATAAATCAAAGAAATATTGACCTATTTCCAGCGAGCGCTCGGCCAGTTTTTCTTCCTCAATGACAGCCAAGGCTGCAAGTGAGACCGCGCATGCCAGAGGATTTCCTCCAAATGTAGAACCGTGGGAACCTGGATTGAAGACGCCTAGTATATCAGAATTTGCCACCACACAAGAAATTGGGAACACACCGCCACCTAGTGCTTTACCTAGGATCAGCATGTCTGGATTCACATCTTCCCAATCGCAAGCAAACATTTTCCCGGTCCGTGCCAAGCCCACTTGAATTTCATCGGCAATGAATAATACATTGTTTTCCTTACATAAATCCGATGCTGCTTTTAAAAATCCTTCTGGTGGTAAAATAATTCCTGCTTCCCCTTGAATAGGCTCGATTAAAAAGGCAGCTGTGTTCGGAGTGATCGCTTCTTTTAGTGCTTGAAGATCACCGTAAGGAATGAGGTTAATTCCAGGCAGCATTGGACCGAAGCCGCGCTTATATTCTGGATCTGATGATAAGGAAACAGCGCCCATTGTCCGGCCATGGAAGTTCCCAACGCAAGCAATAATTTCTGCTTGATTTTCAGCAATCCCTTTTACATCATAACCCCAGCGGCGGGCAGCTTTTAGGGCCGTTTCAACAGCTTCTGCTCCTGTATTCATTGGAAGTGCCATATTTTTGTTGGTTAACTGACAAATTTTCTCATACCATGGACCCAATTGATCATTATGAAAAGCACGGGAAGTTAGGGTCACTTTATCGGCTTGATCTTTCAATGCTTGGATAATTTTTGGATGGCGATGTCCTTGGTTAACCGCAGAATAGGCGCTAAGCATATCCATGTAACGATTTCCTTCTGGGCTTTCCACCCAAACTCCTTCCGCCTTTGCAATAACGATTGGCAGTGGATGATAGTTATTTGCACCAAATTTATCAGTTTGTTCAATGATTTGCTTTGTTTTAGTATTTTCAGAGACTGTCATAATAGTTCCTCCTTCAATTTGTTTTGACGCTCTAGGCCATACGCCGCTGAATAGGGCGCTTGCGCTTTTCTTATAATGTTTCAGAAGTTGTTTTTGCCTGCATGTGAAGCAGTAAATATTCAGGACCCCCCGCTTTGGAATCTGTTCCTGACATATTGAATCCGCCAAACGGTTGATAACCAACGATGGCACCCGTACATACGCGATTAAAGTAAAGATTTCCGACGTGGAACTCTTCGCGTGCTCTTTCGATATGTTCACGGTTATTCGTGATCAAAGCACCTGTTAATCCGTAGTCGGTGTTATTGGCAATCGTCATCATATGATCAAAGTCACGTGCTTTACTAATACCTAAAACGGGACCAAAAATTTCTTCCTGCATGAGTCGGGCATTTTCATCTAGGTCAGCGAAAATAGTCGGCTGAATGAAGTAACCCTTAGAATCATCGCCCTCGCCGCCAGTCATAAGCCGGCCTTCTTGCTTGCCAACTTCAATATATTCCATGATTTTTTTGAACGATTTGCCATCAATAACTGGTCCCATATAATTAGTTACATCTTCAGGGTTGCCAAGTGTAAGTGTTCTTGTTAAAGCAACCACCTTCTCAATGACCGTATCATAAACATCCTGATGAATAACTGCCCGGGAGCCCGCTGAACATTTTTGGCCTGAAAAGCCGAAAGCAGAATAGACAATGCTTGCTGCAGCTAAATCTAAATCCGCATCGTTATCTACAACGACAGTGTCTTTGCCACCCATTTCAGCAATGACCCGTTTGATCCATTTTTGTCCTTTATGAACCTTAGCAGCACGTTCGTTAATACGGCAGCCTACTTCTCGTGATCCTGTAAAAGATACGAAGCGTGTTTTTGGATGATCAACAAGGTAATCTCCGATTTGCGCGCCGCTTCCCGGTACAAAGTTCAAGACGCCCTTTGGAAGTCCAGCCTCCTCCATCAACTCAACAAATTTAGCTGCAACCACTGGTGTGGAATTTGCAGGCTTTAGAAGTACGGTATTTCCAGAGACAATCGCTGCAATAGTTGTTCCGGCCATTATCGCTAATGGGAAGTTAAAAGGTGAAATGATAATTCCCACCCCAAGTGGGATATAGTTATATTGATTAAATTCTCCGTCACGGCTTTGTACTGGCGAGCCTTCTTTCAATCTCAGCATTTGACGGCCATAATACTCGATGAAGTCGATGGCTTCTGCTGTATCGGCATCTGCTTCTTTCCATGGCTTTCCGGCTTCTTTCACTAGATAAGCAGAAAACTCATGTTTACGGCGGCGCATTATCGCAGCTGCTTTAAATAAAATATTGGCTCGATGTTCAGGCTTCCATGCTTTCCAAGTTTCAAATGTGGTTAATGCGGCATTCATAGCCTGTTCTGCTAATTCTTGGTCGGCCATTGATACTCTACCAATAATTTCTTCTTTATTTGCCGGATTTATAGAGATAATTTTTTCCTCAGTAGTAACGGCTTCTCCACCAATAACAACTGGATAATCTTTTCCTAATTGTGATTGAACGTATGCAAGTGCCTCTTGAAAAGCTTGTTTATTTTTTTCATCATCAAAATTAGTAAATGGTTCATGTGTATACGGTTTCATTTTTTGTTCCCCCTTGTCGTTTGCTACAGTAAATAATTATGCAAGTTACGTGCCAACTTGGTTTTTTGCATTATTAAAGGGTTTATGATTCTTTTAGTGCAAAAATATTTTGCGCAAAATAAATAATTGTTTAGAAAAGGCAAAAATATTTTGCACTCGAAAAATTGAATCCATAAATAGATGCAAACAAATTTTTAAGAGGATGATCTATTTGAAAGTGAAAAATAGAATTCTTAACATCTTACTAGTGAATTAATGATATATTTAGATTAATAGAAAGACAATTCAGTCATTTAAAGGAGAGATTCATATGTTAATCCCTTACAAGGGTATTTCGCCCGAGGTTCATGATTCAGTATTTGTGGCACCCGGAGCATATTTAATTGGGGATGTGAGAATTGGAAAGGATTCATCAGTCTGGTTTAATGCGGTATTACGTGGAGATGACGGACCGATCATCATTGGTGAGCGATGCAGCATCCAGGATAATTCTACGGTTCATTTATTCGAAGGATTTCCGGTCGAAATTGCAGATGATGTGACCATTGGCCATAATGTTATCTTGCATGGCTGTAAGGTTGGCAAACGATGTATTATTGGCATGGGATCCACGCTTTTAGACAATGTGGAAGTTGGTGACGACTGTATTATTGGGGCCAATACGCTGTTATCCGGCGGAATTAAAATTCCACCCCGCTCCCTTGTGTTGGGCTCTCCGGGAAGAGTAGTCCGCGAAATAACGCAAAAGGATCTCGATTTGCTACAGATGTCGAGCGAGCATTATGTTAAACGGGGGAAAGAGTTTAGGGAGATACTTAAATAAATATTAGGAATAAAAATTGGTGCCTGACACCAACATTTGTTGATGTCAGGCACCATAAAGTTTTAAACTATTTACTCTTACTACCGGAAGGTGTTTTAGCAGGGATTAAAAAGCTTAGTAGGATTGTTAGGAAACTCAAACATAGGGCATAAAGGAAGACATTTTTTATTCCAATAACGATGTTTGCGGCTTGATTGATGATCAGTCCCATGATGGTAACTCCGATCGAGGTCCCAATGTTTTTTAGAAACATTTGCAGTGATGTTGACATCCCTTTTATGTGGGATTCTGCAAATTCTTGAGAAGCGATCGTTCCTACCGCAAATAATAGTCCGAATGAAACACCCTGGATCGTTAAGATGAAAAACAAACTTAGGTAGGATAAATCCGCAATAAATAAGTATAAAGCTAAACCGGAAACAGTCGTTATCACGCTTCCGATTATAAATAAGATTTTGTATCCAAAGCGGATAATCCACTTCCCGGCCGGGGTACTTCCAAACATCCAGCCCACCGCAATACTGAGAAGAATTAGACCACTTTTATAAATACTCATATGACTTCCTTCTTGAAGATACAATGGAATAAAGTTGGATGTTCCAAAAAA
This sequence comes from Neobacillus drentensis NBRC 102427, assembly GCF_001591445.1. Lineage (GTDB taxonomy): Bacteria > Bacillota > Bacilli > Bacillales > Cytobacillaceae > Neobacillus > Neobacillus drentensis. Next base: position 73,765 of record NZ_BCUX01000019.1, on the reverse strand, counting down.
GGACAGACAGTAAACTAACATAAAAAGATTAGTCATGAGGATCCCTTTGTTCTTAAACAACGAAACAGGTAAGAACGGATGTGCTTCTTTCCTCTCCACCAAAAGAAAAATAATCAAACCAATGATTCCAATGAAAATATACCAAAAAGAGTTTCTAACATTAGTAGATAACAATAAGAGCGAAATCGATATTCCAAATAAGAAGAAGCCTTTGTAGTCAATATGGGTCTTCTTGAATTCGATTTTTTCTTTATATGGAATCAGACATAGAACAGTTGCAATCCCAATTGGAACATTGATAAAGAAAATCCATCTCCAGGTTAGTTCTTCCACAAAGAACGAACCCAACACAGGTCCAACAATAGATGAAATGGCCCATATGCTGCTAAAAACCGCTTGAATTTTTCCTCGGCTTTCAATCGTAAACAAATCACCCACAATGATCATGGAGAGCGGAATCATCCCGCCTGCCCCTATCCCTTGCACACCTCTAAAAATAATCAGCGTCACAATGGAATTGGCCAACCCACACAGAATTGAGCCTACAGTAAATATTGCCACAGCAAGTATTAATAGCTTTTTCCGACCATACATATCCGATAATTTGCCGTAAAGCGGCACGGTAACAGTGCTTGCTAACATATAAACAACAAATATCCACGCGAACAACTCCATTCCTCCGAGTTGTTTCACGATGGTAGGGCTTGCCGTTTGCATTATGTTTGCGTCAAGTGCTGATATGAGGGTAGAAATGACGAGACCCCAAAACACATACCTATTTTTTTTCATAAATTCCTCCGATACATTTAATCAAAATTCCTAATCCCTTTATTAAACATGACTAAGACAGAAATAAGAACGATGACAATACTAAAGGTAACAAAAGTGATGATTTCACCAATTCCTTCTGCGATCCATCCTGTTAGTAAATAACCAACAGGCAGTAAGGCAAAGGAACCAAGCATATCTAAACTGACTACACGTCCAAATTTATCTTCAGGAACTAATTCTTGGAGACTGATTTCCCAAATCAAGCCGAATAACATCATCCCTGCTCCTTCCAGGAACATAAATACCATTAAAAAAGGAACCGATGAAATGAATGGCATAAATAATAAGCCAAGTCCGCTTACAGCCACACCAATATAGGCGAGCAGGCCTCTTTTCTTCCATTCTCTCCGTAATCCAAACACTATGCCACAGACGATTGCCCCGGCTCCTGATGCGGAAAGGACGAGACCAAACACAACAGGCTCAAATTGATAATAGACATTAATGAGCCAAGGAATTAAGATTCGAATGATCCCGCCTGAAAATATGTTAACTAACGAGAATGTAAGAATTGTAATCCACAGCCAGGATTCTTGCTTTAGGACCTCAATGCCTTCTAAGAAATCTTGTTTGATCGAGTTTTTCTTTTCTAAAGTGACGGTCGACTGCTGAAAGGATAAAGATCGAAGGCTTAATAAAAAGAACAACGATATTATGTAGGTGATCGCATCAATTCCAAAACCCCACGCCGCAGAAAACGAGCTGATAATCATTCCTCCAATAATCGGTCCAAAGATCCTTAAGGCCTGGACACTTACTTGGGTAATCGAGTTGGCCGCATTGCGAATATCCTTCGTAAATACCCTTGCTCGAACCGCGGAATAGGCCGGCTGAAAGAAGCTATCCATTGTTCCCATAATAAACATTATGATAAACAGAAATATCATATTCAGTTGACCCATAAAAGCTAAACCAGCTAATAGCATCATGAGAAAGAACCGAACAAGATCAACAACAAACATAATTTTTACTCTGTTCATTTTATCAACCAGGATGCCCGAAACAGGGAGAAGTACGACAAAAGGCAGCATGTAGACAGCCATCACAGTTCCCATCATTGCGGTTGATTTTGATAATTGAAGGACAACAATTGGCAGGATCACATTCGTTATCGAACTTCCTAATAAAGAAAAAATTTGTCCAAAAAGTAACGCAGAGAAGTGCTTAGATTGCTTAAACAGTTGGAAAAACGTAAACTCACTAGACATTTGTTTCGTTTGTAACGAACCCACAAACTCCCTCCTAATCCCTTAATCTATATCTATGATGATATTTTATCATTTTTTCATCTAAATAAAATAAGCCATTCACTAAGAATGGCTTACTTCCATCTTCAATAACGGCTGAGTAATCGTAGGTAAGATGACCTCGATTGTGGTTCCTTCATTAATTTTACTATGTATATGTAGTTCCCCATTATGGCCTTCGATAATTTTGTAGCAAGTCATCAAGCCAAGACCGGTTCCTTTTTCTTTTGTTGTATAAAACGGCTCTCCTAATGTAGAAATCCGTTCTTGCGGGATGCCAACACCTTGATCGATAATCTGAATTGAGATTTTCCCTGCTTCTTTTTCCTTTACGACCACATTAATATTTCCGCCCTTAGGCATAGCTTCCATTGCGTTTTTAAGTAAATTTAGAAAAACCTGCTTTAATTGATTTTCTTCGCAGCTAATCAATGGTAAATCATTTTCGAATTCTATTAAGATTTGGACATTATTTAATAACGACTGGTTGTTAATTAAGGTGACAACATCTTTTAATAATTGCTTAATATCCTGTGTCATAAAGACAGCAGCGGTTGGTTTGGCAAGGACCAGGAATCCCCCGACGATCTCATTAATCCGGTCAAGCTCAGATAATACGATATCAAAATATTCTTCTTTCCTGTTGCCAGTCTTTAAGAGCTGTATAAATCCTTTGATTGATGTGAGTGGATTCCGAATTTCATGAGCTATTCCAGCCGCCATTTGACCTAGCAAAGCCAGTTTTTCAGACTTTTGAAGCAGACGTTCTGTTTCTTCCATTTTTTCCGTAATATCTTTCCCAATCGACAATACCGCTTCTTTCCCTCCAAAAACAATAAACAAGCTAGAGACTTCAAAGTAAAATGGAGTTCCATCCAACCGTTTTGCTTTATATTCAATCGTATTTACAGGCTGCTTTTCTTTTTTTATTTGTTTAAATCGTTCAAGCAAACGGTTTTTATAATCCGGAGCAATGAAATCGAGAATTGAATTTTCGTTTAAATCCTTTAGATCAGTGGCCCCAATCATGCTCTTTGCAGCTTTATTTATATATAATAGCTTATGGTTCCTCGTGACGTAGACGGGTGCCGGCAATGAATCAATCAATTTCTTATAGCTCTCTTCGCTAGCACGTGCCTTTTTTTCATAGTATCGTGCCTTATCATATTGCCAGCCCACTACCCAGGCAATCAGGGTAAACAGAAAAAAGTCGAACGAAAAGAAAGGATGATGATCGTAGATCTTTTGGTAACTGGTAAATAAAATAGAAAGTAATACAAGAAAAATTTGTCCCGATCGGTTCATTATTTAGCCCTCTTAATTAGGTATATTTACTTATGCAATTCGACAGAATTATATATATACCTCTATTAAATTTAAAAAAATACAAAAAAAGATGCCGCTGCCCTAATAGGCAGCGGTTGTTTCATTTCATTAACCTAAGTATCTATGGTAGAGAGCCTTCGCTTCGGAAATATCCTTCGTTCCGTGTACTAATACCCGGCCATCTTTAAATACGACTAATCGGTGCGGTTCCACGTTATAAGATATAAGGAAAGGATTTCGCAGTACAGTTCCCTCCTGTTTCGCAAACACTTTTTCTAATGCTTCCAAATCACGTATGGTTGGTAAGGAAGGTCGGATCTGAACAGAATCCCTTCCACATAGTACAACTGTTTTGGTTTGATTTTCAAATGATAAATAGGGGTAGGTGCGTTCATTCCCGCAAGAAGGACAATCCTCTTTTTTCAATTTATCTACTTGTATAGCACTATATTGATTTTTCCATAAATCAAACGAAACTAATTTGTTTCGCAATGAATCCAAGTCACCAACTAAAATTTTTAATGCTTCACTTATTTGATAGGAAACGACCATATTTACAGCTGGGCTAATAATCCCAGCTGTATCACAGGTTAGTCCTCCTAGCGGGACAGTTTCTACTAAACAAGAAAGGCAAGGCGTCTTTTCAGGAATAATCGTGTAGGATATTCCGTAACTCCCTACACAAGCTCCATATATCCATGGGACACTATACTTTTGTGAAACATCGTTAAGGATCATCCTTGTTTCGAAATTATCCGTTGCATCAATGATAAGGTCTACTTTTTTCACCCAGTCTTCAAGCTCTACGACGGAGGCATCCGCAATGATGGCCTCAATCACCACAGAGGAGTTAATCGCTAGTAAGCGGTTTTTTGCTGCGATTGCTTTGGGAATTCGGTTTTTGGCATCGTCTTCTGAATATAACTGTTGCCGCTGTAAATTAGACCATTCCACATAATCACGATCCACGATGGTTAGTTGACCAATTCCCGCACGGACCAGTGCTTCAGCACATCCTGATCCAAGTGCACCTGCACCGATGATGAGAACATGTTTATTGGAAATTCGCTCTTGCCCGTCTTTGCCAATGGGTAAAAACAGCTCTTGCCGTGAGTAGCGATTATTCACCCGATACTCATTCCTTCCTTTGGACTGCTTGCTGTGGCATATCTTTTTTTCTCTATTCGACCTGCTTCATAGCCTAACCGACCTGCTTCAATTGCTAATTTCATCGCTTTGGCCATTTTTACCGGATCATGTGCCGCGGACACAGCGGTATTTAATAACACACCATCCGCTCCTAATTCCATCGCCAATGCCGCATCGGCCGGTGAACCAATCCCGGCATCCACAATCACAGGGACAACCGCTTGTTCAATAATAAAGCTCAGGTTTAAGGGATTAATGATACCTTGACCAGAACCGATTGGCGAGGCCCCCGGCATGACAGCATGACAGCCGGCTTCCTGAAGTTTCCTAGCTAAAACAACGTCGTCGGATGTATATGGGAGGACAATAAATCCTTCCTTGACTAATTCTTCGGTGGCCTTCAGGGTTTCTATCGGGTCCGGAAGCAAGGTTTTATCACAGCCAATCACTTCCACTTTAATCATATCGCATAGACCGGAAGCTTTCGCTAATTTGGCGATACGGACAGCCTCTGCTGCCGTTTTCGCTCCTGCAGTATTGGGCAGAAGTGTATATTTATTGGTGTCCAGCTGTTCTAAAAAATTCGGCTGGCTTGATTCAAAAATATTCATTCGTCTAACGGCAAACGTGAGAATTTGTGCTTCTGAAACTTCGACAGCTTCCTTTTGGATTTCAAAGCTTGGATACTTCCCTGTTCCAAGCAACAAACGAGATTGAAAGGATAATGAACCTATTTTTAACATAATCAACCGCCTCCTACAAAATGGACTATTTCAATTCGATCTTTATCTGCTAATCTAGTATTTTGGTGTTCTAACTTAGTTAATATTTCCCCGTTTATTTCCACCACTACGTGCCTTTGGTGAATATCATAATGTTTGAGAACATCTGAAACATTTATGATATGTTCAGGTAATTGGATCCATTCACCGTTTAATAATACCTTCATCTTTTTCCTCCTAACCAACCGTTTCTTTGTGTCTTTCAAGGCGAAATGCTGAAAGAAGCTTCTCATTTAGCTGATTGCCGTCTAATAGGTCAGCTACTAGTTTCCCGGTAATCGGGCTTAATAATATCCCATTTCGAAAATGCCCGGCTGCAACGAACAAGCCCTTCCAACTTGGATGCTCACCAAGGTAAGGGAATCCGTCTCCTGTCTGTGGTCTAATACCGGCCCAGACTCGTTCCCACGCGGCATCCTTAATCTGAGGAACCAGTTGAGTCGCTCTTTCTAGTAATGCAGCAATCCCTCCTGGTGTTACTTTAGTATCAAATGTATTTTCAACCATCGTAGCTCCAATATAGATTTCCCCATTTTGTTTTGGTACTAGATAACAGCGTTTATCGGAAAAAATGGTCGTGTTGATGATCGGTCTTTCCGTTTTAATGGAAAAGCATTCTCCTTTAACCGGATACACGTTAATGTCTAACCCGGATTCACGGATTAGTTTTGCAGCCCATGCTCCGGTAGCAACGACAACTTGCTTACTATGGATATCGCCATTGGCAGTTTTAACTCCTTTAACCACACCGTTCTCAAAAATAAAAGAAAGGACCTCTGTATTTTCACGAATTTCCGCCCCAAAATAGACCGCTGCTTTTGCAAAAGCCAGTGTTAACTCGGCCGGCTGCACATGTCCATCATTAGGGAGATACATCCCCCCAGCTACACTTGGTGATAGAGCCGGTTCCATTTCTCGTAACTGCTTTGAATCAAGCCATGTAATCGTTGGATCCCAATTTTTTTGAAAAGTGACCTGTTTCTTTACCTCTGTTGCTATTTCTTCAGTTTCTGCAATTTTAAACATACCTTTATTTACATATTCGATATCGACACCAGAATATTCAAATAACTCGCTTGAGAGAGCTGGAAACATCTCCTGACTTTTTAGAGCCAGCTGAAATAAGGGACCATCTTGTTCAATTTCCGCTTGCGCTGCCAGCATTCCGGCAGCCGCACTGGAAGCTTGGCAAGCCAATCGTTCCTTTTCAATAATAATAACTTTTCTTCCCGTTTTTGATAGCTGATAGGCAATCGAGGACCCGTTTATTCCTCCCCCTATGATGGCAACATCAAATGAATTTCCCACCATATCCACCTCCTTCTTTTAATACATTTCTGTAATCCTTTACTGCTAAGATTGGGTCAGGTGCATCTAAAACACCCGACATGACAGCGATTCCATTTGCTCCTGCATGGAGGACCTGTCTCGTATTCTCCGCTGTTATGCCCCCAATGGCAATGACGGGAATATCTAGTTGTGTCAGTCTAGTTAATTCCTCAAGCCCTTGAGGGGTCTTACCCGGTTTTGATTTAGAAGGAAAGACATGGCCGAAAAGCAAGTAATCAGCACCCTTCTCTTTTGCCTTTTGTCCTTCCTGGTAGGAGTGGATGGAACTCCCAACCCTTAGTTCGGGAAAACTCTCTTTTACAAGGGCTGCATCTAAGCTATGAAAGGCTAATTGAACCCCTCTCGCCCTTGTAACTACAGCAACATCCACCCGGTCATTTATAATAATCTTTGAAAGTGGTATGTTTGCCTTGATCAAAAGGTCGATTGCTTGAAACAATTCCCTTGCTGTTTTCTGTTTATCTCGTAAGTGAATCGCATTTACATATGGGTGAATATCCATGGCGATGTCACGAAACTGCTCCACCGGCATGGTACCATTGGAAATGATATGTAACTCCTTTATGCTACTTAAAATACCTGTCCCCCCTTTATGAAGCTCCTTCTTTTTGAATAATGAATAAGTGAAAAGCAAAAAACCACTTCCTTAGTTAAGAAAGTGGTTGATAATTTGAAATAGAAACATTCGTTCTTCAAACATCTAGTTTCCCACTTCCCTACGCTGGTATAACCCAGATCAGGTTCATAGAGTCCCGAAGTATCACTTCAATCTCAGCCTTTTAAAAAGGCACCTCTAGCGGATTTGCTTCACATATTTATTTGTATGATTACCCTGCACGGATAATATTAACACTTCATTTTTGATTGTCAATTAATTAATTCAATTTTTTGAAAAAAATAATTTTAAGGTTAACGAGAATCACTTGTTTTAAAGAAGTTTCCTACCACACTCAAATACTCTTTTGGCTCTTCCACATACGGCATATGAGCACTATGCTCATACACATGGAACGAGGAACCTGGAGTTAATCTGCTATAGTATTGCGTGGTTTCCGGTGTAGCCTCATCGAACCTCCCGCACGTGTAAAGTGTGGGACAGTTAATTTCCTTTAATCGTGGTGTACAATCAAATTCCTTCAGATTCCCAAGCACTGTAAATTCAGAAGGCCCCCACATGATATTATAAATTTCAGGATTTCTTTTTTGAGAGCCCTGCTTTAACCATTCCGGATAGGGATCCAATCGGCAGACAAAGTTTTTGTTAAATTGTTCTGTTGCCGTTTTATATTCCTCTGACTCAGTGGTCCCATTTTCTTCGCAACTTTTGATTATATCTTGAACTTCTTTAGGGAGCTTTTCGAGATTTCGCTTTTGATCTTGTTCCCATAATGGAGCGCTTAGGCAAGGACTGGAGAAAATAACACTTTTCACTCCGCTTGGCTTTGTCAAACAATAAGCAGCCGCAAGTGTCGTCCCCCAGGAATGGCCAAGAATATGTACTTCTTTCAGGCTGAGCGCTCGTCTCACCTGGGCCAATTCCTCAACAAACCTTTCAATTCTCCATAGCGACGAATCCGTAGGCCGATCTGATTTACCACAACCTAACTGATCGTAAAAGATAACTGGACGGTCCTGTGCTAAATCTTTTAACCCTTGCAGCGAATAGCACGATGAACCAGGCCCGCCGTGCAAGATAATAACCGGAATCCCCTTGGCATTTTTAGTAAAAAGTTGATACCAAACCTTTCCGCCAGTTACATTAATGTATCCCTCTTCTAACATAATTCTCATTCTCCTTTATGTAATCGTTTCTCCAATTAGACTAAATTCTGCAGCAGTACTAAAAATTCCTGTTTTTTGTATTCGGAAACCCATCTGATAGACATTTTGTCTGGTCATTGGTGGAGCTTTGTCCTTCGGTACCTCCATAAATAATAAAAGCCATTTCTTACGTAAATAATAATAATATTGACGTGTTACACGACCGACAAATAAAAGGTGGGCTAAAAATGGGCTATGGGGAGCTTCTAATTAGAATTACTGTATCATTTTTTGTGTTGTTCATTTTAACGAGAATTATGGGTAGAAAAGAAATTAGTCAAATGACCTTTTCTAATTTTGTCTCTGCTATTGCAATTGGTGAAATCGCTGGTACTCTAGCTTTAGTTCCTGATATTAAAATTATTTACGGGGTGATTGGATTAGTTGCTTGGAGTTTCTTTACTATTTTAATGGCTTTGATTGACCTTAAATCAAAAAACGCAAGAATAGTAATTGAAGGAGAACCTTTGATAGTCATTAAAAAAGGACAAATCATTGAAAAGTCACTTCGTAAAACTCGATTAAGTGTTGATGCTCTTAATACAATGCTTCGGAAAAAGGATGTTTTCTCTATAGCAGATGTTGAATTTGCCATTTTTGAAACAGATGGAGAGCTTTCTGTGATGAAAAAAGAATACAAACTGCCTGCAACAAAAAAAGATTTGAACATTGAAACATCAGAAATAAGTATTTCTCCGATAGATGCAGCGATTGTTTCGGACGGAGTAATGGACCAAAAGAATTTGACTAAACTAAACATTAAACCAGAATGGCTCGAACAAAAACTGCAACAAGCCGGGGTTCAAGATATCAGAAACGTTTTATATGCAGAAATTCAACAAGATGGAAACCTGTACATTAATAAAAAAAACGACATCCTTCATTAATAAAAGATTCATATCTGTTCCCTTTGAATTGAATTTTTCTCAATAATTTCACCTAAAAAAGTGCATCTATCCCCTGAAAACTAAAATATATGCCAAATCCGATTTATGATACTCCGGATATGATCGAGATGGAAATTAGACTTTTAATATTTAATAGTTTCGTTTTAAAATTCCTTTTATTCATTTTGTCACCACCAGTCCTAGGATTTTAATAATTTAACCCCCAGATTCGTAAAACATGCCATGAAAATTTAAGCATATATTTATTCCAATTTCTATTCTGTCCTTAGTTTTACCCTGATAAAACTATCGTCCTTTGCCAGATGTTTCTGCTGTGGTTTTAGATTAAAACTTGCCGAGCAGGACAATATATAGTTGTGCTGTGCTAAAGGAAAGGTGGCACTTTGAATGAATAAACTTACTTATACATTGAGGAGGGCTACAATGGGAATTTTAAGTGGAAATCCTAAGGAAGAACCTTTACACTACGGTGAAGTCTTTGATATCTGGTCTTCACAATTAGTCGGAAATAGTATGATTGCGGGTTATCAAACGATGTTAAATCATGCAGGTGACGATGATTTAAAGAAATTATTAGTTGAAGCAATTGAAACAGGCCAGCAACAAAAGAAACAAGTGGAAGAGCTTTTAAAAGATAATGGCATTGGCTTACCACCAGCAGCACCTGAGCCTCCTGAAGCATGCTTAGAAGAAATTCCTGTTGGCGCAAGAATCCCCGATCCAGCTATTGCAGCTACTCTTGGTGCAGATATAGCTGCCGGTTTAGTTGCATGCAGCGCAGTGATTGGTAAATCTATTAGAGAAGATGTTGCCATGATGTATGCTCTATTCCATAATCAAAAGGTTGCACTTGGGGGAAAGGTCCTGCGCTTAAATAAAGAAAAAGGCTGGTTAATCCCTCCTCCATTACATCTTAATAAACATCATGATTGTTAACAATTAAAGCAAACAAAAACACGGTGAGTAATTGCCGTGTTTTTCTATTTATCATCTAATGACTGCTGTAAACCTCATTATCCTGATTTTAATTCTTTGACATTATCTATTTGTCAGTACGATGAGTGACCAATTTGGTATAATAGTTAAAATAGTTAACGACATTTGAGGTGGCAGGATGAAAAAGACGATTGGTATGTTTGCTCATGTCGATGCTGGAAAAACCACATTGGCAGAACAACTGCTCTATCATACGAAAACAATTAGACAAAGAGGACGCGTCGATCATCAGGATACATTTCTTGATACCCATACCATCGAAAAACAACGAGGGATAACAGTATTTGCTGATCAGGCTATGTTTTCCTTTAATGATTCCCATTACTATTTGATTGATACCCCAGGACATGTCGATTTCTCACCCGAAATGGAGCGAGCGATTCAAGTAATGGATTACGCGATTGTGATTATTAGTGCGGTGGAAGGTATTGAGGGGCATACGGAAACCGTCTGGAGACTTTTGCAAAAGCATCAGGTCCCAACCTTTTTCTTTATTAATAAAACTGATCGTGCGGGTTCAGATTCTGCAAGAGTCTTAGCCGAAATTCGCAGCAATTTTACCACGGATGTGATTGAGATTACTGAGACTTTGACTGAGGGGCACATGAATGAGGAACTGGTTGAATTTGTGGCAGAACGTAATGAGTCCCTCTTAGAAACATATATGGATACAGGATATGATCCATCACTATGGATAGAAACCATGAGATCATTGATAAATCAACAGCAACTTTTCCCCAGTGCTTGCGGTTCCGCCCTACAAGACAGTGGCATTCATAGCTTTCTTGAAAAATTAGACCTCTTAACTGCCACCAATTATCTAAGTGATGCACCCTTTGCGGGTCGTGTGTATAAGATTCGCTATGATGAAAAAGGGACAAGAATTACGTTTATTAAAGCACTTCGCGGGGTATTAAAAGTAAGGGACGAATTAAGCTATAAAGATGAAGAAAACTTCATCTGTGAAAAGATTACGCAGATAAGATTTTATAATGGAGGTAAATTTACTACCGTGGAACGAGTGGTCGCTGGTGATATTTTTGCCGTAACAGGTCTTTCGGCCGTTTCTGCTGGGGATGGTCTTGGAACATTAGCGGAAAAAGCCGAATACGAATTGGTTTCCGCGTTAAAATCCAAAGTTATATTCGATCCATCAATGAATGTGAAAGAAGTGTTGAAGTATTTTAAAATGTTAGATGCCGAAGACCCTGCCCTGAATGTCATCTGGGAAGAACGTACCCAGGAAATTCATATTCATGTCATGGGAACTATCCAGCTTGAAGTTCTTAAACACGTAATTAAAGAACGCTTTCTATTCGATGTCTCATTTGCGGAACCAGAGATCTTACATAAAGAAACAATCGCTTCAGAGGTCATCGGTTATGGCCATTTCGAACCGTTAGGACATTATGCGGAGGTCCATCTAAAAATAGAGCCTGCAGCTAGAAATAGAGGGATTACCTTTGAAAGCGTAGGTCATACTGACCATTTACCGGCTGGGACCCAAAACGTCATCAGGAATCACCTTTTTGAGAGGGAGCACCATGGATTACTTACCGGTTCCCCTATTACAGATCTAAAGGTGACATTACTAACAGGAAGATCCCATAATAAGCACACCTCTGGCGGGGACTTTAGGGAGGCAGCTTTCCGCGCATTGCGGCAGGGACTTGAAAAAGCTAACAATATTCTGCTGGAACCTTACTATGATTTTAAGATCAGATTGGATTTAGAACATATGGGGAAAGTCTTAACAGACATTCAAAATGCGCACGGCAGCTTTAACCATCCAATAACGGAAGGAAACAAAACCCTATTAACCGGGAAAGTTCCCGTCGCTACCTTTATGAATTATGGACCTGAGTTCGACTCGATTACGAAAGGAAAAGGAATAATAAATCTTATTGTCGGCGGTTATTACCCTTGCCATAATCCTAACCAGATCATGGAAAGAATCGGTTACAATAAGGATGCTGATCCAGAGTATACTTCGTCTTCCATCTTCTGTGCTAAAGGACAAGGCTATTCCGTTCCGTGGGACGAAGCAGAAAGTAAAATGCATTGTTTGTAGTATGTTTAGAGTTTAAGAAGTAGACTATTGACTACCGTTCCTTGGTATTTTTCATAGATTCGGTCGTCAATATCCACTATTGGCGACCGCTTCATTACTATTTTCATAGTTTGAGTATCCAATAACTCCTATTGACTACTCTACCTTTCATTATTTTATAGAATCAGTCGTCAATAACCCTATATATCAGCCATCCCGTAATCAATCCTCTTTCCAATGATCTGGAATCCTTAATGCACGTGGTAATTTAGTAGTCCGATCGCCCTTTGCTGAATTAATTTGTGCCTGGGTTAGAAACAGACATCCTGCCAAATTTGCCCCATGCAAATCAGCATCTCTTAAGTCTGCACCAATAAGATCTGCCACTCGCATGTCAGCTTTCCTTAGATCCGCGGCAATTAGTAAGGCCCCTCTTAAATTAGCTCCTCTAAGGTTAGCTCCTTTTAATTTTGCCCCTAAAAAGTCTCTCCTTTTGACGTCCTTCTTGGTCGAAACCCTAGCACGTGCATGTTCGCTTGTCCGGAATAGTAAATCATTAACCTTCCCTCTGTGGGCAGGAATATCTAACTCTAAGATTGATTGAGCACTCAGATTTGTGAGTTTCTCCGTATTTGCTAAAGCGGATCTCAATTCTTTAAAAATTGGCCGTGCTTCTTCTATACTAAGAGCTTCATTTAAATAGCAAAGCATTTCATGAAGTTGTTGCATAATCGGAAATACATCAAACATTTCCTTTGCCAAGTCTGGATTATCGCGCCAGTCATTTCCACCAAAGGTTACTTGTGATACCTTTTGACCTGCCCCAAAACATTCGTATCCAACACAGCCTTTGAATCCTTTTTCTCTGAGCTTTTTATGAATCTTACAACTGTAATCTGACTGCAAATTTGGACATGGGGTCCCTGCTTCTTTATCAACTGCAAAATCAGCCGATATTGCATAAGGCAAAGCTACGCAGCATAATCCAAAACAATTTTCACAGTCCGAACTTAAATTTTTTAAATAAATGTTGTTCTCTTTTACTTGATCAAACATTCTTACCCACCCTTTTTGTAATTGTTGTATTCATCTAATTTAACATAAAAAAACCTCTCATCCATAATAGAAAAAGAGGTTTTACTATCAATATATCAAATCACGAAAGAGCTTTTCTCTTTAGCGCTTTACTGCTTAAATTATTCCCATTCCAGAAAGCCATACCGGTTGCAATTAAAAGTAAGATTCCCGTTACGATAAAAACCATTTGGACCGGAAAAATTCCACCCAGAAATCCGCCAATCATTGGACCCGTCATACCGCCGATTTGGTTGGCCGTTTGATTCAAACTAAAGGCCCTGCCTCGGAAATCCTCAGGAGTCGATTTTACAACGAGTCCATTCAACGCTGGGTAAACTGCGCAGAAGAATATTCCAAAAACAAAGCGAATCAACGAAAATCCCCAGATTTGGCTGAATAAAACTTGTGCAAGGGTCCCTAATCCACCGCCCAGCAAACCGATAAATAACACTCGTTGAAAGCCAACTTTATCCGCCCATTTTCCCCAAAATGGAGCAAACAGAGCACTAGCGATTCCAGGAAGGGAAAATACAACACCTGCTAATAACGAAGCGTTTTCGGACGATCCACCCAGTTTTACGATATATAATGGAAGAACTGGTTCAATTGTCATCACGGAACAACTTGTGAGCACAGTGAGTATAAGAACGAGTACGAAAGGACGATTGGTTAACGCCAATTTAAAGTCTGTTTTAATTGATCCTCGAACCTTACTTGGAGTAAAATTTTCCTCAACTACCCAAAAAATAATCAGAAGTGTCGCAAAGAAAACTATCATTCCTGCTGTGGCAAAGGCCCAGCGATTTCCCACTAAGTGAGAAATACCCCCACCTAACAAGGGACCGAGGATGGTGCCTGATGCTGATGCGGTGGATATGAGCGAAAGTGCATAACCCACCTTATTATTAGGTGTATTGGTACCTATTAACGCAATGGCACCGGGAATGAACCCACTTAGTAGGCCCTGTAAGATTCGTAGTACTAATATTTGATAGGGATTTGTGACAAAAGCCATCAACGTATAGATGACAAAAAGGACAAAACCTGCCCGGATGATCATTGGCTTTCTCCCATACTTATCTGCCATCCTACCCCAAAACGGCGAGGCAATCGCTCCTGCAAAAAAAGCCGAACTAAATAACAATCCCGCCCACATTTCTGTATGTTCATGTACACCAATTTGCAAAAGAAAAATAGGCAAAAAGGGAATGACCATGGAAAAGCTTGCTGCTGTAAAAAAGACCCCAATCCAGAGTACCCATAAATTCCGCTTCCAGTTTAGCATGCGATTCCCCTCCCGAGTTTTAATCAAACTATGTAATTTTTTTCCTTTGATTAATTTTCATATCGTTTATAATAACATACTGTTCAATTATTTTCATTTCCGAAATATTCGAATGCTGAATTATCTTCCGAACCCCTAAACGGCAAAAACCACCCAAATTAATGGATGGTTTCGAAAAAATGTTAATACTCCAAAGTTATTACAAGTTATACCAAATAAGCTCCCATCGCAACCATCGCATGCTTTAAAGCTTGCTCATACGCTTTATCTTTACCGATAACTAAACGAAAATCAGCCTTATCGCGAACGGTTGAACGTCCTTCGACTTCATAACCATTTTCAAAGATTAATAGACAAATAGTTGATTTATCGCTCATTCGATGGAACTTTTTTTCAACAATCATTTCCTCTAGTTTTCTTCGTTTATCATCCTTAATCTCAGCCATTCTTGAGTAAGGAAGAACAATGTGTTCATAATAATGGTTGTTTTTGCAAGCTACAGTAAGAATTTTTTCGCCTTGATGTTCTAAGTTATTAATCTCTCCGCATTTAGGACAAATGCTTTCAATTATCATTAGATCATCTCTCCCCTTAATTAAATTCTTTCTTAAGTTTTTTATTAAATCAACTAGATTATCTCACAAAGGAGGAAAATATTTACACACAATCATGAAATATCTATGAAATGCTTTCTTACTTAATAATAAAAGACCAAAAGCTCTGGCCGTTTGGTTCAACTGATATTAAGATATTACAGGGTTCTTTGATTCCCGGAATTTTTCCGGACTGCATGGACTAAAAAAGTTCCTGAGAAGACGGCAATTAAGATAGAAAAGAAAACAAATTCGTCGAATTGGAATCCGAAAGCAGAAACAATCATTTTTATGGCAATAATTGCAATTAAGATAAAGGCTGTGGTTTCTATTTCAGGGACCTTCTCTATTAATGATAGAAAGAGTTGCGCTACCCCACGCATCATTAAAATTCCGATCACCCCGCCAAGAAAAAGTACCCATTGCTGATTTGAAACTCCAAATGCGGCAATTACGCTATCCAAACTAAAGGCAATATCCATTAACTCCACCGTTAGCACCGTTCTCCAGAAACCCAATTTTTGTTTGGGAATTTCATCTTCTCCTTCGTTAGACTTGATAAAGTTTTGAACCACAATCCATAATAAGTAGTGACCGCCGACAATTTTTATCCAACCAATATTGACTAAGGTAACTCCAAGTCCAATCGCTAAAATGCGGAATAGATAAGCGCCAAAAATCCCATAAAACAGTGCTTTCTTTCGTTGACCTTTCGGTAATTTTTTTACCAATATTGCCAAAACAAGGGCGTTATCGGCAGAGAGTAACCCTTCAAGAATAACAAGTGTTCCTATAACTCCCCAGCTGGCAGGATTAGAAAATACTTTTTCTAGAGCTTCTAGTGAAAAAAATGAACTATAGCTATTGATCATTTCCTGTAGAAATCCCATTTCTTCTCCCTTTCCTACGCTTTTTTACACTCAAAATCTTTAATCATAGTTTTTGTCGTGCATTCTTATATAAATGTATGTACAACCTTTAAAATAATGAACCAAAACATACCTACCCTAGCAAGATAGTTTCGTTTCCGTTTGGTTATCAAAGGCATATATTAACTGTTCAAAACTTCGTCAAAACATTTCAAACAAAGTGTGAACTTATCACTATGCCCATGTTGTTTATCAAGAAAACGTAATATAGTGTAATCATAAAGAACAAACAAATCTTGAAGGGTGGAATCATTCATGTTTAATAAATTTTTAAGAGAAAATAAAATTGCAGCGGCTATTCTTACAGTCTTACGTTTATACCTCGGTTACTCTTGGTTTACAGCAGGTTATGGAAAATTAACTAGCGGCGGCTTCGATGCGGCAGGCTTCTTAAAAGGAGCGATCGCAAACCCTGTAAAAGGTCCGGACGGCGCGGTTGTATTTGGCTGGTATGTAGACTTCTTGAAACACTTTGCACTACCAAACGTAGATGTCTTCAATGTTCTTGTACCTTGGGGAGAAACTTTAATTGGCTTAGGCTTAATCTTAGGTTGCTTAACAACTACTGCCATGTTCTTTGGTTTAGTGATGAACTTCAGCTTCTTTTTAGCAGGAACAGTATCTCATAACCCTAGAGACATCTTCTTAGGATTTATCATCTTAACAGCTGGTTACAATGCAGGAAGAATCGGTTTAGACCGTTGGGTCGTTCCTTTCTTCAAAAAAATGAGCAAAAAAGGTACAGAGCACGAAAAAGCAAAAGTAACGGCATAAATTTAAGCTAATCAAAAAGACGATTCGGACTCGAATCGTCTTTTTCCATGTCTGGCACTGTGTAAATTATAGAAGTCCTTTGCGAAACTCAAATACAAAACTATGAATTATCGGTTTTTATGGTTGAATTTATTTTTTCGGCATTCTCGAAAGTTTAATGAAAACTCCCAAACCTGCGAAGAAAAAGCCAAGGCAAAGCAAACTCCCGGGACTGCCCCAGACAATATCGCTAATCATAAAAAATCGCCCCCTATGATTTGTAAATACTGTACTATTTTACCATATTTTTTGAATAATTTGGCTTTTTCTAGCTAATTTAACTGGGACCTACTTACGAACCTTATTAGAAGCAGCAACCTGGCTAAAGCCAACCTTTAATGGCACATGCAAATGTATTTTGTTCAATGTATTTACCTATGTGTCCTTTACGGGCTCGAATAAATTACATACACTAAAATAATTCATCAGTTTAGGAGTGGAAAAAATGTCATCTACTTTAGTTACGAATGTTCGAACAGCTTTGGGTTATACGGTACAAGCCATTCGATTTGCCGATAGTGCCTTAATCCTTTTCCTGGAACTATCCGCTTTTCCGTTGCCGCCAAACCCAATTAAAGTTCAATTCTACCAAGATGTCGTCGATCATCTTACAGAAGCATATCTTGCCATGAAGGCATTACCGTTCGATACTTATTTCCCAAGCGACCCTGTTTTTCCAAATACACCAATCGTTCCTCAAAGTGAAGATAACCAACACCTAATAAACCTATCTGACAACCGAATCTCGCTTGCATTAGACAAAATTGAACTTACCATTAATTATCTGGACCAAGCGATCGAGCAAATTGAAGAAAATGAAGCACTACATGGGCAGCTTTTCTTCATAAGATTTAGTTTATTAGCAGCTAGAGACGCACTAGTTTCAGGTTTAAATGAACCTGATTTTTCCGTCGGATAGATGTTTTCCCTCAAAAAAAACGTCTCCGCTAATAGCAGAAACGCTCTCTGTAGTTTTTTTAGTTTTTGTTATTAGCTGCAGTTTTGAAAATGAGTGCAGCTTCGCAATCAAACCCACTAGAGTGAATTTGTTTCCAGTCGAAATCCTTCGATGACTACATCTTCATCTACTTCCAACAATAGGCACCGTTTACCTTCGTATGTAATATATTTTAAATTTTTCAGCTCTTTTGGGTTGATGGATACGTCAGCTACCCTTGTACTAATTTTTATGGATTTAGGAACTAAACTGCTCGCTTTGAATTCATGATTCTCATCATCAATAACAGCTTTAAAGGCATGTTCCACTTTGGCGGTCTCAACATTTTCAACCCCGCTTACCGTTAAAATGCGTTCGATGTCGCGATGATCTAACTTAGGTGATTCACTTTCCTCATTTTCTATATTCTCCTGTATCACCTTATCGATTTCCTCATAGACATTAGCAATGACCCTGGAATCTACTTGATCTCCTACCACTTCCTTTACGATCAATTCGAAGATGTCCTTGTCTTCCTGTGCAGTAATGATCACTTCACAATTGAGGACTTCTTCAATAAAGGTTCCATCTGGTTGATTCGCTTTTCCGGCACAATAGAGAATATTGTTCACATCTGAAGCATTGTCATTGAAAGCAGGAAATAGAAATCCCGACAAAGGTGAATCCACATTAATAATCGGATCAACGATATGATAGGATTTAAATTCTTTCTCGATATAATCAAACATTAAGGCTTTTTTGGGCTGATCAGTTTTATTCAGACTGCTAAGGATAAACTTGCTGGAATAAACCTCATCATCCCCGCCTTCTTCAGAATCTGGATTCCGTTTCCGGGCCGCCTTTTTGTATTCCCCGCGGATAAATGTGACCACTGTATCAAATTCATATGCTGCATGCGTAAACATTTTCTCGACGATTTGGAGCATGTTTTCTTTCCAATCTTCCGATACGTCGGCTTGTAGGCCTTCGAAGAGGATCGTTTGTGTGCTGTCTTCCACATCACGCCTAAATTTCAGCTCAAATAGTTTGGTGTCTAGATTACCTGTCAAAACTTTTTTAAAGTTTGCCAAAAACAATTCTTGTGTTTCCAATTCTAACATTTGAAATGGTTGACTGACTTGATGGTAAATCTCACCTGATTCTTTCTTGACATAAACATTGAAGATTTCTTGAATTTGCATAAGATGATTGTCTAATTTAAATTGCTTCCGGATATTAGCGATGTCTTTTTTGTTCATTTGTGTCATCTCCCATTTCTGATTATACTGTTTAGAAAATAAAATAGTAATACAGAAATTAACTCTCATTATATTTTTGCAAACTCAATAAGGTCACCGCGTTGTCTAATAAACGATGTATTCTTATTTCTTTAAATGGTAAGGAACAGTAGTGATAATAACGTTTCTCCGAAACAGTAAGGAGGCACGAATCAGTAAACTTGATTGATTATGAAGAATATTGTGCCAGCCTTTCTTAGGAATAAATTGTGGAATGATTACTGTAACTCGGTAGTTCGCTTCACTAGCTTTATGTTCAATAGTATCAACAAATTTGGTAAGGGGATTAATGATACTTCTGTAATGCGAGTGAAGCGTCACCAGTCTTACATCTGGTTGCCACTTCTTCCATTTTTCTTCAAAGTTCTTCTCATCATCTCTTTCAAAAGAGACATATACTGCAATAATTTGATTTTGAGAAAGTGATTTAGCATAGTTTATCGAATTCGCTACCACATTCGTCATTCCAGCAACAGGAACAATTAGTACATTCCCTTCAATAGGCAGCAGAGGTTCACAAGTAGTGAGCCTAAGTTGGTCACCAACTGCTTCATAATGCTTTCTAATTCGGTAGAAAACAAAAAGAATAATAGGTAAAAAAACTATTACCGGCCATACTTGGCTGAATTTAGTTAAAAAGAACATCATAGTAACAATGAAGCTAATCATTGCCCCGATTGTATTTATTATTAGTTTTGGAAGCCATCCTTGAGGTTTCTCACGGATCCATTTAACGATCATTCCCGTTTGGGACAAGGTAAATGGAATAAACACTCCAATTGCATAAAGCGGGATTAGATGCTCTGTTTCAGCTTGAAAAGCAATAATTAAAATGATGGAAGTGACTGCAAGTATGATAATGCCATTTGAGTACCCCAATCTGTCTCCTCTTATAAGAAACATCCGCGGAATAAACTTATCTTTCGCAAGATTAACTGCCAGTAATGGGAAAGCAGAATAACCAGTGTTTGCAGCAAGGATTAAAATTAATGCTGTCGTTCCTTGAATAAAAAAGTACATGAAATTTCTTCCGAAAGTTTCCTCAGCAATCTGTGATACAACCGTTACCTCTGCCCTTGGAGTAATCCCATAATAGTAGGCTAAATAAATAATTCCTGAAAATAATATCGCCAGTAATGCACCCATCATCATTAATGTTTTGGAAGCATTATTAGGTGCGGGATCTTTGAAGTTAGGAATCGCATTGGATATAGCTTCAACCCCGGTTAAAGCAGAACTTCCCGAAGCAAACGCCCTTAATAGAATAAACAAACTTATTCCGGTAACAGGTGTACCAATTTTGGGATGCAGTTCAGGTGAAACTCCTCCTGTTAGAATATTATAAATACCCACGCCAATTAGAATGAACAACGCAAATACGAATAAGTACACGGGGTAGGCTAAAATGGATGCAGACTCCGTTACTCCTCTTAAGTTTAAAATTGTAATCAAAATGACGAATACTATCGCAATTTCGACGTTAAATTTATGTAAGGTCGGAAAGGCAGATGTTATAGCGTCAGTACCAGCAGACACACTTACAGCAACAGTTAGTATGTAGTCTACCAATAGAGAGCCTCCAGCTATTAAGCCGGGATTTACACCTAAGTTATTTTTTGAAACCACATATGCTCCCCCACCATGAGGGTACGCAAAGATGATTTGCCTATAAGACAGGATGAGAGCTGTTAAAAGTATTAATACACCAACTGCGATAGGAATTGAATACCAAAATGCTGCTGCACCTATTGTAAATAAAACTATCAGTATTTGTTCAGGTCCATATGCCACCGACGATAGAGCATCAGATGAAAGGATAGCTAATGCCTTGGTTTTGTTAAGTTTCTGTTCTCCTAATTCATTGGATTTCAAAGGTCGTCCAATTAAGAACCTTTTTAATGCTGAAATCATTAGTACTCACCACCTAATAGTTTAGTGTTTTAAAATTACCCTTTTCATTGTAAATTCCTCAAAAGTAAACGATATAAACGTAAATAAAAAAAAGTGCCTACAAGTCATAGTAAATAGACCTGTAGACACGTCATTTTTCTTGTGTCACAAGCTCCACCTTCCTTCTCATATAACGCTTACGAGGTTAGCTGTCGGATTCGGACCTTTGAGTAGCCCTACCTTGAAAGGATTCACCCCATGGATTAAATAACAACCCACAAAAATGGTTCCCCCGTACCAAATGGTTTAAGCGGCTTAAGAATTTGGAAACTGTGATAATAATACTCCTGTAAATAGCAAAAGTAAATGAAAATTATGTAAATGATTAAAACTATAGGTCAGTGGCAATGTTAGTAATAAACTTATTAGTCAATCCTAGTTGAATATTCTAAAATCCAACATGGAAAAGAGGAAATATATGTCCAAAGAAAATAGTCCTTTTTTATCGGATGACTTTTTAGACGAATTAGCAAAAGAGATTAACAAACAATTTGAAGGCCCTATAACGGAACAATTTGTTGAACCTACCAACAATGAAAGTGTTTAAATTGTATGCTAAGGTATTTTTTATTAATGAATCTTAAACCGCATTGAAGCGGTTTTTTTATCCTCTGCTTACTACACTAGCTGCCATTAGCTCAATGAGTAGTTTGTATGTATTTAATATTCACGGAGAAAATATAAAGGATAGAACTAATCCCTCATTAATTTGCTTAATGATAAAATTAGAGGTGCATAATGAAGAAACCAAAGCTGCTATTAATATTACTGTTGGTTCTACCCTGGCTTTCATTCCCTATATTAGGTCGGAGAACAATAATTAGATTTTTACCCGCCACTATTTTTATTAGTGTAATCTCAAAAATATTATACGCGATAGGTAAAAAGCGTAGGTGGTGGTCGTTTTATACAAAAGTAAATCCTATAATAAGCGGTGACACTGCATTTGTATTTGGTCCTTTTTTTCTTTCAGCACTCTGGATTCTTAAATTGACGTACGGTAGATTTCCTTTGTTTCTAATAGTAAATATCATAGTTCATATTTTATTTGATGTTTGGGGATTAAAACTTTTAAAACAAACACGAATAGTTAAATTAGTTAAATTAAATCCATTCCAGCATTTTTTGTTCCTTCAATTTAGAGCCTTGCTTTTATATAGTGTACAATTATTGATTGAGAAAATAAGAAAACATAAAAACCCTTTATTGAATAAAATCAGTCAATAAGGGTCTTTTTTTGCCACCTTCTTCTTCAACTATCCCGTTCGTTAATAAAACATCTATTAATTTTCGAATGTACTTCAGTAAAAAACAAAGGTGAAAAGGTAAAAATCTTCCCCTACCCAAAGAGGGAAGATGATGATAATTATTTCTTTATATATTGAAGCATAGCAAGTTGCCCTAATTTTTCTACTTTCGTTAATGTGTAGTTTTGAGTAATATCATCTCCGGTATAGAGGGAGATGCCCTTACCTAAAATAATCGGTGCAATGGCCAGTTGGAATTCATCAATTAAATTTTCTTTAAAAAATTCACGAGCTAAGTTTCCTCCACCAATTAACCATATATCCTTACCGGGCTTTTGTTTTATATTTTTAATGAACGTTTTGACCTCTTCATTAATAAATGTAGCGTATTCATCTGATCCACTAACAGATTTAGAAAATACATAATTTTTATAATCACTATAAGGATAGTCGATATCAAATCCACGAACGACATCATAAGTTCCTTTTCCCATTACAACCGTGTCAATTCTTTCAAGGAGTGATTTGTAGCCGGAATCTCCTTCTACTTCTGTTGATTCTAACCATTCTAATGTACCATCATCATTTGCAATATAACCATCAATAGATGTACCAATGTATAAAATAATGTTACGCTGTTTTTTCATTTGAATCTCCTTTACCTTGTTTCAGATGATCAAATCAGTATACTAATTAATTACGACAAAACCTGCTATTTTATTAAAATAAGAAGAATGCATGTCAAAAATATAAAGACTTTTAAGCATCTTAATGTAAATAAATATGTTATGTAACTTACACACCGAAAGTTTAAGTACAATTTTCACAAACTGGATAGTTTAATCTTTTATATCACAAACTAATTCAAAAAAGGAAGGATAATATGAATTCAGATTTATATGTGACGCTCATACTGTGGTTACTATTACCTTTCCTTCTTTGGAAACTTATCCCACGAAATCGACTTCGAGAAGCTATTGCTACCCTTTTGTTTTTTCAGATGTTAACTTGGTTGATTAGCATCTTCCTTACATATTTTGGATTTCTTGAACCTCCCTTTAGACTTTTCAAACATGCAACAAAAATCAATTGGACGATGGAATATTTAGTATTTCCTTTTTTTGCTGTTCTGTTTCAACTTAAATTTCCAAAAAATGAACTCTTTCTAAGACGTGTTTTCCATTATTTGAGTGGTGGAATTTTATGCGGAAGCAAATCGTCGAATTTATAAGCTTCGATCAGAATCCTTTAAGGCATTAAACATTTGGTTGGAACAGTATCGTGAAATATGGGAAGAAAAACTCGACAGCTTAGAACTTTATCTGAAGGAGCTACAAAATAAAAAACAATAATTGAAGGAAGAAAATGGTTACAAAAACCGAAATCATCCGTAGTTTCAACGCTCCTAGTGAGCTTGTATTTAA
Organism: Neobacillus drentensis NBRC 102427; assembly: GCF_001591445.1. GTDB lineage: Bacteria > Bacillota > Bacilli > Bacillales > Cytobacillaceae > Neobacillus > Neobacillus drentensis. Next base: position 49,752 of record NZ_BCUX01000019.1, on the reverse strand, counting down.
GGCATTTACCGAATCAGAACATCTGCAGAACTGGTGGGGCCCAAAAGGATGGGCTTTTGATATTTCTAAGTTTGAGCTTCGCCGGAATGGTGTCTTCCATTACAGCCAGACATCTCCAGAAGGTAATGTAATGTGGGTCAAATTTGTTTATCATGAAGTAAATGCTCCAGAGAAACTCGTTTACACCTCTTTCTTTTCTGATGAAAAGGGTAACATCGTACGAGCTCCTTTTAACGATAACTGGCCATTGGAAATTCTCAATACTTTTACATTCACCGAGCATGAAGGTAAAACAATACTTACGATGATTGGGGCTCCTGTATCCCCAACTGAAGAGGAAATGAAAACTTATGAGGAGTCACAAGAAATGGTTCAGGAGGGCTTTTCAGGAACCTTCGATCATCTGGCTGATTATCTCTCAAATATTTCAGAAAACTGATACATAGGTCTTTGACGAACAAAAGAACAATGAGAACACTGTGAACACTGTTAATAGCAGGGTTCTCAGTGTTTTTGGTAATTAAATTCAAAGATTCATACCCCCTGATACTTTCACTAACCTGCTTCTAAAATCCCCTCTCCTTCTTCAATACCTTGCTCTTTCATTTCCTTGTTGTAAAACTCAATCACTTTATTATACTAATCTGCCAATCCGTGAGAAATTTTTCTTAAGAATGCCCTAGGTGTATTTTTCATCACACCTTTTCTTCCCTACCGGATGTAAAATCAGAATGAATATATCTATGCAAAAGGAGGTTTTTGAATCAGCGGAGGTTAGAAGGACGATAAATGAAAGTTGATTAACATTCCTTTATAAAAACTTCCGGCAGTTTAGCAGTGTAGGAATCATACATATGTATCTAACCAAAAAACTTAGGAGGAAAATCAATTGTTCAACTTATTTATTTTCGTATTAATTGCAATTACATTGGTCTTGTTAAGTATCTTTGTTGATGGCCTGATGAGGTTACATAAGGAAGAAAAAGAAGCTGAAAAAAATAATGTCCGCGACGGAATGGAAGGTTATTTAGATCAAACCTTTGGATTTGGTTTTGTAAAAATATTTAAAACAATACACGATGCCGATGGTAATGTAAGATATTTGGTTTATTTGCCACAAAACGAGTGGTTCAAGGCACCTCAATACAAATGGTATGAAGTGTATGCGACCAAGAGCGGCTTTCAACATAATGAAATCATACGATAAAAAAATGGCTTGGAGTTTTCCTCCAAGCCATTTTTCCATTATTCACGCGATCCTATTTAACATTTTCGATAATGGTAGCTACACCTTGTCCTCCACCGACACATAACGTAGCTAGACCGTAGCGATTTTCTCTTTTCTTTAATTCATGGATTAAAGTAACCAAAATTCTCGCACCACTCGCACCGATTGGATGACCAAGAGCAATGGCCCCACCATTAACATTTAATTTTTCTTTATTGAATTGAAGCTCGCGATCTACTGCAATTGATTGTGCAGCAAATGCTTCGTTTGCTTCAATTAATTCAATGTCTTCTAATGATAAAGAAGCAGTTTTTAGTGCTTTTTTTACAGCTGGAACTGGACCGATTCCCATAATACTTGGATCCACACCTGCAGTAGCATTCGCTTTAATCGTAACTAAAGGTGTTACTCCTAATTCGTCTGCCTTTTTACGGCTCATCACAACAAATGCTGCCGCACCATCGTTAATTCCTGAAGCATTAGCAGCAGTAACAGTTCCATCCTTTTTAAATGCAGGACGAAGCTTACCTAATCCCTCTACTGTCGTTCCAAATCGTGGGAATTCATCTTGGCTGTATACTGTCACTTGTCCCTTACGCCCCGATACCTCTACAGGGACAATTTCATCAGCAAAACGATTAGATTCAATCGCTGCTTGAGCCTTTTGCTGACTCCACGCGGCAAACTCATCTTGTTCTGCACGTGAAATTTCATACTTCTCAGCAAGATTTTCCGCTGTTACACCCATGTGGTAGTTATTTTCCGCACATGTTAATCCATCCTGAAGCATGCTGTCTATAATTTTCTGATCGCCCATCTTAAATCCATTTCGTCCGCCTTTTAACAAATATGGTGCTTGACTCATATTTTCCATTCCACCAGCAATGACTACTTCTGCCTCCCCAGCAAGAATCGCTTGGGTAGCTAGGTGAACCGCTTTTAATCCTGAGCCACAAAGCATGTTAATCGTCATAGCTGTTGCCTCTTGAGGAATACCTACAGCAAGGGCAGCTTGTCTTGCCGGATTTTGACCTGCTCCTGCTTGTAATACATTCCCCATGATCACTTCATCCACATCATTAGCAGTAATTCCAGCTCTTTCAATGGCTGCTTTTATGACAGTGGAACCTAACTGAATGGCTGAAACATTTTCAAAACTTCCTAAAAAACTTCCAATTGGTGTTCTGACTGCACTTACAATGACAACTTCATTTACTGACATTAAGATCTCCTCCAAGTAATTTATGTATTCAAATATTAATCCCCCACAAATATTACTACATTTCGCAGAACTTTTCGTGACAAACTATTCGACAAATTCAGAGTTTTTTCTCTTTTGGTATTAATAATTAATTAGCTAAGCGCTTAGTTATTCACCTTATCAAACATGCAAATTGTCTACTCATGACAATGAAATAGCTGTATATAAATAAGAATCAACTATGCTTCCAAACAGCGAGAAGCTTTTTGATGGACTTCGTAGGAATATGACGGATTTTGTAGAAAAGTTTTTATTGTTTGTATTTTAATATAATTATAGGAATTATCGTAAAAATAAAACATGCATGAGTCTCAACTCGCAACCCATGCATGGAACTGAATTAAATATGAGTAGTACATCTTTTATATCACTAAGCCGCCATCCACGCTTAATATCGTTCCGTTTATATAATTGGCCGTATCTGAAGCCAAGAATAAATACGCTGCAGCAATATCCTCCGGTTTGCCTAACTTCCTAAGCGGAGTCTTTTCCTTCATGTATTGAAGCACCTTATCTGGAACTGCTGCAGTCATACCCGTTTCAATGAAGCCCGGGGCAACGGCATTGACTCGGATCCCCTTTGGTCCAAATTCTTTCGCCCAGCTTTTCGTTAGTCCAATCACACCTGCCTTTGTAGCAGCATAATTGGTTTGACCAATATTACCGTATAAACCAACGACAGATGATGCATTAAGAATAACTCCTGATCCCTGCTTTAACATAATCGGTGCGACAGCTTTCGTGCATTTAAAAACACCTGACAGGTTTACAGCAATGACCCTTTCCCAAGCGGATTCATCCATTTTTGTCAGAAAGCCATCAAGTGTGATCCCAGCATTGTTTATTAGGACATCAATTCTGTTATGCCTATCTACTGTTGACTGAACCATCTCTTCGATCTGCTTACTGTCTGTGACATCCACTTTAAAAAACGCTAACCTTTCATTATTTAATTCCTCTAATGCTGTTTTACCTGCCGACTCATCATAATCACATATGACGACACTTGCACCCTCTTGAAGAAATTGTTTTGCGGTTTCTTTGCCGATTCCCTGTGCTCCACCTGTAATTAACACCACTTTTTCATTATAGCCCAATAATATCACCTCGTTTTTTCTTTTCAGATTAGACAGTTGGCTACAACATCATCACTTGGCAAATGAGTTTAGAATCCCAAAATAAAAGTGTCAATACAACTAAGCATTGGAAACAGCAACAAGCCATTTTTATCCATATTATGATTGTTTCCCCTGTTTTATCACTCCTTTTAATTTCATGTGAAATTCGCAAAAAAATGAGAAATTTGTCGGAAAATGAAGAATTATTTTTAGATAATTTTCAATCTTTAATCTTTTAAAATTTCAATTATGTTAGTATGATGAATAGGTCAACAAAAGTATTCAAGGAGGAATAAAAATGAGTCAAGACTTTAATTTTTATGATGTTTGGAAGGATTTGTATTCACAATCCAGTAAGTTTTTCGATGAGAAAATAAGCCAGGATTTCCCTTCCCAAGGAATGGGTCAGGTTTTAGAAATGAATCTTCAATTTAAAAAAATGATCGATGAATCGACATTAAAGTATTTAGAATTTATAAATGTTCCAAGTCGAAATGATATTGCCGACATCTCTTCACTAATTGTTAATGTAGATGCTAAAGTAGATGATCTTGAAGAGAAATTGGAAGAAAAATTTGATAACCAAGACCAGGAATCATTGAAGACAGAATTGTCGAATTTAAAAAAGGATATGAAGAATTTAGATAATAAAATAAACCAAATCCTAACTTTATTAAAAGTGCCGGAAATTAAGAAATAGAATTACGTTACATACTTGCAAAAGTAAAACTTAGTAATTTAGTAAACTAACAACTACACAATCGGGAGTGGAAAACACATGACAGGATTAAAAGATAAAGTTGCAATAGTAACAGGTGGCAGCAGAGGTATTGGAGCAGCGATTGCATTGGAACTAGCTAAAAATGGCGCGAAAGTTGTCATTAACTATAATGTCCGCAAAGAACTAGCAGATAGAGTAGTCGCAGAAATCAATGAATTTGGCGGAGAAGCTTATGCAGTTCAAGCAGACGTCTCTGAAAGTAATGAAGCAACCTACCTAGTACAAGAAACAATCAATCATTATGGCAAATTAGATATCCTTATTAATAATGCAGGAATTACAAGAGATAGCACGTTCAAAAAGTTAAATGAAGAAGATTGGAGAAAGGTTATCGATGTTAATCTAAACAGTGTTTACAACAATACATCAGCCGCCCTCCCTTACCTTATGGATTCAGAAGCTGGCCGCATTATTAACATTTCATCAATCATCGGGCAAGCAGGCGGATTTGGTCAAACCAACTATGCTGCAGCAAAAGCAGGTCTAATTGGCTACACTAAATCATTGGCTCTTGAACTTGCAAGAAGCAAGGTTACCGTTAATGCGATTTGCCCTGGATTTATTGGAACTGAAATGGTTCAAGCTATTCCTGAAAAAGTTCTTGCAGGAATCGTTGAAAAAGTACCACAAAAACGCTTAGGTAAACCAGAAGAAATCGCTCGTGGAGTAGTTTTCTTATGTAAAGATGGCGACTATATTACTGGTCAGCAATTAAATATTAACGGTGGACTTTACATGTAATTGTCATGAAGGTACAAACTTCTCTATATATTATTAGAGTAAATAATTTAAGTAAGGAGTGAACTGTCATTAGCGTTCTTATACCAAAAGAATTGAATACGATACTTGATTATACCCCTCAAGAGTATAAAGACATGTATCAGCGTGTACAACGCGCAACTCAAGTATTAACGACAGATGCCGAACCGGAAGTAGCCCCTACACCGAAAGAAGTTGTTTGGACTAGAAATAAAACGAAGCTTTATCGGTATATTTCTGATCATCCAAAAAAACATAAAGTTCCACTTCTTTTTGTTTATGCTTTGATTAATAAACCCTATATTTTAGATTTAACAAAGGGTGGCAGTTTAATAGAGTTCTTGGTTGGACGAGGTTTTGATGTCTATCTTCTTGACTGGGGTACACCAGGTTACGAAGATAGAAATATGAAACTTGATGATTATGTTATGGACTATATTCCACGTGCTGTCCGTAAAGTTTTGCGTAAATCTAATGCAGATGAAGTATCGATTCTTGGTTACTGCATGGGCGGGACGATTACATCAATGTTTGCGGCTTTGCACCCTGAATTACCTATTCGGAATCTTATCTTTATGACAAGTCCGTTTGATTTTGAAAATAGCAGCACATATGGCGAGATGCTTGATGAACGATATTTTGATATTGATAAAGTAGTAGATACCCTTGGTTGTATTCCACCGGAAATGATTGACTATGGAAACAAAATGATTAATCCAATGGGAACCAATTTTGGACCATTTATTAGCCTTGTTGAGCGTGCTGACAATGAGAATTTCATCAAGAGCTTTAAACTACTGCAAAAATGGTTAAACGACGGAATCTTATTCCCTGGTGAGGCCTACCGTCAGTGGATTAGAGATTTTTATCAAAAGAACAAACTGATCAACGGCGAAATGGTTATTCGCGGACAAAAGGTCAAACTAGAAAATATCACGGCCAATGTGCTCAATTTAGCTGGGAAAAATGACCTCATTGCCCCACCCCATCAAGTGGAGGCATTGATGAATGCGATCTCAAGTGAGGATAAGGAATTTAAAGTTTTACCTGTTGGTCATACTTCCATTACTTATGGCAGTCAAGCAACAAAAATTACGTATCCAACCATTGCAGAATGGTTAGTAAAACGATCCAACTAATCAAAGAGAAAGTCTAATCAGTGAGGTATTTCTTTTACATCAGTGGAGTGTCCCGAAACATTTGGGGCACTCATTTTTGTTATTTCTAGAAGTTCACACTTTTACGAGGAAAACAAGTTGTTAGTAGTGGTAAAGTTAATTATATTTAATTTTCAGATAATAAGCAAGTGGTAACAGGATAAAAACTTCTCTGAAATGCGCTAATTATTTTGCATTAGTCTCCTCCACTAGTTACCGTTGCACCGATTTTTCACCCTGCACGGGCATTAGTCGCTTTCACTGGTTACCGTGGAACTGATTTTTCTCCCTTCACGAGCACCATTCACTTCCTATAAGTTGCTTTCCTTAACGAAAAAAATACCACAGTACCTCGGACTGTGGTAAAAAGTTATAGCCTAATACTCTAATAAAAAATTAGTCTTCTTCAAACCCAGAAAACCCAATAGATGCAGCAGAAAGCGCTTGGTCCCATTCTTGCTTTTGTTGTTTGTGCTGGAGTGATTTTAGGTCCGCACAGAGTTTCTTCACATCCACTTGCTGCTCATAATGCCATTCAAGGGCAATTGATGTATACAATTCATTGAGCTGCGCATAGGAGAAATCTTTTGTTGAATCAACGACTTGCTGAATCTCTTCGTCTGAAAGAATTCGAGCAATTTTTTTATTTATTAAATACTGATAACGAAGTTCCTTCGTCGGTACATGAATCTCATAAGCTCGGTCAAACCTGCCAGAGCGGTTCATTAGGGCAGGATCAATCTTTTCAGGATAATTTGTCGTCCCAATGATGAAGATCCCTTCCTTCGAAGTGGCACCGTCTAAAATATTTAGGAGTACGGACCTGACGCTTGCCGGCATGGAATCTATATCTTCAATGACAAGTACCAATGGGGTCAATTTTAAAACAGACGTAAAGACCTCTTTAATCGTATAGCTCGATGTAAATTCTGTAATCTGCCAATAAGCGACTGGAGCATTAATACTGCTAGCAATCGATTTCACAAGTGTAGTTTTTCCATTACCAGGTTTTCCGTAAAGGAGAATCCCCCGTTTGTATGGTATATCATACGTTTTGAAAAACTGGCCGCTTTCCAAAAAGAATTCATCAATCGAGCGGTAGATTTCCCTTTTTAAAGAATCCTCTAAAAATACATCTTCTCTTCTAACCAACGTTGTAATACTATCAATCTCTGTTTCTACGCCATCTTCTGTATCCGTAAAAACAGTCACATAGTTTTTAATATAATCTCTTTTTCTTTTGAGAACATATTTCAGAAATTCAACTAAGCAAGCATCATTTTTGGCAAAGATAAAGTCACGCGTCATTTCTCCATCACTTTGAAAAATAACCAATCTTGCCAGCGCAACCTGATAATTAGAATAGTAAAAAAGACTGTTCGTAATCCGTGGTTTAACGATGAGCTCCATCGCTTTATCGGTATGGTTAGAGGAGATGGTCTTTGTCTCCCCTTCTTTATAAATATGACAAATCAATTGAACTTCCAGAGACTCCTCTTTCAAATCTTCCTCAAGGATGTCCCAAATCTCATTTGAAGTATCTTCATCTGAGTTCATATGAAAGTCGATGCCCACTTCATCCATAAGCTTTTCCTGAAGTGAAGAAACAACTTTCCCATAATCATAATAATATGGCAATGCCTTACGATCTATCATATTTGTGTCAAACAGAACATTATTTTTCATCTAGTTCTCCTTAGGATTAGTCATTTCCTATATATCTATCATAATAGCATTTTTATCTTTCAATAGGTTAAGCAAATTTTGTTATTATGCTTCGTTTGTCCTCTATCCATTTAACCCCCCCCATCAAAATAATAAATGTTTAGGTGGAGACAAATGTAAAAATTTTATATACAATTCAGTTATTACATATCAGGGGGAGAAACATGTTAGCAGCAATGATACACGGAATGATCTTAGCTTTCGGCTTAATCCTGCCGTTAGGAGTCCAAAATGTTTTTGTGTTTAATCAAGGGGCAAGTCAACCCAAATTCGTGAGAGCTCTGCCAGTCATTATTACCGCAGCCATTTGTGATACTTTGCTTATTTCAATATCTGTCATCGGAGTGTCGGTAATTGTACTTGATTCCTATTGGATAAAAACACTACTTTATGTGATTGGTAGTTTATTTTTACTCTACATGGGTTTTGTTGTATGGAAGGCAAAACCCCAAAATGTACAGGAAGCAGGATTATCTTTTTCACCCAAAAAACAAATATCTTTTGCAATATCCGTGTCTTTACTAAACCCACATGCCATTTTGGATACCGTTGGGGTAATCGGAACAAGTTCCGTTAAATATATAGGCTCGGAGAAAGTAGCCTTTGCTGTTGCCTGTATACTAGTTTCGTGGATATGGTTTGCAGGATTGGGGATAACCGGTAGATTACTAGGAAAAATAGATAAATCGGGAATTTATCTAACTGTATTAAATAAAGTTTCAGCTATCGTCATGTGGGGCACAGCTATATATATTTGCTCTTCCCTTTTTTAATCAGTTCCAACCCTAATTAAACTAGAATACGAAAAGCAAATGAAGTGGTAAAAAAAACCGCCAATGTAAGCGGTTTGAATACTTATTCAAGATCGTTTACATTTTTTTCAATACTTCTTAAATAGATTGGGTATGACATTAGAAATAATTTTTAGTGGATCGCTTGAACTTTGGGTTAAACAAAGCATTATTCCACCTTCAAGAGAAGCTGTCATCATGAGAGCAATTGAATGAGCAGTTTCTTGGGGAAACCCCTCTGCTACTAACTTAGTCGAATAAATCCTTTGCATTTTAGAGTAAAGGTCCAAACAGACATTTCGGGCTGGGTCACTTAGAGAACCCATTTCGCTAACGATGCTGGTAAATGTAGCAGCAGCAATGGTACCCTCTCGTTCAAAGTCAGCTACTAATTTATCTATCATGGCATGTGTGGCTTCTTGAGTAGTTGGATAATGGTTGAAAAAAAATTCAATACTCGTAGTAATGGTTTCATTTATTGACTGAAGGCAAGTAATTAATAATTCTTCTTTTCCATTTGGAAAATGATGATAAAAAGAACCTTTTGAAATATTGCATGCATTTAAAATTTCGGTAATTCCTACACCCTTATATCCTTTTTGCTGGAAAAGCGATTTCGATATGTCGATTATTTGTAATTTTGTATCCATATCTGTTAAAAAACTCCTTTATGCCGAATCGTTAATAATAACTATAACAATAAAGTTTTCCATCTTTCAAGAAGAAATGTTGTTGCAATAATATCTCCAAACCCCTTTCTTCATTTCCTTATTAATTTTCCCTTGTAATTCAAGATAATCTAGAGTGCCAATAATTTCAGACATAATATTGAAAAACTGCTTTTCATACTTTTCTTTATATCGTATTTGGGCAATTCCACTTGCAGTTGAAATTCCTGTTTTAATAATGTTTATATATTTATTGGCTTTTTCATCAATCTCTATTATTCTTTCTTTCAATAAATCATGAGGATTTTCTATGATCATCCCGTGACCTGGAAAAACGTGGTCTACATCTAATAATAAACATTTCTCTAGTGACTTCTTTTGTTGTACCACGGATTTATTACGGGTTCCATCATAATCTGGTTCAATGAAAGCAATACTTGGTATATTTCCAATTAATAAATCGCCAGCAAACAGCCACTTACACTCTTTATGATAAAAGGCGACCTGATCAGGAGCGTGCCCTGGAATATCCAAAATATCGAAGCCCAAAAGCTGGTTATTGGCGATTACTTGGATTTCACTATCGATTTTTTTATTCTCACCTAGAATAATAGGATTATGTAAATCAGCTACTTGTTTCTCACCAATTTCCCCACATCCCATCTCTTGGTATAGCTTTCTGAAAAACTCAACCCTCATTTTCATATATTCTTTGTCTCTATTAAGTACAAGTTTGGCATAAGGATGGGCGTAAACAGGAATGGAATGGGTGGATACAATTCGGTTGACTAAGCCAATATGATCTGTATGATGATGCGTTAGTAAAATTCCTGTGATATCTGTTAGTGCGTAATCATGATCCTTTAAGGTCTTTTGTAAGGAATTCCAGCAACTATCCGTGTTCAATCCGGCATCAATTAACGTTAAGGAATTCTCCTGTTTAACTAAGAAAAAGTTAAAACTCTTCAATTTATTGGAAGCCGGAACTAAACAAGGAAATACTTCCCTATTGTTTTTTATAAACAACGAATCTCCCTCCTTATATCTCAAGATAGTAAATTTTTGAAAAAAACTTGTATCTTTGGTATAACAATTTATACTATAACAATAGGAAGATTATGAAAACTTATTTAAAATGTTAGTAGGTTTTCATAATGACAGGAAATTCAGAAGCGAGTACAAGCCTCCACACAATGCATCTAGAGTATTCGACTTTCTTGAATTGAAGGAGGACAAAAAATGCAGGACAAAAAACATACGATTGATCGCAACTCTGGGATTCCTATTTATAAACAAATCAAGCAAATCTTAATTGAGGAGCTCCAGATTTCAGTAGCGACGGATCGACCCTTCAGTACGGAGCAGGAGCTTGTTCAGCGCTTCCACGTAAGTCGGGCACCTGTACGCCAGGCATTAAAGGAGCTCACCAATGAGGGATATGTGTACCGGGAGCGCGCCAAGGGTACCTTCCCTGTTCATGGGTTACCCGTTCGCCCTCCAGGTCTTGAATTAGGCGGGCTGGTCGACTACTTTCGCAAACAAGGCATGGAGGTTACCTCGCAAGTCTTGGACGTCGCGCGCGTCCAGCCCCCGAAGAATCAGTGTTCCTTACTAGGCGCAGGTCCAAACAACGAGGTATTGCATATTTCTCGTCTGATCTGGTTCCAAGAGAAGCCGCTGGTATGGACGCAGACCTACCTTGAAGTCCCAGAAGATTTCCACCCAGACGCTCGGGAACTCGAGGAGGTTGGGAATGTCTTCTTGCTCCTCGAACGCGAATTAGGGATCTCCTTGTCCCGTGGTGAACATCAAATTTGGGCAACAAGCGCAAGCCTTGAGGAGGCCCAGATCCTGGGTGTTACACCAGGGGATCCGATCCTTGTAATCGAGACAACGATGTACACACGTAATGACCTCCTTATTGGCTGGAGAAAAGCTGTTCACAGGGCCGAAGAATACAAGTACGCCTTCAATGTCAATCGATAAACATTAAAAATCGCTCATTCATTATTAACCGACTTTATATTCAATTATTTGATTAATTTTCCTATAATACAACTTAGCCCGCGTCTTTCTATAAGAGGCGGGCTAAGTTGTTACTTACAAACTAAAACTATTTTGGATTAATTACAAGACCATCCTCCGCGGCTATAATTTCCCCTTTAAAACCTGCATCTGAAAATACTTTTGTAATACTTTCCATATCTTCCTTACCCAAACCAAGATGGGTTAAGACAACTTTTTTCACTCGTGAATCTGTCGCCATTTTAGCAAGATCTTCTGTAGTAGCATGAGATTGCTTTAAGCTCTTCTTTAAATTTTCCCGTGCTTGTTCGGGGACGAATGAAAAATCACTAGTCAACATTCCATCGATCACTAGAATATCTGCATTCTTTGCAAATGGTGCAAATTTATCAGTATATGTTAAATCACCTGATACAACTACACTTTTTCCCTTTGCATCAAAACGATAGGCATAGATTGGAATTGTATGTGGGACAGGGATTGAAGTAATTTTAACACCATCGAGTTTAAATTTATAATTATCCTTAGTTAAATCTTTAATATTCACATTTGTTAAAAGTCCATCTTTTGGCCAGCCCAAACTAGCACGATACTCTAAATCTGTCTTAAAAAAATTAACAGTAGTATCATAAAGTTCTTGGACTTGAGGTCCGATTAAATTAAGGGAACGCCTTCCTGTAGGTCCTTGCCAACCATCAATAAAGAAGGTCCAAAAGCCTCCATTATGATCAACATGTTGATGGGTAAACAACATATTTGTAATTCTTTCTGCAGGCAGACCAATCTTTAATAGTGTGCTTGTTGTATTTTCGCCACTGTCAACTAAGAAAAATTTATCCTTAAATTGAACTAATGTACTTGGTGCTCCGCGGCCAATCTCAGTTTTTGGATTACCTGATCCAACTGTCACGACTCGAAAACCATCAGGGGCTGTTTCAAATAGAGACTGTTTTTCATTACTGGAACTAGTTTTAGAACCACCACTTTTATTTTGTTGAGGTTTTTTATCAGCTAAAGCTGATTCACTAGTACCACAGCCACTAATTAACATAATCATTAATAAAAGAAAGAATAAAAGTTTTCGGGTCATTTATTTAAATCTCCTTCGATAAATTAAGTCTTTTATGAAAACAAACAATAGATTTATCAAACTAAAACTAAATTTGGACACTACTTTTGATTTCTGGTCCGTTGGTTGATTGTACTTTTGCTGGTGCTGTTTCTTTGAAGAAGAATGAGAAAATTAATGCCACTACAGCCGCACCTGCAGCTACGAATAATGGTGTTTGAATACCATAAATGTCTGCTAATGCACCGTTCACCATCGGATTTAAGAATCCACCGATTAACTCACCAATACCGATGGTTAAACCGATGGCCAGACCTGAGTATTGTAATGGAACAGACTCAACCGGAATAACTGACATCGACATCCCAATAACACCTGAGCCAGCCGAACCAATGAATAAAAGCAGCATCATTAATGGAATGGAATCCACGAAAACGATAGCTAATGGGATGAGAATCAACAACAAGCCAGAAACTATAGAAGCTGGTTTACGTCCAGTACGCTCTGAAATGGTTGGGATTAAGAAACCAAAGATTGCATATCCAACTCCGAAGGAAGCCATGACGAAACTCATGGTTGTTTCAGATAAACCTTTTGCTTTGACTAAATAGGTTGGCCCAAAAATTTGGAATGCCATAAGTGTAGTCATAACTAAACTGAAAACAACAACTGATAACCAAATATTACGGTGTTTAAGAACATCTTTCACTTTCACTTTTTCTGTCGATTTTGTAACATGCATAGAATGGAATTTCGCAGGGTCTGGATTTTTAACGGATTTGAGGATGACAAAACTTAAAATAAGCCCTGGAATAATCGTTAAATAGAAGGCGGTGTGCCAGTCAAAATTTGTTGCTAATGCAACGATTACTATAGGCGCTAAAATACTGCCGAATAATGCGTTACTAGTGTTCATGGTGAAACCTAAGTTAAATCCTTTACGACGCTCCGAAGATTCCATTGCTAAAATTGATTGTGTCTGGGGAATCAGTGGACCTTCTACAATACCCATTAATAGACGCAGGACGAATAACATCGCAAATGATTGTGCTAAACCATGCGCTAATGAAATAACTGAGAATGCGAGTACTAAAATGGATAACATTGATTTCTTACTCTTAACTTTATCTGAAATGAATCCACCTAATGGACCAGATACGGACCAAGTTAGTGCAAGAGCTGCCCCAAGTAAACCTAATTGCGTATAGTTTAGTCCTAAATCTGCAGAAATCATTGGGAATAGGTAATTAATTGCTAAGCGGTCGAAGAAGACAAATCCGATGGTGAAGAAGACGATAACCACTAACTTATTTTCATAAGTCCAAAACTTTTTATTTTTCATAAAATTAAACACCCCTTTTAAAAATTAACTATAGTTCTGAATATTGTGAATATTTTTGACAATTCTATTCCATTCACCCTAATGCTTAGATTTCCGGTCATACTATTAATCAGTCCATTTTCACCCCCTTAAGGCAAGGTACAACAGAGTTTAAAGACTTACAAGCTAAAAAGGAAGTGATCAAACGCTTTTGCCTTTGGACCTGTCGCGATGACCACTTCCTAGAAATGCTTGTTAACCTATCAATATCCTCTACTTAGACTTTAAAAAATCCGCTGTATGTTGATAAATGTCTTTATACTCTTCAAGATGAGTGAATTTACCTAAGAACCCATGTGTAGCGCCTTCATATCGTTTTGTTTCAACAGGGACACCACATTTTTTTAAATTCTTCGCAAATAGTTCCCCTTCATCTCTCATTGGATCATATTCGGCTGTAATGACTAGTGCGGCTGGAAGGTCTTCTAAACTTGCTTCTCGAATGGGTGAAACAAGCGGATGATTCGTATCAACATCTCCAATTAAATAGAAGGAATTATATTCCGCTAATTGATCACTTTCTACGAAATAGCCCTTTCCATTTTCCACCTGTGATGGGTAACGAAATTCACTAACATCAAGGTCCAAGGATGGATAATAAAGTACTTGCTTTGTAATGGCAAATTCCTTTTTGTCACGGGCCATGAGTGAGACAGCCGCAACTAAGTTACCGCCCGCACTATCACCTGCAAGAGCGAGATTCTCGCCATCCCATTGCAATTCTTCCTTATGTTCTGCTGCCCATTTTGTTACGTTATAGCAATCTTCTAATGGTGCTGGAAATGGGTGTTCAGGAGCAAGACGGTAACCTACCGAAATGACTTTGTAACCGGATTCCATGCAAATCGGGCGAACAATTTCATCATGACTTTCTAAATTTCCCGAGAAAAATGCGCCACCGTGGAAATACATGAGAATTGGATAAGAATCTGCTTCCTTCGGTGTATAAATTCTTACTGGGATATCAGCTTCAGCAGTCGGAATAGTTCTTTCTTCAACAGAATAAACTTGGACACGTTGTTCAACCGGTAAAATCGGTGCATCAAACATTTTTCTATGTTCTTCTGGTATAATTTTTGGTTTAGAATCGGATGATGGAATAAAATCCAATATTTTTTTTATCTCGGGATGTACAGGCATCTATTATCCTCCTTATTTACTCTTACTCTGAAACATTCTCAAGGAATTCTTTTTCAGGGAAAGCCGTTTCTTCCTTGTCACTATGGAACTGGCGAGATAAATTTTGAAATAAAGTTCCAAGTGGTTTTCTTAGAGACTCATATTTTTGTAGGGCACTTTCAACGCTGTCAGCTTCAAGTAAACATTCAGCCATTACCCCTGCATCTTGGATTGCCATGTTTGCACCTTGACCTTGGTTATGAAGCATAGAATGTGCAGCATCCCCAAGCAGGGCGATACAATTATTTGTCCACTGTTCGACAGGATCGATATCGTATAGTGCCCGAACATCAAAGTTATTGATATTTGCAGCAATCTTCTGAAGGTTAGGATGGAAATTCTTTAATTGGTTGAGCATATCTTCTTTCGGTACGTTCGGTCTGCCGGAGCGGTCTTGGTGTGGAACGGTAATATCAACTGAAACTTGTTTCCGATATTTTAACGGCAGTAAATAGTAATTGACTTTATCATCACAGAAAATTCTCAATGTATCTTCAGAAGCTAAACCATAGGTTTCATCCTCACTCACAAGAGCCCTATAAGCATGGTAACCGTGGAAAACCGGCTCAGCTTGACTGAAAAATAGCGAACGGGTAAG
Organism: Neobacillus drentensis NBRC 102427; assembly: GCF_001591445.1. Classification (GTDB taxonomy): domain Bacteria; phylum Bacillota; class Bacilli; order Bacillales; family Cytobacillaceae; genus Neobacillus; species Neobacillus drentensis. Next base: position 34,012 of record NZ_BCUX01000019.1, on the reverse strand, counting down.
GGAACGAATACCATCGGCAGCAATAACTAAATCGGCTTCGACTTTGACACCATTTTCAAACTCAATTTCTGCATAATCTTCATGGCGAACGATATTTTTACATTTGTGATTCAAATGGATGAACTCAGAAGGTATGGCATTAATTAACGTGTCTAAACAGTCTGCACGATGAATTAATCTCGCCCATCTTTCATTTGGGTCATCTGTTAGCGCAGGCCATTTTTCCTCAAGTACTACTTCTGCTTTATCTGTAAGGATTTCCATTAAAACACTTTTATGGGTTACTCTTTCAATTTCATCCAAAAGCCCCCATTTCTTGAAATAACGGATCGATGGCGGACGCAAACCGATACCTGCCCCTACCTCAGTTATAGCTGATGCTTGCTCATAGACGTCGACATTGAATCCCGCATGCCGTAAAGCCACCGCCGTTGCTGCCCCGCCAATTCCACTACCGATAATAGCAATTCTTAAAGACTCTGATTTCATATACCTTTCCTCCTAAGCTATTAATTTGATCTCTACACCTAATATTTTCGAAGTCCACTTTATCCCTTGATCGCGAATGGAGCCAACTAGTCCTCCTAACTCTAACCCTGTAAGTCGTACGGGGGGTACCTGAACGGGGAAGGTCCCCTTCGCCCGCTCTCCGATGAGCTGCGATCAATGGCAGTTTTTTTTGCTAGCTTAATCATTGATGTGCAGAGTCTCTTCTTGCAAAATACTGTTCGCATGATTCTTAAGCGGAGCTGCCGTGCGTTCCTGCAGGTACTCAAACGTAACGCCCGGAGCGAGTTCTTGGACGACAAGCCCGTCATCTGTCACGTCAATCACCGCAAGGTCTGTATAGATACGATCTACACAGCGAGGCGCAGTCAATGGATACGTACATTCTTCCACGATTTTCGGCGTTCCCTTACTCGTATGCTGCATACAGAGGAAGATACGCTTGCTCCCAACTGTCAAATCCATGGCTCCTCCAACACGTCCAAGGGTTGTGTTAGGAAGCTTCCAACTAGCAAGATCACCGTACATCGAGACTTGGAATGCACCAAGTACTGCGGCATCAAGGTGACCGCCACGGATCATGGCAAAAGAGTCTGATTGTGAGAAGAAGCTCCCACCCGGCTTTAATGTGATTGGTTCCTTACCTGCATTTACAAGATCCATATCTTCTTCACCTGGTTCAGGTTTTGGCCCCAGCCCAAGAAGACCATTCTCACTATGGAGAATAATTTCTCTCCCTTCAGGAATCACATCGGCCACAAGAGTAGGAATACCAATACCTAGATTTACAAACCATCCATCTTCTAAGTCTTGTGCTACTCGAGTAGCTAACTCGATCTTTGACCATCCAACCTTCTGTTGATCTTTACTCATTTACTAACACCCTCCCTTCACGTTGCGGCTCTAATTGAACTAAACGATGTACGAATACGCTCGGTGTGACAATGATCTCTGGATCAATTTCTCCGACTTCGACGATTTCATCTACTTCGGCAATGGTTATTCTTGCGGCTGTCGCCATTACCGGGTTAAAATTGCGCTGCGTCTTATTGTATACAAGATTCCCCCAGCGATCTGCTCGATGTCCCTTGATGAAAGCATAGTCACCTGTGATGGCTTGCTCTAAGAGATGCAAACGATCATTGAACTCACGTGTTTCTTTGCCTTCTCCGAGTTCAGTATGCGCTGCCGTCGGTGTATAAAAGGCGGGAATGCCGGCACCGCCTGCACGGATACGCTCAGCTAACGTTCCTTGCGGGACGATTTCTAACTCGATCGTGCCGTTCTGCAGACGCTCAATCAGCTCGTCAGCGTGTGGACCGACAGGAAAAGAACAGATAATTCTTCGAACTTGATTGTTGCTGATCAGTGCGGCAACACCATCGCTTACTGCGCCAATATTATTTGATACAACCGTCAGATTCTTCGCACCTTGTTCAACTAAAGCAGCCACAAGATGGGACGGTAGTCCGCTTCCCCCAAATCCTCCAACAAGCAACGTTGCTCCATCCTTAATATCCGCAACAGCTTTTGCTGCATTTTCAAACTTCTTCTGTATCATTTAGAATTTCCTCCTCTCATTTAATCTTTTTACCATTAAGTTCTTCTTTATAAGCATGCATCGTCACAAAGAACGCACAAGGTAAGTTCCGTGGATCCCCTGTATAGCCAATTTCCTCAGCAACCTGGCCAAATGGTCCATACAGTTCATGCTGTTCAGCTGAAAGTTCATTCGTCAAATGGCGCCGCATGACATCACTCAATTGGGCATCCCGATCAAGACTTGCTTGTAACACAGCTGCAACCTGTTCACCCTCAAGTTGTGCATTTTGCATATCGCCATTACTATTGCGGAATGGATGACCTAAGTACAATCGTATAGGACGAACTTCTTCTATCAAGCGTTGTACACTTTTGCGATATAGTGATGAGTCTTCAATCGTAGGTAAGCCGCTTGCACCCCCATACATTTGAATGGCATCTGCTGCAAACGCCCAGTCCAGCCCATCCAATACAAAGGTTACAGAACCAATGGAATGTCCTGGAGTTTCAATCACTTTTAAAGTGATATCGCCGCCTAAATGGATCGAATCACCATCAACTACTTCAGAGTATGGTTCAATATTGCCGCCAATATCAGTTTTTAACATGTTGATATGTTTTTCTTGGATGGCGGGATCGGTGATGTATTTTCCTTGTAGTGCCTTGTAATCAACGATATGTTCATTCTTATCACGCAATAGTCGAGCTTCTTTTTTTGGAATAACTACTTTTGCCTGTCGTCCTGTTTTTTCCCATACTTCATATGCACCACCGAGATGATCCACATGACCATGTGTCAGTAAAATCCAGCGAATATCTTCAATCCTGATCCCATGTTCAGCTAAGGTTGGTTCAATGTCTTGCCTCGCCGAAACATTTACACCGGTATCAATAATGGCTGGTTCTGGCCCATCCAGATAATATGCAAATGCAGAAATGGGACCAAATTTACATTCAATCGGGATAACACGAACTGCATTTGCCATGTTGTTCACTCCTACAATCTAGTAATTTAGTACACTATTTATTTGTAACATCAAATTGTTTAGGAATTACTGGTAAAACTATACGTGATGGATGATCGGCATCACGATAGATTTTGTGTGTTGTTGCACGACCGCTTGGTAAGTGATAGCTATCCGGCGGCAATAATTTTGCATCTTCACCATCAAGTGGTTCGTTACATGCAAGTTCTAATTCAATCCGATTTCCCGTTTTAATTAAGAAGGAGAAAGGATATAAGCGAATTGCATACTCGTTGATTTCACCAGGTGTAACTGGTACGACGCGATTATGCGGGTGCCATGGCTCACCATATGTTGATTTCTCTTCATTTAATTCACGATGAGATGCTTTTAAATATCCAGATGTCATTAATGTGCGTTTGCCGCTTGGATCCACATCATAAAGCTTGGCAATGAAGTTTGTGTCATCCGTATCGATTTCTGCATGAATGTATAATGCTCCTGTACCTGTCATTTCTACAGCCTCTAGGAATTTATCACTCGTCCATTTGATCTTTTCTGATGTGGTTGTTACGGTTAATGGTGCCTGGTAAAAGCCATCTGGGTGAGCATATTCAGACGATAAAGGTTCAGGTTTCTCGCTAATTTTGTGGCGAGGACGTAAATAGAACGCCTTCTTTTCTTCAAATGGCAATGGCCAGTGATCTTCCCCGCGCCATTTGTAAGAACCTTCTACAGAGAACTGAACAGTTGGTTCATCCATAATGCCATTATCAATGCCTTTTAACCAGTAATCATACCAGCGGAACATTTCGTCATGACTTTCATGGAATGGACGCTCTAACATCGGCGGCAGCGCTTGGATATCAAGCTTTTTAATCCCTGATACTTTGTGGAAGCATTCGATTGTGCCTTCAACGTTCCAGCCGCGGCCCCATTTTGCTTGGAAGTACGTTGGGATTGTTACTTTATGTGCCACATCTATCGCACTATCTTTTTGCCAAAATGGGCCATCAAGTGGATTCAATAAGTAATCCATCCATAATTCGTGACGGTCTTGATAGTGTAAAAGGTGAACAAAGTCGGACCAATGGGCAATATCTGGGTCGTTTAAACGCTCTTGGGTCTTCTCTTTAAGCTCTCCAGGTGTAAATACTTTCGAGCTTTTACTTGCTACGTTATTGAAGGCGTTACCGCTATCGCCGCCGCGTCCTTCACGAGATGCACGTGGCATTAACCACATGATACCGCCGTGATAACAAAGTTCATAAAGATCGAAGTGCCCGCCATTTGCAAAGATTGCTTTTAAGTGTGGCGGCTGCTCCGCTGCACCTAAAATTTGAACCGATGCAAAGTACGAAATACCAATCATCCCGATGTTGCCATCACACCAATCTTGCTCAGCCATCCATTCAACGAGATCATAGATATCCTTTCCATCGCCATGACCGCCAGAGTTATAGTTACCGCACATTTGACCTTCAGAACCACCTGTACCGCGTACATCTGCGATAATATGAGCATACCCGCGAGATACTACTTCACGAATGTCACCTGCTTCAATCGCACCATTCCAAAGATGGCTTGGTCGGGCTTGTGGTGGTAATGTTAGCGCTTGTGCTTGCAATTCCTTTCCATACGGGCTAAGCGCAAGTAATGCTGGTCCTTTGACTGCTCCATCAGGAAGATAGATATCAGCAGCAATATGTACTCCATCACGCATTGGAATCCGTACGTCCTTAATGATTCTCATTTTTTTCGCTCCTCTCTTAAATCCTTCTAAGGGTATGTTAAATGTCCTTAATCACCATTAACAGGTGTAAAGCAAGGTATAAACGAACCTGGATTATCATGATCGCCGCTTTGCTTAAATACCACTTTTACTATTTGATCGATGTGCACTGCATCGAGATCACAATCAACGATATTTGTCATCATTCTCGGACCTTCATCGAGCGTGACAAACGCGATCGCATACGGGACACCTTTTCGCATGACACTATAAGTGTAGATACTTCCCGTGCCTTTTGCTTCTTTCCATGTCGTCTTATTGCTCATACAATATGGGCAGTGCTCACGCGGGTAATAATGATACTCACCACAGGAATCACACTGCTTAATCAGCAGCTTTCCTTCTGCAGCGGCCTGCCAAAACTCTAGATGTTCCGGATGAGTTTCAGGCATCGTCATCTTTCTAGATTGATACAGAGTTGCCATTATCTACACCCTCTCCAAGATCAATGTTGCACTGCCATGACGACTTGCCAGCCCGCCGCCGGTACCATGAACTAGTGCCAGATCACAATTTCCCACTTGTACCTGCGGTTGTGCCTCCCCGCGCAGTTGGCGTACAGCCTCTAACACTTTAATCATACCGCCTCGACTCGCGGGGTGATTATTATTCAACCCGCCGCCATCGGTATTGACTGGAAGTTTTCCAACTCCTGAAATCAAGTTTCCATCAGCAACGAACTTCCCGCCTTCGCCTTTCTTACAGAAACCTAAATCTTCGAGCTGCATTAATACCGTAATGGTAAAGCTATCATAGATTGATGCATATTTAATATCCTGTGGCGTAATCCCAGCTTCCTCATAGGCTGCTGCCCCGGACCATACCGCACCACTATAAGTAAGATCTACCTTCCCGCCCATTAAACCTTTAGGAGATTCTCCGACCCCCATGACTCGAACAAGCGGTCGTTTTAGAATTTTTGCAATTTCAGGGCTTACCACTACAAGAGCACCGCCCCCATCACTTACTACACAGCAATCCAAACGGTGTAAGGGATCGGCAATCATTGGAGACTCAAGTACATCCTGAACAGTCACTACATCACGCAGCATCGCGTTTGGATTGTACTGTGCATGTTGAGAAGCTGCGACTTTAATCCAAGCTAGTTGTTCACTTGTTGTCCCGTATTCATGCATATGACGCATCGCTGCCATTGCATATTCATTTACAGCAGTTGGACCATAAGGAAGTTCAAACGGTGTATCCGGAACATTGGCACCAACTAGCTTCTGTTTCACACCGCTTCTTCCTTCGGAACGCGGGCGGCCTCCCATGGTGATCAACGCTACATTACATTTCCCGGCTGCGATAGCCTGTGCGGCATGTGAAACGTGAGCAATGTAAGAAGAACCACCTGTATCAGTACCATCGATATGGCGTACATTAAGCCCTAAATAATCGACCATAGATAGTACGCCGCCCGGTGCGTCACCCGCACAGAAGTAGCCATCTACATCTTTAAATGAAAGGCCAGCGTCTGCCAATGCGCCCCTTGCACATTCAGCATGAATAACTGCAACCGACTTGTCTGGGGCCTTACGTGTTGGGTGCTCAAACGCACCCGCAATATAGGCCATTCCTTTAATACTCATCTTCCTTAACCTCCCGTTAACTTTTTTTAGAAGCAAAGCGATACGTTTTGGTATTAACGAGGTTCTTGCAATGTTAGGAATTTCGCCGGAGTATGCACTAAAAGTTGTTCAAATGCGTCTTCACTAACACCTGCTTTTCGAAGATCCGGTAAAAACTCTTCAAAGACATAATTTACTGAATGTCCTTTTAATCCTGGCCAACCTAGGGCACAACAATTGGCGTCAGCTGAAACAACGGCACGATCTAAAAATCCTTTATTTATGAAACGAAGGAATTGATCGACACGCTCTTTTCGTGGACGTGACCAATAGGGTGCATTTTCCACTTCTGTGTCATAGCCAAGGGTATCGAATCCTACATAACCGCCTTTTTTAGCAATCATCTCATCACGTTCATCATCCGCATCTTGTCCAACATCTGCATGCCCCATTAACACACGATTTAATGGTAGGCCTTCTTCGTCAAAAATATTAATGGCGGTCATTGGGTCTGTTGATAAGTGAGTAATAATTGGCGCACCCGTTTTTACGGCAGCCCTTGCGGCAGCACGATAAATACGTTTATCAAGTTCGCTTAGTTTACCGCCACGACTTACGCCTACTTTAATCGCACCTGCTTTTGCACCCGTATCTTCAATCCCAACTGTCACTTCATGAACAAATAAATCCGTAAGATATTCTACTGATTTGTTACGGAAATATGGCAGCGCTGAGTCACCAGCGACAAAACCTGTAACAGCTACAATATGAATGCCAGTTCTGCGTGAAAGAACTTGGAAGTATTCAACATCACGTCCGTTTCCAATTCCCGTACAGTCTACGAATGTTTTACCGCCATGTTCACGGAATCGATTTAATCTTTGAAGTGTAACGTCAAATGCTTCATCTGGTTTTTTCCACCATTGTGTATCTAAGTCACAACCAGGCAGACCGAACCCAATATGCTCATGCAATGCTGTGATTCCTAAATCTTCTGTAGCAATAGGTCCTAATACCGTATTTACCTTACCCATTCTTGTCACTCCTTACCTTGTTTTACTGTACCGAAGCTTAGTCAATTTTTTTATATTAAAATCCTAAATTGTCAGTTATCCACTATAATAAATCTACAGGCTGGAACAAATTTCTCCAATTAGTAACTGAATACTCAGTAATTTTTTGCTCTGCTGAAGCATCAACAGTCAGTACACGTTGTGGATTTTCTTCTAATAGAATGCGGATTTGTTCTTCCGTTGCACCAGCTTTACGTAATAATGGGACAAATGTTCCTAGCAAGTAATCGAACCCAAGATCTTTTGCTTGATGGCCTTTTGCTACTGCAACTGCATTGGATGAAATAAGTACACGCTTTCCAAGACCTTCTTCAAATAATTGTAATACTAATTGAGCACGTTGCTCATCGTTTATATAGCCTTCATTTGTCGACCATCCAATATGATCTAGTGCCACACAAGCACCCAGGCGCGCAATCGCAAATGCTTCTTTTCGTTCAACTGCGACTATACGGTCTAGTCCGCCTATAATCACTCGTTCCGGAGCAATACCCTCGCCTAATAGAATTTCTAAGTCATTTACAGCATCTTCACCGTATTGTACGGATGCAGCTACTCCTGATGCATTAGCAGCTTGCGCAACTCCGCGGAACAGGTTTGTTTCAATTTCAGTAATTCCATTTTGACTAGCAATTGACGTTACTAATCCAGCTGATGTTGAACGTTCAACGCGCGGTACAACGATACCTTCTACAACCTCTTTCGAGAACAAATTAGCAAATTTCTCCGCTGGCCATGGTGTAGGTGGATCTGTTTGCGGTGCAGTAAAATACCCACCTAACATCGGTTCAGGTCCTAAACCTGTTGAAGCGACAATGTGCACTCCTGTTGCTTTCGAAAGTGTCTGGTAAAGCCACACATCACGCCCATGGAACATCCCGCTGTGGTCTACAATAGTCTTACCACCAAGCCGGCGGAAATCAGTTAATTTTCTTTTTAATACCTCAAAGATCTCGCTCTTATCCAAATTCACCTCAGGTGCAAACTCCGCACCAGGCACTACAGAAAGTAGTGATTCATGAATAAGCACAACACCTAAATCTTGAGCTGGCACAGGTCCAAGAACAGTACGAACAACTGCTGAACTTTTTTCTTGTTTTTTATCTAGCATTGTAAAACCCCCTATCATTTAATAGTTCCTCATCAGTTAGATGTGGAAGACGCTGACTTGGTTAAATAGAGAATCGTCTAAACAGACCGGTTGGTTTAGTGATGGAAAAAAATAAATCAACTAAGCATTTCCCAATGTAATCGCTTACTCTTCGGATAAAAGCAGTGAGGCGATCTCTTTGTTGATAGTTTTATATTATAATATTGTTATACCAAAGTCAAACATTTCTTATTTTTCTAAATAAATATAATATTAATATTATAGATGAAAAAAAGAGCTGCCCACAAAGCCAGTTGTGAGGACTTTGTGACAGCTCTGCATTTAATGCAGAAAATATCCTCTGTTCATGTTATGATTAATTATTTTTTGCCTGTTTTCTAACTTCTGCTTCATCAAATTTGTTGATCTCATCGAGAAGTGAGTAATCAAAAAGTTTTGTCACGTCTGGAATTTTAGCTGTCAAACCATTATTAGCAACAAATTTCTTCCAGCGTTCTTCCGAAATATAGCCCCATTTGCCATCAGACGCTGGACTGAAATTACTTACTGTTACACCTAACGAAACTTTAGCTTCCTTTGTAGCCTGCTCTTCCGATTTATCGGTTGGCTTAGATGCAGGATACATCTCCCAGTTTACAGCAACTGCTTTAACGGGATTTTCTTGAGCGAAAATCGCTGATTTTAAAACAGCACGAATATATCGAGCAATCGCATCTTTTTTCGCCCCATCAGTATCCTTTCGCATAACAAATCCTGCTGCAAAGCCTTCTTGAATTTCCGAAGGGAAAGGTAAAATTTTTGTCTCTTTATCAGTCACAAGCGAGGCAATAGCTATGTCAGCTTGATTTCCTACATAAGCATCAATATCCCCTTTCCCTAACGCTTCCATTGCTGCGACACCACTGCCTATCGTAACAGAATCAATCATTGAAGGATCCCCTCCATCTGCCTTTACATTTGCCTTCAAGAAAGTTTCAAATGGTGCACCCAACGCGGTCATGGCAACTGTTTTCTTTTCAAGTTGTTTTGGAGACGAAATATCACTGGATTTTGGTACAGCAATACCAAACACCGGTTTTTGATAAGGGGTGAAAATATAACTTAGGCCTTGATCATTTCCCTGTGCCATAGGAAAAACAAGCGCATCAGGTTGAGAAATGGCGATATCAGCCTTGCCTGCAACAACAAGTCCAATCGCCTCCGCCGGTTTTCCAGCTAATGCGACAATTTCCACATCTAATCCTTCTTCTTTAAAAAAACCTAATCCTTCACCAAGCCACAAATATGCTCCACTCGGTGCTCCCGGAACAAACGGAATAGCTACAGTAACTTTATCTTTCGACTTACTTTCAGATCCTGATTTTTTATCTGATGATCCATTGCTAGAAGAACCATTACTACTTTCAGAACATCCACTAAAGACTAGTAACACAGCTAGCAACAAGGTAAATATAAATGTTTTTTTAAAATTCGGAATTTTCGTCATAACAACTGCCCCTTTTCCTTCATTAATATATAGATTCCCTTTTTTTAACTACAGCAAAGTTTTTTGTCTCGCTTATTTCCTGCTTCGCTCTGCATCAGACCAGAACACTAACTTTTTACGTATAAGGTTCAGGATCATGGTTAAAAGCCAGCCAAGGATAGCAAGAACAGTTAGTACACCGAAAATGCCGCCAGTATTCAACACTTGTTCCATTTGAATAATGAGAACGCCCAGCCCTTGTCGGCCAGCAAGAAATTCTGCAACAATGGCTGCTGTCATTGCTTGAACTAACGCAACTTCAAGACCTGCAAACAAGAATGGCAGCGACCCTGGCAATACCAGTTTGCTAAAAATTTTCCATTGTGAAGCACCAAGCGAACGCATGACCGCCAAACGCTCTGGTTCCACAGATTTGAAACCGCTTAAACCGTTTACTAGTACTGGGAAAAAGACAATTAATATAACAAGAGCAATTTTTGAACCTGCCCCAAAACCAAACCAAATGATAATTAGAGGCGCAATTGCAATTTTAGGAATACTTTGAAATGCCACAATAAACGGTTTAAATACACGTTCAAGTAGTGGAATTTGAGATAACATTAAAGCCAGGATGATTCCAACAATTGCACCAATGACGTATCCAGAAAGAACTTCATAAAGTGTACTAAGGATGTGAGCATAATAATTTAGAGGACTTTCTGGGTTTAAACCACTTATAAAATTTTGCCACACGGCTAGCGGTCTTGGAAGAATCACTGACCGTATGTCAAAGAACGTAATAAACAAGTCCCATACAACGATAAATGCAACAAAGACAGCAGGAATCAAAAAATAATCAGGACGCATACGACGCAATTTCATATCAGTAGATTTTTTCTGAGTAGTTACTACTAAGGGTTTTTCCAATGGTATCTCTCCTTTCATTTTCATGTTATTCCCCAATTGTTGCGCCAAGTAAATGACGAAGATGACCGGCAGCCTCGCTGAATCCCGGCGTTGACATGACGTCAAGATCTCGAGGACGGGGAAGATTAACTTTGAAGTCTTCTGCTACTCTTCCTGGGCGAGCTGACATCACTAACACACGATCTGCCAAGAAAAGGGCCTCAGTCACACTATGAGTTATGAACACAACTGTTTTGCGTTTCATCTCCCAAATACGCAAGAGCTCTAATCCCATGGTTTCTCGTGTTAAAGCATCCAAAGCGCCAAACGGTTCATCCATAAATAGAATCTCAGGGTCGTGCATGAGAGCCCGAGCGATACTAACACGTTGCTGCATCCCGCCAGATAATTCATACGGATATAGTTTTCCTGAATCACCCAATCCCACTAATTCAAGTAATTCTTGTGCACGGACCTTTGCTTGAGACCTTTCCATCCCTAGTACTTCAGCGCTCAACATGACATTATCTACTACCAATCTCCATGGAAATAGCGCCGGTCGTTGAAACACGATGCCAATATCACGGTTCGGACCTTTCACATTCTTCCCCTTTAATTGAACTTGTCCTGATGTCTGTTTAACCAATCCCGCCATAATCTGCATCAATGTACTTTTACCACAGCCACTAGGTCCGAGAACAGCCAGAAATTCGGTATCACCGATACTGACATTAACATTATCAAGAGCCACAACGGTGCTGCCGGAAGTAGTTTTAAATCTTTGGTCTAGATTACGTACTTCAATAATTGGTTCCCGTACTGACAACGTTTTTTCTAGAACATTGCTATTTAAAGCATAAGTAGTCAACGTCATTCCTCCCATCCATCTTTGAATGCCATTTTTTCCCTGTGTAATCGCTTTCTTCAAAAAAAGCGTGCAGTCTCTAAGTTGATAACAAAATACTATAATATTGTTATACCAAAGTCAAACACCTTTCTAATTCTTCTGAATAAATTGAAAATTAGATTTACAAGTTTCATATATTCATATTTACCTATTGCTATATTTCTTAATGATGATGATGTTCTGAAGCATTTTGATTGGTATTATTTTGGTTTGGTTGTGGCTTATAGAATGAACCCACCATAATAATTGAACACAAAGCTACAGTGACAAAGGCAATTAGAATGGATAGGCTTTTAATTCGCCCTCCATTAGACTCCATTTGTTTTAAGCTGCCAGTTTCTTGTTTAATAACTTTACTAAGTAGGCTAATAGAAAATAAAAAGAGAGCGATTAAAATTAAGATAACAACGAAATTGGGTTTTAACATTTCACCCAACATTGCTCCCATCACCCCTCCCAAAACCCCTGCCATCATACCTTCCAGAATAGTCAAAGGATTAAATGGTAATCCAATAATAATCCCTATACCGATCCCAATCATCATCGCACGATTGTAATGATAGAAAAGCTAAGATTAACAGCCAGAACAGTGCCGGTTAATAGACCTCCATAGACCCCAGCATCATGGCGGCCATCATAGCAGTTGTACAGGAAAGTTCTTTGCGTACGGTAAAGACTATATGATAGATTTTTACCGTACCAATGATGATGACGAAAAATACAATTGCTTGTGTAAGCAAAGAAACCATAATTCCCCCTTCTTTACTGATAAATAATGTAACATTTGTTGCAAGCTATGAAATAATTAGGCTGATTATTTTATCCATTCAGATCTTCAAATTCAAGCTTTTTCCAAATGATCTTTTTCCAGAAATGCAGGTTCAGCATCTTGTGTTGGTGCCATCCGAGATAATGCTTGATATCTATCGGTTATTGGTTTTCTGATTGCCTGATAGTTTTGTAACGCTTCCGAAATCGAATCAGCATCACGTAAAGTCTCAGCCAAGACTCCTGCATCTTGGATAGCACTATTTGCTCCCTGACCTGTATGATGTTGCATGGCATGGGCCGCATCGCCTAGCAGAGTTATACAATTTGAATGCCAACGATCGATTGGATCGATATCATATATGGCTCGGCAAGTGTACTCTTCGACACTTTCTGCCGTCTTTATGATTTTAGAGTCAAAGTTTACTAAGTGTTTTAGAATATCTTTTTTCTCTACAATTGGCCTCCATGATGAGTCTTCTGATAGTAACGTAACATCAAATGAAACTTCCTTTCTATGGTGTAGCGGTAATACATATATTTGGGTACTTCCATCAACGAAAACTTTAAATGCGTCATCAGGAACCAAATCAAATGCCTCTTTGTTATTCACAACCGCTCGGTAAGCATGTGTTCCAGAATATATAGGCCCTTTATCACTAAATAACTGCGATCGAATCATAGAACGAATACCATCTGCTCCAATAACTAAATCTGCTTCAATCGAATGACCGTTCTCAAAATGAACTTCAGCATAATTCCCATGATCGATTATCTTCTCCAACCTGTGACTTAAATGGATCGAATCGGGTGGCAATTGATTTAGAAAAGTCTCGATTAAGTCTGCTCGATGAATTAATCTCGCCCATGTTTCATCTAGGTTATCAGTTAAAAGCGGCCATTTTTCATTAACTAAAACATGCCCATCAGCTGTTACCACTTGCATCATATTACTCTGCAAACTCTTTCTCTTTAATTCTTCAAAAATTCCCCAATCTTCGAAAAAGTGTACCGATGTTGGTCGCATACCAACTCCTGCACCAACCTCTTTTATAACTGGGGCTTGCTCATAAAGGTCTGCACGAATGCCTACACGCCGTAAAGCAACCGCAGCTGCAGCACCACCAATACCTCCACCAATTATAGCCACTCTTAATTCAGATTTTGATTTCATAAATATTTCCCCCTTATTTTTTGGTGATAGTTTCTTTTTTTAATTGCTTAAGGCGACGATAATTAAAAGTGAATGGTCTTACTACTAAAGCCCTGTACATAATAGATAAAATGGGGTAGCTGCTTTTAGAAGCTACCCTATTAAAAACTATTTTATTACTTTAGGTCTATTTAAATGTGGTGGCCTCCGCATGAACATGAATCATGAGAACTTGGTACCTTCCAGAGCGGGTTATTACAATACTTTGGATCTGCTCCCACCATACTCATAAACATAGGATGTTAAGTCCCACCCTGCATGTAAGCCATGATTATAAGGTCGTTAAGCTACTGCATCTAAATACGGGATTAATTCATCCGCACTTTTAATATCAACTATTGGCGGGCAGCGTGGTGTTTGTTTTTCGATTAACGGCGGACTTGTAAAGTTAGGTTTTTGTGGTATTGTAATGTTTTTTTCTACCTGAGTCATGTTTGTTACTCCTTTTTAAACATATTTAAGATTTCAATGTCCTAATGACTCAATATTATTAATATTATGACATTTTGTAAAATATATATTTCGTTACTTATTTATATCCATTTCATATAAATCATCACAAGACAACTCGATGCTGCATTAAACTTTGTTCTATTCATTTAACCGAACCTGTAATGTACTAATAAAAAAAAGTGTACGGTTACTAGGTGTACCGCACACTTTTAAGTTTCATATTTTTTTATACGTGGTAAATTTGTTCAAGATCTTTTTGCAGCTCCCTATTAAACAAGAGAATAAAACATCGCTGGAATAGGGCCAAACTGTCTTCGATGATATAACATAGGATCTTTTTCGTCGATTTTGATGTTTGTCACTTCACCAATTAGGATGGTATGATCTCCTGCTTCTACTATCTTAAATGTTTTACACTCAAGTACAGCAAATACCCCTTCAATAATTGGTAATTCATTCTCGGAAAAATCCCAATGGCATGTGCTAAATCTGTCTACATTTTTGTTTGCAAAAGTCTTACAAAGCTCTTGTTGATCACCAGCGAGAATATGAACGGCAAATTTCCCCTGTTCTGTAAATGTTTTAATGGTTGATACTTTATGGTCAATTGACCAAAGAACCATAAGAGGATCCAAGGATACAGACGCGAATGAGTTAACCGTTAATCCTACTGGGTTACCATCCATATCTGTAGATGTTACGATCGTAACGCCAGTCGGATAATTGCCCATAGCCTCTTTAAATAATTGTTTAGTTTCTTCTTTAGTCATGATGACATCCCCTTTTCAAATCATTTGATATTATAATAGGCCGACCTTTAACACCGCCTCACTAAAAAGGACAATTAATTAATCTTTCGATGAAGCAAAAACCATGAATTGCACTTATTATAGACCTTGTTATGTTTCTTTAAAACTCGAAGCTTTTTACTAACAATTGAATGTAACGTTCCCTCTTTTCTCTGAGATGTTTGATAGAACTGATTGCAATCAGTTATAATTTGTTTAGCACTAGCTCCGGGATGCTTCTCTAAAAAATCAATGACAAACCTTTCAATACTCATTTTTCTGTCACCTCATTGCGTGTTTTTGTGAATTGAGGAAGACTTGCTTAACTTATTGAGCAAACCTAATTGAAAAGGTGTGGGATGGCAATTGAACTTCGGGGAAATTTAAAGTATTTTTATCCAAAGAATGAGATTAAAAACCCCTCGCTTGAACCAAGTGAGGGGTTGAACTTCCTTACCTTCCCCGGAACGCTATTAATTTAATGTAGGCACTTTCTCTTATGCAAAAACAGTGATGTAATCTTTAAGTTTGGAATATCAGATGGTAATATTGTTATTTTCATAGGCTTCGGCCGTTATTTTATCCAACTCAGGCTTGATGTGCTTCATAAACTTTTCAAGATACTCAATGACAAGCTCTTTGGGCTGCTGTGCATAGTGGCAGACAATCACGCAATACTCAGCCGGAAAGGCCTTCCACTGCTCAACAAACTGCTGCTTAACATCCTCAAGTGTGCCGATGCAATACAGCCCGGTCTTGAGCGTGAAGTCAATCCACTCCTCATCCGTTCCGTTGCGGTAGAAGTCCGCCAGATTCTTGCTCTGGGTCGTCCCCGGTGGAAGGAGTAGTGTAAGGGCCTTGAAGACGTCTAGGTCATATTTGACCATGCGCTGACGGGCATCCTCCATCGTTTCACCGAACTCCATCCAGCGAACGAGTGCCTGCCGTTCCCCATAGCCAACTGAATGGCCGGAAGCGCGGGCAACCTCAGTGTAGACCTTTCCATTCTCGATCGCCTTCTCTAATCTGGAAAAATGGGTGGGCACAAACCCCTTGCGGGCACCGAACTCGATCGTCGCCCTGCTGGCACTGCTAGCCATAAAGACCTGCGGATGAGGCTTCTGATACGGTGAAGGAACTACGCTGACTCGTTTGACCTTACCGTTCTCAATCTCTCCGGGAGCCCCCATTTTTTCTGTTACGGGCGACATCTGCCATTCCACACCCTCCTCATATGGATTGGGAATCTGCCACGTCTTACCATTGTGCCGGACACTTTCCTGAGTCCATGCCTTCTGCAACAGTTCAACCCCTTCCTCGAAGATACGGCGATTGGCTTCATCGTCGGCGCTATTATCGGAAAGGGTGGCCTTGGTCCCAAGGTGCTGCCCGATGATATTGGTCCATCTCGCCTGGTACCCCCGGGCGACACCAACAAAGTACCGCCCCCGTGACAGATGGTCGACGATAGCAGTCTCTTCAGCCACTTTTAGAGGGTCCTGAGTCGACATTACGTAACCGAGCGCACCAACATTGATGTTCTTAGTAATCGAGGCCCAGTGAGCATTTAGGATCCCGGGATTCGGCCCTACTTCGTATCCCTCCGACCAGAAGTGGTGCTCAATGGAGGCAACGCCCCATAGTCCGAGTTCATCAGCGGCCTTGACAATATCGTCCATCCCATGCAATGTCTCGTTATAAAGATCTGCGTTCCTGCCAAGCGGACGAAGACGTTCGCGTTCAGCCTCATTCTCTGCAGGAAGAACCGGATACATTTGTAAAATTACTTTAACCAATATGAATAACCCCCTAAATAAATTTCGATCCATTCGAGTCACCTGACATCGCGTTCAATGGATGGCTTGATTTAATAGTAAGAGAATTCTAATTATTTGTAAAATACATAATTATTTAACTATTTATAATTTATATATATAAATACCCGGTTCTTTCATTGGATTCCTATCTATTAAAGTGAATTTGAAGGTGGTTAATTCCCAAAATTATGAATTTTTAAAATTGATTCAGTGGTGATATATCTATATAATCAGGTTACAGATAGCTAATACAATACAATCAGATATGGAAGGACGATTTATACTTTTGGATATTCGACACTTAAAATATTTCATTACGATCGTAGAGGAAGGGAAAATCTCTCAAGCAGCGAAACGCTTGAATATATCCCAACCGCCTTTAAGTCTCCATCTTAAACAATTGGAAATTGAATTAGGTGTAACCTTATTTGAGAGACATACTCGGAAATTAATTGTGACAGAGGAAGGAATTCTCTTTTATAAACGTGCCAAAGAATTAATCGAGTTATTAACTGGGACGATTGAAGAAGTAAAAGAACTTTCAGAGGGAACGAAAGGAACATTATCTATAGGCACAATCTCCTCACTTGGGGCCGAGCTGTTGCCGGAGAGAATACGTGAATTTCAAATATATTATCCGGATGTTCAATTTCAAGTGTGGGAAGGTGATACTAATCGTATTATGGAGTTACTAGAAAATCGTATTATAGATTTGGGGATCGTTAGATTACCCATTGATAATAGTATTTTCGATATGATTCATTTACCTGAAGAATCCATTTTCGTTGCAATGAGCAGTAAATGGAATAGTTACGGCGATGGACCTACTATATCGTTATCTGTACTTGAGGAAAAACCATTGATGTTACTTCGAAGACAGCAAGGAACCTCGATGTATAACCAAGATATGTATACCGTTGACTCTGTTAAGACAGCATTCATAAACAGTGGATTTGAACCTAGAATCATTTGTGAAAGCAGTGATATTATGACGCTCTTAACATGGGCTCATCATGATATAGGGATTGCCTTAGTCCCAAAATCTGCAATTAATCTAATCCCGAACACTCAGCTTATTTTTAAAGAAATAAGTAGTCCTTCTATCATAGCAAGTCCGTCAGCATTAATTTGGTTGAGGGGTAGATATCTTTCATCTATATCAAGAAAGTTTATGGAATCTTTCCCGATGGAAAATCCAATGATTAAAAGTTGACTTCGTTTAATCTGACTTCCATAATATTGCTATTATAAAGGGGGCATTCATAATCAAGAATGGCTCCCTTTCTGTTTTTGGAAAACTATTTAATTTTTCTAAACTTATATATACTATTAAAATATATAATTATTTACGATAGGTTTGTATATTAAAATACTAATGAAAAGGATGTTCATTGATGGATATTCGACACTTAAAATATTTTATTACGATTGTAGAAGAAGGAACAATCTCTCAAGCGGCCAAACGTTTAAATATGGCCCAACCCCCTTTAAGTCAACAGCTAAAGCAATTGGAAGATGAATTAGGTGTTACCCTCTTTGAAAGACATACCCGAAAAATGATAATAACGGAAGAGGGAATTCTCTTTTATCAACGCGCAAAAGAAATAATGGAATTAATAACAGGAACGATAGAAGAAGTGAAAGAACTTTCAGAGGGTACAAAAGGGACATTATCGATTGGGACAATCGCTGCACTTGGTGCCCAAATTTTGCCGGAGAAGATACGTGATTTTCAAATCCACTATCCCGATGTTCAATTCCAAGTATGGGAAGGAGATCCCATTCGGATTATGGAGTTAGTAGCAAATCGAAATATAGAATTGGGGATTGTTAGATTACCAATTGATAACAGTATTTTCGATATGATTCATTTACCTGATGAACCAATTGTTGTTGCGATGAGTAATAAGCGGAATCGTGATGATGATAGGCCTTTTATTAGGCTATCTGAACTTAAGGAGAAGCCATTGATGTTACTTCGAAGACAGCAAGGAACCTCGATGTATAACCAAGATATGTATACAGTCGACGTCGTGAAGACCGCATGCTTAAACGCTGGGTTCGAGCCTAAAATTGTTTGTGAAAGCAGTGATATCATGACTCTATTAACATGGGCTGATCATGACATTGGGATTGCCTTAGTCCCAAAATCTGCTTTAAATCTGATTCCGAACACTCAGCTCATAATTAAAGAAATTATCCAACCTTCCATTATGGCGAGACCGTCAGCCTTAATATGGTTGAAGGGTAGATATCTTTCTTCTATATCTAGAAAGTTTATGGAATATTTCTCGGATGAAGGCACACCTATTAAAAATTAATTTCGTGTTATTCGCCAATACACTAAGCCCAATTTGAAGCAACTATACACTTAAATTGGATGCATATGAATAGGAGCTGTATTTATTATCACAGCTCCTTTTTAAGTAAATCTATAAGTCTACAACACTACAGTATTTAAGGTTAACAAGGATCTTGCATCGTTAAGATTTTTGCAGGATTGTGTATTAAAAGTTGTTCAAATACTTCTTCCTGTACACCGGCTTTACGAAGGTCCGGTAAGAATTCTTCAAACACATAATTTACAGAATGACCTTTTAATCCTGGCCAACCCAGAGCACAACAGTTCGCATCCGCTGAAATCAGTGCACGATGGGCAAAACCTTTATTAAGAAAATGAAGGAAATGATCCACGCGTTCTTGACGAGGACGTGACCAATAGGGTGCACCTTCCATCTCACTGTCATAGCCAATTGTATCAAAGCCTACCCATCCGCCTAATTCTGCAATCATCGAATCGCGGTCTTCATCAAGAGAAAAGCCATCATCAGCATGACCCATCAGTACTCGATCAAGTGGTAACCCCTCTTCGTTGAAAATGTCAATCGCCGTTTTTGCATCGATAGATAAATGGGTAATAATTGGAACACCCGTTTTTACTGCAGCTCGTGCAGCTGCGCGATAGATACGTTTATCAAGTTCGCTAAGTTTCCCACCGCGACTAACGCCTACTTTAAGTGCACCTGCTTTTGTGCTCGTACCGTCAATTCCAACCGTTACTTCATGAAAGAATAGATCGGTAAGATACTCGACTGGTTTATTACGGAAATATGGAAGAGCGGAATCACCTGCTACAAAGCCTGAAACAGCTACAATTTGAACACCTGTTTTTCGTGAAAGTACCTGGAAGTACTCGACATCCCGACCGTTCCCGATTCCTGTACAGTCTACAAATGTTTTCCCGCCATGTTCGCGGAAGCGGCGCAACTTTTGAACGGTTACTTCAAAGGCTTCTTCTGGTTTTTTCCACCAATGTGTATCTAGGTCGCAACCCGGAAGACCGAATCCGATATGCTCATGCATGGCTACGATTCCTAAGTCTTCTGTTGCGATCGGACCTAATACCGTATTTACCTTACCCATAAAAATATGCACTCCTCACCTTTAATTTTGCTCTGTTGGCATAACTGTAAGTACACGTTGTGGATTTTCTTCCAGAAGAATCCGAATTTGTTCATCTGTTATACCTGCTTTAAGCAAGATTGGTAAGAATGTTGATAATAAGTATTCGTATGAAAGATCTTTCGTATCATGGCCCTTCATTTTAACATTATTTATATTCAGACTATTTGTAAGATATATATTACATTACTTATTTATATCAACTGCATATAAATCGTTACTCAACGCGATGCTTCATTAAACTTGATTCAATCCATTTGACCGAACTAGTGATTAAGATCCCCATAATAACAATGACAATGATGCCTACAAAAACACGGTCAACATTAAAATTGGCTGATGATTGTGCCACAAAATAACCAATTCCTCCGGTAGAAACAAACATTTCAGCCGCAATGACCCCAACAAGGGATTGCCCTATTCCGACGCGGAGTCCCGAGACAATTTGTGGTAAAGATCCAGGTAAAGCAACCGTGATAAAGGTCTGAATAGCGGAGGCTCCAAAACTCTTTGAAACCCGTGTTAAATTGGGATCCAAATTTCGAACCCCTGTCATTGTATTAAGAATAATTGGAAAAACTCCGGCAAGAAATACAATGAGAATCTTACTTGAAAACCCTACCCCTACCCATAGAGTGATTAATGGCAATAATACAATCCTGGGTGTACCAAGCATGGCAGTCAAAAATGGATCAAAGGCTTTTCCTATTGGTCGGTACCAGCCTGTAATTAAACCCACCAAGATTCCGGTGATGGCTGCAACGCCAAATCCAACAGAGAAATTACCGAGCGTAAAAAGTAGATTTTCAGTTAGCAAGCCATTCTGAAATAAATCATACCCAACGGTTACGATTTTAGACGGAGCACTCACGAATATTGGATTAATTACACCTGTTTGATAAAGTGCCTCCCATATTGCCAGAACGAGTATAACAGTAATGGGACCGATATAATTTATTAAAATGTTTGCTAATGTTTTCTGTTTCTTTTTTCCTGTTTTGCTTCTTGGAAAGGCCAAATTTGATTGATCATTATTCGACTGTGTGGGATTGTAGACCTGCTCTTTCACCTTTACGCTATTCAAAATTATTTTGCCCCCTTTTATACCGTTTGCTTTTCTTTTTCTTTCTCTTTTACAATCAGTCCCCATATATATTTTTCATATTCCATAAATTCAGGACTTCTTTTCAGTTCTAGTGGTCGAGGTCGCGGAAGTTCGATCTTCACCTCTTCACAAATCATCCCTGGTCTTGCGGTCATGACAATAACCTTATCCGCTAAGTAAACAGACTCAGCTATATCATGGGTTACAAAAATAATCGTTTGCTTGGTTTCCTCCCAAATACGTAAAAGCTCCAGCTGCATAAATTCTCTTGTTTGAGCATCTAATGCTCCAAATGGTTCATCTAAAAGCATTAGACTAGGTTCGATGGCTAGTGCTCTAGCTACATTCACTCTTTGTTGCATCCCGCCCGATAACTGATTGGGATAATGATTTTCAAATGCTTCCAAGCCCACTAGCTTTAATAATTCCCTGCCTTTGGATTGACGATCTTGTTTAGGAAAACCAGCTAATTCTAATCCATAAATAACATTATTAAGGGCTGTCCGCCAAGGGAATAGAGAGGCTTGCTGAAATACTACTCCACGATCCCTTCCAGCCCCTTTGATCGGTTTTCCATTTAAATGAAGATTTCCGCCGCTAATATCCTGAAAGCCAGCAACGGCACCAAGCATCGTTGACTTTCCGCAGCCACTTGGTCCGACGATACAGACAAATTCTTTTTCTTTGACTGTCATATTAAAATCTTTGACGGCAATAACCTCTTCGCCATTTTTAAGTGGATAACTAATTGAAACATTATCTGAGTGAAGCTTAGCTGCAGTCATCTGTTCCCCTCCTCGTTTTGTATAAACGGAGATTTACTTTTTATATAGTCCCTCAATAAAGCCAGACTCATCTAATTTCTTGACAATACTCATATCGACAATATCGGATGGTTTCATTTTTCTAACTTCTTCATTGTTTGAGTTATCTAAGAAAAATTGAGCAGAGTTATCGGTAACATACGGTTTTTGTGGAATTGTATCAACATTGACATCATATGTTTTTTCAGCTAGCTTCGGATCGTCGATTCCTGTCCACTTGGAAATAATCTTAATTGTTTCTTCTTTATTGTTAAGAATGTACGCGTTAGCCTCGATGAGAGATGCCACAAGGATTTCTGCTAACTCTGGATTCTTTTTATAAAAGTCTTTCTTCATCCCAATCCCTGAGCTAAGAATCTCTTTTTGTTTGAAATCGTAGAGTTGCTGAAAACCCATATCATCCATTTTGAATGAGGTTGGGGGGGCCACAACATAGAAATCACCGTCACCTTTTATGAAGGCACCTGTTCTATCACCTTCTCCAGTCATATAAATCAGTTTTACATCCTTTTTAGGAGTTAAGCCATTATCTTTAATAAAGGATAGTGTTAAATAATCATAAAGTGAACCTTCTGCACCAGTAATAATGGTTTTCCCTTTTAATTCATTCGCCAGATCTTTCTTATCGGCACCCTTTTGTCCATATACGTACATGGCATTTCGGTCAGCAACTGCCGATATAATTACGGTGTCTATACCAGCGGCCTTGGCTTTCCCTACAGGGTCAATACCTGTTAAACCCACTTCAATTGCCCCACTGTTTAAAGTTTCTTGAACTTTTGGTGTACTAGCAATATAAATAAGTTCCGCATTGACACCATATTTCTCAAAAATCCCCTTATCTTTTGCTACCCATAAAGGCAGCATCGAGGCACCTTGTGTAGGATATCCAAACTTAATATCAACAGGCTTATCCAATGGTTTTGGTGCATTTTTTGCTTGCGTGGCAGGAGTTGACTTTGCTGACTGGCTTGAAGTATTATAAGATCCACATCCGGCTAAAACCATACTAAAAGCAAACATCAAGGTTAATAGATATTTCATTTTTTTCATAACCACACCTCTTTTAATAGTTTTAAGGTAAAAGAAACCGTTTACATAACATAAGATACCGGCGCCTCAGTATCTACTTAGATAACGATTGTAACTTTACCATTTTTCCAAGTTTAATACAGTATTAATTTAACATAGTCTAAAAATTCTGAAAAATATCTATTTTATTGTCTATTTATATTTAATAGATATATATAGTCCTTTACAATTAGG
This sequence comes from Neobacillus drentensis NBRC 102427, assembly GCF_001591445.1. Taxonomy (GTDB): domain Bacteria; phylum Bacillota; class Bacilli; order Bacillales; family Cytobacillaceae; genus Neobacillus; species Neobacillus drentensis. The sequence continues at coordinate 10,477 of NZ_BCUX01000019.1, read as the reverse complement.
TTTAATAGATTTATTACATATAAAACGGTGTCCAATATTGGATATAACAAGGGCGCCATCCTTAATCTAGGATTTAGGGCACTGCTATGGTAATATATGAATTAGGTCTATAGGAGGTACAATATGGAAGTGATTAAAAAAGGAACGACCATTCAATCATTACAAATAGGGATGGGCATTTTAGATACCATTGCCGAGCAGAACAGCCCATTAAAATTTTCCGATATTCAAGATTTAACCCAGATTACAAAAAGTAATCTTTATAAATATTTAAATACATTTATACAATTAGGTATCCTCTATCGTAACAAGGATACAGGAGAATATGTATTGGGAAGCAAATTGATTGAATACGGGATGGCTGCGGTCGATCAAGAAAATGTGATCGACCGCATCTCCCCTTTTCTGCTTGAAATTAACAAAAAAAGTTCAAGTACCGTTCTTTTTTCCAGCTGGACACAAAATGGTCCAATGATCGTTAAAGATATAAACAACAATCGAGGGATTAATATTGGTGCTCAAATAGGAACCTTCCTTCCTATTCGATCCGCAGCAGGTAAAGTGTTTTTGACCTTCATGGATGAGCATACCATTCACGAATGGAAAGCGAAGGAATTTATGCAAATTCCGCAAGAAATGGCTCGTCAACTGGAAGATGAATGCAGGTTGATAAGAGAGAAAGAAATTGCCTTTGCAAGGGAACCGCTGATATCATCCGTTTCATCCGTAGCTATACCAGTTTTAAACTATCAGAAAAAACTCCTTGGGTCAGTCATAGTTGTAGGCTTTTCTGAGTTTATCCCTGTCAATGAAAATAATGAACTATCTCAATATCTGATCCAAATCAGCAAAGAAATTTCAGGAAGTTTCGGCTATCGGTAAAAAAAGGCTTAGAGATGCAAATATCTCTAAGCCTTTTTTAAAATTTTCTTTTTTTCACTAAAGCACACGTAAGTTGTACAAGTTCATTAGACGCTAAATCGAGTTTGTTAAATAAGCGGAGAAATTCCTCTTAATTAAGAAATAGCACTGAAAATAGCTTAAATAGACGGAAGTATTCCGACTATTTACTCGAAAAACGTGAAAATGGGTCATTTTTCTTTGCGTAATCGGAAAACCTCCGCTTATATACCTCGAACCGAGCTCAATTCTGCAGTCTAACCGGAAAATCTCCGCTTATCTTGATTTTTTTGTATTAAATCTTCTACAAACTAGTCTTGAAATTCTTTACCCGGAATATCTTGATATTTAAGGATCTTTAGAGATTACTAGTTAAGGTGAAATTAGGAGGAATTTATATGAAAGCGATTGTTTCTAATAAATATGGTTCACCTGATCTTCTTAAATTAACAGAGGTAGAAAAACCTATCCCTGAGGATAATCAAGTCCTTGTAAAAATCCATGCGGCATCATTGAATTTTGGGAATTTGGTTCTTTTGAAAGGAGAACCATTTTTAGCTCGATTTGCTTTCGGTCTCTTTAAACCAAAATACCCCATACCTGGTGGTGACATTGCGGGTCAGGTGGAAGCAGTTGGAAAGGGTGTAACGCAGTTTCAACCAGGTGATGATGTGTTCGGTGATTTATCGGGCTCTGGTTGGAGTGGTTTTGCCGAATATGTATCTGTTCCCGAACAGGCATTAGTATTAAAACCAGCCAATCTATCTTATGAAGAGGCTGCTGCTGTCCCGATGGCGGGCGTTACAGCTTTACAAGGTTTACGAGATAAAGGCAAGATTCAGTCAGGACAAAAGGTACTAATCAATGGTGCCTCGGGTGGTGTCGGGACTTTTGCGGTACAGATTGCCAAATCTTTCGGGGCTGAGGTTACAGGTGTATGCAGTACAAGAAATTTAGATATTCTAGAATCACTCGGAGCAGACTTTTGTTTGGACTATGCGAAAGAAGATTTCACCCAAAGCGCGCAAAAATATGACTTAATTCTGGGAGTGAACGGACATAATCCCCTATCAGCTTATAAGCGATCATTAAATCCGAATGGAATCTTTGTTCACGTCGGCGGTTCTGGTGCTCAAATGTTTCAAGCCATGTTTCTAGGGCCATGGATTTCTATGACCGGAAATAAGAAAATGGGTACCTTTTTACAAAGACCCAACCGAAAAGATTTAATTTATATGAAAGAACTTATTGAGGAGGGCAAAGTGCATCCGGTGATTGATAGAAGCTATAAATTAAGTGAAGTCCCTGAAGCATTCCGGTATTTTGAAGAAGGTCACGCACAAGGAAAAGTGGTCATCAGGATTTGAGTGAATTATAAAGTAGCTGAAAACGGTAATAGTTTAATAAATTATTAAAAAAAGAGCTGTTTTAAACAGCTCTCCGGTACTAAACAAAGGCACTACTTTTCTATATTATTTACTTTGAATCGTTGCAATATATTTTTTAACAACTTCGTAAACATAATCTTGATTTGCAGCTGCTGTATTCGGGTCATATTTTCCACCGTTTGTTTTATTATTAGATAGGATTCGAATTCCCAAAAATGCTACATCATAAGCTTCAGCAATTTGTGCTGCGGCAGCACCCTCCATCTCCTCAACAGATGTACCGTAATTTGTATGGAACCATTTAATTCGATCCACTTCATTATTCCAAACATCTGCAGATCCGATTGTTCCCTCAACCACTCTACCGTTAGTGTATTTATCTTTTACTGCATTAGCAGCTTCTAGTAAACCTTGATCTCCCTCGTAGTATCGGATCTGTTCCGCATTCGGATCTGACCCGCTTCCTTCAGAAGCCATTAAATCCATGGGTTTCCAAATCGTTGGATCCATTCCATGGTTTTCTTCGATATTTCCTGTTTTTAATGAACCAATATTTGTCGTTCTTTTACCTAAAACAATATCATGTACGCTCAAAGCGGGGTCGTGTCCGCCTGATGTTCCCTGGTTGATAATTGCAATTGGGTTATATTTTTCAATGGCCACTGCCGTTGCAGCTGCAGTATTTTCCATCCCCTTACCTGTTTTTACCACGATAACCGGATAATTGTTCACTTTTCCTTTGTAAAAAATAAAAGTTCCAGATTTTTCAATTTTAACTTTTTCTAATTTTTGTGCAAATTTTTCAGCTTCAATAGGCATTGGACCTTGGATGAGGATCGGCCTGCCAGCCCCTTCAACTTTTGTTTCATTTAGAAAAGTAGAATTACGTAATGTCAACGACATTATGAGCAGTACTGCAATAGCTGCTAATGGAGCGAATTTCTTTACGATTTTGTTTTTCATTTAAAACCTCTCCCTTTTCTTTTGATGTTTGATACACTCGATGATTCTTACCAAATTGAAAAAGGTCTGGAAATGTAGAATGATTTCTACCTTCTAGACCAACGGGAGTCAAAGTATTGATAATTAAGCAAAAAATGAGTTCATGCAATATTATCAAATGGCAGCTACAAAAAAGAAGCCCTATACTTTAACTCGTAGTCTAGTTCTTTCATTGGGAACCAGGTAGAGACACTCAGACCGTATTTCCGAGTATATACGAGTATTGATATGTAATATTATTACTATGTTAATATATCAAACTCAAAATAGAATTTCAACAAAAAGGTGAATAATATTAATAAAAATTTATTTAATGTTCGTGTTTGATAGATACCTAACGCAGAAAGTTGAAGTTTAACCAAATTAATTACCTTTTTAACAAACATTCTATAAAATTACCTGTTTGAGAATAGCCACCTATTTTCAGTGGCTATTCAAATCCTGCGAAAAGAATAAAGTGCCTTCATGAGGACAGAAATTCAACAATATTTGCTTTACATGTCCTCATGGAAGTTTTGTTTAACGCCTAGATGCTTGTATTTCTTGCATTCTCCGTGACACAAGCGGATAAAAATTGTTTATGGCGTCAGATGTGGAATTTCCCCCAAAAAATCCGGTTCCGGGGCAAGTTTTTACATTATAATCTGGACCTCTATCCAGCATCCTTTGCTTCGTCCTTAAATTCCACCAATGATGATAAGTAATACTGTCAATGGACGGAGTTAACCCGAATTTCACCGAAAGCGCAGCAGTTATATATACAATCGTTTCCTTTTGTTCCGCTGTCATAACATCATGGCCTTTATCGAAATTCCCCACATTTTCGATAGCAATCCCAGTTGTGTTCGCCTTTGGCCCAATTGTACCTTCGGGGGCAATGTTAAATGGCCTTGAAACCGCTATTTTCCCATCCGGAAACGTGGTAATATTTTGAGCGATATTACTCCAGCCCATCTTTCTCTTATGGAAATTCTCCATCCCCATCAGCATTTTAAAATGGTTGGACCCATTAAAATGCTTATAAGACGGTAACCAGGTATGATGTTGTTGAATAATATTTACTTTCCTATTAACATGACTGTTAAACAGCCAATCCCTAAATTCTTCCCTCGTCATCAAGATATGCTGCCCTTGCATCGACAGTTTTTTAGGAGGAATCTTGAATACCTGCCCAATATAAAGTTGGTCAGGTTTAGCTCCAACTGCCTGAGCAGGAACAATAGCAATGAGTATCGATAATAACAAACCAAATACAATCGCAAACGTCTTATTCATATAAAAAAACCCTTTCAACGTGAAACTGTGCTATTAATCAAACTCGTTCATACTATTATTTTGTCCTAACGTTTAGTGATTATGTTACTAATTTCATTATGTTGGCGCACCTATAGATTTTAGTGTAAAAAAATAACTTGGCATCGATGCCAAGTTATTTCTGCTGGTTCGTATTTAATTTTAAATATTGATAGTAATCCTGTGAATGATAGCTTCTAAATCCACATGTTTCATAAAGCCTTAGGGCATGGGCATTTTTAGCCTCTACCTCCAGGAAAATCGGAAGCCCTTTTTGATGCTCCATTTTCACCACTCTTGATAAGGCTTTTCTCCCAATCCCTTTTCCCTGAAGTTCAGGAAAAACAGTAAACCCATATATCCATGCTTCTCCATTCGATTCAGCTAAGCGTATCTTCCCTGCAGTTTTTCCTTGGAATTCAATCAGTAGCCGTTGATCACTACTTCTCTCCTTAATCAATTGATTAAACTCGCGCGCATCATTTTCATTCAATCCAAATCCCAAGACTTCGAGTTGTATTTCTGCCTCCCAATCCTCATTCGAAAAAGACGGCCTCAAGGTAACATTAGGATCGACAGATAATTCCGTTTCCTGCCACTTCATTTGATATTCCGCAAACGAAAATTCACACGGCAAATTCCTTAAAAATTGCTTAGCAGTTTGAGAGTCTGTTGGAGCATTTAACAAAACCAGCGGATAACGTGTTTTTAATTCCCCTAGTCCCATTTCCAGCAACTTAGAAAATATCCCTTTTCTGCGGAAATCCGGATGCACCATGCCGCAAATCTCCACTTTATCTCCAAAACCATAACAACCAAGGAAACCGACAAGCCTGCCATCTTCATAATGGAAAAAGTCTTCCTGTTTATTTCCGGTCCGATTTTCAAGCATATCAAAATTCAACTTCAGTTGAAATCCGCCCTCATTTTCACAAATCTTCTGAAGTGTTTTAATTTCAAACAATTCTTCCTTTGTTAACATTCCATCCACCCCTGTTCATATTCACCTATTACTATTCTTGATAGAGTCTATTCATTCCTTCTTTTCTAAGAGTAAAGATTAGGTGATGGAAGACTTGCTTCTATTATTGAATACTAGTATATTCAGATTTAGACTAAAAAGAAAACGGTGAATCAAATGATTACTTCCCAACAAAAAAATGAATCTAGTAAATCATCTAGGCGTACGATGAGGATTGGTTATCTGATAGGTATAATTCTTACCATCCTAATTGGCCTATCCTCGAGAAAATTCTCTCAACAACTTCCTGTTTTTCTTGCGGAAAATGCCGGGGATGTACTGTGGGCGATGATGGTTTATTTCGGTTTCCGTTTCTTACTCGTGCGAAAGAGCTTCCCTACAGCCATCCCTCTTAGTCTTTTGTTCAGCTATGGCATTGAATTCAGTCAACTGTATCAGGCCTTCTGGATCAATCACCTGCGAAGTACCTTGCTTGGGTCATTGATCCTGGGTAAAGGATTTCTTGCTTTGGATTTGTTTCGCTATGCTGCAGGGATTATTTTCGCTACTATCTTGGATCAAGTGATGCTGAGGTATACTCACCGTAAATAAGGATAAAAAACTAATGCTTTGAAATCGGGATTTTTAACGTATCTATTTTAGATCCATCTTTTGCTGAGTAGACAAATAATTCGAATGTAGCATTACCTGTAGTTATTAACCCCTTATCAAACGTGATTTCAAACTCTCCCCATGCAGGTGCACCGCTTGTTTGGTAATTACTTTCTTTCACCACTTTATCGCCATCGTACAGGGCATATTGAAACACCCCTTCAAAAACTTGTGCTTTCCCAGTTATGGTTATTTTATCTGATGTTTTAGTGACAACGACATCTTTAAACACTTCATTATGATATACTTTTTTCTCAGGTTTCTGTTTATCGGGCTCATTAGGTGTTGATGGATTTTCTCCCTTTGGTTCCTGTACATCAGGTTCGTTTGGTGTTGATGGATTTTCTCCCTTTGGTTCCTTTGTAACCGGCCCATTAGGACTTGATGGATTTTCACCCTTTGGTTTTGATACAGGTGGTTTTTCTTTGACCACTTCTTTTTGTTGATTACAAGCCACTAAACCAATGGAAGCAATTAATATAGCGAACAAATATACAATTTTCTTCATTCGTCATCCCCGCCTATTCAGCTTTTAATTTATTATATTAGACATCTTTTTCAATAAACCTTCTTTACGAAATCAAATAAAAAAAAGTCGTGAGCAACTAAGAAAGGACGGAGCCTGTTCCTCCACCAGCGGAAGCGCAGGCCCGTCCTTTATTTGCACAGAATCCATTAACTAAGTTTTGCTTCGCTTCGGTTTAAAGGTTTTACAACAGGTTTCAGCTGAATGACCTGCCTGATCCACATGATTCTTTTCACCTAATTCGGAAGACATTTCCGTATCATATCTTGCATGATTATCTAGTTCAACCATGATTTTTTCCGCAGTACAAACATTTCCTTGTCCATAAAAGGAACAATTGGAGATCGCACAAGATACTTCAACTTTCGGCATTGTCCTACCTCCTAGTTAATGACCTGTTGCTTTATTATATTTTGTAAAAATAACTTTTTCATTCATTGGATCATTACTTATTCGTTTAAGACGAAAAGGCATCGATCCCAATTGGGTTCGTTGCCTCATTTTTATAGTGCACTATTAACTTGCCCTTGTCTCGGGTGAAAGGCTGTGAACCTTTCGTTGATTTCTTTTTTCTTTCGCTTTCGGACCATCATTAGATGGTGCCTTAATCGTCATCGCGATAAGTAGTGAGACAATGCTCAGTACCGCAATAAGCTTAAAGGTAGGTAAGAAACCGCATAAAGCAGAAGCAATAAATGATCCTGAAATAGCTCCAATTCCAAATCCCTGATAAATGATTCCGTAGTTTTTGCTTTGATTTTTTAAACCGAAGAAATCTGCTATTATTGCTGGGAAGATGGTAATATTTCCGCCAAAACAGAAGGCAATCCCGGCAACACAGGTAAAGAACAAGGCATAATTTAGTTGAACAAAGCTTAATACAGTCACTGCTGCTGCGGTAACAAGAAGTGCACCTGAAACCACTTTTAAGCGGCCGACTTTATCTGATAATGCCCCGAGAATGATGCGCCCGCTTGTATTAAAGATGGCAACCAGTGCTACTGCATTACTAGCTGCTTCAATATCAAGTCCGACCAATCGAACACCAATATCTTTCACGACGCCAATTAAGAATAATCCACTCATACACGCGGTGAAGAAAATAATAAATAATAGATAAGCTTGCTTCGTTTTAAGCATTTCTTTCACAGTAAATTCTTTTTGAATGGTAGCCCCAGGGGTTTGCGTCGCTTGGCTGACTTTTGCTTCCCGAACAAGGAATGAACCACCCACTACCAAAATCATAACGATTAATCCCCAATAAAAGAAAGTTTGAGACACACCAACTGATTGGATCAGTGAACCATTAATGAACTTGAATAATAAGCTTCCCGTACCATAGGCACCCACAGAAATTCCTGAAATAAGTCCTTTTCGCTCTGGAAACCACTTAATAAGATTGGATAAGGAAGTAATATAAGCTGTACCGTCTGCAGCCCCAACGACTACTCCTGCCAAAATATAAAGCATCCACAGTGACGATACCTGGGAACTAAGGATTAAGCCTGCTCCCAACACAACACCTGCAAATCCAATGAGACGGCGAAGTCCCCATTTATCCTGCAGCTTCCCGGCAAATAACGTTGAAAAGGCCAAGGCGAAGCTAGTAATTGAAAAAGTAATACCAACTGAATTTAACTTCCAATGAAAAAATTTCTACTAATGGCTGATTAAACAGACTCCAAGTATAGATAGTACCTAATCCCATCTGTACAATAATCGTTCCTAACACAATCAGCCATCAAATTTTAAGTGTTCCCGTCACCTCTCCATTTTCCTCAAACGGGACAATGAGCAGGGAGTGAATTTGGGGTGTATGGTGGTCGGCCACTTGATTCCGAATAATAAACTTCCCGCTGTGAATCACCTCTTTCGTAAAATCACTGATGATTTCCTGACCGATGATATAGCGTTCTTCTCCAAAGCCCACATAGGCGAGCACATTTTGTGTATCTGTAATCGCAACCGCATCGGCCTTGATATCCTCTTTGATAATCCGGCAAATTTCCTTCAGGGAATCATAATTGATAGACCGAAAATAAGGCAAGGTTTTATTTGCGATATCCAATGCCATCTTTGCCTGTCTGGCTGCAATCAATTCCTTTTCGCCTTCGACACTCATCACAAGCAAAACAATCAGCCCGATGTTCACCTCCCCTACAATCATCGGCAAGGCGATTTTCGAAACAATATCCAAACCAAGTTCATATGGATTCGCCATCACAAGGATCAGTAACATCGTCAACATTTCGGACAACATTCCTGCCGCAATTCCATAAATCCAGCGCAAGGACCGCTTCACTCTTCGGTTAATATAACCCGATACAACCCCCGCTAAAATACTTGTAATTAGACAAGGAATCGAAGTGGGTCCGCCAATATCAATTAAATATCGATGGACACCTGACACAATACCAGTAATAATTCCTACCCAGGGTCCAAATAAGATCCCGCCGGAAACAACTGCAATAATCCTGACATTTACCAGTGAACCCTCCACATTAATCCCTGAATACGTTCCAAAAATGGCAAATAAGCAAAACACAATGATAATGACAACTCGCTCTGTTACAGAGTGGCGGTCTTTTTGAAGCGATTCCTTAAATCTCGGGATCCGTATCATAAAAAACAGGCAAATCAAAAGCAGGGCAGCTCGTTCAAATAAATGGATTAGCATTTCTAATGTTGTGTTCATCTAACGTTCCTTTCTATATTTCTAATCCCTCCACAATTAATGGTCTTTAGAGTCGTAATCTTTTTCAATACAATATTTAATATTATCCCCAAAAACAGGCAGAATTTTTTCAGTTTATGTTTTCAAAAACTCTTCTATTTTAGAGAAATCCATCAAGTATTTCCACCTATTTGCTCTAAAGCTTGGATTAAAACAGGCTATATTATTAGGACAACATCCTCCCGAGATACATATACATGCAGTGTAAATATAATTCATTCATTTAAAGGGGAGAATTTTTATGGACAAAGAGATCATGAAATGTTTTATAGGGAAAGTCATTAAAGTTGATAGAGGAGGTCCAGAATCCAAAATCGGGATGTTAATGGATGCAAGTGACGATCTTATGGTCCTTCTCACGGAAGATGATGGTCTTGTTTACTACAATATGAAACATATTAAAAGTTTTACAGATAACATAAAGGGACAGATGAAATTAAACATTCAAGTTCCTAAAGATTTCAAATTTATTAAAGCTGCTAATTTCAAAGAATTGCTGGACTCATTGAAATTGAAATGGATTAAAATAAATCGTGGTGGCCCGGAGAAGTTAGAGGGAGTTCTCACAGAAGTAGAGAATGATTCTGTTTTTTTAATCAATAATCAGGAAATCATTCGCATTTCTCTATTACACATTAGGAGTATTAGTTATGGATTAATAGTTGAAAAAGCTAAAGAAGAAAAATCAAATGATAGCAATAAAAACAAAAACAATAAGACCAATAGCAAAAACAATAAAACCAATAGGAAAAAGAGAACTTCACAAAAGAAATCTACTGACAATTCTGAAATGGCTCTAGCGTATCCAATATCATCACAAGAATCAATGGTTGAAGATGTTGAAAGTGATTTATCCATTCCTTTAGAAACAGTTGAAACATTGCAAGAAACTACTGATGAAGATGTTGAAAGTGATCTATCTATTCCTTTAGCCACAATGGAAACTGCGCAAGAAACAGCTGGTGAAGATGTTGAAAGTGATCTATCCATTCCTTCAGCCA
>NZ_BCUX01000018.1 GCF_001591445.1 Neobacillus drentensis NBRC 102427 | reverse complement strand
ACTCAAGATGACCTATCCGTTCTCTTTTCAACATTGGAAAAGATTTTACGAAAATACGTCTAAATCACGATTTGCTATAAAAAATAGAAGGATCATTAATGGTCCTTCTATTTTTTATTTAATCATTATTGTGACTTAAAAATTTAAAAATCTCTTCAACTGCTTGTTGGTACCCACCCGATTTTTGAAAGGATTCCTTTATATTTGAAACAGCTAGCTGGAAAGATGAGTCGTTTAACACATGATCAGCGGCTTCACGTAGTTGATTGACAGTCAGGTCTTGCATTGTTAATGTTATACCCGCACCAATTTTGGCCACTTGCTCAGCTATAATCGGCTGATCCGCGCTTTGTGGGATGACAATGAGCGGAACCCCGTAGTAAAGCCCCTCATGGGTACTATTCATTCCCCCATGTGTGATGAATAATTTAGTGTATTTTAGCACTTCCGTTTGTGGAAGATAATTTTTCACAATAAAGTTCTTAGGGATCTCCCCTAAATCAGATAGTTGCGTTTTTTCCCCAATCGACATAACCACGGTATGATTAGTATTTCCAAATGCCTCAAAACACAGTTTATAAAAGTCGATGGCGTGATTAAAGACAGTACCCAGTGAAATATATAGGGGTCTTTTTTTCCGGATGGCTGTAAGGTCAAAATTTTCTTGATCGGATCGAGTAGTGATAGCAGGACCAACAAATTTAAACGATTGATCACATTTTTCTCCAAAAGGTTGAAACTCCCTCGTGGTATATACGATTGTAAGTGGTGCCGGATTACAAAACACCTCGTATGGAGAATGGATTTCGACATCATATTTTTCCGCACATCTTGCCGTCAGTCTTTGATATTTATCGTTTATTTCCTTAGCCACTTCTGGAGGAATGTTTTTAGACTGCTGTTCCAACATTTTATCGAATGATTCCTTTGTCTGTGCAAAGGAAGTACATGAATTGATTGCTGGAAGCTGAAGGATTTGTGCAAGTAAACGGCCACAACCAAACATCGAATCATGGATGATATAATCAAATTGTTCTCCTTCAATCTGTTCAAGCACGCTAGGTATGACAATATCTGTCGTATGTAAAAGACCGTTGATTCTTTCAGGTAAATAATTTCTTCCACCCGCGATAAAGGCCTTAATAAATTGTTGGCCATCCAATGTTCGTACCGTAGCTCCCGTCTTCTCTATTCGCTCCCGAAAAGCTTCTATTGTAAAGTACACTACCTCCTCGCCGCGCGAAATAAGCTCTTGCACAACTCCAATCGTTGGGTTGATATGTCCTTCTGAACCGGCATTAATAAATAAAACACGTGACATTTCTAACACTCCTTAGGTAATTCTAATTTATATGAAGAGATTAAATTTATCATAGAACAATATTTGAAAATCTCAAACTTTTAAACCCCCGTGGTACTCAAAAATTGATATCTCATTATACGAACATGGCCAAAAGAAAAGCACCTCCGAATTTTAGACTGTATCTAAAATTTGGGGTGCAGTTCACATTTGCTCTTCTTTAACATTTCTTATAAACGTTTTTCCCGACACTTATAGCAGGAAAACTGAAAACATCCCCCGCTAAGACAAATATTCATTATTAAATAACGTCATATGCAAAATTCACTACTATTATTAAATAGTCTAACAAGAACCAACTCTAACAGCAGCCACCATAACCATGATGGAACGGATAGCCACCATAACCATGATGGAATGGATAACCGCCATAGCCATGATGGAATGGATGACCACCATAACCCATGCCGTAACCAGGATATCCTCCATATCCCATGCCGTAACCAGGATAACCTCCATAACCCATGCCGTAACCAGGATAACCTCCATAACCCATGCCGCTTCCAAAGAATTGTCTTTCCATTTTATATCTCCTCCTCAAGTTGTTTCAAAAATAGTGTATGTGTCCATATTCAATGAGGAATAGACATTTGCCTATTTGTAGGCGTAAATTGTGTTTTCAAGACAATTAAGAACAGCTGTCCTGCTGTTAAGCCAACCTGGTCCGTAAGTTGAAATAGCTATTTTTCTTTTCTCAAAAAAAACGATTCTTGCAAGCTTGATATCACTTAGCCCTTTAGTATCAATGATTTTTTCTAGTTGTTTGTGAATGAAACTCCGATGTTTCATTATCGACCCTGTTTTTCGTGATAAGTTATTGGTTTGTCCTCAAAAAATATTAGTGAAATAACCCTTCCCTTTATAATTTCTCAACATATTTTGTAAGGAATAAACATTAAGGAGGTTATAAAATGGGTGGATTTGGTTACGGTGGATTTGGTGGTTGTTGTGGCTATGGCTACGGCGGCGGTGTCGGCTACGGTGGCGGTTTTGCTTTAATCGTAGTATTGTTTATCTTGTTAATCATCGTTGGAGCAGTTATCTGTTTTTAAGTAAAAAAAATTACGCTTATCTTAGAAACAAAAGAAAAGCCCTAAGCGGGCTTTTCTTTTGTTTGGATATTACTGGTGAATCTTTATGTCCTTTGGACGTTAATGGGGCTTCGGCTACACTCTAGTGTATGCATCAGTTCATTTGAATATCCTAAGGGTTAAGCCTTATTTTGAAAAATGACCATTAAAAAAATAGTCAACGAAAATATCTGGTGACCTTATACGAAAGTACAGGTTAGTTAAAGATAAATTTATATAAAATATTTACAATATTAACAATAATTGTTATAATCGGTGTAAAATTACACTATAGGTGGTGTTCTAATGAAAAATATAATTCCTTCATTAATAGCCTATTTAATTGTTTGTATAATTGCAGTCTTAATTCCAGCATCAGAAGGGTATAATACGATAGGCTGGAAATTATTTGTTGGTCAAATCTATGCCATTCCAGCATTAATCGTTGTTGCTTTGATCACTTTTTATGTAAACAAAAAACATTCACATTAATAAATTATGGAGGACTTGTATGCAACAGGATCAAAAAGCTAAACAGAATTTGGGGTCTATTATGAAACCAGAATTTGCAGGAACTGATGCACAAAAAGTCAAACAAGAAATTCAAAAAGATGTGAGCGCAGGACAAGGTGCAATGACGTCCCGCGAGGCAGGAGCCATGCGCGATTAAAAAACCACTCCTTTGAGTGGTTTTTTATTTTTCCTGCACCACGGCTTCGTTAATATCACAACACCACTCTACCCTACTCTACTTCTTAATCAAAACGTTCAGTTTCAAATCCATCCAAAATATCCTCTAATTCGGTAAGAAAATTTAGTTGTACAGGGTCAGGGATTTGTTCCATCCACTTTTTTATTTCAGGTAACTCCTCAGCCTCTTCTATATTCGTTGGCTTTGGTTCAAGCGTTTCCCACCACTTTTTCAATTCATCGATAAATTCATAAAAGTAGCGTTCAAATCTTTCTGCCCATTCTGCCCCTTCATCACCAGACGTCTTTTGCATCATACTCCAGGCTTCCATCGCTGTTGCAAAGTACTCATCAATTAGCTTCATGTGGATCTCCTTTCAACTACTGTTATTTCTTCCATTCTATCATTGTAACAGTAGAAACCTATGGTTCGGAACTAATACTTACCTATGCCTCCCACTAAACTTTATTTAATCTGAACACGGAGTTTACATGGCTTTAATATTCAGATGATATGATTGGTTTAACAACGAATGAGGAGGCAGAAAACATGAATGTGCGTGCAATATTTATTGATATGGATGGTACACTACTAAAGTCCTCAAACAATATTTCCGGCAGAAATATGGAAGCCATTTATAGTCTCATGAATCAGGGAGTCAAGGTTTTTCTTGCTACTGGTCGTCATTATGAAGTTACTGCTCCCTACCATAAAGAAATTGGATTACGAACTCCGATGATCTGTTTGAATGGTGCCGCTATTCACGATCCAGAGACAGGAAGAGCTATGCAAATGAAAACGGTCCAACTGAACGAAGAACGCTTCCACCATTTGACTACTGAAAATCCTTGTAATGTTATTATCCATACAGCAAATGGGCTTTATTGTAAAGAAACAACTGAAGAAATCGATTATTGGACAAGAGTTGGGCAAATTCCGCCACGGTATATTGGAGATTTAAGACAAGCAAATTATCAAGATGTTCTTAAATACAGTGTTAGAACAGGTGTACCGCGTCCTGAAATATCTGCTTTATTTAAAAACGAAGCAGGAGTCATCAATTGGAATGACGGGTTTGAATTGCTTGCTCCTAATGTTTCCAAATGGTCTGCTTTAAAAAGCTTACTTCGCACCTACCGAATGAGTCCAGCTGAAGTTGTAGCCATAGGAGACGGACCTAATGATATAGAAATGCTTCGTCATGTCGGTACTGGTGTAGCAATGGGGAACGCAAGCGAAGAGGTTAAAGCAGCCGCTGATTTTGTTACAGGACACCACGAAAATGATGGATTAGCTGAGTTTATAGAACGTTATCTTCTTCAAAAATCATATGAATCATATGTGATTTAGGATATTTTTAAAATAGAAAAATGGCAGGTGTGATCTATTCTTGATAGATCCATACCTGCCATTTTAATTTACCTAGTTAGAAAACACTCTGAGCGTCGGGCGCTCAGCCCTTCGGCATTCTGCTCATATCCATATACAAAACGTTCCAACGATGACCATCTGGATCAGCAAAACCACAGCCATACATCCAACCGCCCTGTTCTCCCGGCCTGCTGTATACAGAACCGCCGGCGCGTTCGGCTTTCATGGCGAGCTCATCCACTTCATCCCTGGAGTTCGCCCCTAGAGAGAATAACACTTCTGTACTCTGCCGCGAATCCGCAACCGCATTCCCCGTAAAACTGCGGAAAGTAGATTCGGGGAAAAGCATTAAAACAACCTTATTGTCGCCGAGGATAAAGCAGCTTGAGCCATCTTGACTCGCATATTGCTCATTCAACCGAAAACCGAGCTGAGAATAAAACTCCTTTGCTCGTTCAGGTTCTCTTACTGGCAGGTTCAACCACAAATCTCTCGCCATGCCTAACAACCTCCTGATTTTTAGATAACTTCCCTTCCAATTCTACCTTTTCTAAATCGGAATAGATATAAAAAAAACCCCCTTTTTTTCCCAATATTAAAAATCATCCTTGAGGTTTTTCATCGCTTTTGTATTCTAAAATATCTCCAGGCTGACAGTCCAATGCTTTACAAATTGCTTCTAACGTCGATAATCGAATCGCTTTTGCCTTTCCATTTTTCAAAATGGAAAGATTAGCCATCGTGATTCCAACCCGCTCCGAAAGTTCTGTCACGCTCATTTTCCTTTTTGCCAGCATCACATCAATATTGATAATAATCGCCATTGTTTTCACCTCAGACCGTTAAGTCGTTTTCTGATTTTATATCAATTGCTTCTTGTAATAGCTTTTGGAGAACGGCTGCAAAGATGGCAACGACAAGTCCGGCTAAAATAATGGCCATTCCGATTAGGATGATACCCGGTGCGTCATCTGCTTCTGCGATCAGATAGAAAATTGGCATGCCTACCACATAGATGCTACTGAATGTGATGGCACAGTATTTAATCTTCTTTAAAGCCTTTATTGATAATTCCGAGAAAGCTTTTGTTTTGTCAATGTAGTGTAAAAGGGTAAAAGCTTGATACTGAGCAAAGTAAAAAGGTATTGCCGTTGCATACAAATCAAGGAAAATCAGATATTTCAAATAAGCATGATCCGGATACAAATCTACTGCAAAATTCGCTATCTCCGGTACCAAAAAGATACACAAAGCAAGAACCGGCAAGCCTATGAGTATAAGAGCTATTTTTAAAAAGAGTGTTGAACCACGTTTCATACAAAGCACCTCACTTCATTATTGTAAGTAGATTTTACCATACATTTTATCGTCTTGCGATAAATAAATATCATTATTTATTATATTATTGTTGTTAAGAAATATCCACTTACCTTTAGACAAAAAGAAAAAGCATTCCTCATTCCACAGAAATGCTTTATAGCTTTAAATCCCGTTATCGATTTTGTTTCTATTTTCAATCCTTTGTAAAACACCCATTGGTAAATAGGTGATGAAAAATACAATCAGCGCGGCAATTTCCAGATAAATATAGTACATAATCCCGCTGCCGAAGAATGTTAAAATCGTTTTGGCTTCAGTCGGGCTTGCTAAATAGAAGAAGTTGGTGCCAAGCTGTAGATTTAAGAAAAATATGGGAACAGCAATAATGTTCACAGTGAAGAAGCTGAATAATATTGCATTCCTGGGAACTCTGTAGCCTTCATAAAGGATAAAATAAAATGCGGCTAATGCAATAACGGAATGGTGAAGGCAATATTCAATATAGCGAAAATGTGGGAATGTGTAGGCTATTTCAGGAGAAACCATCGCTAAGATCGGGGGTAAAGTACCAAAAAAATATAACAAATAAAACAAGTGGTTACTCTTTTTCAAAAATAAAAACACAGCTAAAAACGTACTTATTGAACATAGTTGTAAAGGAAGATTGCTCACATTCCATTGATTAGTAAGGATTAACCATACTTGCAAGGAAATCTCACATGCAGGCAAAAGTATGAACAGCGTCCATTTTATCATCTGCTGATAAATCTTCCGTTTATTTCGTAAATACACTAACGCTCCGCATGCAGCAAAGAATAGAAGTAATGTACCAATATGGACCTTTGAAAACAACTCGAATCCTTGCATTCCTGTAGCAGAAAACATGAAGTCATCACACCTCTCACTGTACATTGAAATGCTGTTATCGTAAATTGTATTCAACAACCTAAAAAACCGGCACGAATTTATTTGATATCTGATAAATGAAAGATGGGATCCATTTATATACGCAAAATCCTCGATATAAAAAAAGCTGATGCCTCAATAACCGGCACCAACTTCTTCACTATTCTATAGAAACTCTAAATCAAATCTTTTCACATTTCCCTAATAATTTTTCCGTCTGTTCAATTAATAAGAACATTTCATCCCAAGAATAATTGGTATTCAAATTCTGAGCATGCGCCAAGTTGTTTCGTAAGCTTTCTAATTTTTTAAAGAAAGATTTCCCTTTGCTTTTTGATTCAATACCCAAAAGTTCCCTTAATGGATCCTCATTAAGAATGATGTCACGTTTATCGCAAATCTGCAGACAATCACTTAATTGAATCCCTTCATTCCGTGACTTGCGAAGAGAAAATAATTCCTCCGCAAATTTAATTCGATTGGAACCTAAATATTCTTTCCAGGTATCCTCAGGAAAATAATCATTAATAATCCGATACAGGTGCATCTCCAATAACGAAATCAGCCCAAAAAGTAACATTCGAATCGGAGGTTTCTGGAGATCTGCTCGCGTGACAACCTTTGTTATCCTGTTCCCTTCTAGGACAAATATTCTTTCGATCTCTTTAAAAATATATAAAGTATCGATAAGAGGTGTAGATTCCGAGACAAGTTCAGTCGGACTAAAACTTCGATAATACTCTTTACAACTTCCGTCCTTCAATTCATTTCTTACCACATAGCCAATCACAATTCCGTTATCTTCCACACCCAAAACATCATAATCTTTTATTACCATCATACTCTTAATGGTATCCGCATCATCATTAAGATGACAGGTATCCATCGTTTCTGAAATACTGTTTACCGTAATGTTTTTCTCGTACAAAGACCGTAGATTTTTATAAGAACTTACTTTATCACGCTGTTGCGCTGGAATAATTGTCAATTAATTTACCTCCACTAAAACACGTATGACAGATGATATAGCAGGATAGATTCATCCCAACTTTCAGCTCACCCATTCGTTGCATTTATTATAGTACATTTTAGATTGTATACTTCGCAGAATCAAATCAAAAAAGTTTATAAAAATATGTGAAAACATTCACAATTATTGTGGTAATCGCTTACAAAATGATATATAATTATATTAAAATTACAACTTACGAGGTGAAGAAGCATGAAAGAATATATTTTTCTTCTAGAAGAACAGGTCGGTACCAGAGAAATTAAGATCATCGCATCAGGAATGATGGAAGCCTTCAAAAAAGCAAAGGAATTTCGAAAAAGTATTGTCCAAGATACAAAAGTAAAAGTAGATATGATGTTAAAAGGTGTTAGATATACGGATTAACCTGAGATAAAATTTATGTAGAAAGGAAAATCCCAACCTTTATGATCATATTAAAACGAATGGTAGAAAGTTAAAGGAGAACACATTGGTAGATTACCAAAATGTGTTCTCCTTTAACTTTCTATTTATAGATACAATAACCAAAACACCTTCAAATATTGCCAATCTATACTTTGTTACTATTTAATACTTCTCTAAATTCCTTGATACCAAAATATAGCATCAAAATTCCAGACGGTAGAAAAAGTAGAGTGAATAGAATGTCCGATATTAAGTTCACTGCGAAGAATATAAGTGCTAAAATCCCAATTGAAATCACAATATATAAATTTTTGGACATAATCCTATCTCCTCCCTTAATTGAGTTATGTGCAGCAATCAATTTAGCCTAATGCTACATCGAGAATCATCATCAATACAAAACCAACCATTAAACTCATAGAAGCCAGGTCTTTATTGCCTTTTTCTTGTGAGCTTGGAATGACTTCTTCAGCTACAACAAATATCATTGCTCCAGCAGCAAAGCTCAATGCATAAGGTAATAATGGTTCAATAAATGCGACGGCAAATGCACCAATCACTGCTGCAATAGGTTCGACCATACCTGAAAATTGTCCGTAGAAAAAGCTTTTTCTGCGCGACATTCCCTCACCTCTTAAAGGCATTGAAACCGCCACACCTTCAGGAAAGTTTTGAATACCGATTCCAAGAGCAAGAGTCAAGGCACCTGCTAAAGAAGCTTCCGTTCCCCCATTTGCAAGTGCACCAAAGGCAATCCCCACAGCTAACCCCTCTGGGATATTATGAAGAGTGATGGCAAGGACCAACAATGTACTTCTTTTTCTTTCTTTATGATAAAATCCTTCCGCTTCACTAAGAGGAGTATTTGGATGAAGATGAGGTAGGATCTTATCAATCCCCCATAAAAAAAACCCACCTAATAAAAATCCAAATGCTGCTGGAAACCAAGCTCCTATGGCATTGTCCGCTGACATTTCGATTGCTGGTCCTAGTAAAGACCAATAACTGGCTGCAATCATTACACCTCCAGCAAATCCTAACATACTATCTAATAATCGCTGGTTGATTGTTTTTGTTGCAAAAACGAGCGTAGCCCCAAACGCAGTCATTCCCCACGTAAATAAGGTAGCTATAAATGCTTGTGTGATTGGATTGAAATTTTGAAAAAAATTAACCATAAGATGGACTCCTTTTTTATTGAACGAAATTAGATTAGGTACAAAATGTTTACTGTACAAAAAATTTTAGCTCTAAGTAAAATGATAGTCAATTTTTTAATAACTCGTTTTCGTAACAATAAGGAGTATTAATTACAATTGTCGCTGCTAATATAGCAACCGCTTTTGAGATTGTAATAATGGACAATCTTTCATCCCATCTATTTTACCGATATATTTATTTTTTAGGCTATGTTAAATAACTCTGTTGATATTTGAATAAAACAAACTGATGTTCTATAATATAAGAAAGAACATTTGTTTGTAGGGTTTGCAATGACTTTAAGAGAATTAATAGCTGAAATTAAAAAATTGAATTCGGTAGAACAACACCGTTTAAAAGAATTCTTTTTCAATTCTCTTGCGTCATTTTCAGCAAGTGAACCTGTCTTTCAAGAAGTAACTGAACGTAAAAATAAAGATGGTTACTCTTGTGTACATTGTGGTTCTAAACAAGTCGTGCGTTTCGGCAAATATATGGTGAAACTTGGTCTCAAAGAAGTTGAACGTCAACCTTATCGTTGTAAAGATTGCCGAAAAACTTTTACAGATGTAACTTCTACACCCCTTTATCGAACTCATAAACCTGATAAATGGTTGGATTTCATTAAATGTATGTCTATTCCCTTCGTAAATCAGCAGACCTTATTGGTAATGTTCATTATGTTACTTTGTTTTATTGGAGGCATAAAGTATTATCAGCTCTAAAACAAATGAACTTTAACACATTTTCAGGAATTGTAGAAATGGATGAAACGTATTTTCTTTACTCTGAAAAAGGTAAAGAAGTATCGCAGGGCGTAAACCTCGCAAACGTGGAGGTGCTTCTAAATTTCGTGGCATTAGTCACGAACAAGTTTGTGTTTTAATCGCAAGAGACCGCCAAAAAGCTACTTATTCAGGCGTACTTGGTAGAGGTCGAATTGTGAAAACCCAATTAGACAAGGCTATTGGCTCTAAACTATCATCAGACAACACTCTTTGTACTGATGCTTGGAGGGCTTTTTCTACCTACGAAAAAAGCAAGGGATTAGAACATTATCGCTTTAAATCAGATGGTACAGAGCGTGTCAAAGGGCTGTATCATCTACAAAATGTCAATAACTATCACAGCCAATTAAAAGGTTGGATGCAACGATTCAATGGTGTGGCAACAAAATACCTTGACCACTATTTGAGTTGGTTTCAGTTCTTAGATATTGTAAGACATCGAAGTGACAATGTATCTATTACTAAAATGCTTGTAGATAGTTGTTTGTTACCAATCAATGAAACTTATCAGTCGCTTAGAACGTATAGTTTGTAAGAACAATGATATAAATTTAGCACTTTTGGGAGAGGAGGAATCTTGTGACATATTTATTATTTGTTATATTTCTTGGAATTTTGATTTTACAGTTTGTTTGGGTAAAAAAAGCAAGAACATCTAAAACCTTAATTTTGCCTATTTTATTCAGTTTGGTCTACCTTTCTATTATTATCTTTAAATTTGATTTTGGCACTTTTTTAATACCTTTTACCGTTTTATGTATTGTTCTTTGGTTACTATTTATATGGAAACTGTATATAAATAAGAGGGTAATCGGTAAATAGATTGGTTAAATGATGTAAATATCATTTAAGTAATATACAAAAAAGAACTTCCTTTGGAAGTTCTTTTTTTATGGTATATATATCAACATTCTTCTTTAACATAGCCATTTTTTAAGTAAAACTAAATATGTACCGTTAGCGTAAAAAGAAAAAGAGTTGCCACAGTTGCAACCCTTTTTCCACTAAAGCAACCCGGTAGTTCAATTTGAATAAGCAAAAAGCTATCCCTTTAAGTCCGAGAATTACAAAAGACTTTTTTTGTTACTTTTAAAGGAAACTTGAACTGCAGAAATAATAAAGTCAATTAAACCCATCTTTTTATTTTGAAGCAAGACGTGAAACTCGTATTTGTCATTTACTTTATATACTTCCTCATACAGCCACCATGAATCTTCCAACAAATCATCTTGCTTTATTATATTAAAACTTTCAAAGGTGACTTCATCTATATTTGTAAATCCACCTGTATTATCAAGGAGTAATGTTAAGGATATGTCATTCTGAACAGATTTTATTATCGTACAATCATGAAATCCAAATTTCTCAATAATCTCTTTATCAAGTGTATTGGAGTATTCCTCCATATATCTTCTATAATTCTCACTTGTGGCGGTTACTGACCTTTCATTATCCTCACAAAATTTAGTTACAGCGTTTATAACCGTACGAGTTGCTTTATTTAAAGCAAAAACCCTTATATCAGCTATCTGTTTTAATATAGTTTCTGGTAATTCCTTTTTTAAATGCTCTTGATTATAGAGAAAACCATCATGAAATTGTTCGATTGCCTTGTCTCTATTAAAGGGCTCATATTCGTTATTTTCATATGTATTTACTGTTTCGTTGTTTTTCATTATAGAAGCAACTTCTTCTTGTAAATTAAGCCAACTATTTAACTCGGTGTTGTAAAGTTTTTGAAAATATTCTTCTGAAAATGTTTCAGCTTGCTTTTCTTCCTCTAAAAGTAGATGGAAACTTGTTTTTTGACACAGTTCATACCATTCTTTAGTAAAATATTTCAATTAATTCTCTTTCCCTTCTCTAAAGTAATAAAGTTAGTCTTTTTTTCATTAACCTGCCCGTTAATCCAATAAAGAAAACGCGATCGCCGCAGCCATCCCGTCCTCAATTAAAGCACCCGTTAGCCCTCCATGAAGCGCAAAAATCGGCGCTTCACCACAGAGGATGAAAATGGTCTTAAACCGTCAATACTGATTCTACGGCTGGGAGAGGAAGGTCGCTTAACTATGGTGCGTTAGAGCCCATCCGTTAGTCTGACTCCACCGACCACGGTGCACCACTGACTGTCGCTCCCTTACGGGAAGCACACATGGTAGATTAATCCTATTCTGGTTGTTGCACCAGCGTCTAAACATAATGATCGCCGTAGAAAGGATGTTTTCAATGGATGTTGTCATTGAAAGAGCATGCGGTATGGATGTCCATAAGGACAATATTACTGCCTGTATTATGACACCAAAAGGAAAGGCGATCCAACCGTTTTCTACTAAAACTGTATTTCTATTACAGTTGGTTGACTGGATTAAACAACATAATTGTACCCATGTCGCCATGGAAAGTACGAGTGTTTATTGGAAGCCTATCGTGAATTTACTAGAAGCTGAAGATATTGAGTTTTTAGTTGTGAATGCCCAACATATGAAGGCGGCTCCAGGACGCAAAACAGATGTGAAGGATGCAGAATGGATTGCCAAGCTTCTTCGCCATGGACTACTCAAAGCCAGTTATATACCTGACCGAAATCAACGTGAATTGCGTGAACTCGTTCCCTATCGTCGAAGTATTATTGAGGAGCGCGCCAGACAACATAATCGAATCCAAAAGGTGTTAGAAGGCGCGAACATTAAGTTGGGGTCGGTTGTTTCAGATGTGTTGGGTGTTTCAGCACGAGATATGCTTGATGCCATTGCCGATGGTGAAGAGGATCCTGAAAAACTAGCAAACTTCGCTCGACGCACCATGAAAAAGAAGAAAGAAGAACTGGAACTCGCTCTTAAAGGTTATATTAATTCGCATCAACGTCTTATGTTGAAAACCATTTTAAAGCATATTGATTTTTTGACTGAACAAATTGAGATGCTGGATCAAGAAGTTGCGAAAAGAGTAAGCTCCCATCAAGAAGATGTGGAACGTTTGGATTCAATTCCTGGCATAGCGACAAGGATGGCTGAGCAAATATTATCCGAAATCGGAACTGATGTTAAAAAACAATTCCCAACTGCAGCTCATATGTGTTCCTGGGCAGGTTTGGTTCCTGGGCAAAACGAGAGTGCTGGGAAAAGGAAATCAGCCAAAACCAAAAAAGGAAACAAATATTTGAGATCCGCATTAACGGAAGCAGCTCATTCAGTAAGAGGATCAAAGAACTATCTGGGAGCACTATATAGGCGTACTGCATCACGAAAAGGCAAGAAACGTGCAGGGATTGTCGTTGCTCATGCCATGTTGCGCATCTCCTATTATCTCTTAACCCGAAAAGAAATGTATGTAGACTTAGGCGAAGACTACTTTGAAAAGCAGAGACAACAATCTATCGTTCGGCATTCACTAAGACGACTTGAAAGTTTAGGATACACCGTTACGTTAGAAGAACCTAAAGCATCTTAATCCAGTCACTTTCTAAACCATAGATCAATGAATTTGGCGCTCTCCCCTTTTTAAAAAAATGAATGAGCTTCGTCCTCTTTAGTATTGCCTTTTTTCCTGAATTACAGAAGTTTATTTTCATGGTAGTTTAATAAGAACAGAGACGCTTATTAAACATTTGTGCACGTTTATGGAAACTATTTCATCTTGTCTCTTGCACTTATTCCAAAGCATTTATCAATCCGTCCATTGACATCCTTTATTGAAATAAATTAAATATGATATCAGCTATGTAAGTTTCCAGAAATGCGGCTGCAATGATTATCGGTAAAACAAAAATAGCGTAAGTTCTTATTGTTTCTAAGAATTGTTTAATAAAAGATATACCTTCTTTATCTTTCTTTAATAAATTTTTTAACTTTACTCTAACAACTTGGTTTAATTCAAAAAGAACCGCTGCAAGTAAGCATAGAGGAAAAACTTCAAAGATAAAGTGAGGCATAGAAGAAATTATAATATCCAAACCTTTTCTAAAATCGACTTGTAAAGCAACTCCATAAGCAATTCCAGGCAAAAAAGCGGTAAAAATTATATTAATGACATATAAAAATTTTATTGGAATCAAGGCAAAAATAAACATTTGCAAAGGTACCATAAAGCCGTTATTAACAACATATGACCATACTTTATCTAAGCCTGTAGATTCTTTTGTTTGGTCCGGCAACCTATTTTATAGCCCTCCCATTACTTCTTTTAAATCCGGATTGATTATGAAGGTTATTATCGTTGCAATAATTGTTAGGGCTGCTGCAAATATAAAAAAATTAATAGCTCTTTTAAATACCACTCTTGGCAAAGTAGACTTCATAATTTAAAATCATTCCCCTTAATATATTTAACTAATACATTATCATATTATTCAACTATATGGTCCGATTGTTGAAACAACACACTTAAACTAACCTGCCCCGTTAGCACAAGAAGCGACTTCCCTCGTTAATGCAATAAGAAGTAGTTAATTTAATGGACCAGATACCCCTATACATTTCCCACTATAAGCATCCATTTTGACAGTTGGTTCCTTATCTTTAAATACCAAAGTAACACTCACTTCTCTTTGATTAGTTAGATGATTTAAATAACCACTTTTAGCATCGATAAACGTATGTACTGTTTGAAGGTCTTCTAAAGTGTAGTTAATAGGCTTTATATCCAATTGTCTTGGTGGATTATTCACACAATCTATCGCTTGTATTGTTGCGTCACCAGTTGTCATTATTGGTTTTTGATATTCATATGCAAAGAGGACAATTAATACTAAAATAATACCTATAATAACTTTTTTCATTATATCCCCATCCTAACCATCAATTTAATCGCCACTATTTTTTCTTTCTTAAGGTAAACTGCACCGTTAGCACAACAAGCAAAAAAGAGACCGCCGCAGCGATCTTCATCTTTATCTATTGCACCATTTTGTTGAATAAGCTAAAAACCGTTTTCTGTTGATCTAGAGACCATATGTATTAAAAAAATCAGGAAACGAAAGAATTAGCACTAATCCTATAATTGCAGTTGCAAAAAAACAAATCCAACTTATTATTTTTACTTTTTTATTAATTTCAGCTTTTTTCTCTAATTTTCCAATGTAGGTAGTGACTACGACTAAACAAATTAAAGGAATAACTCCTATAAAATTAACTCCTAAAATAGATTTATCTACCAAAAATAAAACTACAACTAGTACAATCATTGCAATTGATATTCTGTTTATTATTGTATGAATAAAAATCCCCTCCTGACATTATATACGGATGAAAAGTTAGAAAGTTTCGCTTCTTAAACTAATCTGCTTCGTTAGTGGAACAAGAAAAAAAGCTGCCGAAGCAGCTGGTGATCTTAAACTATCGCCACCGGTAGTTTAAGTGCAATATTTCACACTCGATCTCCGATATCTACTTGATGTTTTAGACGTAAAAACAAGACCATCGTAAAGATGGTCTTGTTTAACTAAAGCAGCCGTTAACAGAACTAAAACGACAGGCTTTGAAAAAGCGAAATAGTTATAACTAATGCCGATAAAGATCCTGCAAACAGTAAGGTTATCATTTTTTGCCAATTTATCTCTTTTAAAGGTTTTACAGCTTCTCGGGAAACCGCAATCCATATCACAAAAGAAACTATGGCTACTATGGCAATAACATCTTTAGACATATTTAACACCCCTTGATTTATATTTTGTTTAAATTTTAACAGGTATTATTAGTTAAATGCCCTTTAGTACATTCTCTTTAACCAAATAATAACATAATAACTAAAACTTTAATTGTAAATTTCTGAGTTTAATAACAAAAGAAACAGATCATTAATTAATGATCTTAGTCAACTCTTCTGCCGCTTTAGTTGAATAAAAAAAATGCTATAATCCTTCTTGAAGTAAAGCAACCCGTTAGCCATCCATGAAGCGCAAAAATCAGCGCTTCACCACAGAGAATGAAAATGGTCACTAACCGTCAATACTGATTATACGGCTGGGAGAGGAAGGTCGATGAACTATGGTGCGTTAGAGCCCATCCGTTAGTCTGACTCCAACGACCACGGTGCACCACTGACTGTCGCTCCCTTACGGGAAGCACACATGGTAGATTAATCCTATTCAGGTTGCTGCACCAGCCTCTTATAATTAGTGCCGTAGAAAGGATGTTTTCAATGGATGTAGTCATTGAAGAGCATGTGGTATCGACGTTCATAAGGACAATATTACTGCCTGTATTGTGACACCGGAAGGAAAGGAGATTCAAACGTTTTCTACTAAAACTGTATTTCTAATACAGTTGGTTGACTGGGTTAAACAACATAATTGTACCCATGTCGCCATGGAAAGCACGAGTGTTTATTGGAAGCCTATTGTGAATTTACTAGAAGCTGAGGACATCGAGTTTTTAGTGGTTAATGCCCAACATATGAAGGCTGTTCCAGGACGAAAGACTGATGTGAAGGATGCAGAATGGATCGCCAAACTTCTTCGCCATGGACTACTTAAAGCTAGTTATATTCCAGATCGAAATCAACGTGAACTACGTGAGCTAGTTCGATATCGCCGAAGTATAATCGAAGAGCGAGCTAGGCAACATAACAGAATCCAGAAGGTGTTAGAAGGTGCGAACATTAAATTAGGATCTGTTGTTTCCGACGTTCTAGGTGTTTCGGCTCGGGATATGCTCGATGCCATTGCCGATGGTGAGGAGGATCCTGAAAAACTAGCAAACTTTGCACGGCGCACTATGAAAAAGAAGAAAGATGAGCTGGAACTCGCCCTTAAAGGCTAAATTAATTCTCATCAACGCCTCATGTTAAAAACCATTTTAGGTCATATTGATTTTCTGACTGAGCAAATCGAACTGCTTGATAAGGAAGTTGCAGAAAGAGTCAGTTCACATCAAGAAGATGTGGCACGATTGGATTCGATTCCTGGTATAGCCACCAGAATGGCAGAGCAAATCCTATCCGAAATTGGGACTGATGTGAAGAAACAATTCCCCACTGCAGCTCATATGTGTTCTTGGGCAGGGTTAGTTCCTGGGCAAAATGAAAGCGCTGGAAAAAGAAAATCAGCCAAAACTAAAAAAGGAAATAAGTATTTAAGATCGGCGTTAACAGAAGCAGCTCATTCAGTAAGAGGATCCAAAAACTATCTCGGAGCACTATATAGACGTACAGCATCCCGAAAAGGTAAGAAACGTGCTGGTATTGTAGTCGCTCACGCAATGTTACGTATCTCTTATTATCTCTTAACCCGAAAAGAAATGTATGTAGACTTAGGCGAAGACTACTTTGATAAGCAGAGACAACAATCTATCGTTCGGCATTCACTGAGACGACTCGAAAGTTTAGGATACACAGTTACGTTAGAAGAACCTAAAGCATCTTAATCCAGTCACTTTTTAATCCATAGATCCATGGATTTGGCGCTCTCCCCTTTTTTAAAAAATGAATGAGCTGCGTCCTCTTTAGTATTGCCTTTTTCCTGAATTACAGAAGTTTATTTTCATGGTAGTTGAACAAGCACCTTCTCTTCCATTGTGTATAATTCTCTTATTGTTCATTAATTGTTTATATTGAAAAATAGTTATTTAGTATCTTTCAGCAGAATTTAAACAAAATAACAGTAGAAACCCTTGGATGGTGATTTTGTTGATATGGCTACTAGTTTCATTAATTGGACTAATTATTGTCATTTTAACTGTTAGATTTTATTATAAAGAGAATCAAGATATTAAGAGTCGTAAAAAACGCGGGTTAGTTTTTATCTTTTTTCTAATCGCTTCAGTTGCAAGCGAGTCCTCAGTGCTTTACTTGGGTTTGTTACTTATTTTATTTGGTCTTGTTAAGGCTGCTGGATTGCTTTAGTTTGCTTTACGACTCTTAGTGATTTCCTTATAATCCTATAACGTATTTAAAGTCAAATGTGGCATTAAAGAGAAAGGGATTTTTATTCTTCTTCTTTCACTAACC
>NZ_BCUX01000017.1 GCF_001591445.1 Neobacillus drentensis NBRC 102427 | reverse complement strand
GTTAAAATTCGCTAATATGTTGATATATCAATAAAAAACCCCCTAAGTTGGATCTATTTGTCCAACTCAAGGGGGTCACTTCAATTCAAGTGCGTTTTCCTATGTTTTTTACAATGTTTGCACCTCTAAAGTAAACCGGTGAACAAATTCCAATCGTTGGTTTGGTATGTTATTTTTAAACAAGAGAAGGTGTTTTTAGTACGAATTCTTCTACAACCTTTGCGACACCATCATTCATGTTGGTGTCGGTCACAAAGTTAGCTTTTTCTTTAATGTCGTCTGGAGCATTCCCCATCGCAACACCAAGCCCGGCAAATTCTATCATCGCCAGGTCATTATAACTATCCCCGATGGCGATGACTTCTTCGCGCTTAACCCCTAGTTTTTGAATCAATTGGCTAAGGCTGGTACCTTTCGTGACGCCTTGCTCTGTAAATTCTAAAAAGAATGGCTTAGAGCGCATGACACTAAGCTGACCTGCTAACTCTTCCTGCAGTTTTTTTTCAAGCATAGCTAGTTTGGCAGGTTCTTCAAGCATAAGGACTTTTACCACAGGTTCGGAGACTGCTCCCACAAAACTTCCAACCTCCACTACTTCTAAGCCAGTAATCTCTCCTTCAATAGTGGTGAATTGGTTTCCAGCCTCGGTGATGATTTGGTCTCCAACATACGTATGGATCCATACATCTTCGCGTCGGCTTAGTTCATATAAATGGTTAACTACGTCGGGTGATAACGTGCTGCTAAACAGTTCCTCACCAGTTTGGCAGTTGGTTATTTTCGCACCATTGAACGAAAGGATAAAGCTTCCGTAATGATTCAAACGAAGTTCTTCCGCAATAGCATACATGGCTGAGGTTGGACGGCCGGAAGCTAACACCACTTTCACACCTAATTCTTGTGCATCCATAAGGGCACGCTTTGTGCGTTCTGAAATGGTATGATCGTCCTGTAAAAGTGTATCGTCTAAATCAAGTACAATCATTTGATAAGGCATTCGTGATATTCTCCTTTATACATTATATTTCATTTAACTATCTTACTATAAATCTAGTGAAAAACGTATAAACAATTGAATCCAATTATTAGCGGGCAGAATAATTTTGAATAGGGGAAGTTCTTATTTTTTTTAAAATGTGTCATACTTAAGTGAACGTAAGTGATGAAACTAAAGCAAGTACTGGAGGCACTTCAAAAATGAATCGATGCGGTTGGGTTAATCAGGACCCATTATATATTGAATATCACGACCGGGAATGGGGAATTCCTGTTTATGATGATCGGCTGCTGTTTGAGTACTTAAATCTCGAAGGAGCACAGGCTGGCCTTAGTTGGTATACGATTTTAAAAAAGCGAGAGAACTACCGACAAGCCTTTGATAACTTTGAAGCGGAAAAAATTATCCAATATGATGAAAAGAAAATCGAAGAACTGATACATAATGAAGGAATTGTCCGTAATAAGTTAAAAATCAATGCAGTTATTACCAACGCACATGCGTTTTTGAAAGTTGTGGAGGAGTTTGGTTCATTTAGAATGTACATATGGTCATTTGTGGGCGGTAAGCCGATTCAAAACCACTT
The DNA here is from genome assembly GCF_001591445.1 of Neobacillus drentensis NBRC 102427. Classification (GTDB taxonomy): domain Bacteria; phylum Bacillota; class Bacilli; order Bacillales; family Cytobacillaceae; genus Neobacillus; species Neobacillus drentensis. The sequence goes on along the minus strand of NZ_BCUX01000017.1, from coordinate 120,908 downwards.
CCGTGAAATGAAAGATGTTCCGGCTATTACGGATATTAGCGATAAATTAAGTAAGGATTTAAAGAAGCGCGGCTTCAAATTTGTTGGCTCGACTATCTGTTATGCATTTATGCAAGCAACAGGCATGGTGAATGATCATATTGTCACCTGTGGATGTTATCAAAAAGCTGTTCAAATGCAGAATTAAAGGAAAAAAGCGATTATCCCATCTGGGATAGATCGCTTTCTTTAGTTTGTGTAAAGAAAAAGATGAAGATGGAAATCGACAATAAAAACAGAAAAATCTCTGCTTTTGATGGCTCGAACGTTGGGAGGTCTGTTAAGGACATAATGACCACTTCCTTTTATATTAGAATAGAATTTCGGGATCGATATTAAAATGGTCAGAGACAATCCAGCGAAATTGTGTAAAGACTTTTTCTAAATCAGGCAAGGTAGGTTCGTGTTTTGCAACCCCAAAAATAGGTCCGGTAATATTAAAGCTAAATCTTCCTGGACCTAAAAAGATACCTGACACATTGGTCTGATCACTAATCAATAGTATAGCTAAAAGGATATCCCCAAAGTCCAATAACAAACTCAATGTTTTATTTCCGGATTTACCTTCTAAACGCTCTATACCTGTTAGCGGTCCCCCGACCGAAAGAGCAAATCCTCCTGGTTCTACGATAAGTCTAACAACTGTTACTTGACCGGTTAATAATAAAAACGCCGTAATAATATCAATCGTTCGTTGGATGGTTATAACTGTTTGTAGGCTATTTTCTAAGTCGCAACTACTTTTCAACGTTTTTCACAACCTACTCATATTAAACTCTTCATGGACAACGATCATGATTAGGACAGAACTCTATGCAGCTAAAGGATATCTTTGTATATTATGAAATTCATAGAAGGATGCTCCTCATTTTACAAAAATAAAGCCCATCACAACCGTGATGGGCTTAATTGGCATTTCTAAGGCTTGCTTATGACTGGACAGGTTTATCAAGCGCGAAGTCTGAAATGGGCAATGTAATAATCTTGCCGCCAATTTGAACATGAATCGTGTCGTTGAAAATGGCTTTCACAATTCCCTTTAAGGAGATGGTTGAATTGACAGAGACTTTTTTTGATTCAGATTGGTTTGCCACATGATCAACGCCTTTCGAAAATTGATAGAAGAGTATAAGCTTTGAACAGTAAAATCAATAAAGATACATTAAGTTATTCGAAAAAGATATGATAATCTCCTGCAAAAGCAAAGGAATTTTTATAAAAAAATCGGTCATGTTCCGATCCATCTATTTTGCAAAGGGGTGTTAAACAATAATAGAGAGCTAACATGAACCGTAGTTCAAGTATCTCATTATTGAAGTGGTCTGTCAACAAAAAACATGAACTGTGGTTCAAATTTTAAAATAGTGGTATGATATATTTGAGGTGATAAAATGCCAGACCATGATGACTTAATGATTGGTGAATTTCCCTTTCTTCCAAAACAGGAACGGGCGCAGCAAAAAAGAAATGCATTACTTGAAAGTGGACAGACTTTGTTTATTTCCAAGGGGTATGAGCAAACGACAGCTAAGGAAATTGCTGCCCATGCAGGGGTTGCTACTGGTACCTTTTATCGATATTTTTCAGATAAACGTCAACTTTTAATGTCATTATTAGAGGATAAATTAGACAAGCTATTGCCGCCTGAACCGACCTGGGTTTCTTGTGATCCTGTCTCATTATTATCATCGCTTTTAGAAGCCCATAATAAACGCCTTAATGAGTTAGGGATACAGCGTGTGCTGCCTGAGCTAGTGCTGAAAGATCCTAGTGTTGCTGAATTTTTGGGTGAGGCACGAAGGAAAATTCATTCGAGAATTTTATTAGGGCTAAAACAAGCGGAGGAAAAAGGATTGACCTGGGAGGATCTAGATTTAGAAACTGTCTCGTGGGCAATTTTAGTCATCGTGGAAAATGGTCATGAGAAAGAGAGACAAACTGGCAAAAGAGCGGATTTTCAAGAAATTTCGAAAGTAATTTGCCGGATGGTTTTTCCACCAAATGTCCTGCAGCAATTGCAACATGCGGATGAAACGAATAATCGAAATAACAGCTAGAGAGGAAGTAACTGGTGAACTTTGAACATAGTATTGACATGAAAGAACTTAAAGCTCTTAAGGTTGAACTGACGAGGTTTATGATGGCTTATAAGTTTGCGTTAGACGAAATGAACACTAAAATTAACATTCTTAAAGAAGAGTTTAATTATATTCATGATTATAATCCAATAGAACATGTAAAATCACGGTTGAAATCACCAGAAAGTATCTTAAAGAAAGTCTATCGGAAAGGCTATGACTTTTCATTACCAGTCATTAAAGAAAAAATCAGAGATATTGCGGGTATTAGGATTACATGTTCCTTTATTTCAGATATATATAAATTGAGTAAGATGCTCGATAATCAAAAAGACATACGAGTGGTTGATTATAAGGATTATATAAAAAATCCGAAGCCCAATGGTTACCAAAGTCTTCATTTAATTTTAGAAATTCCGATCTTCATGTCTGACCGAGTGGAAACAACGAATGTAGAGGTACAAATTCGGACAATTGCGATGGATTTCTGGGCAAGCTTAGAACACAAAATCTATTATAAATATAACCAGGAAATTCCCGGACATATGATAGATGAATTAAAAGAAGCTGCCACAATGGCAGCAGAACTTGATCGGAAAATGGAAAGGCTTCACAAAGACATAATAGATATTAAGCATGCAAATCAAGAAGAGGACGGAGAGCACATGGTATTGACTATAGAAAAAGATAACATTCATATTCCATTCTTAGAACCACTCCGCCCTAAAAAGTAAAAATTTAAGTGGCATATTTTAACTGGTATATACCTGTTAACGTTTATTACCTAAAGAAAGCGGTGTCGATATGATAAATGATCAAGTAAAGGATTTTATGGTGAAGGAAGTTATTTCAGCTAGTCCAAGTACTTCGATTAAAGAGGTAATGACCATGTTTGTTAGGGAGAAAATTGGTGGGCTACCGATTATCGATGAGAATGGTGTCCTTCGTGGAATTGTAACCGATGGAGACATTTTGCGGGCGATCAGCCCAGTAGATCGTCGGATTCATGATTATTTCTCTTTAATCACATATGTTGCAGAGGAAGGATTGGAGGATCGTCTAAGTGAATTGGCTGACAGGGAAGTAATTAGGATTGCAAAAACCCACGGAATCTTAACGGTCTATCCTCAGGATGAAATGAAAAAAGTTGTTTCGCTATTGTCGAAGCATCATTTTAAAAAACTTCCTGTTGTTGATAAGTCCAATCATGTAGTTGGTGTAATTAGCAGGGGAGATGTCATTCGCAGAATTCAAGAAACAATTATTAATGAATTGAACTGATTTTTTTATATAAAAATAATAAAAAGCCCTTCATTTCGAAATGAAGGGCTTCTTTGGGAAAAATATAATGTTGCAATATCATAAGCAAGAAATGACTAAATTATTGGACTGGTTTTTCAAGCAGGAGCTCTGATGCCGGGAGCGTAATAATTTTCCCGCCTATTTGCACATGAACGGTATCGTTGAAAATGGCTTTTACAATTCCTTTTAAAGAAATGGTCGAATTAACAGAGATTTTTTTCGCTTCAGCATTGTTTGCCAAATTAACCAACACCCTTCAAAATAGTTTTGTAAATATTATATATGAAGAAAAGTAAATAAAGCCAGAATAAATAATCAGAAAAGTTAAAAAATATTAAAATTCCTTTAGATGCGAAAATAAATGATTTCTTATACATATGTATGAAGCGAAGGAAAGGTGAGGAATCTACATTACAGCCGGACATTTTCCCAAGTTATGTTATAATTATCCCAAAAAGGAGGCGGACGGACGTATGTCAAATGAAGTTGGGAATGAACAGGAACTTTTTGATGATAACTGCTGCTCACATGAAGGCAGTGATCGCAAGAGCCATCATCCGGATAAAGTAAAAAATAATCTTGTCACAAGACTAAATCGAATAGAAGGACAAATTCGCGGCATAAAAGGCTTAATTGAAAAAGATACCTATTGTGATGATGTAATTAACCAGATTTCTGCCACTCAATCCGCCTTAAATAGCGTCGCCAAAATACTGCTTGAAGGTCATATGAAGAGCTGTGTTGTCGAAAGAATTCAGGAAGGTGATTTTGAAGTTTTAGACGAGGTACTGGTAACTATTCAAAAATTAATGAAAAAGTAATCCGATTATTGATGTTACTAGGATATTAATTACTAATCTCAAAGCTGGAAAGCTCACTACCTGAGTAGCTTCCCAGCTTTATTTTTGTGGAGAATAAATCTTTGATAGAACGGTCAATCCATTTAAGAATATACTATCTACAAGGAAAGGTGGGTGGATATGTTTTTCTTGGTGATATTTCTTATAGGACTGGTCTTACCATTTATTTTAATAAAAATTGACGCCAGCTGGATCATCTGGAGTCCGGCTATTATCTTTTTTTTTGCAGCAATTATTACAGTTATAAAGGTATTTATTTTCCCGGGCGAAGGAATGGCGGATTTAGCTGAGCGCATTTATGTAATGATTTTTGGTGCAGCTGCAGCCGGTTCCATTATTGGCGGGGGAATCGTACATTTAATTAAAAGTAAAAAATAAACGCTTTTTTTTTTAGAATTGTAGGTTCGTAGATTTGTATTCGCTCATTGAAGCGCGGGATTAGCTTATAAAATTCAAAAATTCGCCCATTGAGGGGTTCTATTGGCGAATTTCTAAGTTCTATCAGCGAATTTACAAGTTCTATCGGCGAATTTCTAGGTTCTATCAGCGAATTTACAAGTTCTATCAGCGAATTTCCAGGTTCAATCAGCGAATCAACAAAAGTGCCCAACTTTTAGCATCCGCGCTCAAAAAAACTAGACCTCAGCATGAGGTCTAGTTTTTTTTATAAAGTGATAGAATTTGATTTTGAGAGATTGTTTGTTTCAGGTACACGAAGGAGGATGATGCCGCCAATGATGAATAGGACAATTAAGCTGAACACTCCGCTGTTGGTATTGCCTGTCATCTGTGCGGTAAAACCAACCAGGAAAGGTCCTAATATCGCTGCAAATTTATAAAAAATACTATAGAAGCCAAAGAACTCATTAGCATGTTCCTTTGGAACAAGTTTGGCAAAGTAGGAGCGGCTTAACGCCTGGATACCACCTTGTGAGGATGCCACAAGCATCGCTAAAATCCAAAAATCTAAGGTAGTTTTTAAGAAATACGCATACGTACAAATGACTATATACACAAAAATTCCCACCAGCAGCATGGTTTTGCCTTTAAATTTATCAGCTAGCTTCCCATATAAAATCGCAAAGGGTGCGGCAACAACCTGTGTCGCAAACAAGATAATCAGCAGGTTATTAGAAGTAATTCCTAAGTCAGACCCGTAGGCTGTCGACATGGTAATAATCGTATTCACTCCGTCAATGTAAAAGAAATAAGCAATTAAAAATAGAAACAAGGGACGATACAATTTAATTTTCTTAAATGTTTCAAACAGCTGTTTAAAGCCATTGGAAATAGGATTTGGTACCGGATCCTTATAATAAACCTGCTTGACATTTTTCAGCATCGGTATCGTGAATAAGCCCCACCATAAGGCGGTAATCGCAAATGCAGCCTTACTTGCGACTGTAACGGAGAAGGGGAGAATGTTTTGCTGCGATAATATTATTAGGGCAATACTGATGATGAACGGGATGGTGCTTCCGATGTAACCCATTGCATAGCCTCGTGAAGAAATCTGATTCATCTTATCTTCCGTTGTTACGTCGACAAGAAAGGCATCGTAAAAAATATTGGTTCCCCCAAAACCGATAACGGTAATCATGTAACAAATTAATAATAATAGCCATTGATTTGTAGGGACAACCGCAAGCAGTAAGGTAAAGATAATCCCTAATGCAAAGAAAAAAGTGAAAAACCGTTTCTTAAATCCTTTGAAATCCCCGATACTTCCTAATATTGGGGCACAAAGGGAAATAAGCAGGGTGGCAAACGAATTAGCATATCCCCAATAAGCAGTCGAAGTGGAGCCTTCAAGTCCTGCTTGACTCGCCGCCGCCTTAAAATACAAAGGGAAGATGGCTGTTGTGATTAGGATTGAATAAGCAGAGTTAGCCCAATCATAGAACACCCAGCCTTTTTCTTCCTTTGACATCCGACTCATAGATTTTCCCCCTTTTTAATTTCCAAGATTTCTTCAATAGCCCTTCCATCTGTCTGGCCTAAATTAACTCCTAGAAGCCTAGCAAAGGTTGGACCTTCATCAATGAGGCGGATAGAAGGCAGGGTGATAGATTTTATCCCTTTTCCTGCTGCGATAAAAATAGTCCCATAATTTTCTTTCTCGGGTGAATAGCCATGACAAGCTAACGTGTATTTATGATCAGTGATTACGTCCTCCTTTGTGATGGTTTTGATAAATTCCCCCTCAAAGTCTTCTAAAAAGTAAAATCCTTTTTGGGCCTCGACCATAAAGGCACATGTTCCATCGGCTCCTCTTTCAGCAGCCTGTTCGCCAATAATAACGCTTTCAATTCCATTTTTAGGATCATTACATAAAGATTCTAGTAATCGTTTTACTTTTTCATATGTTGCTAAGTCGTGTGGATCTTTAATGTAAATATATGCAGAGCCATCACAACTTTTACAATAAGCCTTCCAATTAATTATTGTCCCTTTTCCATTAGAGGTGATTAGATTTTGCTCATGGAAAAGAACATTAAGGTTGACTGCTTTATTTTCATCTAACGCACTATGATCTCCTAAGGCCACTATCGTGGAGTTTTCGTAGATTCCGCTTTCCTTTAACGCTTCAAGAATTCTCCCGAGTCGCAGGTTGTGGCGATGAATGGCTGCGATTGCTTCTTCAGATGAAAAGCCATGATAATGGCGCTGTGTATCTAAATCGGTAAAGTGGACCATCAATAAATTCGGTTTCTTTGACTTAATCGTGTCAACAGTTGATTCCAAGACGAAATCATCTAATGACGGCTGGTTAAGGCCTTTCCGAATATGACCGTAGCGTTTATTTAGCTCCCACTGAAAGCGGGGACTGCCACTCAGCAGCGAAACAAGAATCTGATTATGCCAAGGGCGGTTTGCAAAAATTTCGGGCATATTATAGTCAATCTTTGCTTTTGCTGTAACTGGCCATAATAGGGCGGCTGTCGTCATATTTGCTTTTTTTACTTCGTCATATAAAGTCGTACAACGAATACGATCTCTGTACCAATTCCAATCGGGAGATGCCATGCCTGGCTGCAGAAGAGTATTATTAATTACTCCATGTCGGTTTGGATAATTACCTGTCACGATCGTGGCATGACATGGATAGGTGACCGAAGGATATATAGATTCAACACTTTCTACATAAGCTCCGTTTTTTAATAGGGTCTGAAAGTGGGGAAGTTCTTTTAAGATGGGAATATCTAAGGCTGAAAGGCAATCAAAGGAAATGATAATTAAATGGTCGGTCAATCGATTCATAAAATGAATACCTCCGAAAATATCTGCCAGTTACTATAATTGTACTACAGGCAGGAGGAAATGGGAGATTTGTTACAGAATATTTACAAAATTTTTTAAAAGCATAGATTTATCAAAAGGTTTTTCTAGTATAATGATATTAGAAAATTTTGGATAATGGAGGTGTGGAGATGCCAAGTATTCGAAGTTATTTCTTCGAAAATGGAATTAAACTATCGGTAAAAAGAGCGCTGAGGAAGGGTATTTCTAATCGGGCGATGGATGAACAGCGGCAGATGCTCGACACGGTGGCAAGAAAATTAGGAAAACTCCCGAAAAACTGCAAGGTGGAGAAGCTTCAGATTGAAGGCTTATACGCTGAGTGGCTTTCTTCCGAAAACTTAGTGGAGGACAAGGTAATCCTATATTTACACGGGGGAGGTTATGCATTTTGTTCAGCTAATACGCACAGACCACTGGCAGCAAGCATTGGAAAAGCGGCTAGAGTAAAAGTCCTTTTTCCAGAATACCGTCTGGCGCCGGAACATCCATTTCCAACTGCCATTGACGACGCTGTCAATGTGTATCGTTGGCTCTTGCGTCAAGGTTATCAACCTTCTAATATTATTTTTGTCGGTGATTCTGCAGGAGGAGGGTTAAGCGTGGCTGCCACGTTGGTTTTAAGAGATCAAAATGAACCGCTCCCTCGTGCGATTGTTTGTCTCTCACCTTGGGTCGACTTAACAAGCAGCGGGGAAAGCTACCGGAAGAACAGTGAAGTGGATCCGTATTTAACACTACCTGGCGTAAAAGATGCAGCACGGATGTATGCGGGGAAGGAGAACCCCCTCGATCATCCGCTCATTTCCCCTGTCTTTGCCGATCTGACTGGCTTACCGCCTATATATATTCAGGCAGGGAATCATGAAATATTGCAAAGCGACGCGGAATTGCTCGCCCGCCAAGCACGTAAGACAGGTGTGAAGGTTTCCTTAAAAGTTTGGGATGGAATGTGGCATGTTTGGCAGATTAGTGGTCCTAGATTACCTGAGGCGAAAAAAGCTATCAATGAGATGGGTGATTATATAAAGAAAGTCTTCAATATTTGAAAACCAAAAACTCCTGCATCGCAACGTTACGTTATGATGCAGGAGTTTTTTACGTTATGTAGACACTATTTACCGCCATGAACATTATGAACAAAATGGTAGTTAAGTTTTTAATGCTGTTTAAATGAATAATCTATTAAATCCTCGGAATTTTTGTAAAATTAAGAAAACGTTTACAAAGGGGGAAATGAAATGTTTTCGATCAAAAGAATTTCAGCAGTAATGTGTGCAGGTGCTTTGGCATTAAGTTTGGGGGCTTGCAGCAGTAAAGAGACAGCAAGTACAAGTAAAAAAGAGGAAGGAACCGGTTATCCAACAAAAGCCATTAGCGTTGTTGCTCCATCTGGAGCTGGTGGAGGCTGGGATTTAACTGCTCGCTCGTTCACAAAAGTATTAAGTGAAACCAAGCTAGTCAAGCAGCCGTTAACAGTTGAGAATAAGCCTGGCGGCGGTGGAGCGGTTTTTATGGCTGAATATGCAACCCAGCAGGTGGAAAATAACGACATGCTCTTTGTCAATTCGCCGCCGATTATTATTAACAATTTAAAGAAGGAAGGAAATAGCCCATACGGGTATAAGAATACAACGCCATTAGCACAGCTTACGAAAGACTACGGTGCAATTGTTGTTAAAACTGATTCAAAATTTAAAGATCTAAAATCAGTCCTTGAAGAAGTGAAGAAGGATTCAACGAAGTTAACGTTTGCCGGTGGCTCCGCACCAGGCTCGATGGACCACTTAGTTTCCATTCTACCAGCCTTTAAATATGGGGTTGACCCAACCAAAATTAAATATGTTTCTTATGACGGCGGTGGCGAAGCGATTACGGCCTTACTTGGAGGAAACGCAGATGTTATTGGAACTGATGCATCGAGTGTAAAAGAATTCCTTAAAGCTGGAAAGGTTCGAGTGCTGGCAATTACCTCAGCGGAACGTTTGTCAGGCGATTTTAAAGATGTTCCTACTGCCAAGGAACAAGGTGTAGAAGCGGAATTTACGATTTGGCGCGGTGTATTTGGCCCAGAAAAAATGTCTGCAGAAGCAAAAGCTTATTGGGAAAAAGCCATTGATAAGTTAGTTCAATCCCCGGAATGGAAAAAAGAAGTTGAGACACAAGGCTGGGAGTTAGAGTATAAAAATGGGGCAGATTTTAAAAAGTTCTTAGCTGATCAGGAAACACAAGTACAGCAATTATTAGAAGCATTAGGAATGCAGAAGTAGGTAATCCAAGAGGGAAGGAACGGCTTTCTCCTTCCTTTATATTTTTTTGAAAAAGTTGGATGGGGGAGAATCGTGGATGGACATTAAATTTGATCGCATCGCTGCGATATTGTTTCTGGCTGTAGCCGTTTTATTTATTATCGGAAGCAGAAGTATTGCAAGTTCTTCCTATGGAAGTGTCGTTGGCCCGGATATTTTTCCGTTTTTTCTCGGAATAATGTTAGCAATCTTAAGCATTCGATTATTTTATGAAACATTTAACGGAAAAAAGCAGGAAAAGAAAAATGAAAAATTGCAGTATAAGCCTTTTCTCATCGTCTTGATCGCCACATTGGTTTATATTTTAACACTAGAATCTGTTGGCTATGTAATTACAACCTTTGTATTTCTCTTTGTCTGCTTTCAGACAATGGAACGAGCAAAATGGCTGACCTCACTAATCATCGCCGGCTGTTTTTCTGGACTTGTCTATTTCATCTTTGTCGAAGTATTAAAAGGAACACTTCCAGGGTGGCCCATTTGGTTTTAGTCGAGGTAATGATGGTGTCAGGCACCATGTTTTTTTCGAATGAAAGGGGGAAATGGATTGAATACTCTTGATTATTTGCTGCACGGTTTCGGTACGGCACTTATTTGGTATAATTTACTTTTTGCTTTTGTTGGAGTTTTGATTGGGACCGCTGTCGGGGTATTACCCGGGATTGGTCCGATGAGCGGAGTTGCGTTGCTTATTCCTGTTACCGCTTCCATTACGGGAGGGCTTCCCCCGGAGCAAGCGGCAACTAGTGCCATTATTCTCCTTGCCGGTGTCTACTACGGAGCCATGTATGGAGGTTCAACTACTTCTATTCTATTAAATACGCCGGGAGAGTCTTCGTCGGTAGTCACAACATTGGATGGATATCAGATGGCTAAGAAGGGACGAGCAGGGAGTGCATTATCGATTGCTGCGATCGGTTCGTTTGTGGCTGGAATTGTTACGTTGATCGCGCTTATTGCCTTAGCGAAACCTTTATCAGATCTAGCGCTAAAATTTGGACCTGCTGAATATTTCTCGCTTATGCTCCTAGGACTCGGAGCTGTTAGTGGGTTGGCTGGAAAGTCTGTTACAAAAGCATTAATTATGACCGTAAGTGGGCTGCTGCTAGCTACGATCGGTATTGATAATGTTTCAGGGATCGGCCGTTTCACTTTTGATATTCCCTGGTTATACCAAGGAATTGAATTCTTGACGATTGCCGTAGGATTATTTGCCCTTGGGGAAGTTTTCAAAACCATCTTAGAAAAAGAGGAAGAAGATACACAAATGGCAAAGATTAATAATTTGCTGCCTTCTAAAGAAGAGTTGAAAGAGTCTGCCGGACCGATTGCCAGAGGGTCGATCTTAGGATTCTTTATCGGGATTTTACCCGGTGCAGGCGCAACTCTCGCATCCTTTTTTTCTTATATTTTAGAAAAAAAGATTTCCAAAGACCCATCGAAATTTGGAAAAGGAGCAATTGCCGGTGTGGCAGCACCAGAATCTGCGAATAATGCCGCCTCAGGAGGAGCAATGATCCCATTATTAACATTAGGTATCCCTGGATCAGGTACTACTGCGATCCTGATGGGGGCACTGATGATGTATAATGTTCAGCCCGGACCGTTATTGTTTGAAGATCATCCCCAGGTAGCATGGGGGTTGATTGCTAGTATGTTTATTGGAAATATCATGTTGTTAATTCTCAACCTTCCGCTCGTTAAGGTGTTTGCAAAAATCATTCAGACACCCAAGCAATATTTGATTCCAATTATTATTGCCATTTCTATTTTCGGTGTTTATGCGGTTCAAGTTTCGGTTAATGATCTGTTACTACTAGTAGGTTGCGGTTTAGTTGGCTATTTTCTAAATAAACATGATTACCCAATCGCCCCATTGGTGTTAGGACTTGTACTGGGTCCAATGATTGAGAATAATCTGCGCAGGGCCTTAACGATTTCAAATGGAGATTTTGGACCGTTTTTCACCCGCCCAATTTCTTTAGGTTTCTTAATTATGACCGTTCTTTGGCTAGTTATTCCGGTCATTATGAAAATGAGAGGAAAAAGTGTCGTTATAAATGAAGAAGCTTAAATAATGTAAATTTCAGATTATTACAAAAAACTCCTTTTTCTAAGGAGTTTTTTTCTATATGATGTAAGTAGAGGTGCTTGTATGCGATTACATACAAAATTAATGTTGGGTATTTTTATATTAATCATCCTTATCGGCGGGATTTTTGAAATAACTTTTAAAAATATTATGGAATCCAATCTTAAACACGAAAAAGGAACGAAAGCCTTATCTGTGGCACAGTCCATCTCCAATATGCCAGAGATTCAAAAAGCTTTTTCTAGTTCCGACCCGGCTGCCATTATTCAACCGCTAGCAGAAAAAATAAGAAAACAGGTTGGTGCGGAATTTATTGTTATCGGAAATCGAAACGAAATACGCTATTCTCATCCAGAGCCTAACCGAATTGGACAAAAAATGGTTGGCGGGGATAATGCCCGAGTATTTAAAGGAGAATCGGTCATCTCTGAATCGATTGGAACCCTTGGGCCCTCTCTACGGGGAAAAGCTCCTATTATTAGTGCTGGCAAAATAATTGGTGTCGTTTCAGTAGGATATCTTCAAACGGATATTGAAAAAGAAGTTGCAAAGATTAGAAGTAAAATTTTTATTACAACGATGATTATTTTACTTGGAGGATTACTAGCTGCACTATTAATCTCTTTAAATATTAAACGAGCGATTTTCGGACTGGAACCAAAAGAAATCGCTTGGATGTACCAGGAGAAACATGCCATCTTAGAATCCATCCATGAGGGGATTATCGCCATTGATACGGACGGGCGAATTACAGTCGTCAATGAAACCGCACATAAAATTCTCAAGGTACCGAATGACGTGCTGCTCCGTGGCAAAAGGATTGATGATGTACTTGAAAATACGCATCTTTATGAGGTGGTTCGGACGGAGCAAGCGGAGTATGATCGGGAATTGACCATTTCAGACGAGGTCTTCTTGGTGAATCGTATTCCTATTTTTAATAAAAAGGAAGAAGTAATTGGGGCTGTTGCCAGCTTCAGAAATAAATCGGAGCTCTCCAATCTAATGCAGGAATTGTCCCATGTGAAGGCATATGCAGAAGGCTTACGCGCTCAGACACATGAATATTCAAACCGTTTGTACACACTTCTTGGCTTGATTCAGCTTGGATCCTATAAAGAAGCGATTGATTTCATTTCCAAGGAAGTGGATGTCACACAGGGTTTCATAAGCTTCTTAATGAAGGAAATTCCTGACCCTATCATTGCAGGATTTATTTTAGGTAAAGCTAGTTTATCCAGTGAGTTAAAAATTAATTTTACTATCGACCGCGAGAGCAGCTTTAAGGATATTCCAGCGGAAATCAGTAGAGATGCGTTAGTGACAATAATCGGTAACCTTGTTAATAATGCTTTTGAAGCTGTCAGAGAGAATGAGAAGGAACAAAAGAAAGTTTCTTTGTTTCTAACAGACTTAGGAAAAGACCTAATTATCGAAATTGAGGATAACGGGAAAGGTATTGACACGAGCATGGGTGAACAAATTTTTCAAGCTGGCTTTTCGACCAAAAGTCATCACAGCAATGCCGGAATCGGGTTAAGTCTTGTTAAGGAGTCGATAAGGGGATTAGGCGGATATATTACTTTTTCCTGTCAAGAAGGTGAAGGGACAATCTTCACAGTAGCGATACCAAAACACAGGGGGTGTTTGAATGAAGCGGAATTCGGATATCGAAGTGTTAATAGTTGAGGATGACTTACGGATTGCAGAAATTCAAAAACGATTTATTGAACAGATTGCTGGTTTCCAAACAGTCGGTATTGCAGCTAGTTATCTAGAAGCAAAGACTTATCTTGATTTATTACAACCAGACCTTATTTTGTTGGATGTATATTTTCCAGACATGAATGGTATTGATTTGCTTAAGGAAACAAAGCAGCAAAGTAAACAAATGGATGTCATCATGATTACCGCCACAAAAGAGATTGATAAGGTTCAAGAGGCGATCAGCATTGGTGTGTTTGATTATATTATTAAACCGGTCGTTTTTGAGAGATTCAAACAATCGCTGCTGAGGTATCAGGAATATTATACAAAGCTAGTGGAAATGAGGAGTGAAAATCTCGATGTTACCCAACGGCAGGTGGACAAGCTGCTGCGAAAAGAAATAGAACCATCTCTAAGTGAAAAACCATACCTGCCGAAGGGGATTGATCCGCTTACACTTGAAAAGGTTTTGGAGGTCCTTTCAAAGGTTGATTGCGGGTTAACGGCGGAATGGGTGGCCAAAGAAATAGGTGCCAGCCGAACAACAGCCAGAAGATATCTAGAACATCTAATGGCCGAGGAGAAAATTGCCGCGGATTTATCCTATGGAACCGTGGGTCGTCCTGAACGGGTTTATTTGGTAAAAGGCGCATCCAAACAACATAATCATTAAAAACAAAGAAGGCTCAAATGGAGCCTTCTTAACGTTTAGAGTGGAGATTATTGGAAATTTGCTCTGCTGATATCGACAAAAGTCCAAGATTGTTGTTGGTTTCGATTATTGAGCTATTTCTCAAAAACTGGTACCTTAATTGATCCTTCCATAAAAATGGTCTAGAAACATCCTCCTCGTCCACATGTGTAATCGTATAAGAAGGGTCACAAATGCGGTGGATATCCTTCTTCTTTCTTTTCATAGAATTGACGGTAATCACCGTTTTCATCATTGAACCCCAAATACCGGAAAAACTCATATTTTTAAAAGGGCTGCTCGTAAACTGGTGGACATCCAGCTCTCGGCCATCGGCAAATGTTACTGTGGCTTTGACGGCGGAGGCATAATGGACGTCACCTGATAGAAAAATACACTGTGAGGGATTCCACTCCGCCACTTGGTTGAGTAATTCGGTGAAGCCTCTGCCGTTATATTTCCACGCTTCGAAATCAAAGGATGTTTGCACATCTACCCCTAGAACTTTAAAAGGATAAACAAAATCGTGCAGGAAGGACTCGATTAGACCCATGCCATAAACGGGTGTCGCTGAGACAACAATCAGTGGAGTTTTCCTATTCCAGTCGCTGGTGAGTAACTTGTTTGTTACATGTGACCAGCCAATTTCACTAAGAAGCTGTGGTGTACTGGTTGTTTCTTCAATGATTTGACCGAATTTCACTGG
The DNA here is from genome assembly GCF_001591445.1 of Neobacillus drentensis NBRC 102427. Lineage (GTDB taxonomy): Bacteria > Bacillota > Bacilli > Bacillales > Cytobacillaceae > Neobacillus > Neobacillus drentensis. Next base: position 105,824 of record NZ_BCUX01000017.1, on the reverse strand, counting down.
CTGGGGCTCTAAATCATACTCCCGTTGTGTTCGTGTGTCTAGAAAAACCGCTTTAGGGTGGGTAGGTGCGACAAAATGCCAAGAATTGAAGTTCCATAGGTTTATAACCCATTTTTCATGTTTTGAAGTTAGGATGTTCCCATTCCGTAATGTTTTCAAATAGGACTTCATGAGTTGAAGAAAGTCATCTTCAAAGGTATCCGGATCGTTCCCCCAGCCTTGAAAGGCCCAGTAAGCGGTGAGCCCATTGGCAATTACATGCCGGCCTAAAAGTGCATTAAAGACATTGGTTTTCCAGTTGGCTGTTATGTTCCAATCATCGGTAATGTCGTGGTCATCAAAGATCATGTAGGTTGGGATATTGGCGAGCAGCCTTCGAACCGAATAAAGGGATGGAGGAGTGGTTATCAATGTTTCCTCTTGTTCGAGATAGCGAGACTTGAGTTGATTTTGATCCGTCTTATATTCCTTTCGATTCCGCTCTTCATTCGGAAAGACAAAATGGATCAAATTGTCATTTTTCGCTTCGTCAAAAGATTGAAATAAATGCTGCTCCTGTGCTGCCTCCCAGAGCACAGGACTCCAGGATAATAAATACATGGCAGAAAATTCGCCCAGTTTCATTAGATGGTTTTGTGATTGTGAGGAAGTAAATTGGCATAAGTTTTCAATGATATATTGTCTGCCGTTAATCTGGGTGAGTGCTGTGCGGAAAGGTTCTCGATCAAGACGGCTGTCGACTTGGTGAAGGGGTTCCGTTTGTCCTATTAATGCATCACCTAAACTGGAAATTATCCTAATGATTGGATTGGCAACATCATCGGCATATATTTGATCTCCCATGAGAAATAGAGAGTCAGGACGATTATTAATATTTTCATATTCTTGCTTAAGAATAGTATCGGCAAGGGCGAGAGTATCTTCACCAGCACCATGGAGTTTTCGACAAGAGCCATATAGGATATTGCTCTTCGTTTCCCCGCTTTTTATATGAAAAGTAGGGTATTTAAAGGTACCATATACAATTGATTCGGGATGATCAGGGGTAAGAAGTTGTAGACTCTCTAAATCATGCAACTCAGAATTGCGTTCGAACTGTAAGTTGTAACCAAGAAGAGTATCTAAGGGAAAGGTTCCGTTCATCGGCGTGACTTTTACGAGATTTATATATAGTTGTTTTCCCAGCTTTATCGTGGTCAATTCATTAACAGTCTCGAGAGTGTGATAATGATAATCCTGATCCCCGCTGATGTTATCAATTTTATATAATTCAGCATTTATCTGATACGGTTTGCTAGTCGCAATCCAAATATAAATACGTGTCGGTTCAACTCTTCGTAAAATAGGACCGGATAAGATCAAAGGAAACTCAAAAAGATTCATATCTCCACCTCATCTATTAATTCCTTCCATTTTATTCAAGGAATTGGTGCTTGACACCAATGTGAATTGTAATAATATTGCTAATATTTACACGGGGCGAGTTTTAGTTTAGTTATATAATGAGAGTAAATCTTCATACTCGGCACGATTGCAAGTAAATGTGCCGGTTTTTTTGTAATGGATTATGAAGGAGGGGTATAGAACATGAAATGTTTAATTGTGTATTGCTCATCCCATGGGACTACAGAAAAAGCAGTTAGTTTTTTAACTGAAGGTCTTGAAGGAAAAGTTTTAGCGGTGGATTTGAAGCGGGACAAAGAAAAGTTTGATCTGGCTAAATTTGATACCGTTATTATTGGCGGTTCGATTCATGCAGGGAATATTCAACGGAAAATAAAACAGTTTATCAAGAACAATTTGGACACTCTTTTGGAGAAGGACGTTGGTCTTTTTCTTTGCTGCATGCATGATGGTGAGAGCGCGATTGAGCAATTTAACAATGCCTTTCCACAAGAATTGCGCAAAAATTCCGCCGCAATGGGATTATTTGGCGGAGAATTTCTCTTATCAGAAATGAATTTTCTAGAAAAACAAATTGTCAAAAAAGTGAGCGGTGCAACCATCGATCAATCTAATTTAGATTATGAGGCCATCAAGGAATTTGCATCCAAATTAAATCATATTAAAAGCGTTGTATAGAGATTAGATTGAGGCTTATACGTATTAAACGTTGCTGCTTTTGCAGGACGTTTTTTTGTGTTCACCTACAGGACTTTTATCTATTTTTCGACGAGTCACCCGCTTGGGTGGATTTATTTGTCAAATTTTGCTTATAAAAAAGAACAAGTTGGATAATAATGAAAAAGGTCTTAATACAACAAGGAAGAGGATTCAAATGAAGATTTGGTTTAACAGATGGTTTACAACGGTTTCCCATTACATTGATATGATTCGGGTCAATGAAGATAACCGCAAATTTATCATTTATGGGACACATCCGAACAAAGATGCCCTATATTTACAAAATTGTGATTACGCCTTTGTGGAGCCAGATATATCCGGTGAGGAATATATTGATTTTTGTCTTGATTTTTGTCAGAAGCACGGAATCGATATTTTTGTCCCACGGAAAGAAAATGTCCTCATTTCAAAAAGGCTAAGTGAGTTTGAGGCTTTGGGTGTTAAAGTGCTAGTTTGTCCGGATGCAAAGCTTATGGAGACAATGGATAATAAAGCAGATACCTATCAAATTTTTTCAAGCGGGACAGCCAATTCTCTAATACCAGATTATTATGTCGTTAATAATATTGATGATTTTAAGATGGCATATAGAAAACTTAAGGAAAAAGGCCATACGGTTTGTTTTAAACCGGTGATAGGCGAAGGTGCCAACGGATTTCGGGTCATAATCGACCAAATCGTTTCCATTGACCAGTTTTTCAATCATGGAATTGGTTTCCGTATTCCCTATGCCCATGCCTGCGAAATTTTGAGCCAGCAAGATACATTTCCTGATTTAATGGTGTTGGAATACCTTGAAGGAAGAGAATATAGTATTGATTGCCTATCTTCCCATGAAAAATTGTATGCTGCGATTCCTCGGATGAAGGGGGATGGAAGAGTGAGGGAGCTTGTGGAACAGGCGGAACTCATTAAATTAGCTCACGATTTTCATCAGGAGTTTAGGTTGCCATATGTATTCAATATTCAGGTGAAATACAACAACCATGGTGTGCCAAAATTATTGGAAATTAATCCGCGAATGAGCGGTGGAATGCACATTAGTTGTTTGTCTGGAATTAACATTCCTTACCAGGCCATTAAGATTTTACTTGGCGAAGAGGTAGAACTGGTCCAGCCAAGGTTTGGCATTCGGGCAAGTCATATTGAAAAAGAAATGATTCTAAGATATGGGGATATTAGTTAAAAAAAGAGCAGGTTGGCTTTTTCCAACCCGCTCTTTTCCCTATTTTATTTATAAAAAACTTTATCGACGTTATATTTTGCCTGTAATGTATTGATAATATAAGTTTCGTAAATTTCTCTTTCCACTGGATCTTCCACAACACATACTGCAATCCGATAAACTTCATCTCGATGTAGCTTAATTGGCGAAACGGTATCTTCAAAATGTTTCTTGACGCGCGGGCGCAATTTCCTGGCTTTACCTACAAATAATAGTTCATCATTTGCGTTTGAAAATAAAATAATCCCACCTTTGTCTCTGGGGATTTTATTATAATCAGTAAATCCATAAACGCTGCTTATTGGTGCCTCCACTTTTTCTCCAACTTGATTTTTCTTTGTAATCACTATATCAGGATTAGGTATTTCAATTTTTATCATTAAGAAAATCGCTCCTTGCGTAAAATAAACGGTGTCCCCGTTTTGCTAACAGTTCATTATAGCACAAACTACCTCAATAATATTTGACAATCTTATTTTAACCATTTTTCATTACTCAAAACCGGTGAAAACTAACTCTTTGAATTAAATGTGTGTAAATAATGGTAGAAAATTATTCCTTTTAAGTAAAATAATCTTTCGTAGAGTTCGATTTTTAGTAACTTTCTATTTATAATAGAAGGGGACATAAAATTTAAGAGTGAAAGGGTGTTTTTTTATGGCTATTTCATTGTCTAAAGGTCAAAAGGTTGATTTAACGAAAACAAATCCTGGTTTATCGAAAGTGGTAGTAGGTCTAGGCTGGGATACCAATCGTTATGATGGTGGAAATGACTTCGATTTAGATGCGAGTATTTTCTTATTAGGAGCTAATGGAAAGGTTACTTCTGAAAAGGACTTTGTGTTTTACAACCAGCTTGAAGGCGGAAATGGTTCCGTGGTACATACAGGTGATAACCGCACAGGAGAAGGTGACGGGGATGATGAGCAGGTAAAAGTAAATCTTAGTGCAGTTCCTACTCAAGTGGAGAAAATCTCTTTTGTTATTACGATTCATGATGGAGAAGCGCGCGGTCAGAATTTTGGACAGGTATCTAATGCATTCTGCCGAATCGTAAATGAAGAAACTAACCAGGAACTCATTCGTTATGATTTAGGGGAGGACTTCTCGATTGAAACTGCCATCGTTGTAGGAGAATTATACCGCCATAATGGCGAGTGGAAATTCTCTGCCGTCGGCTCGGGTTACCAAGGCGGATTAGCACGCATCGCAACAGACTTTGGTCTAAACGTAGGTTAAGATGGTAAAAACAAAAGGACAAAAAAGGTCGATTGACCCTTTTGTCCTTTTTCTTTGTTTAGAAAATCTAAAATGGACAGGGATTTTGGTTTGGGGTATGGTGGAGATAATTATTTTATTTTGATTTGAGGATGGATTTAATATGAAAATTTTGTTTAAAACACAGGTTCTCGCGATTTTTCTTGCAATCATTTGGGTTATATGTCTCAATATATTAGCGTTCTTCGACCAGCCGGAACGTGCTCTTCAATACATCAATTGGTTTGTTTACGGATTGGCTGTGTTGCTAGCAATCATTTCTTTTCTATTGACCAAAAGTATAATCGGTCATAATTGGCTGGCTGTTCCTTTAGTGCTCATCCCTTATCTCATCATTTACACACCTGTTTTTAAGGGGATTATGTTAAGTCTGGTTAATAAAAGCTTCGGAATGATCATCAATTTCCTGGCGATTTCCACAGGAACTATTTATTTAATGGCTATTTTAATCAGCATGGTTTTCGGGATAATTTTCTCCAATCGGCAAAATAAGGCGTAGAATCGGCAGCGAAGATATAAATTTAGTGAATACATATTATCTTTTTAAAAGAAATGGGAAAGAAAGTGGGACAGGACGATGGAAGGAAAGTGGCTGATAGCCGATCGCGATTTGAATGAACGTGAGGGATTAAAATGGCTGTTAAAAACGTCTTCGATACCTGTCACAAATATAGGAGTGGCTTCTAATTACCGAGAATTTGTCGTTAGATTTGAACAAGAAAGGCCGGACGTTGTCTTAATCGAACTTGATATGATCTCTAAGGAGGATTGGTCCACTTTCCGTGACCTAATTCACATCTATAATCCGGTATTACTGTTAACTTCCGCAGAGGGAACCTTTGAAAAAGCTCGCCTCGCCATTGACATGCAAGCGTTAGATTTAATGATTAAACCTTTAGCGCCGACTAAGGTTACATCAGCTTTCCATAAAGCCTCAAGAAAACTTGGAACAAAAAATCCAGCAGACGGAATACTCATTCCCAATACATATAAGGACATATCATATGAAGCGTTATTTATTTCGCAACCTTCTGACTCAGCAAATTTTCATATCGCGGCTTTTCAAACGGAAAGTAACGGAAAGATAAAATCATTGCATTCTTTCTTAAAAGAATTTCCTTTCAAGGGAGTCCAGGGTATTTTTGCAATCGACGATATGGTCGTAAGTTTGTTTAAGGAAACGGGTCATTTAACAGAGCAGTGTCAAAAGGCAATGAGAAAATGGGAGGAGGAATTTTCTGACCCGCTTGCCATCGTTGTCCATAAAGGAAATTCTGTGGCAATGGGCTTGAATCAAAAATACCTTCAGGCCCGAAAAATGCTGGATTTCACCTATTATAAAGGCTATCGCCAAGTAGTTGAATTCGAACAATCACCGGAATGGATTCATATTGACCCTTTTTTAGCACCTCCAGAACAGAGAGTATGGGTCGACATGCTAACAAATGCCGATTTAGAAAAAATAAAAAAGTGGCTATACGAGGAATTTTTGCAATTGCAAGAACCATTTCCGGATCCAGGATTAGTAAGAATTCAGCTTACGAGTATTCTCGCGCAGGTTAGAAGATTTATGAAGACCAATAACTTAGACGAGAGCCAAAGCTATGAACTGGAGTACCGCTATATTTTCAATTCAATTTTGTACGACAAGGTACTTTACCGTACGGTTCAAAATCTCATCTTATTTATCCAAAAATTGTTTATAGGTGCCGCGAATAGCACAAGACATAAACAAGATCCGATTGAACGCGGCATATCCTTTATGGAGACTCATTTTTCCAATAGTTCACTCAGGCTCGAAGATGTGGCCCTGTATGTTGACCGAAATCCCTCCTATTTCAGCCATATGATAAATACTAAAACCGGTTCAAGCTTTACAGAATTATTGACGGCAATAAGAATGAAGGAAGCAAAACGCTTACTGATTGAAACGAACAAATCAATTAATGAAATTTCAAACCTTACAGGCTATCAAAATTCTAATTATTTTAGCCGGATGTTTAAGGAATTAACAGGTACTTCTCCAAGAGAATTTCGCATGAATAAAGTGAAAATGTTTAAAAGCGAGAAGGAGACCGACTGATTTTTAGTCATTTATTTTGGGAGATATAATGAAAAATGAAGATCTATGTTTGTGTTCGTTAAAATAATGAAGATAGTCGACCCGTCAGGAAAATGATTGGGTCATTTTTTATAAAATTGCGCCTAAAAATAATATCTTATTTATAAAGATATTATAGTTAATAAGACAAACTATCTAAAAAAATAACAATAGAACTAAAAATATTTTCTGTTTTCTAAGGTTCCCTTTGTGTTTTTCAGAAGATTTTATTTTTATAATAATAGTAGATTAGTAAAGAAAAGGGAGTGGAATCGATGGAGACGAACACTGCGAAACCAAGAGTCATTAAAAACTATAAAGGGACGGAATTACATGCAAAGGGCTGGATTCAGGAGGCGGCACTGCGTATGCTGATGAATAATCTGGATCAAGAGGTGGCTGAAAGACCAGAGGATTTAGTCGTTTACGGTGGAATTGGTAAGGCTGCTCGTAACTGGGAGTCCTATGATGCGATCGTGAAAACGCTCCTTGAATTGGAGAATGACGAAACGTTAATGATTCAATCTGGTAAGCCAGTGGCTGTTTGGAAATCTCATAAGGATGCACCGCGCGTGTTGCTTGCCAACTCCAACCTGGTTCCTGCTTGGGCGAATTGGGAACATTTCCATGAGTTAGATAAAAAGGGCTTGATGATGTACGGGCAAATGACCGCAGGCAGTTGGATTTATATCGGCAGCCAAGGAATTGTCCAAGGAACGTATGAAACGTTTGCCGAGCTTGCTCGTCAGGAATTCGGAGGAACATTAAAACACACGATCACTCTAACAGCAGGACTCGGAGGCATGGGTGGTGCACAGCCGTTATCGGTAACAATGAACGATGGGGTATGTATCGCAATCGATGTGGATGAAACAAGAATTGACCGCCGGATTGAAACCGCTTACCTTGATGTGAAAACAAATGATCTTGAGATAGCATTAAAAATGGCACATGAAGCGAAGATCGCAGGTAAAGCATTATCGATTGGGTTATTAGGTAATGCAGCAGAAATTTTACCAATTATGATTGAAAAAGGCTTTAATCCGGATGTTTTAACGGATCAAACTTCTGCACACGACCCGCTAAATGGCTATGTTCCACTTGGTTTTACATTAGAACAAGCGGCTGCCTTACGAAAAGAAAATCCTACTAAGTATGTAGAACTTTCAAAACAAGGCATGGCTGTGCATGTAAAGGCAATGCTTACAATGCAACAAAAAGGTGCGGTAACGTTCGACTATGGTAACAACATTCGTCAAATAGCGAAGGATCAAGGTGTGGAAAATGCATTTGATTTCCCAGGTTTTGTTCCCGCCTATATCCGTCCATTATTCTGCGAAGGAAAAGGTCCTTTCCGCTGGGCAGCACTTTCAGGAGATCCTGAAGATATTCGTAAAATTGATGAAGCCTTGCTTCGCGAATTCAAAGATGACGAACATCTCTGCAAATGGGTAAAAATGGCTCAAGAAAAAATCAGCTTCCAAGGCCTTCCTGCCCGGATTTGCTGGCTTGGCTATGGCAATCGTGCCCGTTTTGGTAAAGTGATCAATGATATGGTTGCGTCCGGAGAAGTATCGGCACCAATCGTTATTGGCCGCGATCACTTAGATGCCGGTTCAGTAGCATCGCCAAATCGTGAAACAGAAGCAATGAGAGACGGAAGCGATGCAGTTTCCGACTGGCCGATCTTAAATGCGATGATTAATGCGGTTGGCGGAGCGAGCTGGGTTTCATTACATCACGGCGGCGGCGTCGGTATGGGTTATTCGCAGCATTCGGGCATGGTAATTGTAGCGGACGGTTCAAAGGATGCGGAAGTACGTTTAGAACGGGTATTAACAACTGACCCCGGCATGGGTGTTGTCCGTCATGCCGATGCAGGCTATGAGCTTGCGATTAAAACTGCTAAAGAAAAGGGCATCAAAATGCCAATGCTTCAGCAAGACTAAGAATGAGAGGATGATAGATTAATGAGTTCACCAATTTTTATCAGAAATGCCTCTCAGCTTGTGACATTACAGGGGAGTTCCGATGCTCCCCGTTTAAAGGGCGAGATGTCTGAGCTTGGCATTATTGAGAATGGCAGTATTTGGATTGAAGACGGAGTGATTCAGGCTGTTGGTACAGATGTGGAGCTGGCGGAAAAATATGCGAAGCGATTGGGTGAAGCGGATGTAGTGGATGCAACTGGAAAGCTGGTAACTCCAGGGCTAATTGACCCGCACACCCATCTTGTATTTGCCGGCAGCAGAGAAAATGAGTTTAATATGCGACTTCAAGGTGCCACCTATATGGAAATCATGAATAGCGGCGGCGGGATTTATGCAACGACTAGAAGGACGCAGTCGGCAACACATGAAGAGCTTTTTCAAGAAGGCTATGAGCGTTTGAATCAATTTCTCCGCCACGGCGTCACAACGGTTGAAGCGAAGAGCGGCTACGGGATGGAATGGAAAACCGAATTAAAGCAGCTAGAAGTGTCCAAACAGCTAAACGACAAGCATGTGATGGATGTGGTTTCAACCTTCATGGGAGCTCATGCCGTTCCGAAGGAATACAAACAAAATCCAGATGAGTTTGTAAGATTGCTGATTGATGAAATGATTCCAAAGGTGGCAGAGCTCGGCCTGGCTGAATTCAATGATGTCTTCTGTGAACATGGTGTGTTTACACCAGAGCAATCGAAACAGATTCTTGAAGCAGGCCTGCGCTATGGCTTGATTCCGAAGATACATGCGGATGAAATTGAGCCCTATGAAGGGGCAGAATTAGCGGCAGAAGTTGGGGCCATTTCGGCGGACCATCTCTTAAAAGCATCAGAAAAAGGCATGAAAGCAATGGCTGATAAAGGAGTTGTCGGTGTGTTGCTGCCTGGAACGGCATACTTTTTAATGGCAGAGTCTGCGAATGGTCGCAAAATGGTAGATTTGGGTGTACCTGTGGCACTTTCAACCGATTGTAATCCAGGCTCATCACCTACGGTTTCACTGCCATTTATTATGAATCTTGGCTGTTTAAAAATGGGAATGACACCTGCAGAAGTAATTACTGCAACGACAATTAATGCTGCCCATGCGATTAATCGCGGGCGTGAAATTGGCAGCTTAGAAGTCGGTAAAAAAGGTGATGTCACGATTTTTAACGTTGGGAATTATATGAAACTGCAATATTCCTATGGTGTGAATCATACGGATACGGTAGTGAAAAATGGTCAAGTGGTTGTCAGGGGAGGTCAGTTAGTTGAAGAGCTTTCTCTATCCTAAACTGAATCCGCCGAGTTTTACATGGGTAAGACCAGATGAAGGGGCCGAGGTTGCAAAGGTGCACGAGTGGATTCAGCCGCTTTCGGCTTCTTCTGATCCTGAGAAAAGTAAGGACGCCGACTTTGTAGTTGTTGGTGTTCCACTGTCTCGCTCATCGATTAGCGCTTCGGGTGCTTCTGAATTTCCTGATGCATTCCGCCGTGCTTGGAAAGGGTTCACAACGTATAATCTTGACGAAGAAATCGATTTGTCGGAAATGACAGCCTTGGATGTTGGTGATGTACCGATGCATGTTACCGATATCAGGCGCTGCCATGACAATATCATCGCAGCGTCTACTGCACTCCATCAGCATTTTGAAACTTCCAAAGTATGTGCAATTGGCGGCGATCATTCGATTACAGCGATGATGGTAAAGGGACTTCATCAAGCGAGGCCCGATGAGAAAATTGGAATTCTACAGTTTGATACCCATTTTGATTTACGAGACATGACTGATAACGGCCCCTCCAACGGGACTCCAATGCGTAACTTAATTGAGAGCGGAATAGTTGAGGGAAGTAATATGTACAATATCGGCCTGCATGGATTTTTTAACACAAAAGACTTGAAGAAGTATGCGGATGAACAAGGCGTCAATTATTTTACACTTCGTGAAACACGAAAAACAGGGATCAAAGAAACGGTGGTGGCTTGTTTAGAAGAGCTTGCTGCAAAGGTAGATACCATTTATTTAACAGTCGATATGGATGTGCTTGATATTGCCTATGCTCCAGGGGTACCGGCCTCAACACCGGGGGGCATGACTACGGCAGAACTGCTCGAAGGGGTACTGGCTGCTGCCAAACATCCAAAAATAAAAGCGATGGACATCGTCTGTCTGGATCCACAAAAGGATACATTCGCCCAACCCACTGTTAAACTTGGCACACACGTATTCCTAACCTTCCTGACGGGGGTCATGGTTCGATAGTTTTATAGTGATTGATATTAGTGTAAAATTACACCCTATCGGCGGATTTTTCTCGTCTATCAGTAAATTATTAACTTTAATCAGCGAATCTCTAGTACTTAATTTTACGGAAATAAACGTGAATTATTCCTCGGGAAAGCGCATGATTAGACAATTATCGATACTTTTTTTAAAGAAAAAACGCTGATTATTTCCCAAATAAAATGAAACCTGTTTTATTAACCAAAGCGTCTCAAATGAAAAGGCAATTCTTTTGGGTTATACTTAAGTTAAACGGTGAATGTAAACTTCTGAAATTGTATAAAAGGGGAAAATGAACAATGAGCAAACAAGTAATTGTTTATACAACCAAAGACTGTATCGAGTGCACGATGGTCAAAAAAGTCCTAACTGAGGAAGGAATTGCTTTTGAATCCAGGGACGTATTGGCGAACCCTGAATATCAGGAGGAAGTGGGAAAATTCGGTTTTCTCGGTGTTCCCGTGACAGTCGTTGATAATCGAGCTGTTAAAGGATTTACCAATGAACTAAAGGATCTAATAGAAATAGCAAAAAGTTAAGGGGAAGTTCATTAATCCTTTTCCTTTACATTCTAGTATCATAGGAATATCATGTAATTAATTAAATACAAGATCTACTAGGGGTGCCCTGTAATCAGGCTGAGAGAAAACGATTAGTTTTTAACCCTTCGGACCTGATCTGGGTAATACCAGCGTAGGAAAGTAGCCAAGTGAATGTTTTGTTTTTTCTCTGACTAACTAACCAGGTCCGTTTATGGATCTGGTTTTTTTATTTTTTAAAAAAGAAAAGGGGAGTTTGGAATGGAAAAAAACAGCTTATTTGAAACGTTGGAAAAAGTAAGAAAGGTTAACCCGCTTGTACATAATATCACCAATGTGGTTGTCACAAATTTCACTGCAAATGGGCTTCTCGCCTTAGGTGCCTCACCTGTTATGGCGTATGCTGCCGAAGAAGTTGCTGACATGGCTAAGATTGCGAGTTCACTAGTTTTGAATATTGGTACTTTAAACCCACAAACAGTAGAATCGATGATCATTGCCGGTAAAGCGGCCAATGAATCTGCTGTACCAGTCATATTTGATCCGGTTGGTGCCGGCGCCACGTCCTACCGAACCGAAACCGCGCAAAGAATAATGAGCGAAGTAAAAGTCTCTGTGATTCGGGGTAACGCAGCGGAGATAGCTAATGTTATCGGGGAGAAATGGGAAATTAAGGGCGTCGATGCAGGTACGACAGCAAACGGGGATACTGTTACCCTCGCGATCAAAGCGGCCCAAGCATGGAATTGTGTTGTCGTCATTACTGGTAAAGAGGATGTCGTCTCGGACGGTGAAACAACCTATCTTGTTTGCAATGGACATCCGATTATGACAAAGGTGACGGGAATGGGGTGTCTATTAACCTCAGTGATTGGGGCATTTGCAGGGGTAGAAAAGGATCTAATTCAAGCTACGGTGTCTGCATTAACGTTCTATGAGATTGCTGCTGAAAAAGCGGCGGTACTGACAGCTGAAATGGGACCGGGAAGTTTCCAAATTGAATTTTTAAACCAATTATCTTTAGTTTCTTCGGAAGATATAATTTCACATGCTTCATTTACAAAAGTGAATCGATAAGAGGGGGTAATTTTAATGAAAAAAGCATTAACAATCGCAGGTTCAGATAGCGGCGGCGGTGCCGGAATTCAAGCCGACTTAAAGACGTTTCAGGAATTAGAGGTATTCGGGATGTCAGCGTTGACGGCTGTAACGGCCCAAAATACACTAGGGGTTCATGCGGTCTATCCAATGTCTGCAGAGGCAGTTATAAAGCAGATTGAAGCGATTGGCGAGGATATTGGTGCAGATGCAGTAAAAACAGGGATGCTGTTCAATGCGGAAATTATCGAGGCTGTTGCTGCTCAACTGAAGTTTTATGGTTGGGAGAACTTAGTGGTTGATCCAGTTATGATTGCCAAAGGCGGCGCGTCTTTGCTGCAATTGGAAGCCATTTCGGCTCTGAAGAAATACTTATTACCACGTTCCAAAGTAATCACACCAAACATTCCTGAGGCGGAGGTGCTAACGGGCATGGTGATTCAAAGCATCCAAGATAAACAGGATGCTGCTAAAAGGCTCCATGATTATGGAGTAAAAAATGTCGTAATCAAAGGCGGTCACGATGAAAACGAGTCTGAGTCCACAGATGTGTTATTTGATGGAAAGGAATTTTTCACCTTTACAAGTCAGCGAATCGAAACAAAGAACACACACGGAACCGGCTGTACTTTTTCCGCTGTGATCACAGCTGAGCTGGCCAAAGGGGCGGCTGTTTATGAAGCCGTTTTGAAAGCGAAGGATTTTATTCAGGCGGCAATTGAGGATCAACTAGAGATTGGTCAGGGACATGGGCCAACCAACCATTGGGCATATCGAAAAAGAAACATCGCGGGGGAGCTGACAAGATCATGATCGATTTACGTGAGGCATTACGTGTTTATTTTATTATGGGAAGCACCAACTGTGTGAAAAACCCAGCAGATGTGTTAAATGAGGCGATCTCTGGTGGAATTACCCTTTTTCAATTCCGTGAAAAAGGGGAAGGGGCATTAACTGGAACTGAAAAAATTGCACTGGCTCAAAAGCTTCAGACCATTTGTCGAGAACATCAGATTCCATTCATGGTTAATGATGACATCGAGTTGGCAATGGCGATTGATGCAGATGGTGTTCATATCGGTCAAGAGGATGAAACGGTGAAAACGGTTCGGGCGAAAATTGGCGCTGATAAAATCCTTGGGGTTTCCGTTCATTCTACAGAAGAAGCCCTAACAGCAATCCGAGATGGAGCGAATTATTTTGGGATTGGACCTGTTTTTCCGACCAAAACAAAGGCGGATGCCAAGCCCTCAGGAGGAACGACATTGATTGAAAAACTACGTAAAGATGGCTGCGAGACACCGATTGTTGGAATCGGAGGTATCACGAGTGAAAATGCAGCTTCCGTTATTGAGGCGGGAGCTGATGGGGTTTCAGTGATAACAGCGATTAGTAAGGCAGACTCACCGCTAGAAGCAGCCCGGGCATTAAGAAATAGTGTCATTCTTAAAGGATTGTTTGAATCGTGATAAAAACCCATACTTTACTAACTGTTTTTTTAAAGGAAAAAAGTGTTCATTGTGAGTGAAAATGATTCAACAATCAGGAAGTAATCTTGAGTGGTGCAACACGAGAAAGGAGCAGTAGTGATATGAGATTTACCGAAAGACTTTTTGAAAAAGTAAGTGATATTTGGGAGAAAACCCATCAACATCCATTTGTTGTCGGGATAGGAACAGGGGAGCTGCCCGTCGAATCATTTATCCGCTATATGAAACAGGACTATGTGTTTTTAATTGACTACTCCAAGTTGTTTGCGGCAGGGGCCATTAAAGCAAGTGACATTGAGACGATGGCCGCTTTTGCTAAGCTTCTGGATGAGACATTACATGGTGAAATGGACCTTCACCGACAGTACGCTGAGAGATTTGGGATTACAGATCAACAGCTGGAAGATACAAAACCAATGCCGATCAACTTAGCTTATACACGGTACATGTTGAATGTCGCACAGAATGGGTCGCTTGCGGAATTAGTCTCTGCTCTCTTGCCTTGTATGTGGAGCTACCGGGAGATTAGCACGATGCTAGCAACTAACTATCCTGGTGCTAGTGAGCATCTACTTTACGGGGAATGGGTGAAAATGTATTCATCTAATGAGTTTGGTTCACTGGCAACCTGGCTTATCGATTTGTTGGATCGATTGACAGAAGGTAAACCTGAGCGGGAGTTAGCCATTTTGGAAGAACATTTCCTGACAACATCTCGGTTTGAATATATGTTTTGGGATATGGTTTACCAGGGAGGCGAGTGGCCTGTCTAACTCGATGATGTTATCAATCCAAGAACTCTCCTATTCTTTTGAGGAGGAAAAGCCAATCTTCCAAGGACTTACCTTTGATGTTAAGCGCGGAGAATTTGTTTCTGTTATTGGTGCGAGCGGATCGGGGAAAAGTACGCTTTTCAAATTGGTAACCGGCTTACTTGAACCAGATCAGGGGGACATCCTGATTGATGGTCAACGGACTGGAAAGCGATTAGGAAGTGTTGGCTATATGCCGCAAAAAGATTTGCTGTTACCATGGCGAACGGTGTTAGAAAATGTGTTATTACCCCTTGAAGTTACTAAGGAGCGTAAGCAAGCGAAAATACCTGAAATAAAAGAGTGGTTAGCGCGCTTTGGATTAGCAGACTATGAAAATACCTATCCCAAAGAACTTTCGGGAGGAATGAAGCAACGCGTCGCCTTTTTAAGGACACTGATGACGGGAAAGGAACTTCTATTATTAGATGAACCGTTTGGCGCACTTGATTCGCTGACAAAACGAAACATGCATCAATGGTTGCTAGGGCTGTGGGGAGAATTACAAAAGACGGTATTGTTCATTACCCATGACCTGGAGGAGGCTATTTTGTTAAGCGACAGAGTTTTTGTGCTCCACAATAAAGGAATTAAAGAAATGAAGGTCACCCTGCCGCGGCCCAGAAGTTCGCAGCTAATCTATCAATCTGAGTTTATTACGATGAGAAAAGAACTGGAGTGGCTGATTAACCATGAAAACTAGGTTGAAAAAATGGGCAGAACAGTACGGTTTGTTTTTATTAGTTGTCCTCCTTCTCGTCAGTGGATGGGAGTGGGTAGTCAGGCAGGGAATGATTCCATCATTTATTTTGCCTGCTCCTTCAGCTATTTGGGGAGCATTGCTCGAAAATAGACAACTGTTGTTTGAAGTACATTTACCCGCGACTTTAAAGGAAGTTCTGATTGGGTTCGGGCTGTCTGTAATCGGTGGGTTAATCATGGGTGTAGGGATGCATTTTTCTCGTTCATTAGAAAAAGTTCTTTATCCGTTTCTAGTCATCTCCCAAACAGTGCCGCTCATTGCCATTTCACCGATTTTTATCATGTGGTTCGGGTATTCAATTTGGAGCAAAATTGCCGTCACCATTTTAACTGCATTTTTTCCAATCGTTGTCAGTACCTATGATGGGCTAAAAACAGGTAGTCTTGAATATCGTGAATTACTGTTAACAATGGGCGCCAATCGTTGGGACATTTTTAATAAAATTCAACTGCCGATGGCGTTGCCTGCGATTTTTTCAGGATTGAAATTATCGGTTGTTTATTGCGTCGTCGGTGCGACGATTGGTGAATGGCTGGGGGCAAGTGAAGGCTTAGGATATTTCAGTCGAAGAATGTCGGGTAACTTACAGGCGGACTCCGTGTTTGCATCGATATTCCTACTATCCATGCTTGGAATCGTGTTATTTTTATTGATTGGATTATTGGAAAAACAGGTATTAAAAAAAGACTATTTTAAGGCTTCTTGTTGATTTTGGCACCCTGTTAATTGGAGTGGAAGGCGCGAAGACTCCTGCGGGAGACCCCGCAGGAGCGCAGCGACGAGGAGGCTCGCCGGACCGCCCGCGGAAAGCGAAGCGCCTGGAGCGGAAATTAACAGGCAGTTTAAGAAAGCTAAAATAAATAGAAATCGCTTCAACTAAGAGAGGAAGAACGTAAAAATGAAAAAGAGCTTTTTGATTATGGTCAGTCTATTGCTACTTTTATTAAGTGCTTGCGGGAAAGAAGCAGTTGAAAAAAAGGGTGGTTCGAACGAGAAGCTTCAGAAAGTAAGCTTAATGCTGGATTGGTACCCGAATGCGGTCCATTCATTTCTGTTTGTAGCAGAGGAAAAAGGATACTTTAAACAACAAGGCTTAGATGTCGATATCCAAATGCCTGCAGATACAAATGATCCTCTCAAACTTGTCGCAGCGAATCAAATTGATATGGCCTTGAGCTATCAACCACAGGTACTCGTCGCACGGAGTGAAGATATTCCTGTGCAATCATTTGGTGCTATTGTCCGTCATCCGCTAAATCAATTAATGGTGCAAGCCGATGGTCCGGTCCAATCCCCTAAGGATTTAGCAGGAAAAACGATTGGTTATCCATCGATTCCGTTGGATGAAGCGATTGTTCAAACCATGGTAAAAGCGGACGGCGGAGATGCTGAGAAGATTAAAATGGTTGATGTTGGCTGGGATCTAATCCCTGCGATGGCAACGGAAAAAACAGATGCCCTAATCGGCGGTTTTATTAACCATGAGAAATTATTGCTCGAAAAAGAAGGGCACCCGATGAGAATCTTAAATCCTGCGGATTATGGAGTCCCTGATTATTATGAATTAGTATTGGTCGCTAGTGAGAAGGGATTAAAGGAAAAGCCAGCAGTATTTAAAAAGTTCATGGCGGCAATTACAGAAGGTCAAAAATACGTCCAGGCTCATCCCGAAGATGGCCTTTCAATATTAATGAGTCATGAAGATAAAACGTCACCACTAGAGAAGGATGTCGAAACAAAAAGCTTAGAAATCCTCCTCCCGCTGATGGACGCAAAAGAAAAACCATTCGGCTACCAAGACCCCGAAACATGGAAAAACACGGCCCAGTGGCTAAAAGACAAAAAAGTCATTAAACAAACCGTCAAAGCTGAAGATGCATTTATAAATTTTTAAACCATATTGGTGTCAGGCACCACAAAAAGACAATACAAGCAAACTGTCCGCTGTGGGTGGACGGTTTGCTTGTGAACATCATGGGAAAGACCGCTGCTTTCTTTGAATGGCAGCGGTCTTCGTCTTTTATAAAAAGTCTTGATAAACGGGTCTCGTGATAAGGTTCATGAGATAAGCAGGGATTCGCGGATTGGGCCTTCTTTTTTTATCAAGGAAGGCAAGAATCGTGCTAGCCTTTTTGATGCCTACTCCATGTCCATAGTATTGGTCATCACTCATAAAAATCACATTTTCTGCCCGCCAATACGATTCTTTCGGGTTGACATCCGGATTATTGAAATGCACGATATCACCTGGTATGAAGTCATCGCCATACTTCTGAGTAAGACTTAGTGGATTATTAAATTGCCAATCATACAAGAACAGTCGATTAAAAAGGAGATCAAACCTTCTGCTTCCAATCGAATAAAGGGTCGCAAGATATAGGACAATCGCAATTCCTGTGGAACAGTCAAAGGCATAAAGCGAACCATTTTTTAAGATATCAAGAATGGCGACCGAGGCTCTAACATTTGGTTTAAGGAGAAAACCGCCATTGCTTAGACGATCCCAATACCTTCTATTGCAAAACGCATACGTAAAGGTAGTAAACTGTACTTTACTATTATTAAGATCACGTGCAGCCTTAAGTGTCTTTGTTCTGAACAGCAGCTCAAATTCAAATTGACTCAACGTCTGAAAAGAAAAAACTTCTCGTGATTTCACCATTTTCGTAACGATATCTTTCTGTTCTTTTGTTGTTAGATAATCACTAAGATCGTCCAGTTGAATCGTTTGCTGATTTATTTTAATCATTTTCGCACCTGCTTCCTTCAACAACCACTCCTTCTAAAAAAGTATGAAACTTTTACACTAAAAGTTCCTTTATTCCAAACTATTTATATCGGGCCTGACACCATTAACTTTCTTGCAAGGCTGGCTTTCTATTTCTCATAAATCTAACGTACATCAAGAAGAAGACGATGGCGCTGATGAATCTTAGGATGGATATGATGGCCATGGATTTTTGCATGCCGGTTATTTCGAGAAGCCAAATCCCGATTTGTGGTGCGATGAAGGCAACAAAGGATAATAGAACATTATATGTTGTTATACAATACGTTCTTTTTTCCTTTGGTGATTGCTCCAAAAGCAGGTTGAACAATAGCAGCATCGTACCGGAAACAAAGAACCCGGAAGTCATTGATACAAATGTCAAATAGACTAGATTAGTAGACAAAACGGTCAAGAACGGTGCGGTTGCCATACCGACTGCCACCCAAACGAGTACTAGGGTAGTGGATTTTTGATCGGCCCATTTTTTCCATAATGGGAAGGTGAAAATTTGTACTAATTGATTGGCTACTGAGAAAATACTAATCCAAAGAATCGTAGCATGAGCATATTTTACATTATAAATATTGAATAATCCCCAGGCCATTTGCCATGAGAAGTTAAAGCAGAGGGCAGTTATTAAAAACCACTTGTATCCATTATCCTTAAAAATGGACCAGTCCATGGACGAATTCTTTTGCTGCTTAGTTGTATTCGGTTGGACTGTTTCTTTATGCTTCATTAAGAAAAAGACTTCTAATAATCCAAAAATAAAAGCGATAAGAAATAAATACTGGTAGGCAACGGCATTGTCGGTTTGATTTTTCATGATGACTCCAATGATCAACGTAGTGATCATCCCGACAATCGTTAACAGGCGGTTCCTGTCACTGAAAAACGCTCCTCTTCGGTCTTCTTTAATCATTCCACTAATCAGTGTTTGCCAGCCAATATTTGCTATCGTTCCCGGAACATTCATTAAAGCTACAATGATTAAAAATGCCCAAGCTTGATAAGCTGAGCTTATGAAAAGTACTCCAGCTAAAAGGGCAAACAAGATTCGAGCCCATAAAACAGACATGGCTACGGTCTTCTTTTGCTGCTCTAAGCGATTTAAAAGGATTGCAGCAGGAATGGTCATGATAAGTGCAACCAAGGGCGGTAGGGAGCTGATTAGCCCCACTTGATAGTTGCTTGCGCCGAGAATAGATATGGCGAAAATAGGAAAAAAGTTACTGGCAAGGTTCACAGCAATGGTCGACACCATTCCATGATAGATACTTACTTTTTCGTTGTATGTGCGCATGTCCACCCACCATTTTCATAAAAATTCTATAGTCATTATACATCAAGAATACTGCAATTTTTTTAAAAAATAATAATTTTTTAAAATAACTTTTATGCGATCGACGAAAAAAAGTAAGTTGAATTCGTAAATGTTAAACCTACTAGTTTGAAGTAGTAATGCTAATCAAGAATTGAAAAACATCGGAATTACTACAGTATTTTTACAATAGAATTAATAAATTCCTCAGATACATTTGCATTATGTTGGACCATCTGTTATAGTTAGGGAGAATTATTTTTGTTAGTCGGTAAGGATGAAAAAAGGGTATACTGCTTTTTGTCTAAAAGATCGAACTGAGCAAGGATAGTAATTTTATGTGTGCAAAGCACACAGCAGGAGGAAACACAAATGGAACAAGGTAAAGTAAAATGGTTTAATGCAGAAAAAGGTTTTGGATTCATCGAGCGCGAAGCTGGAGACGACGTATTCGTACACTTCTCTGCTATCCAAGGCGAAGGTTTCAAATCTTTAGACGAAGGTCAAGCAGTGACTTTTGAAGTAGAACAAGGTCAACGTGGACCACAAGCTACTAACGTTCGTAAAGCATAATCTAAACCACATAAATGTGAAGGAAAAGGCTCTCTCGTAGAGCCTTTTTTTAATTTCAATATAGAGAATGGAGGGGGGAGAGGATTAGCTCTTCCCCCTTTTTTATTTGTCTAAGTTGAAATATAATTAAATCACATACATAGTAGAAGGAAGTGTTAGGATGATAATTCAACGTCCGCAATTGGAACAGTCAGAGTTGACGAAATATATTCCGCCAAAAGGTGATTATGAAACGTTTCGTGATGTTGATCATTATAGAGAGAAGCTCAAGGAATGGGGTTTATCCTCGGCACGAGAGGCGAAAAAGGAATTCTGGTATAAGGACCGAAACTATCAGCGCCTTGTGACCATTAAAGGGTATGAAACTTACGGGAGCGCGTTGGATATTAATACGCTAGTGATTGAATTCCAAGACGGAAATCTCACCTGCATCCACCCGGCCTATTTAAAGGAAATGCAACAATCGAGCTTTGGAAAAGAAAGCCTGTTAACTTTTGATGAAAAGGAAACCACTGCTCCCGAAGTTGTGACAAGTGATGAAAATGACCCAATAATTGCTGAGGTCAAATCTGAACCTGTCGAAAAACCTGCCAAAAAGGAAGCAGCTAAGCCACCAAAAGCAAAGGAACCGAAACCTAAAAAGGAGAAGGCACCAAAACTCGAACTTCCGATTGATAAAGTCCATTTTACTGCAAGTGTCAAACAGTTTGCGCTCGTCTACAATCCATTTAATGAAGAAAATGATGAAGTAGTTGTCTTAGAAAATGTACAGGTCGTCCACGAGGAAAATCCACTTGAAATCGGACTGGCTTGGTGTAGTCATAGCAAGACACTCAAAAAGTTTGAGCTGGCGTTAGGGGATTCATTGGAATTCGATGGAAAAGTGGCTGCTAAGAAGCTTGGTAAAGGAAAAGATGTGGACGAAGAATTTTTGGTAGATGTGCCTGTACTATATAAAATCAATAACCCGTCAAAAATTGTAAAGAAATAGGACGCTCTCATGGAGGTCCTATTTTTATTCTATTTAGGGGAAATAAAACCTCTAACCGTGCCTCTCCCATTCTTAATAGATAATAATTTTGAAAATCATTGTTTCTCGCAACAGTACCATAATTTTTCAATGAAATGGTTAAGGTATTTCCATTTGTATTTCCATTTGAATTCGGAGCGGAGCATAAACGAGTCTTTTATCTTAAGTCAACAACATTTACTGTTCTCCGATATAATTGAGGAATATTCATCCAATATAGAGTATAATGAAGTTTCGGATTTTTATTTATCAAGGAGAACCTATCTATGAATCAAACCTTTACCTTAAAGGAAAAAACAAAGCAAATATTGATCTTGTTAATTCCTATCTTAATTACTCAGCTAGGGATGTTTTCAATGGTGTTTTTTAATACGATTATGTCAGGGAAGTTCAATTCCACTGCATTAGCCGGAGTTGCGATTGGCTCGTCGATTTGGAGTCCGATATTTACGGGGATCAGCGGGATACTCCTTGCTGTTTCACCTATTGCCGCCCAACGCTTTGGTGAAAAAAAGAGCAATGAAGTGGCATCAATTGTGAAGCATGGAATCTATCTTTCCATTATGATTGCAGCATTGGTGATCATTTGTGGATGCTTTTTGTTAGACCCGCTCCTAGATAAAATGAAACTCCCGACAGGTGTTCAAGATACTGCCTTTGATTATCTAGTTGGACTCAGCTATGGAATTCTTCCTTTATTTATTTTTAATGTGTTAAGATCCTTTATTTATGCCCTTGGAAAAACAAGGGTCATCATGATCATCATGTTATTATCATTACCTGCTAATTTCTTTTTGAACTATGTGCTCATCTTTGGAAAATTGGGTTTTCCGGAGCTTGGGGGTGCAGGGGCAGGATATGCGACATCATTCACGTATTTGGCCATTATGCTAATGACGGTCTTCATCGTCAGAACACAAGAACCTTTCTCTTCGTACCCGATTTTTGCCGATATTAAAGAGTTTTCTTGGGATAAATGTAAAGAGATATTAAAGATTGGTGTGCCGATGGGCCTTTCCACATTCTTTGAAACGAGTATGTTTGCGTTGGTCACTATTCTATTAAGTAAATTTAACGTTACTACTATTGCTGCCTACCAATCTGCCTTAAATATTGTTTCGTTTCTGTACATGATCCCGATTAGTATTTCCACGGCACTGACAGTCCTTGTCGGTTATGAAGTGGGGGCAAGGCGTTATAAAGATGCAAAGCAATACAGCTGGTTAGGCGTTTATCTGGCCATTCTTATTGCCGTTGTGACTGGGGTATTGGTAGTTATCTTTCGCTATCAAGTCGCTGGTTTTTATTCGAATGAAACGGCCGTTATTAACTTAACAGCTAATTTTCTAATTTTTGCGCTGTTTTTCCAAATTTGTGATGCCATTCAGGCGACAGCACAAGCCGCCTTAAGAGGGTATAAGGATGTTAACCTTGCCTTTATCATGTCATTAATCGCCTATTGGCTCATCTGTCTTCCATCGGGTTATCTGCTTGCCAATTACACCAGTTTGGGTGCAAGAGGATACTGGATCGGCTTAACCATCGGCCTGCTCGCAGCCGGAATAGCCCTATCCATCAGACTCATCTACATTCAAAAGCGGAAATTTGTCAGTGTAGAGAATTTTTAAAAATGATTGGCTTCCGGAATCTTCCAATGGTAAAATATAGATGATGGTATGTTTCAAATCTGCAAGTGAGGTGACCCCTTATGGGAAGGGAAGTGCACTTTAAAGAGGAAGAATTCGTACTGAAGTTAACAGGAATATTAAGCATTTTTGCATTAAAGTGGCAATTGAAAATTCCTTACAAAGCGATTAAAAATGTTCATATTGATGACTTTGACCCGCCAATGTGGATGCTTCGCATGCCCGGTACTGCCATCGCACCACTTAATATTTACGAAGGCAGTTTTAAGTTTGGTAATGAATGGTATTTCCTATCTTCTGAACATAAGGTGCCACTAGTCCATATAGAGCTTGAGAATTTCGGAAAATATAAATATGTCATTTTTGAAATTGAAAATCCAAGGGCCGTAATGATTGAATTAAGAAAGAAATTAAGAGAATTAGAAGATTGAAAAGTACTCGGAAAAAGAAAAAAATGTAATGGTTTAAGGCCATTGCATTTTTTTACGTTTGGATTTACGTTTTTTTACCAATCGCTTAACTACACAAATGCTGCCAATCAGTGCAAATAAATTTAAGGAATCTCCAAGGTTAATGGGCAAAGTGAAATTATTATTTACTCTGACATCATTTTTGTTGTTATTGGCACCCGGTTGATTATTATATTCTTTCAATTCCTTCACAAACAAGCACCCCCTATATTAAATATAATTTTATTTACAAAAAATTCCAAATTGTTATGATCGACTATTAATCTACAAAAATAATGACGCCATTCTATTAAGAATGGCGTCTGAAAAATTAATATAATTTTTTTAAGTTAAATAGTTTAGAGAACAAAGTTTGATTTTTATCAGTTACCTTTAATTCTTCCATAATCAATTTTTCTTGATTGGTTGTAATCCAATTCTGTAATTCTTGTTTATCTTTGCAAAGCGTATAATATGTTTCCCCGCCTTTACCAAGTGCGTTGACAACATATCTACAAGTGTTCGCCATAATGTCCACCTTTAAAAATGAATTATTGTTTCTTATATGGATTATATCAGGCTTATAAAAATAGTCCATCATTATTTTTTCCAAAAATCATCTAAATTTCTTCTCCATTGGTTAAAATTGAATATAATGGGAGCAACAATTAAGGATTATATAAGTATGGGAGGGAATTGAGAATGGACCACGAATTAAAAGAGATCATTAAGAAGTGTGATATTGCGATCAAACAGGAAGATTTTGATACGCTGATGAATTATTATACCGATGAAGCCATTTTGGTAGTAAAGCCAGGGATGATTGCACGGGGAAAAGGGGAAATCAAGAAAGCATTTATTGCCATAGCCAACTATTTCAATAACAGCGTTGCACCAACACAGGGTGAAATGATAATTCTAGAAGCTGGTGATACGGCGTTAGTCCTTTCCAAGACACTACTCACTTCCGATAAAAAGGATTCTGAATATTCGATGGATCGAAAGGCGACCTATGTGTTTAAGAAAAATTCACAAGGTCAATGGCATTGTGCAATCGATAACTCATATGGTACAGAATTAATCAATCAATAGATAGCACAGTCAAAAAAATAAGGAGTTGCTTACCTACCATACGTGAGGTAATCAACTCCTTTTGTTATTAGTTTTAGCACAATTGTGCCCAGATGGTCGACCTATCTTCCACGTTATTTTCAATGATGGTATAGGCAGCATTTGTAATGGCTTGTGATAGGGTTATTCCCGTTGCACGGACGTCATTAAAGCTTGCCTCAGATTCTCCATGGGTTGTAAACGTATAGCCAAATTCCTTTAATCTGTTCACGATTAGCATGGCATGGTCAAGATTTTTCTCGGGCTGAAAATCAGATTCGTGGATGAAGGTAGCCTTTTCATAATCATACCAGCGATCCCATCGATTTAACTTCCAACCTAGTATTCTACGTGCAATCGAATCAGTTTTGTTCATCGTAAATTCCCCTTTTTCCTTTTTTTTAGATTCATTTTCATGTTTGTTCGTTCTGTTATGTAACAGAATGTTGATAATAAATATATTGTATAACACATTTTGAATTTCGGCTACTATTTATTTGAATTTTTAAAAAATATTTCAAAAGGGGGAGCCGAGCTTATTTTACGCTTTACTATTATTTATAAGTAAAAAATTCAAATAATTGTAGTAAATGTTAAAATATGGGTAAATATTCATTTTCCTTTCTAATTAAAAAAGAGGTGAATAATTCACCTCGCCATCGATTCCGGATAAAGTTAGTCCTGTCTATGTGGATACATTTGCTGCCATTGCTGATGTGTACCATGTGGATGTTGGTGATGCCACTGTTGCCAAGGTACCCAAGGAAATTGTTGTTGCCACTGATGGTGAGAACCATGTGGATAGTGCTGATGCCACTGCTGCCAAGGCATATAAGGATGGTGTTGGTGCCATTGTTGCCAGTTACCCTGAGGATTGTGCTGGTGCCACTGTTCCCAAGGCATAAAAGAGGGTTGTTGACCATGCCCATGAGTCATTCATTTCACCTACTTTATAATTAATTCTAAATAGCTTATGCATAAGATGCTTTGATGGACATATTTCAACAGTATTTAGGCTGGAATTAAGCATAAAAAGATCCCTTAAATAAGGGATAAGCAATTTCTAACGCTTTTTCTTTTTTGAATTATCGACAACAAACTTACTTTTAGTAACGACCTCTATGGTAACAAGTACATGAACATTTAGTTCATCAACTCTCTTAACACTTGATACCTTCGCTTTTCGGCCTTTAATTTTTAATTCTTCACCCTCGGTTGGCAGTTTATTTAACAGTTGAGTTAATAAAACGTTATTTTTTTCAATAAAATGAACAGCAAACATTTTGGTCTCACCTATTTCTTAGGGGATGTGATACATAAAAAATGCTCATATAAAATATATGAGGTAGATTTAGACCAAATGACTAATAGAAAAAATTTTGAAAAAGAATATTACCTTAACTCCAAGGAAAATTATATAAGAACGTCACTATGGTATTAACTATTAATATATAATTATGGTGAAAATAGGTATTGAAATAACAGTAGGATGGGATAAGAAATTATGAAACAAACATTACTGGGTGCATTATTTTTATCTTTAGCTTCAAGTATCTGGGGCGGGATGTATGTTGTTAGTAAGTATGTCCTTGATTATATTCCGCCATTTACGTTAGTTTGGCAGCGCTATATCATTGCTTTTGTTTTTTTATTTGCCATTTTAAAAGCCGTTCAAAAACGTAGTGGGAAACAAGAGAAACTCAATAAAAGGGATTTGCTATAGCCTGGATTGGTTTCATTGGCTATTTTATCTCGATCGCTTTTCAATTTATCGGGACATTGTTATCAGATGCCCATACGGGATCCTTAATTACCTCGGCAACCCCGGCTTTTATCAAATAGTGGCGTCAAACCCCCTTTTCAGAAATGGGGATATAAGCAATATTTTTTTCTTTTTAACTATCAATTACGATTCCCTAGTAGTATAATAAATATATAGAACAAATGTTCCGTTAGGTAGGTGGAAAAAGAAATGGAACCCCATAAAAAGAACATGAAAGAACAGAAGAAAAAAGAAATGAAAGGAGATATTGTCATTCGGAAATTTCCGCTCCGTTTAACCGACGAGGAGAGAAGATTAGTCGATACTTTACGTAAGGAAGCCGCGAATCTGTGGAATGACTGCTTAGATCTTCATTGGTGGCTATATGATGCTTATCAGGTTTGGACAAGTGCATCTGAAAAAAAGAAATGGTACAATGCCACCACCCATAAATTACACTCGCAAACGATTCAATCGATCATTGAGCTACATGAAGAAACCTGCAAAAGAACAAGGGAGCTACGGGCAAGAGGTGAGAAACAGTGGCGTTACCCTTGGAAATACAAAAAGTTCTTTTCCGTTAAATATAAAAAGACCGCGATTACATGGTCCGATAAAAAGCTCAGGTTTAGCAATGGAAAACAACAATCCCCCTTAGTGATTCCTCAACCAAAGCACATTGATTTCCATACCATAAAAAGTGCCGAAATCGTTTGGCACAAAAATCAATACTGGATGCATCTAGCTGTGGAAGTACCAAAACAACAACAGGTTCAAGGTAAAAAGGAAGCGGGCTGTGATTTAGGGATCATTCATGCGGCCGTTTTAAGCGACGGAAAAAGTCACTTGATTATAACAGGAAGAGAGCTTAGTTCATTACAGCGCTACCGAAACAAAAGGTTGAAAGAATTTCAGCAGCTGATTAGCAGGAAAAAGCCAGGTTCAAATAGAAGGAAAAAACTCATTCTGCGTAAACGCCGTTTTTTAGAAAAACTGGAACGGAGAATGGAGTATCTATTGCATTCGACTTCGAAAATGGTCACGGATTGGTGTGTGGAAAACCAAATTAAAACACTCTATATCGGAACACCAGATGGCGTTCAAAAGAATACGAAAAAGAAAAAGAAAACCCGTAAAGAAATTCGTCAACAATTGTCTAATTGGAGTTTTGGGCAATTAATCGAAAAAATAAAATACAAACTAAAACTACGAGGAGTTAAAGTCCAACTGGAGGAAGAGTCCTATACTTCCGGCACGTGCCCGTCATGTGGTGAATTCCGCAAGCAAAGGAATCGAAACTTCGACTGTCAGTGCGGCGCGGAAGGACACCGGGATGTAGTAGGTGCCATGAATATTTTGGACAAGTCTGTCAATAAACAGATAACGAAAAATAGGGAACTACCGAAAATAGAAGATACAAAGTATCGCCGAGTCCTTTTAGCACCTATTGTCTCGCACAATAAGTCTAAAAGGGCAGTGGCGTAGAGCCTATGATTGGGCTGCGATATGTATTTTTTACTCCATGTCGCAATGAACTGGAGAAGTAGTAAGACCTGGAAGTCCCGGCTGAAAGGCGTCTTTGATGAAGGTTTAAAAAAGAATCCCCTGGATTTATCCATGGGGAGAAGTCAAATTTAGGAATAGTATCTACTGCTGGAGCTTTTTTCTATGGAATAAAGGTTTGGAGTTAATGGATGCGGGAATAGGTTCACTCTTTTTCTTTTTTCAACCTTTGGTCGGGACCTTTTTAGGATGGTTATTTTTAAAGGAGAAAATCGGAGCAAATTTTTTTATTGGAGCACTGTTAATTTTTGTTGGGGTAATCATAGTAACATTTCAAAAAAGAGAAACTGCATAGATCAAGTAATATATGAAGAGCCCACTACAAATCGAATAGTTGAATGGAAAGCCGCCATCATTGGTGGCTTTACTTTTTTTGTGAGAAGGAAAAAGAAAAGTAAAAAGTAAAATAGGAGGGGAGTTATTGAAACTAATTCTCCTATCTTACTTAACTAATATTCTTTCATTAATAATCTGTACAAAACGAACTAGATATGAATTGACGATATAATTCCCTTGGTCATTTTTCACAATAAAATATTTGTTATGATCCATCATTTCAAGTACTTCTTGTTCGACATCTTCTTGTTTTACATCTAAATCTTTTGTCATTTTTTCGGTTATTATATCGTTATCAAACGTATAGCAAATAGTAAATTCTTTCAAAACTTTTTTTCCTTTCTGTTAAAAATTATTTCTTTTCAACTTTCACTAAGCCCTTACCTAAATTATCTTTTTCAAAATAGCAGATGACCACATCATGAACCCTTATTTTGTCACTTGAAAGGATGTTCTTTGCTGAAAAAATAATATCTGTCCCGTCCTGACCTTTTCCATAATATTGATTTCCTTTTATTTTGCTAATCTTGTATTCTACCTTAGTGTAATTATTGGAACCATTGCTTTTCGTTATCGTATGGTTAACAGGAGCGGAAGCATGATCTTTAACTAATACTAATGTAATTAAAACTGATGAGAGCACCAAAAGGATGATTACTCGTTTGAACATTTTTCACAACCTCCTTCTAAGTATTTTACGAGATGAATGAGGAAAGTAAATCCATCTATTTTCCTTAGTCTTTGTACCTATTTAAGAAACTTTTGAAAAAATGGTGAATTCATCGTTTTGTCCATCGGAACATGACCGATGGACATTTTACTCAGCTCATTTATAAGGAGAAGTCTTCCTTACCTACATATACTTCAAATGTTGATCCCCATAAAAAATTTTCAAAATATAATCAGCGTCAGGGACATTCTGACTTTTAAAACCTAACAAGAATGCTTTATTGTTATAGGGCACTTCTTTAAATGAAACAGAAATATCTCCTTGTTCACCAATCATCACAACTGCGTAGGGTGCCAAGGGCTTATAATTGCAACCTAAAGAACTCGGGTTGAGATAGAGTCGCTCCTTGGACTTAAAGTGGTGAATTACATGATGGTGGCCAAAACAAACGATGTCAGCAGAAGATGTTCGGTAATGTTCATCAAGCTTCTTTTCAGATGGTTCTTTATCTAGTGGGCTAAAATCATTTTGTTCACTTAGATGGTAATGGACAAAATACAGCTTTTTATTATTGTATACCGATTCTAAAGTGACGGGAATCTCTTTCAAGAAGGGTAGAAATTTCCTGTCAAGATGGGATGCAATCCATTGATGATGTATCTTTTCACTACCCCTGCTATAAGGCTCTCTACCCGCAATAATATCCAAAATAGCTTCATCGTGGTTTCCCATCACAAAGGAAATTTCAGCACGTGAACTTAGTAGCTGAAGAACCTTGTTCGTTTCATAGCCAATACCGACCAAATCCCCTAAACAATAGGTATGCTTTATTTCTTGATCACCTTCAATATCGTCTAAAACAGCCTTTAAGGCAGAGTAATTACCATGAATATCAGTTATGATTGCTATTTTCTCGTTCATTTTAATTCTCCGTTTTTCTCATAGTTTAACTATTTGTCATCAATTACATGCAAATATTTATTACGCGGAACCTATTGAGTCTTCGCTGTCCTTCTCATCCCAACTTTAAGGATCCAGCGCAGATTCGGTGGAACGGCAAAGTAATTACTATACCTGTATCCCGAATGGTCCGGGGCCAGTATAACTGATCTATTGTCGTCACCAGCAAATTTGATCAAGCCGAACCCTTCTAACTAAATAATTTTAATTTTCGTTATGCAAGTGAACACGATCCTTGTGTATTTTTATATGATTATTTTAACATATGGTGGAAATTTTATCTAAAATGGAGCTTTCGAGTGAACTAATTTTGGATTGAATTACACATAATATAAGGGAAAGTATATCTGAAAAGGAGAGTAATATATGAAAGCACCATTTATATTAGGACTTGGTATTACCTTCTTATTATTAGTCCCACTTGGCGTTTATACAAATAACTTTCCATTCTGCGCAATTGGGCTAACTGGTGCTGGTTTGTCGTTTATTTTGTTGAGTTTAAAAGTCAATAACGACTGGAAGGGATTCAACAGGGTACAAGAATTACCATATATCGGATCATCCGTCACAAGGGTTTCTCGCCTAGGAATTTTAGGGCTTGGAGCTCTGGCATTATTCAGCGCCTCAAGCTATTGGGCAGACTCACCCGCTTACATAAAAAAAAATTACACGAAGATAGAAGGGATTCCTTCAAAAATTGTTTATGAGCAACCTGCAAAAGGTGAAATCGGTGGGCTGATTACCGTCATAATCAATAATAAACGCCTGAGCATTGCTCCAAATCCACACTACCCCATAGAAAAGAATATGGATGGGAGACGGTTTTTTATTAACTATTTGCCAAACACTGAATGGGTAATGGATTACAAAATCGAATAAAATTATAAAAAACTAGGAGGGCTGCACCTGAGTCTCCTAGTTTTTTTGTTAATTTATAACAAAATCCTAAATTGCCTGTTCTTGCACAGCTTTCTTACTTTTCTCGACAATAATCGTCCCGCCTAATAACCCGAGTAAGGAGAAAAGGACCGGAATGATAAAACCATAATGATAGCCAACACTACTTGCTGAGGAATGGAAGTGGTCTAACACTTTCCCAAAAATACTTGGCAATAGGACTGCACTTAAAAAACCACCCATATTCGCAAAGCCGGAAACAACTCCGACTTCTTTGATATCAAAGGATTTTCTAACAATGGCAAAGGTTAAGGCACTCGCTCCATTACCATAACCGGTTATAAAGAAGATAATCAGTAGAAAATAGATTGGCGGCTTTCCATTCATTAGAAGGAAGGAGGCCCAGCTTAAAAATACAAAGATGTGAACCATAATGTATGGACGCTTGATGGAGTCGATGCGGCTTGAGATCCAGCTGGTTAATGGAGCGCCAATCATTGCCCCCACAAGACCGACCATAATAAGCTGACTTGAATCTGATCGAGATA
Organism: Neobacillus drentensis NBRC 102427; assembly: GCF_001591445.1. GTDB lineage: Bacteria > Bacillota > Bacilli > Bacillales > Cytobacillaceae > Neobacillus > Neobacillus drentensis. Next base: position 74,502 of record NZ_BCUX01000017.1, on the reverse strand, counting down.
ATCCATACACATGCATTCCATAGGGGACCGCCCATGAACCAATAAAGCCGACATAGGTCCCGACCGTTCCAAAGTGGCAAAAGAAAGCAGCCCAAGCTTGACGGCTGGAAAAAATACGACGCAACATAACCACCGTTTTTTCACGAGGCTTTTTCGGTTTCTTCGTGTGAGTTTGGTTCCAAACAAAAGATTTCGGTTTTTTTACAAGTACAAAATAAAGGAGGACGCTAGTGAGAATTAACATAACACCTGTTGTAAAAAAGGGAACTCTCCAGCCTGATACAGTAATCCATGCGGAAAAAGGTACAGTCGCGAGCAAAAATCCTAAACTGCCGGCCATCCCAGCTATGCCGAGTAATCCGATAAATTCTCTCACTTTAAACCATTGACTTAAGATCAGTACTAAATTTACCCAAATGGCCGCATCACCGATACCTACCAATAATCTTGCGAAAAGAAATACCACTTCATTCGAGGCTAAACTATAAAATAATGTACCTATACCATTAAGAAGTGCACCGATTACTAGAAAAAAATTAGGACCAAACCGATCCGATAAAATCCCAATGGGAATTTGTAATCCAGCATAAGCAAAAAATTGAATACTTGTTAGTAATCCAATGGTAGCGGCTGAAATGTTGAAATCCTTCATCAATTGATCGGATATTAATCCCGGTGCTGTTCTTTGACTTACAATTAATAAGTAAGTAAATAATATCGATACAAAAACGACCCATCGATACTTGCTTGTTTGTTTTTCCAATGATCTCTACTCCTGTTTGATATAATTTTCTTATTATACTATATAAAAATAAATAATGGACTTTAGAGATACTGGAGAGTCAGCCTTACAAAAATATTGGGAAATTTTTTTCCCTCTTTAGAATAGTAGTTTCGGCTTATAAATAGTATAATAAACTTATAAATTGTAGTAAGGAGACACCTGTATGAGCATAAAACCAAAAAAGTATAATTTTTTTCAACGATTTGGACGTGCTTTTAAGTTTAATATTACTAAACTTCTTCGGTCTCCTGGTGGAGCTAGAAAAGTATCATTAGGATTTGCGCTTGGACTAGGGTTGGAAATGTTAGTTCTTTCAACTGGTTCACTTATTTATATATTATTTGTTCCGATTGTTCGATTAGCGAAAGGTTCCTTACCTGCATCGATTATTGGGAATGTCATCGGAAAATTAACCTTGCTTCCAGTTATTTTATTACCGTTTGCCAAAACACTTGGGAAATTGATTTTTCCAATGAAAGTCAATTTTGGGCACAAATCGTCATTTTCTTTTCAAAAGTTAATTCACGGTGATTTTCATAGTTTAGTCAGTGTCCTCCATGGAGGGTTCCATACTTTAATAGGAATGACCATTTTCGGGATGATTCTAGGCACATGCTCTTACTTTATTGTCTACCATTTTTATGAAAAAGAAAAAGCGAAAAGACTAAAAAGACGACGCAATAAACATGAGCTGCCTCTCAAATCAGTAAAACAGAACTATATATAATTGACCACGGAAAGAAAACGTCTTCATAAAGTTCATTTGAACTTGAGGAAGGTGTTTTCTTTTTTTTAGGATAATTGTACATATTAATAGGGGAGGTGAAAATTTTTGAACATGATGAATTCGAATCCCAAATTTGATTTACATACACATCATGATCGTTGTGGACATGCACGAGGAAGAATTCGTGATTATATTGAAGCGGCGATTGAACGAGGTCTAAGTGTAATTGGTATTGCTGATCATTCTCCATACTTTGGTAGTGACTTGGATCAGCTCCATCCGAAGATCGCCATGGCAAAAAGTATGTTTCCAGAATACATCAATGAAGTGCTGGAACTGAAAGAAACCTATAGCGGGAAAATCGAAGTTCTTCTCGGCGTGGAGTCCGATTTTTTCCCGGAGCAGGTAGAGATTTATCGCTCCTGTTTTGAGCCTTATCCTTTTGATTATATTATTGGTTCTGTTCACAATGTCGATGGAGTGAGTATCTTTAATAAAAAACGTTGGAACGGGCTAACGGAGCAAGAAAAAATTAGCACGAAGGAAAATTACTATTTACTTATTGAACAATCCGCGCGAAGCGGGATGTTTCAAATCCTCGGTCATATTGATGCCATGAAAGGATTTTATCCAGCTTTTTCATCGATTCAAACAGCAGCGGTTGAAAATACATTAAGGGTCATTGGTGAAAATGATATCGCGATTGAAATCAACACATCTGGAAAAACCAAAGACGTCGGCGGCTGGTATCCTTCGGATGAAATTTTAGAAATGGCCCTGCATTATGGTGTGAAAGTAACCTTTGGATCAGATGCCCATGATCCGCATCGAGTAGGGGACGAGTTTGAATTGGTTCAGCAGCGACTGAAGGAAATCGGATTTAAGGAAATGGTTTATTTTAAAAACAAAGAAAGAATGAATTTAAGGATTTAGCATAATTACGCTTTATGTAGTATTCTTGATACAAAAAACACCCGTCCACATACAATTAGCCATAATTGAATCGTGGAGGGTGCTTAATTGCTTATGCCAGTAAAGATTTCACTTTTGACCTTTAAACGCGTTTTTACCAAAAATAAAAATAAGTAGAAAAGTAGAAAAAACCGAAGGAAATGAATCTCCCTTCGGTTTTATACCGAACTTTTTCTTAATTGATGTTTAAATTGATACATCATCTGCTCGGAGATGGCAGTATAACCAGCCAAATTGGGATGGATGCCATCAGGTGAAAGGTTCTGCAGATGATCCCCGTTAATAACCTTCGTCGTTTCGATGACCATCGACCCCGGGACTTTATTAGCAACTTCATAGATATTAAGATTCCATTTCGGCAGCATTTTATCCGCCAATGAATACATCTGTTCATCGGGTGGTAATGGATTGTACAATTCTAAGAATACAATCGTAGCTTTGGGATTTAGCGAAGTAATTTTCGCCGTAATGTCTGACAAATTGTTCGAGAACGTGGTTTGTAATTGGTCATAACTTTGAAATACTGTACGAAAGTTTTGTCCGTTTGCCATTCGAAGGATGTCATTGCCGCCTACATTAATTGTGATAATATCGGCATCCTTGATCAATTTATCAAATCGACCATTTTGAACCAGGTTGTTTAGTTCACCGCTCGTAATTCCGTTAATTCCTTGATTTTTAAATTCTATCCTTTTATCGGTTTGTTCTGCCAATTTACTAGAAAACAGACTGATAAAATTTTCATTCTTCCCTGCACCTGCACCACGTATGATTGAATCCCCGAGCGCCAAATGGTGAAGCGGAGATGTTTTAGAGGTTCGATAATATTTTAGATAAGAGATTTGGTCATCGCTCTTGCTTACTGCAACCGCGTGTTTTTTCATCTGGTGAATTTGGTACTGTGGATAAAAAAACCATGCAGAAACACCAAGGCCAATGAGCAATACGAAAACGGACAGATATTTAACTAATTTCATATTATCCACTCCTTGAATATTCTATTATAACAAGAATATTCAAGGAATGAAATAAGTAGGAAGTGATTTCCAGACTTTGAAGTGAGAAGAGGTCTATACATAAAAAGGCTGCCGGAAAATTATCCGGCAGCTGCTTTCTTATCTAAACATCCTATTAACAGAATTCGTAAAATCGTTCCATAGGCCATCTCGGTTTGTTCCAGTACGAATATCATTTGAATAGTTGGTCATTCGACCGAAAGTATTGGTATCGTAAGAAATATATACGTTATCAATACTGCGGTCAGCTGCACGAACTTGATTTTTGATTTTTCGGTCCAGTGAAGTGGTGCCGCGTGCATTAAGATCATTGGCACGATTAATACGTGCATTCGTACTTGTTCCAGTGGTTCCAGTAATGTTAGCGTTGTAGGGATTACCTGTATTAGCATTCAGGTTGGTAGATCCATTGGTCCCTGTGGTGCCGGAGTTATAGCCATTCCCGTAAGTGGCATTCATATTTGGACCCGTTCCCGTTGTACTGCCACCGGCGCGAGTTCCATTTTGAGTACCCACTAATCGGACGGCCACATAGGCATCATTATTTCGAATGATAACATTTGCTTGGTCTACGTCTTTTAAGCTTTCCACGTTCCGAATGGCACGGGCAGAAACACGTAAATTTTGGTTAGAAACATTCCTGACATTCATATCATTAATGGTATTGTTTCTAACATTGTTGACACCCATATTGCCTGCATTATTGTCAGTGGCCACATTGTTTTTATTCCCTGTACAGCCGGTTAATCCAAAAAGGCTTGTTGCTATTACAAAGGTCATCAAGCTTTTTTTCACCAATATAATCACTCCCTTAAAAAGTCTTACAAATATATCGTCACCTTTTTAAGAGAATGTATTCGAAGAAACGAACAGGTAAATTTTGAATGGATGTAGGGGGACTAAAATACCGTTTCTCCAAGTAGCAGTACTTTTAATTGTTCTTTAGGAAGTTGCTGCTTTCCCCATTCATGAATTAATCGTTCCAACGCTTCTGGTCCTGTATCATCAGCTAATCGGTATGTGCCATAATGCATCGGAACAAAATATCTTGCTTTTAATTCACTGAAGGCTTTCACACTGTTTTCCGGTGAAATATGGGCCGGTGCCATAAACCATTCTGGCTCAAAGGCGCCAATGGGCATAAACACCGTATCAATCGTGAAACGTTCGGCAATTTGTTTAAAGCCGCTAAAATAGCCGGTATCCCCGACAAAATACAATGTTTCTTCAGGGGTTTGAAAAATCCAGCCACCCCAATGTGAGGTATTTATATCTTTTAGCGACCTTCTTGTCCAATGCTGAGCAGGGACAAAGTGAAAGGTAATTCCCCCGTATTCAGCACTTTCCCACCAATTCATTTCAATTACCTTTTGATAGCCCTTTTTGTTAAAAAGGGACTTCATACCAGCGGGAACAAAGAATTGCGGATTCCCTGGTAATTTTTTAAGAGTTGGGAAATCCAAGTGATCGTAATGGCCGTGCGAAATCACAACCACATCAATTTCGGGCAATTCTGCTAACGAGAGGCCAGGTTCCGTTAACCTTTTTTCTAGTCCCATCCGCTTGGCCCAAACAGGGTCAGTTAGGATATTGATCCCTTTCATTTGAATGAAAAAGGTGGAATGACCAACCCATGTATAGGAAGTCTTACTTCTGTTTTCATTTAGTTCTCGGACCATTTTAGAAGGACACTGTTCAATGTTTACGGTTAAATCTTTCACTTTCTTTCTGCGTTCCTTCTGCCATTTCCTCATATCCTTAAACGTTTTGTAGCTTGTGATATTATCCAAATTCGTATAGATCTTCAATAATACTCCCCCTGATTTTCTGCTCAACCAATATTACTGAATAGTTTAGTACAGAATAGCATGATTTAGTGTTTAAAAAAAATAATATCATCAAATGAGGTGAGTACTTTTGTTCTTGTCAGAATCATTTTGAAGTGACGAGTGAATAATACGAGTAATGTCATATTACAAAATAACTGATATGGGAGAACTATATAAATGGAGAAAATACGGAAAGGGCTTTCCGCATGGCAGTTAACCATGATGGCCTTAGGAAGTGTAATTGGAGGGTCCTTTTTCCTAGGTTCATCCGTCGCAATACATGCAGCAGGGCCATCCATTTTAATATCCTACATTTTGGCAGGTGGATTAGTATATTTAATTCTTTATGCCTTATCTGAAATGACCGTCGCTAGTCCAACCACAGGATCCTTTAGTACTTTTGCTGCTCGAGAACTTGGTGAGGGAACGGGATTTGTTGTGGGTTGGCTTTATTGGACAGGAACCGTTTTGTCCATGTCGAGTGAAGCGACAGCTATCTCCATTCTAATCCGTGAGTGGTTTCCGAATGTATCCATTGGGTTATTGGGAAGTGCGATTATTATCGGTGTTACACTCCTTAACCTATTAGGTGCTGATAAAATTGGCAAGCTGGCAAGCGGCTTATCAGCAATAAAAATATTCGCAATTATTTTTTTCATCATCACTGCTATTGTATTAATTATTGGCGTGCTCCCGGGAAATCCGCCCATCGGTGCGGGTGAGTTAAAAACTGAGCCGATCATGCCAGGTGGGATAAAGGGGATCGCTGGAAGTATGCTGCTGGTGATTTTTGCCTATGCAGGTTTTGAAATCATCGGACTTGCGGCCTCTGAAGCTGAGAATCCACGGGATACGATTCCTAAAGCGATTCGATACACAGTGTTTTCACTTGTTGGATTATACATCCTTTATGCTGCCGTTCTTTTACCACTGATTCCTACAGCAACTCTTAACGAAAACGTAAGTCCTATGGTGGCTTCCTTGGAAAGATGGGGAATTGGCTGGGCAGGGAAAGCGATAAATATTGTGTTAATATCTGCCATCCTATCCGCTATGCTTGCTTGTATGTTTGGGCTTGGGAGAATGATTAGGTCGCTTAGTGACGAGGGGCATGCGCCAAATGTGCTAAGGGATAAAACGGATGTACCGTATCGCGGCATTCTTTTTTCTGGATTTGCGATGCTTGTTGGACTCGGATTTGGCCTTTTGTTTCCAAGAGTGTATTTGGTGCTTATCACGACTGGCGGCTTCGCATTGATCTTTACTTACGCCGTGATTATGGCGAGTCATATTCGCTTCCGCAAAAGAAACGGCTGTCCTCCCGATGGTGTTTGTCAAATGCGCGGGTATCCGTACACTTCTTGGACTGCATTAATCAGCATGATTATTGTCCTCATGTGTATGCCGTTTATTCCCGGGCAGGGAGTAGGGCTGGTAGCAGGGATTGTAATGGTAGTGGTATATTCGTTGATTTATTATGTGATGAGAATCACCTCAAGGACCAAAGTGCAAAATACATTAAGAAAAGGAAATCCTATGATGAAAAATCAACCGAGTTTTTTGACTGAATTCTCAGAGGAACTGGACAAAAATAACCAATCAAACCAATCACAGGATGTGCTCAAACGCAATCCAATCAAGGACAATGACGAAATGTTTGAAGAAGAAGAGAGAAAAAGAGAACGTTACGATGGATGATAGGAAATGTCCGGGATGCGATGCTTCAATTGGAGAAGCATCGCCTTTCCTTTTTATAAGCAGCTGAGAAATAAAAAATAAGCATCTACGGTAAATGAAGGGGTTATAACAATTTCGTTCATAATATGTTTACTTTTAGAGACATGGATGGATATGTTTTTATGCTATTCTTTATTTAGATGATGATATTTCTGGAGGGGTATTCAATGAGCTGTGGTTGTAATCCGGATATAAAAGATGGGAAAGAATTGGTTGATCATGTGAAAAGTAAAGGGAAAGATCATATCGCTCCTACAGTTGCACACGTGATTCGTTGTGAATGCGGAGAGACCTTTACATTAGAAACAGTTATTATGAACTGCCCAAGCTGTGAAATGACTTATGTGGTCACACCTTGTGGGTCACACGATAAAAATAATATTAAGCTTGCTGGCATAAAGTACGCGTAATCGTGAATTCTTATTATTCACGATTTTTTTTGTTGTTGAAACAATGGTTAAGGCAATTATGGAATTCATTAGACAATTCGAGATCCGACACTTTTCCATAGGATATACTTGAGAATTTTCCTCAAAAATGAACACTTTCATAAAAAGAGTACAAAATGGATTTTTTAACTAATTTTTAATATTTCATTCATACTATTTTTAGGTTGTTACGCTATACTTTACCTGTACTCATTATATTGAAACTGTTTGTTAAGAGATTTTGCATTTTTAGAAAAATATAGAGTAAAGGAGTAATCAAAAAGAAATCCACAATGTGTTTATAAATAGTTGTGTAGAAAATAGATTAATGTAGAAAGTAGTTTATAAAGAAATTTATATAATGCGGTGAAAAAATGTTTAATTTTTGGAAAAACGCTAATCAAGAGAAAAAGAATTTATACTTTGCAACACTTCTATTGATCGTATACGTTTCGCCCTTATTTATTTTAGGGGAAAACGCACATATAAGGGTTCATGATAATTTAGATTCTAACATTGCCTGGTACAAAGTGTTGAAAAATAGCGGTCAATTATTTGGCGGGATTAACAGTACACTCCCGCAAATTATTAATGGTCTGCCGCGAAATGCTTTTGGAACTGAGTTCAGCGGGATCGAGTGGTTACATAACTTGTTTCCATCCATGCTCGCGTATTCTGTAAGTCAAGCAATTACCAGAGTGTTTGCCTTTCTAGGTATGTATATCCTCCTTAAGAAACATTTTGTAAGAGATGATGAAGCGTACCTTATCCGTGTATGGGTATCGGTGGCTTTTGCCCTTACCCCTTTTTGGCCGTCAGGTATGCTAAGTACGCTGGGAATGCCACTCGCCTTATGGGCATTTTTGAATATAAGAGAGGGTAGTCATACCTGGAAAGAATGGCTCACTCTTATATTGTTACCTTTCTATTCGAGTTTTGTGTTAGGATTTTTCTTTTTTTTATGTTTCATGGGGTTATTGTGGCTAAGAGATTTTTTTGTGAAAAGAAAAAGCAATTGGTGCTTCTTTTTCAGTATCGCACTAATGACAGGTATTTATTTACTGATTGAGTATCGCCTAGTTTACTCGTTAGTGTTTCCAGATGCACCAACCAGCAGAAATGAATTTGTTAGTTCAAAACTTAGCTTTTGGCACACCATCCGGTTAGTTTTTAAAAACTATTTTTTAGGACATACACATGTATTAACACTTCACACCTTTGTAATTGTCCCTCTTTCTTTTCTGGTTTTATGGATGTTGAAAAATAGAAAGAGAGACTGGTTAGAAAAGCGCTATCTTTATCTTTTCATGTTTAATATCGTTTTATCAGTTTGGTATGCTTTTTGGTTTTATAAAGGTTGGGAGCCGCTAAAGGAGCGTGTTTCTCTCCTAAATACATTCAACTTTGCAAGATTTCATTTCCTGAGACCGTTAATCATTTATCTCATCTTTGCAGTTGGTTCCTATTTACTTTGGAGGTTAGGAAAGAACTGGCGGAAATTTGTTAAAATATGTCTCATTCTTCAAATTTTAGTCTTGTTTGCAGCAAATGATGAAATTGTCTACAGAGTAGCCGGAAAGCCCTCTGTAAAGCAATTCTATGCGACAAGCCAATTTCATGAAATTGAAAAATATATCGGTAAACCCCAAAGTAGTTACAGGGTGGCAAGTATCGGACTCCATCCGGCAATTGCCCAATACAATGGTTTTTATACACTTGATACGTATAATAATTTCTATCCCTTAGCTTATAAACAAGAGTTTCGAAAAATTATTTCGAAAGAATTAGATAAAAGTCCTGCATTGAAGGAATACTTCGATAAATGGGGCGGCAGATGTTATCTTTTTGTCGCAAAATTAGGGAAAAAATATGATTTCAAAAAAGATTCAAAGGTAAAGCTTGACCATTTAGAAATTAATACAAATGTACTTAAAAAGATGGGCGGACAATATATCATCTCAGCAGTCCCTATCTTAAATGCAGACGAAAATGGGCTTGTATTCAAAAAAACCTTTGAGCATAGAGATTCTGCTTGGAAAATTTACCTTTACCAAGTCAAATAATGTTGTAAAGGAGTGATTCCATATGAATAAACCGTTATTAACGATTGTGGTCCCTTGTTTTAATGAAGAGGAAGTATTAGCTGAAACGTCGGCACAATTATCTTCTGTTTTAAGTGAATTAATGGAGGAGTTGCTGATTTCTTTAGACAGTAAGGTCCTCTTTGTGGACGATGGCAGTAGGGATCGGACCTGGGAATTAATTGAAGTGGAGATTGAAAGAAATCCAAATATAAGAGGATTGAAGCTTGCTAGAAATGTTGGACATCAAAATGCACTCCTAGCCGGATTAGAAATAGCCGCTAAACATTCAGATTGTGTCATTTCAATCGATGCAGATTTGCAGGATGACATAACGGTGATCCATCAATTTATTGAAAAGTTCTGGGAAGGACAGGATATTGTCTATGGTGTTAGGGATAGCCGAGAGACGGATACTTATTTTAAGCGAACAACTGCTTTAGGATTTTATCGCATCATGGAAAGAATCGGGATTAAGCTTGTCCCAAACCATGCAGATTTTCGCCTGATGAGTAAACGTGCTTTAGATGAGCTATTAAAATATAAAGAAACTAACTTATTTCTTCGTGGGCTTGTACCACTTGTAGGTTTTAAATCTACAAAGGTCTACTATGACAGAAAAGAGAGGTTTGCCGGAGAGTCCAAATACCCACTTAAGAAAATGCTTGCTTTCGCATTTGATGGAATGACATCCTTTAGTGTCGCCCCTATTCGATTTGTCACATTTATTGGATTTTTGGCTGTGTTAATAAGTGCCATAGCAGGAGGCTATGCGTTAACCCAAGACTTATTAGGTCACACCGAATCCGGATGGACTTCTTTAATTATTTCCATTTGGTTTGTTGGGGGGTTACAAATGTTGGGTATCGGTATAATTGGGGAGTATATCGGTAAAATCTATCATGAGGTTAAAAGACGGCCAAGATATGCTGTTGAAAAAGATTTGTACACAAATTTATTAGAAGTAAAGCAACAGAGTGAAGCAGTGTTAAAGTAGGAGTCGGTTATGAGATATTCATTCGTTCGATTTATTATGGTAGGAGTTGTTAATACTGTCGTTGGGTTATCGGTCATGTATCTCCTTTTACATGCTCTTGGACAATCCTATTGGATAGCTACTTTCTTAGGCAATTCGATAGGGGCATGTGTCAGTTTTCTGTTGAATAGAAATTTTACATTTAAAAGTAAAGATTCAGTTTCAAAGAGTGCTGTCCGCTTTATTGTTGTGATCTTAAGCTGCTATTTCATTTCTTATGAAATTGGAAGAAGCTTTGTTGATTGGATTCTAAAGAATTATGAGTTCTTCAGTCCAGTTGTTAAAACCGATATCTCCGTCCTGATAGGTACCTGTTTATACACGCTGTTAAACTATTTTGGGCAAAAGCGGTTTGTGTTTTCAAAAAAGCATTCAGCCCTAGATAGCGCTGATTCAAAATAAATAAGAAAAATAGGGGAATTTTAAATTCCAAACACTCCATCTATACCACTATTCAAAAGAGAAAAGCACTCTAAAAGAGTGCTTTTCATATTGTATTTACTTTGTGAACAAACTTTTTACTCCTTTATAAATTAACACGAGTGAGAAGATGAGAATAGTTAGTATGCCGATAATATCAGTGACTGGGGAAACGCTTTCAAGAAATGAATCAGCTAAAGGAACTCTAATAAGTGCAAAACCAGATAATATCGTAGCAAGAAATAAGAAAATTCGATTATCCATTGGTTCACCCTCCTTCCTATGCGATTGATAAAATATATGTCAATATTGTTACGAATATGACAGTTGTGTAAAAATTTAATCTAACACTAGAGAAGAGGTAAGGTTTTTATTTTTCCAACGATTGTTTTCGAGGCTGAAATCCGTCTACATATTGACAGGATGACTAAGAATATGATATTTAAATATATGGATTAGCACTCTTGTGGTTAGAGTGCTAAGAATTGCTGATTTACGATTTAGACAATCTAAATCAGTTCTTACATATTAAGGATAGAAAGGGGATTTTTCATGTCGAAGAAACAGTTTAAAGCAGAATCTAAACGATTGCTAGAAATGATGATTAACTCCATTTATACACACAAAGAGGTATTTTTAAGAGAGTTACTTTCGAATGCCAGCGATGCCATTGATAAAATTTATTATAAAGCGTTAACGGACGATGCTTTAAGTTTCAACAAAGACAACTATTTCATTAAATTGATCCCAGACCAAGCAAACAGATCATTGAAGATTCTGGACACTGGAATCGGAATGACGAAAGAAGAATTGGAAAATAACCTTGGGACGATTGCCAAAAGTGGGTCCCTGGCATTTAAAAAGGAAAATGAGATTAAAGATGGCTATGACATTATCGGTCAGTTCGGGGTAGGTTTTTATGCTGCATTCATGGTAGCTGACGTGGTAACTGTGATTAGTAAAGCATTAGGCAGTGATGAAGCCTATAAATGGGAATCGACAGGTGCTGATGGGTATACGATTGAGCCGGTAGAAAAAGATTCAGTTGGCACTGAAGTTATTTTAAAAATTAAAGAGAATACCGAAGATGAAAATTATGATGAGTATTTACAAGAATATCGCTTGAAGTCGATTATTAAGAAATACTCGGATTTCATTCGTTATCCTATCAAAATGGATGTCACTAGCAATAGGCTGAAAGAAGGCAGTGAGTCCGAATACGAGGATTATCAAGAAGAACAGATCATCAATAGCATGGTTCCGATATGGAAAAAGAATAAGAGCGAACTAACCGATGCCGATTATGAGAACTTCTATAGCGAAAAACGATACGGTTTTGACAAACCAATTAAACATATTCATATCAGCGTTGAAGGGTCGATTAGATATAATGCAATCCTATATATCCCTGAAAAAACGCCGTTTGATTTCTATTCGAAAGAATTTGAAAAGGGCTTAGAACTCTATTCCAATGGAGTTCTGATTATGGAAAAATGTGCTGACCTGCTTCCGGACCATTTCAGTTTCGTAAAAGGGATGGTCGATTCTGAAGATTTATCGCTTAACATTTCAAGAGAAATGCTTCAGCATGATCGCCAATTGAAGCTGATCGCGAAAAATATTAATAAGAATATCAAAAGCGAATTACTGAGCCTTCAAAGGAAAGAACGAGAAAAGTATGAAGAATTTTATCAATCGTTTGGTCGTCAGTTAAAGTACGGAGTTTATAATGACTTCGGGGCAAATAAAGAATTATTACAAGATTTAATCATGTTCTATTCATCTAAAGAGAAGAAACTGGTTACCCTAGATGAATATGTGTCTGGAATGCCTGAAGACCAAAAATATATTTATTACGCTTCAGGTGAATCGATTGATCGTATTGAAAAATTGCCTCAGGCAGAATTCGTCTCTGAAAAGGGCTACGAAATTCTTTATTTCACAGAGGATATCGATGAGTTCGCGATCAAAATGTTAATGAACTACAAAGAAAAAGAATTCAAATCCATCTCAAGCGGCGATTTAGGAATCGAAGGAGAAGACACTAAAGACGAATCCGAAACAACAGAGAAGGAAAACAAAGAACTTTTTGACTTTATGAAAAATATTTTAGCGGATAAAGTAAAGGATGTTAGGATTTCAAAACGATTAAAATCCCACCCGGTTTGCTTGGCAACTGAAGGGGAAATATCGATTGAAATGGAAAAAATTCTTGCGATGATGCCGAATAACCAAAATGTAAAAGCGGATAAGGTTTTAGAAATCAATAATAATCACGAGGTTTTCCAAACACTAAAAGAGGCTTTTGAAAATGATAAAGGTAAATTGGATCTATACACCAAGTTACTATACAATCAAGCACTATTAATTGAAGGATTACCAATCCAGGATCCTGTAGAATTTACAAATGATATCTGTAAAATAATGGTGTAACTTTTTTGATGAGATAAAAAAAGAAGAGTTATTTTGATATTAATTCAAAATAACTCTTCTTTCATTAATGCGTGAAATCTGAATATGTATCCTTATTTATCCTCTCTAATTAAATAATCATTACCATCCTGGTCTTTAAAGTTGAACATATTTCCGAATGGTAAGCGCAACATTTCATCTACTGCAATGCCATTTTGCTTCATTTTAATTTTAAGGGGAGATACACTTTATTAATTAACGAGAATTTTCAATAAAGTTTACAACATCAGCGACGGTTTGAAGAGTCTCTGCAACTTTTTCACTAATTTCGATCGCAAATTCATCTTCTATTTCCATCGTCAGGTTCACCATATCAAGTGAATCAGCTTCAAAGTCATCTTTGAATGATGCTTCAGGTTTGATATGGTCCATTTTGACACCTAGTTGGTCTGCAATAATAGGCTTTAACTTTTCAAATGTAGTCATTGTAACATCCTCCTAATATTTCATACCCACCATTATAACAACCTATTTTGGAACGTAAAACATAAAAGTATTGCCAATTCTCTGCGAACATACCCAGAGATTTTGTTTTTATAAAAATAAGTAAATTTAAATATAGTATATAATTTATTTACTAAATCCAATAATCAGCTTGAATTTTAGGGAATTTGGTATATAATTTATTACTATATTAGGAGTTGAGCAAACACTATGTCTGAAATTAGTAAGGAATATATCGAGTTAATCCCTAATTTGTTTAAAAATTTTCAACGGCTTAATCAAAAATCTAGTTGCTTAACGCACCTGCAGAATCAAATCTTAGAATTTTTGTTTATGAATCAGCAACCTCTGACAATCAAGCAAATAAGCGAAGCCTTAAATGTACCCAAGCAGCAAATGACCGACTTGATTAAGCGATTAATGGATCAAGGTTATATTACTAAAAGTCAAAATAGGGTAGATAAGAGGTCGTTTGTAATTGAATTAACAGAGCAAGGCAAATTTTCTCAACAAGAAAAATGGACGAAAATTTATCAGAATTTCATCAATGACCTAACAAAATTAAATCATGAAGAGCAACTCGATCTTCGCTATGCTTTGCATAAAGTGAACTATCTACTAAAAAAAATGGAGGAAAGCTAAGATGTCATTAAATTTACAATCCGTTCAAGGCACCATGTTAATTCCTCTTTGGGGACGCGCAACTGCAAGTGAGAAGAATCCGGAAATACTGAATGACAATGAAGCGATCGAGATCATTAAAGGTTGTGATTTTGATTTTACGGAAATAGCTAAGACATTTGGTGAATACGGCGGGATTAGCTATATCGTTCGAGCACGAAAGATCGATGATACTATACGAGCGTTTATAGAAAAACACCCTCGGGCCACAATTGTAAACATCGGTGCTGGACTAGATACGAGTTTTTCAAGGGTGGATAATGGCACACTAAACTGGTACAACCTGGATCTACCTGATGCGATTGCTTTCCGGCAAAGCCTTATTCCGGACTCACCTAGGAACTTCAGTATTGCCAAATCATTCTTTGATGTTTCTTGGTTTGATGACGTGATCTTTAATGAGGGAGATGGCATTCTTTTTATTTCTGCCGGTGTTTTCTACTATTTTCAGGAGAATCAGCTAAGAGAAGTATTTCAGGAGATGGCGCTTCGCTTTCCAGGAGGAGAGCTTTTCTTCGATGCGGAATCCAAATTAATGTTAAAGACTTCCAATCGTACGGTGGAAAAAACGGGGAACAAAGGCGCGAAAATGTATTTCTACGTCAACAATCCCAAAGTTCTTGAAGGCTGGTCGACAAGAATCAAGGTACTTTCCAGTGAACCATATTTTAAAGGAATGCCCACAAATAAGTTGTGGGAAAGTGGAACTCAGCTAATGATGAAGGTTGTTGATTTATTTAAGCTGATGAAGTTTGTTCATTTGCGTTTTGAAAAAATATGTTAGGATGGACATGTAGTTACAATTTAAAAAAGTAGACGGGGGAAATCTGATGTACAGCTTTAAAAACGATTACAGCGAAGGCGCACATCCTAGAATTTTGAATGCATTATTGGAATCCAACCTTATTCAGGCGGATGGATATGGGGAGGACCAATTTTCACGAAAAGCAGTTGACCTGCTAAAGGAAAAATTGGGACGCCCAGATGTAGATATTCATTTATTATCAGGCGGAACACAAACCAATCTAATTGCCATTTCAGCTTTCTTAAGACCTCATGAAGCAGCAATGGCTGCCAGTACCGGTCATATTTTGGGTCATGAAACAGGTGCAATCGAAGCCACTGGACATAAAGTTCTATCGATTGAAGCTAAGAACGGGAAGCTAACGCCATCTGACGTGAAAGCGGTCCTTGAAGGTCATCCTGATGAGCATATGGTCAAACCGAAGCTGGTGTACATATCTAACTCCACCGAAATAGGTTCCATTTATAACCGGAGCGAGCTCATCCAGTTAAGTGATTATTGTAAAAAGAACCAACTCTTTTTGTATATGGATGGTGCAAGACTAGGTTCCGCCCTTTGTTCGGAAGGGAATGACCTTCAGTTAAGCGATCTCCCTGGACTTGTCGATGCATTCTATATTGGGGGAACAAAAAATGGGGCGCTTCTTGGTGAGGCCTTAGTGATTTGCAATGATTCTCTGAAAGAGGATTTTCGATACCATATGAAGCAAAAGGGTGCTCTGCTTGCAAAAGGCAGGCTGCTGGGTACTCAGTTTCTTGAACTGTTCCGAGACAATTTGTTCTTTGAGTTGGCCGCGCATGCCAATAAGATGGCAGCCACACTCAGACATGAAATCGGCAAAGAAAATATTCCATTTCTAACCCATTCTCCATCGAACCAAATCTTTCCGATTCTACCGAATGCGCTGATTACGGAGCTGGAGAAAAAGTATTTGTTTCATCTTTGGGAAAAGGTGGATTCAGATCACTCAGCTATTCGCCTGGTAACCTCTTGGGCAACAAAAGAGGAAGAGGTATTAGCATTTATTGAGGATTTTAAAAAGTTTAAGTAGGAAGAAAGAAATGCCGAAAATTATATTTTAAAAAAGCTTTTTTTATGACACTTAGCGCTTGAATATTTTTAGAAAATTTGATATTGTAAGATAAATGAAAAGACGATGTGTAACTGGCGAAACACGGAGTACCGTGAGGGAGCACATAATGTCGAAGCCGTTCGCCTGGGCAGAGGTAAGGGAATTGTTCCTTACCTCTTTCTGTATATTAGGAGGGGATAGATTAATTGGCTTGTAGCCGAGACTACTTTATATTTCATATATTAGTAGATGCCGATATTGAGAAAATTTGATCATGTCCCCGTTTAAAATTTTTGAAATTTCAAACAATCCTAAAAGAATAGAGGAGAATACAAGATGAGCACAACAACAATTGACAAAATGAAGACAATTAAAACGTTAAATAATATTGCCGAGAGCGGGTTAAAGGTATTCAATAAGGATCACTTCATCATTGATAATGAAAGTGAAAATCCAGATGCGATTGTTGTCCGCAGTTTTAATATGCATTCCATCGAATTGGGTAACAACGTAAAGGCCATAGCCCGTGCAGGAGCGGGGGTTAATAATATTCCTGTTGAAAAATGCACAGAGCAAGGAATTGTGGTTTTCAATACCCCTGGGGCGAACGCTAATGCTGTAAAAGAAATGGTTCTAACTTGCTTGATGGCTTCATCCCGAAACCTTTTTGCCGGTATTA
Source organism: Neobacillus drentensis NBRC 102427 (assembly GCF_001591445.1). Lineage (GTDB taxonomy): Bacteria > Bacillota > Bacilli > Bacillales > Cytobacillaceae > Neobacillus > Neobacillus drentensis. Next base: position 57,319 of record NZ_BCUX01000017.1, on the reverse strand, counting down.
CATGGACTAAAGCATTAGAAGGCGAAGGTGACCAAGTTCCGAAGCTGGTTGAAGCAGGTAAGAAACAATTCGTTGGAAAAGAAATTAAAGGGAAAACATTGGGTGTCATCGGATTGGGTGCAATCGGTGCGCTTGTAGCCAATGATGCACTCGGTTTAGATATGGATGTGATTGGATTTGACCCGTTCATTTCTGTTGATACCGCTTGGAACTTGTCTCGCAATGTTCAACGAGCAATGACAATTGAACAGCTGTTTGCTAATTCTGATTATATTACTGTTCACGTTCCGTTAACGGCTGATACAAGAGGAATGTTTAATGAAGCAACCTTCAGCATCATGAAGCCTGGCGTTCATATTTTAAATTTCTCTCGTGGTGAGCTTGTCAATGAAACGGATATGGCTGAAGCTCTTGAAAGTGGGCAGGTTGGTAAGTATATTACAGACTTCCCAAATGAAAAGGTATTGAAAATGAAAAATTCTGTTCCAATCCCGCATCTTGGTGCCTCTACTAAAGAATCAGAAGAGAACTGTGCCATTATGGCCGCTCGCCAGGTGAAGGAATTTTTGGAAACAGGAAATATCAAAAACTCAGTCAATTTTCCAAACGCTTCTCTTCCATATACAGGCAAGAAACGTGTGGCGGTATTTCACAAAAATGTTCCAAACATGGTTGGGCAGCTTACACTTGCTATTTCAAGCTATAATCTAAATATCGCAGACATGATTAATAGAAGCCGTGGCGAATATGCATATACGATGATTGACATTGACAATAAAGTAAATGGCGATATCCTTCCTGGTTTGCAAGAAAAGATCGATCAAATCGGTGGAATCGTAACTGCACGTATTATATAAACATACTTTAATTACATGAGAAAGAGGAAAGCACAGAAGTCCTCATAGATGACCTTCATGTTAAAAAGAATAGAAAAAGCTCAAGGTCCCATTCATAATGGTGCCTTGAGCTTTTTTATTTCCGATAAGTTTATTTTAAGGGAACTTGTAAACTTGGACAGGATCAAAAATCAAATCGTTGTGTGATTCCTTATATCATGAGGCGATTAAACTTGAAAACATATATTTTTCATTAATGGTGATAATAATACCTAAAATGAGAAAAATCGGTGATCTTAATGCAAAACTTAATTAAAATCCTGCTCCCAAGACAATTATTTATGTTGATTATCCTTTCAACAGGGTTACTAAATCATGTCATGCTTATCCCTAATTTGCTTACGGCAGCCGGAAGAGACAGCTGGTTAAGTGTCATCGTGGTATATCCGATTTCTTTCTTCTTTCTATGGCTGGTGTATTTTATTGTAAAAAACAGTCCAAATGAGGGTTTCTTTTCTATGATTAGACAACGTCTTGGCAGGGCTTTTTCAACTGTATTTTCGATTCCAGTCATGCTGTTTTTATTCACGAGCTCCTATGTAACTTTTAGAGATTTAATGATCTGGTTAAAAGCCTATTTTCTCGCGGATGCTTCTGTATTTTTGATTAATTGTATCTTGATTTTTGTTTGTTTTTTAATCACACTAGCCGGGGTCAAAAGCATGGCTATATCCAGCGGGGTTTTACTACCGCTTGTTGTGTTATTTGGCATCTTAATTGCAATAACAAACACGAGCTTAAAGGATCCGAGTTTGTTATTTCCTGTGTTTGCAGACGGCTATTCTCCTCTTATTAGAGGGGGAATGTATGTTCTATCAGGACTTCTTGAGATTTACATGGTTATCTTGTTGCAGCCATTTTCTCAGGAGCCTATTAAATTTAAACAGTTGTTTATTTTATTGACTGTCCTAACAGGCTTAATCTTAGGGCCTCTTTCTGCATCAATCATGGAGTTTGGACCAACTGAAGCAGGATACTTCCGATATCCTGCTTATGAGCAGTGGCGTGTATTTAGCATTGGGGAATACATATCACATCTGGATTTTTTCGCTTTATATCAATGGCTTAGTGGAGCATTGATTCGAATTGGATTATTCATGTATCTTTTAGGCACATTTTTTACCCAAAAAAAGAAACATTACCGACTGAACCCTAAGATTGTTGGAGTCATGTATCTCTTTTTGTTCGGTTTGATGACAATAAAAGTAGAAACCTATTTTTTCTATAGGGCTATTTATCAATACTTTCTGCCGGCTTGTATGGCATTTTTCCTTTTTCAAATTTTGCTATCAGCCGCCATTATTCTAGTATTAAAGAAGAGGGATAAACAACATGGTAAGAAAAATACTTTTGAATCCACTTCGTGATGGAAAGCTAAAGGAGAAATCTGAACAACTAAAAAATCAATTTAAGAAAAGTCAAGACCTACGACTGATTGAGCATCATACAATCATGGACGCGTTTGAAATGATCTATTTTGAAACTCTGATTGATTTACATTATTTAGATCAATATATTTTACCTAAACTCAGTGATGATAAAGAAGATTCTGTCAAAAAAAAACTCAAATCCTTATTTCAAGCAGAAGATGTAAGTTCGAAATCCTTAGACGATTTATCAAATTTACTTTTTGATGGAAATGTCTTATTTTTATTCAGTGATTCGTTTTTAATTATTCAGGCAGGATCCTTACCTAAGCGGCAACCTGAAGAATCAGCGATTGAGAGCTCAATAAGGGGTCCTAAGGATGGTTTTGTGGAGGATATAAAGACAAATATCTCCTTAATAAGGCGAAGACTTAACACCTCGTCTTTATGTTTAGAGAAATATACGATTGGTAAAAGAAGTAGAACAAAAGTAGCACTCCTGTATATAGATGATTTAATTGATCAGCGAGTTTTGGATGAAATCCATAAAAGGTTAGATAAAGTAGAACTGGATATCTTGACGAGTATTCATGAACTTGAAGCATATGTTCGTGATAGACCGTATTCCATCTTCCCGAGTACGGACTATACGGGCAGACCTGACTTTATTGTTCAGGCGCTGAATCAAGGCCGGTTTGCTCTCATAGTTGATGGAAATCCTACAGTCTCTTATGCACCGGTCAATATATTACTGCAGATTAAATCACCTGAGGACAATTACATAAGTTATGCTTATGTATCAATAGAAAGAATTATTAGGGTGATAGGTTTGATCATATCTGCTTTTTTACCTGGTGCATGGATAGCATTTTCTGCCTATAATATTGAACAGGTTCCCTATTTACTCGTTGCGACTATTACAATCTCGCGTTTTGGGCTGCCCATATCTTCACCACTTGAAATGTTTATTGTTCTCTTTTTGTTTGAACTATTTAATGAAGCTGGGGTACGCTTGCCCAGAGCAATTGGGCAAACCGTCGCTGTTTTAGGTGGCTTAATCGTAGGGGATGCTGCGATTCGGGCGGGGTTAACATCACCGACCATGCTGGTCGTAGCAGCCATTACCTACATCTCGTCTTTTACGTTGGTGAATCAAACTTTAAGTACGGCTTGTACCATCTTAAGATTCACGATTATCTTAATGGCTACCTTATTTGGATTATTCGGAGTCATTATTGGCTTTATACTAACTATTTTTTACTTTTCAACCCTTTCTTCCTTTGGGTCTCCATACCTAGGTTCTCTTTCGCCAATCGATCTAAAAGGAATGATTAAGTCATTCCTTCGGGCTCCAAGGCAATTTTATAAGTCAAGGACAACCTTAACCAGTCCGGATGATCCAACAAGGGGTGGAAATCAATCATGAAAAGGAAATGGATGATTTCTTTTTTAGCCGGTTGTCTGATTCTTTCCGGTTGTTCAGGTTTAAAAAATATTCAAGATGTAACCTATGTTGTGGCAATTGGGATGGACTATGATGAAGAAAAGAAGGAGTATATCGCGTACCTTCAATCCTTAAATTTCGCTAATGTAGCAAAGGTAGAAGGAGGTAAACCTATTGAACCCATCCCGATTTTTATTGCATCAGCAACTGGAGAAACACTAAATTTAGCTGTTGGTAACCTTTATAAAAAGTCGGAGCCTCCTTTATTTTTTGGCCACGTAGAAACATTTGTTTTAAGTCAAAGAATAGTCAGGAATCATTTTAAGGAAGTAGTGGTAGAAATAGGGAGAAATCGTTCACTCAGGCATACTTTACGAGTCATGACAACGGATGAAAATATAAGCGAAATATTTAATATAAAGGCATTATTTAATTATCCATCAATATACACGGTTCTTTTTAGAAAGGAAAAGAACGAAGTGTATCAAGATGAGATCAAGCCAATGGCATTAATGGATTTTTTAAGAGCCTATTATGAGCCTATGGGGGTGGCTAAACTACCTAATGTAAAAATTGACTCTCAAACCTGGAAGGCTGACGGAAAGTACCCCATTGTATTTATCGATGGATATGCGATTTTTCAACAGCAAAAATTTATTAAAGTCCTTCCATTCAAGGACGCTGTTTATACTAATTGGTTATTAGAAAAAAAGGTTTCTTTAAATCAAAGAGTAGATGAAGAGGGAAAGCTTGTAGCAGCAGTGAAGCTAGCCACTCCAAAAATGAAGGTAAAATACAAGAAGGGAACTACTACCCCAAAGTTTGATATAGAATTAACTGTACCAGCAGATTTGATCGAAAAAATTAAAGATATTCCCGAACAGAAATTAACGAAATTAGTTGAAGAAGATATAAAAAGAAAACTTACTTCCATTTATAAAAATGGAGTGAAAAATAAAACAGATATACTAAATGTTGGTGAAAAGTGGTATCGAAAACACCCGAAGCAATATAGGGAATTAAAAAAATCTAACGGCTTTTATTTAGATAAAGACTCCTTGTCGAATCTAAAGGTTAAGGTGCAAATATTTCATTATAATAGCTATAAGTATGAACAGAGAAACGATGAAGGCTCCTAACTCCACACTTAATTACAAACAGCTATGGAAAGCTCGCCAATTGGCGAGTTTTTATTTTGTGACTATTAAAGATGCCGAGCACTTATAGATGTTAAGGTCTTTATTTTTTCTTTTTAACCTTCCACAAACCTATTGAATACATATAATTGATTATAAATTTTTGTGGTCAATTGGAGGGGAAGCAGTGAAAATTGTGTACGATTATACATTCGCATTGCCAAGGAACGTTGTTTGGAAGTATATAAAGGATGAAAATGTATTGAGGAGTTCTCTTCCCGGGTGTAAGTCATTTATTGAAACCTCTAAGGATGTTTACCAAGCACAATTAGCGGTAAATATGGGTCCCATCCAAGATCTATTTTCCCTTGAGATTCGACTTAATGAAATGAAGTCATCCTCCTTAATTCAGTTACAAGCAAAAGGGACAGGGAATATCGGAGAAATCGTCGGAATAGCAGACCTGTTTATTAAAGACCTCCAAGGGACGACCAAACTAAATTGTCAGGCGGAAGCACAGGTTACAGGGGCACTTGCTTTGGCAGGACAGCGTGTATTAGAGGGCGGAGCAAATAAAGGTTTGGAGTCATTTTTTCAAATAGTAGAGAAGGAAATAAAAAGAAAACTTTATATGCATCGAAGGGGCAGGTGACTAAGGAACGCTAGTCACTTGTCTTTTTTTATTTTAAAATTAAAATCTCGCCAAATAGGTGAAAAAATTGAAGATATGGTTTATAATCATTTAGTCATTCAAAAATTATATAATTTGCATCGTGCGATAGAGGTTCTAGCCCCCCTCATTAAAAAAACTAAGATGAAGCAGTACTTCTATCTTGGGGTACTGTTTTTTCTATTTGAAAGGATGTATTAGATTTAAATGTTAAAAAATGAAAAGGCAATTGTCGTATTTAGTGGTGGACAAGACAGCACCACTTGTTTATTTTGGGCGTTAAAACAATTTAAAGAAGTAGAAGCTGTTACGTTTGATTACAATCAACGGCATAGTTTAGAAATTGAATGTGCCAAAAATATAGCCAATGAACTTGGTGTGAAACACCATATTTTAGATATGTCCTTATTAAATCAACTTGCACCGAATGCCTTAACACGTTCAGATATTGCGGTCACGGACGGCGGTGAAGGGGAACTCCCGTCGACATTTGTGCCAGGTCGGAACTTGTTATTCCTAACCTTTGCAGGTGTGTTAGCACGTCAGACCGGTGCCAAGCATTTAGTGACCGGTGTTTGTGAAACCGATTTTAGCGGCTACCCGGATTGCCGTGATATTTTTATCAAATCCCTAAATGTCTCCTTGAATTTATCCATGGATGATAATTTTGTTATTCATACACCATTAATGTGGATCAACAAAGCCCAAACTTGGGCTATGGCGGATGAATTAGGCGCATTGAATTTTGTTCGTGAAAAAACGTTAACCTGCTACAATGGTGTGATTGCAGACGGATGCGGCGAATGCCCAGCTTGTTTATTAAGAAAACGAGGGCTCGATGACTTCCTAAATGGGAGGTTTTAGCGATGGGTTTTCGAATCGTTGATAAACTTCAGAAAATAAATGAAGATATTCATCCGCACCAATTAAAATATCATACCAAACGTGTACTCGTGAGCAAAGAATTTACGTTCGATGCTTCACACCACTTGCATTGCTATGAAGGGAAATGCAAGAATTTGCACGGCCATACGTACCGAGTTATTTTTGGATTAAGCGGCTTTGTCGATGAACGCGGCTTAATGATTGACTTTAGCGATATAAAAGAAATATGGAAAAACGATATCGAAATATTCCTTGATCACCAATACTTGAATGAAACCCTTCCTTTCATGAATACCACAGCGGAAAACATGGTGGTTTGGATTTACGAGAAAATGAAGGATGCATTAGCAACAGAAGAACGTAAGCATCAGTATGATGGAGCAAGAGTGGAATTTGTCCGTCTTTTTGAAACCCCAACCAGCTACGCAGAAGCAAGAAGGGAGTGGATGGAGGAATGAGTAAGATTCCTGTATTAGAAATATTTGGCCCAACCATTCAGGGAGAAGGCATGGTCATTGGGCAGAAAACAATGTTTGTTCGAACCGCAGGCTGTGATTATTCGTGCAGCTGGTGTGATTCGGCCTTTACATGGGATGGCAGTGCCAAAGATGATATTCAGTTAATGACAGCAGAAGAAATTTGGGGTGAATTAAAGCGAGTCGGCGGCGATAATTTTTCTTTTGTAACCATCTCAGGGGGAAATCCGGCACTGCTGAAAAATTTAGATGAATTTATTGATTTATTAAAGAAAAAAGAAATGAAAATTGGTATCGAAACACAGGGCAGCAGGTGGCAGGACTGGTTCTTAAACATTGATGAATTGACCATTTCACCAAAACCGCCAAGTTCCCATATGGTTACTAATTTTGAAATCTTAGATTCTATTTTTCAAAATTTAAACGACAATGAGTTTAAACATCAAGTCAGTCTAAAAGTAGTCATCTTCGATGAGGCCGATCTTGGGTATGCGAAGATGGTCCATAACCGCTATGCAGATATCCCTTTTTATCTCCAGGTTGGGAACGATGATATCACCAATTTCAATAATAATGAATTGATTCAGAAACTACTTTTGAAATATGAGTGGTTAGTCAATTGTGTGGTTGCGGATCAGCAATTGAATGATGTGAAAGTTTTGCCGCAGTTACATGCGCTGCTTTGGGGAAATAAGCGCGGCGTGTAGGTGACTCTCGGGGAATAAGGGTTCCTAGTTTTATTTGCAGAAGGTAGCAAAATTCCTAATTCGATAGGTTAATGAACTACTCCTAATCTTTGTTGGGAGTAGTTTATTTGTGTCCGCTTTATTTGACGAAGTCAGGACTTCTTTTAACATCAACTTCATATAATGGCATGATTAACTTTGTCCAGAGGTGATTATTTTGGAGACTTTTGATTTGTCATTAGCTGTTCTCTTGAAAATTATTTTAATCAATATTGTCTTAAGTGGCGATAATGCCGTGGTCATAGCTATGGCATCAAGGAATGTCCCCAAGAAGCAACAAAAGAAAGCGATCTTTTGGGGAACATTTGGAGCCATTCTATTACGGTTAATCTTTGCATTGGCCATCATTTATCTATTAAACATACCTTTCGTCACTTTTATTGGCGGACTACTTCTCGTGTATATTGCGATAAAACTATTAATTGGTGAGGAAGAAGGACATCTTAGGGAAGGGGGTTCAAGTCTAGTTTCCGCGGTGAAAACGATCATTATTGCTGATGCAGTCATGTCCCTTGATAATGTACTAGCCATTGCCGGTGCCGTTGAAGGAAATTTAGCCGGTATTATGATCGGGGTTATTGTTAGTATTCCTATCGTTGTTTTTGGGAGTCAGATCATATTAAAAGCTATGGAAAGGTATCCGGCTATCTCTTATGCAGGTGCAGGAATTCTAGCTTGGACTGCAGGTGAAATGATTATCGGAGAACCAAAATTTGATCCGGTCCTCTCAAATGATTTACATTTGTTGGTGCCTTCAACTATCACAGTTCTTGTGATTGGCTTCGGATATTTAATTTCTAAGAAAAAACTTATATAGAGTGAATTTAAATTTTCATTAAGTATTTCGATATTGGGCAAAATAAAGATAAATGAGTCAGAAGGGTGTTTCAAAGTGATGATGAATAAGTTAAGAAAACTGCCTGCCTTATTGATCTTAGATGTGCAAAAAGGGTTTGATGATCCCTATTGGGGGAAACGGAATAACCCACAGGCGGAAAAAAATATGGCTCGTCTTTTAGCAGAATGGCGGAAGAGAAAGGGAAATGTACTTTTCTCCCAACACCTATCCGTTCAACCAGGCTCGCCTCTTCACTATAAAAATAAGTTTGGTACTGAGTTTAAAGAAATCATCAAGCCTCGTGGGGATGAAGTCGTTTTTCCTAAAAACGTAAATAGTGCCTTTATTGGGACAGGACTAGAAATGTATTTAAAGGAAAAGAAGATTAAATCTGTTCTCATTACTGGGTTGTCCACACAGCACTGTGTTTCAACTACGACCCGGATGAGCGGAAATTTAGGCTATCAAACCTATTTGGTATCGGATGCTATCGCTGCCTTTGAAATCACTGATCACAAAGGAGTTCACCATACTGCCGAAGAAATACACGAACATGAATTAGCGATGCTTCACAATGAATTTGCCACGATAATGACAACCATGGAAGTGTTAAACCAATTACATACCTCTTAAAATTAATAACGCAGGTGAGTTCCTGCGCTCATTTCATTCATCTAACTTGAAAAATTTCAGCACTCTGTGATAGGGGCATTTGGACAACGACGTATCATCGTCGCGCAGAAAATATTGTCTCCATTCAAAATTATCATCCGATCCATAGCTGTTTAAATCTAGGTGAATGGGAGCTGAATCGTAGTTTTTCAACCGGTTTCTTACTGCCTTTTTAATACCCATTGCAAATTTTGGAGATCTGTTAAATTCCTGAAGCACCCATCTTGGCGTGATCGCGAGCATCATCACATCAAAATGCCTGCTCTTTCGATTTTTATGGGCAGGTGTAGCGCAATACATAAAATATTTCTCTCCATTATAACAAAACTCCCAGACAGGATTATGGGGGTCCGTCGGCATATCCTCAGGCCAATCCAATGAATCTATTGTACGTAGCCCACTGAGATGCTTCCAAAATAATTGTTCATAATCTTCCACAGTATACAACGCCTTCACATCTTCAGGGGTTTCATAAAAAACAATCAGTGATGTGTATTGGCCGCTCTCCTTTGAAACCTGCGAATAACTACTTAATGATTCAGCAAGTTCATAAATCGTAGATTGTTCTCTAGGATCTCCGATAAAGCTATACCGCAGCTGATTTTGGGAGAACCCGATGGTCGCAGGAATACAGGGAAATGGTTTTTCTTTATCACTCATTTTAACTGAGAATTTCTCCAGTGCAATTTTTTCCCAATCTTTTAGATGATTTCTGCCTAGGGGATCATCCCTATAAAGATTTTTCACTCTACACACCTCCCTTGTTACTGCAGTATATTCAGCCGTATAAGAGAGGGGAGATGTCCATATTCAAATGGGCATAGGCCAGGGGAGACGGACATTACGATAATTCATGCTTAATATTAATGAATTAAATAGGAATGAATTAGAAATATTATTAATAAGAGTTGACAAATGTTCTAATTGTAATTATTATGATTACAGGTAATCAAAAAAGTTACAGCTTATATTCATAGGAGGTTTTTCAAAATGAAAATTGCGATTATTGGAGCAAGTGGTAAAGCAGGAAGTCTTATTTTGAAAGAAGCAGTTAGTCGTGGACATGAAGTAACGGCTATCGTAAGAGATGCTTCAAAACTTGAAGATAAAAACGTTGCGGTTATTGAGAAAACAATATTTGACATTACATCTGATGATGTGAAAAAGTTTGATGTAGTGGTTAATGCCTTCGGTGCACCACTTGGTGAAGAGCAAGCACACGTTGATGCTGGTCATGCTTTAATTGAGGCACTAAAAGGAACAAATACAAGAGCGATAATTGTAGGTGGAGCTGGAAGCCTTTATGTAGACGAAAGCAAAACCGTTCAGGTAATCGATACACCTGATTTTCCAGATTTCGTGAAACCGACAGCAAAAGGCCAAGGAAGAAACTTGAAGGAATTGCAGGAAACAACTGGCATCACATGGACATTTATTAGTCCATCTGCTGTATTTGATGCTGAAGGAAAGAGAACGGGACATTATCAAGCAGGAAAAGATAACCTACTTGTTAATTCAAAGGGTGAAAGTTATATCAGCTATGCAGACTATGCTATTGCTGTATTGGATGAAATTGAAAATCCACAACATATAAATGAACGTTTCACAGTTGTCGGTGAAGCAGAATAAGTATCGTAAAAGAAAAAAATTTATAATGCCATTAGTGTTAACGCTAATGGCATTTTGCTATCTAGGTATAGGATCGATTTAATATCTAGTGAATTTTTAATATATAGAATCTAAAGAGGTGTAATTATGAATGAAACTTATGAGAAACGTATAGAAAAAGCAAAATGGGTGATCCAAAATGCTGAAGATATATTAATAGGCGGCGGAGCGGGATTGTCAGCTGCTGCTGGTATAGAGTATGGAGGAAAACGATTCACAGAGAATTTTGCCCCATTTATTAAAAGGTACGGTTTAACCGACATGTACACTTCTGGTTTTTATCCATTCCCGACACAAGAGGCGAGATGGGCTTACTGGGCAAAACATATCCTTGTCAATCGGTATGAACCTAGTGGGACTCAACTTTATAAGGATATTTTTCAAATGGTAAAGGATAAAAATTATTTTGTGATCACAACCAATGTTGATAGCCAATTTGAGAAGTCTGGTTTTGTAACGGACAAAGTATTTGAAGTCCAGGGGAATTATGGTTACTTGCAATGTGCAAAAGGCTGCCATAACACGGTGTATAACAATGAAACGCTAGTTAAGGAAATGGTTGATAAAACAGAGGATTGTAAAATCCCATCAGAACTTGTTCCGAAATGCCCTATTTGTGGAGGAAATATGGACCCGCATTTAAGGATCAATCAACACTTTGTTCAAGATGAGGAGTGGGATGAATTGAATGAATCTTACAATCATTTCTTACATGAATCCACAGGAAAGAAAATGATTTATTTAGAGTTGGGTGTAGGATTTAATACTCCTGGAATCATTCGTTACCCATTTGAACAAATGACTTTCAACAATGAAAATGCAACATTAATTCGTTTTAACATGGAACATCCTGAGGGCGCTAAGGAAAACAGAGAAAAAACGATTGCATTTACAGAAAACATGTACGATGTTGTAACTAGCATTATGAAATGAGGGAGTGATTAGAATGCCTCAATTATTATTAAGTGACTATTCGTCTTTAATTAAATTAAATGAAAAATTTGTGCCACATACAGTTTTGCAAACCGATACGAATCGAATCGTTGACGAATTAATCATCATGTTATTGCAAGAGCCTGATGCTCCAAATGATGTAGAAATCCCTAATGATCATCACGCTAAACGTAATTTGTTAAGGGCATTATTAAACATTAGGGCGCCAAAACCGTTAGATGAGCGATTTCTTGAAAAGTTGGATACTTTATTACAAATCGAGTTTAAGGAAAAAAGTATAGTTAAAGTAGCGAAACTCGATTCACTAGCAACCATGTATCCCGATAGTCCTTTTTCTCATTTAGATAAATTGATCTTGTGGCAAGGTGATATAACCCAATTAAACGCTGATGCCATCGTAAACGCAGCAAATAATCAAATGTTAGGTTGTTTTCAGCCTTTACATGCTTGTATTGATAATGCCATTCATTCAGCTGCTGGTCCACAGCTAAGGAATGATTGTGAAATCATTATGTCTGCACAAAATGAATTAGAGGATACTGGAAAAGCAAAAATAACAAGAGCATATAATCTGCCTTCCCATTATGTTTTGCATACAGTTGGACCTATTGTTCCAAAAGGAACGACATTAACAAACCAACAAAGAAATGAACTAGCTTCTTGTTATATATCTTGCCTAGAAGTGGCAAATGAAATGAAGAATATTAAATCCATTGCTTTTTGTGCAATATCAACTGGTGTATTTGGATTTCCAAAAACAGAAGCAGCCTATATTGCAGTCACTACCGTTAATGACTGGCTAGCAAGTCATCCAAACCATTTCGAAAAAATAATATTTAATGTTTTCAGTGATAGTGACCGAAATGAATATATAAATGTTTTTACATCTATTTACTAAATGACAAAAAATTGTTTAATAGATGGGGCTTATTGAACTTTTCTTAAGCCCTTCCCATTATGAATCTCGCGAATACCTTCCTCACAAACCCCGTAAGAACGCCAAGAACAAGTTTCACAAATAACTTGAATATCGGAAGGGATGACATGTTTTCGGATACGGGATTCAATATCCTCCCATTTAAGAATTTGTCCGATTTTAAGATTCATTTTGTCTAAAATAACGGCATCTCTTTCATAGATATGGTTGTCTTGGCAATGGTATTCACCTGAATTAGGGAACTTTTCACACAACTGATCTGGTCCCTTGACAAGTAGAATCAACGTTTTTGGGTTGTTTCTCAAGGTTTGATGCAAAAGCGTCATATTTTCGACGTATTCTTGGGAATAGCCCATTCCCCGATAGCCTAGAAGGCAAAAAAGATGATGACCTCGCAATTTATACATAATGCTCCCCCCAGTTTGTTTACTCCTTTTGATTTTAAAAGTAAACTATAATAATAATTTGGTTAACATCTATATGGATTATCATACCATAAAAATCCCCAAGGTTTTCTAGGGCTTTTGAACTACCAAATTTTACAGCTATCTTCCATTTAGCAGACATGATATATTTCTCTTGTAAGTTCTTAACGGAAACTTACGCGTAAGCTTTTATTACAGAGAAGTACTCAAGAGGCTGAAGAGGCGCCCCTGCTAAGGGTGTAGGTCGGGTAACCGGCGCGAGGGTTCAAATCCCTTCTTCTCTGCCATTATATTATGGGGATGTCTTGGTATCGACAGGGATAGTTTGAGCTTATATGGCGAGTCGAGGGATTCGTCCTCGTAAAAACGATAAAGCCTATAACTGGCAAACAAAACAACAACTTCGCTTTCGCTGCTTAATAACAGACGATAGCGGTTCCTCCCTCCATCGTCCATGTGGTAGGGTAAGGGACTCAAATGAAGTGGACTACGCCGAATTCCACCGTCTGAGGATGAAGGAAGAGACAAACCAGACTAGCTGCTTCAACGCCTGTCAGTAGGCTAAAGAAGTAAGTGAAATCAATTCTACTGACTACACTCGTAGAAGTATAAGTGCCAATATCTTTGCACACGGGTTCAACTCCCGTCATTTCCACTAAAACCAAAAAAACATCTTGAAATAGATTCATCATCAAGTGAGAATTTTTTCCGCAGTAGCTAAGTGGTAGAGCGATCGGCTGTTAACCGGATCGGTCGTAGGTTCGAGTCCTACCTGCGGAGTTATAGTCCAACAAGGACACTAGGAAACGGGTCAGGGCGGGAACGCAGCAGCCCTAACAAGTGAAATTGTGTGGGCTATTACATAGGACGAAACAATACGCCAAACATACCATAAAGTCACATCCAATAATCGGATGTGACTTTATTCTTGTTAGTCACCTTGTTTTTATTAGGCTGTTTTCGTAACTTTGCTGTTTTTGCTGTTTCTAATGGACAAAACTCATGCTCCATTAGTGATTATTGTTCAATAGGGAGCTTCTAATGGACAAAACTCATGATCCTTTAGCGATTATTGTTCAATAGGGAGCTTCTAATGGACAATTTTCTTACTCCTTTAGTAAGATTTGTCTATTAGTGAATTTCTTAAACTCGTCTTATTTTTTAAAGACATGCTGCCCAATGACCATTGTTGTTGTTCTTGTATCGAGCCAACGACTGGTAGCAATGTCAGGATTATAGAAAAATAAAGCTCCCGGTGCCAGGTTGCGTTGTTCAGTTAATGCGGCTCTCACAGCCTTAATAGATTCCTTATCGGCTGGCTTATTGATTTCCCCGTTTTGAACAGGTTGAAATTGCCCTCGGGCATAAATCACCTCTCTTAACGTTTTAGGGAATTTTTTACTTTCAATTCTATTAAGCACCACACATGCCACCGCAATCTTTCCTTCAAAAGGTTCCGTCTCAGCCTCAGCTCGAACTAACCGAGAAAGCAGATCAATTTCAGTGTCTGTGATCCTTATTTTTACATTTTTGGATTTACTAGTAGTATTAGAAGGTTTTGTAGTAGCATCGTTCTCACGGACAGAAACCCGATTAAGTCCATCATGATGCGAATGGATAGCTTCTAAATCTTGTTTATATTCCTTTAAACTCTCCGAAAGTGGGTACCCTTGTTTAATCGGATAGGCAAAAGCGGGGGAAGCGAATAAAAATGAAGCCAGTAATAGAAAAACGGAAATTAGTTTTTTCATGATTCTAGTCCTCCTAGTTCGTTACCTTGTTTAAATCTATTACTATGAATGGAAAAAATAGATTAGTATTACAGTTAAGTTGATTAGTTTTACAGTTTGGTTACATAGAGTATAGAGACGTTTTTTCAAAAAGTAGAAACGGAAAAAACTGTAAGCTTTTTCTCTCATCGTAATGATCACCTACTCGGCCAAAAGACCTGTTACGACAAATGGTATCCATAAATGGGACTTTTTGATTAATTACGGTGAAAGATGCGGATTTTTGGAAGAATAAGCAGGATTTTTGAAATATAAAATGGAATATATTATATACAAATTCAGTGGATCATAGAAGTTATTTGTCGGATTACGAGAAAACTGCTCTATTATAAAGTAATGAGTAGAACACCTCAGGCTGTTTTTTCATCTTGCAAATAGCTGCAGTTAGAAATTGGTCAAGCTATTTTAATCATCCATTCTATCAATTATGAAAGAAGGTATACGTTATGATTGAAAATTTCTTTGCTGACTATAAAAACTACATTGTTGTACCGGAAGATGATAAGCATGTGGATGAAGTATATGATCCAAAAAATTATGCTGCCTATTATATCCTCACTTTGTCCATCTTTGACTCCCGTTTAACGACCTGGAAAGATGCAAGTAAATTTGAAATCGATGTTGAAAAAAGTATCAAAACAGTCTTTAGGGATTTCAATCAAAAGCAGCGTGAGAAGTATCATCTTCAATTACTAGAATTTGATCGGTTTAAAAACTATTTTATCGTGGCTCTTTCTGCTAAAACAAAATTTAATCCAGGGGAAGAAAATGAGCGTATATCGTATGTAATTGATAGAATACTAACGAATCCTTTTTATGTTGGGCAAGGTTGGTTTAATTTTATTGGTGAAAAAGGAAAAGTTGCCCGTAAACTCTTTTGCTGCTCCTATAAGGAATATGTAGTCGAGGAATTAAATCATTCAAAAAGGGAACAAAAATATGAAAACATCAGCGAATTAATTCCTAAAAATGGAGAGATCAAGCTGATCAAAGGCTCTTTGAAAAGGGAAATTCGCTAAAGACATAGCCGATTTAATGAATATTAAAGCATATTGGAAGGAGACCACGGAAACGTGGACTCCTTCTTTTTTTCAATGATGAAAATAATCTGTAATAAACTCTCAGAATCTAATAAATATTTAGTTATTTACAAGATTTAAATAAATGTATATAATCCTATATAAATACTTGGAATTGATAGGACGTGCAGATATGAGTATAGGGATTACATTGATGGGCTTATTTGTAGGTTTTTTGGTAGGCTTGACTGGAGTGGGAGGTGCAGCACTGCTAACCCCTGTATTAATTCTCATCGGGGTGAATCCTTCCATTGCTGTTGGTACAGACCTTGTCTATAACTCCATTACGAAATTCTTCGGACTTTTTCAACATTGGAGACAAAAAACAGTCAATTATCAGATGGTGAAGTTATTAGCGTTAGGAAGTATTCCGAGTGCGGTGGTTGCGATTGGTTCCCTCCATTATTTTGAAGCTTCTTACCATAATCAAGAACAAATTATTAGGCATTCCCTTGGATACATCTTGATATTTGTTTCCCTCGCGATTATTATCAGAACGTTTGTGGAAAAGAAATTAAGACCGAATCGTTGGCAATTAAAGCCTTTGAAAGAAAAGAAGCTGCTTACGATTTTTATTGGCTGCCTTTTTGGATTTATCGTCGGGCTCACATCCTTAGGGTCAGGTTCATTGTTCGCTGTGGCAATGATTTATCTGTACCAAATGAAGACATCAGAGATGGTTGGAACGGATATTACTCATGCGTTTCTTTTGGTAACCGTGGCAGGATTGCTCCACATTTCTTATGGGAATGTGAACTATATGCTAGTTGGTAATTTACTTTTGGGTTCCATTCCAGGCGTATTGGTCGGCAGCAGCATTTCTGCTAAGGTCCCGACTAGACCGCTGCGAACGATTGTTGCTGTATTGATCTTTGTAAGTGGACTCAAGCTAATTTAGGATTTTTGGTGATAAACCTAAAATGTTATTTTAAGAGAGAAAGTCAGCATCATTAGTGATGTTGGCTTTTTCTGCGTACCATTGGGACGGAGAATTTATTCATTTCCCTCACAAACGGAAGATACTTTACGAATGTATATAAAGTTAAGCAGGGAGAGTCATACTTCCTTTTTTTTGATTTGAATCAACTTTGAGTAAACAAGCATGGGAGAGAAGAGGAATGACAGAAGAAACATATAAATCTCGCGAGGAACGAAAACAAGCGGAAAAAACAAGACAGAATCAACAAAAAAGTAAAAGCTCGCCTAAAAAAGGGTCTTTCATAAAAAAAGTGATCATCGTCTGTTTGGTCCTTGGCCTTGTTACAACAGGAGCAGGAGCAATCACGTTCGCCTCCATGATTAAGGATGTCCCCAATTTAGATTCTTCTAAACTGGCAGATCCGCTTTCAACGAAGTTTTATGATAAAAACGGAAGCTTCCTCTATGAATACGGGAAGGAAAAGCGGACAAAAATTTCCTATAAACAAGTTCCAAGAGTATTGGAAAATGCGTTTATTGCAACGGAAGATTCCCGTTTTTATGAACATGAGGGCATTGACATAAAAAGGACGGCAAAAGCGATATTCGTAAACGTAACCGAAGATTTTGGATCACAGGGCGGCAGTACCATTACACAGCAAGTGATCAAAAACTCATTTTTAACTCCTGAGAAAACAATTAAACGAAAAGTGCAAGAATGGAAATTAGCGTATCAGCTGGAACAAGAGTATTCCAAACATGAGATATTAATGATGTATTTGAACAAAATCTACCTCGGCAACCGCTCTTACGGGGTGGCGGCCGCAGCGAAGAATTACTATGGACTTGAAGAAAATGAGTTGAAAAAGATGACACTTGCCCAGGCAGCCATGTTAGCGGGACTGCCCCAGAGTCCGAATAATTATGACCCCTCCAAACCAGAAAACAAAGAAGAGGCGACCAAACGCAGAAATATTGTCTTAACTTTGATGAATAGACACGGGTATATTTCAGAAAAACAAATGAAGGAAGCAGCAAAGGTTCCAGTTACAGAGGGAATTGTGCCGAAAAAGAATCAACAAAGTATGCCATATGAAGCATTTTTGGATGCAGCTGTGAAAGAGGTTAAGGGAAAACTCAAGGGTGTAGACATCAGCAAAGATGGATTATCTATCTATACAACCTTGGACCCGAAAGCACAGGATTATGCGGACAAAATGCTGGGAACCAATGAAATCATTGCCTATCCTGATTCTGGGTTTCAGGGGGCTTTCGTTTTCTTGGATACAAAAACAGGAGAAGTAAGGGCGATAGGAAGTGGGCGGAACGATTTTAAAGCCGATTTCATGGGGAACAACTTTGCCATCGATATGAAACGTCAACCGGGCAGCTCCTTTAAGCCGATTTTTGATTATGGTCCTGCAATTGAACAGTTAAAATGGTCGACAGCCCATTTAATTAATGATCAGAAGACCACATATTCAACTGGTCAATCGATTTCCAACTGGGACCGTCAAAATCATGGCATGATGACGATACGAAATGCCTTGCAATACTCTTACAATGTTCCTGCTCTTCTCACAATGAGAGCGGTGGGAATGGAGAAGGCAAAAACCTTTGCCGAAAATATCGGGATTACTTTCCATAACCATCAGGTGTATGAATCATACGCGATCGGAAGCAATACCGTTAATCCTTTACAAATGGCTGGAGCTTACAGCGCTTTTGGAAATGGCGGGGTCTTCAACAAACCACATTTCGTCCAGAAAGTGGTGTTAGCTAATGGTAAAGTTGTAGGTTTTGCGGAGAAACCGAAACGTGTGATGAAGGATTACACGGCCTATATGGTAACCGATATGTTACGCACCGTCGTCGATGCCGGGACTGGAAAAAATGCAAACGTACCAGGACTAGATGTGGCCGGGAAAACAGGCACAACCAATTTTGATCAAAAAACCATCGCTCAATTTGGATACCCATCCAATGCAACAAATGATAGCTGGTTCGCTGGCTATACACCACAATACTCGATGGCGGTCTGGACTGGTTATGAGCAAAACGGTCAAGGGAATTACATGGTTGGTGATACAACGAAAATTGCTCAATACATGTTTAAATCGATGATGCAAACCTTTGGAACTGACTCCTCAAGTTTCAAGCAGCCTAATAGTGTCTACAGAGTGAGAAATGAACTTTATATAAAAGGCGTTGGATCTGCGGAAGTGCCGATTATTCCTAAATATAACAACGAAAAAAAATCTCCAAAAATAGAGAAAAACAAAGGTAAGGAGAAAAAGCATTTTCAGAAAGAGAAGGGAAAGAACAAAGGAAAGGCAAAAGGAAAAGGAAAAGGAAAAGGAAAAGGGAAAAAGAAGGATCATTGAGAAACTGGAAGTACCTCATTGAAAAAAGTAGAAAATACGATAAATAAATTCCCGGGAGAGGTCATTCTTTTAATAAGAATGCCTCTCTTTTTCATTCAAGTGAGGTCTGATGCCCTAGAACAGGGGCATTGCTTTCTTGTTGAGCTAAAGGGCAGGATGGGTGAATAATATTTAAGGTGTAAAGGAATTAGAGAAATTGATGTAGAATTACATTTTTTAAACGATTGATTTAGTTAGCTACAAAAACCAAGGAATTTTTAGGGGGAATAGTAGATGGATAGGAAATACCCAATTGGCACTTTTCAATTTAATGATGAAATTACTAGCAGTGTTACAAGTGTTTGGATAAATGAGATTGAAGAATTACCAAGATCATTACGAGATGTTGTAAAAGACTTAGATAATGAACAGCTTGATACAGCTTATCGTTCTGGTGGGTGGACTGTTCGACAAGTAATACATCATCTTGCAGATAGTCATATGAATGCCTACGTTCGTTTTAAATTGGCTCTTACGGAAGAAAATCCTGTAATTAAGCCATATGACGAAACGAAATGGGCGGAACTATCTGATTATAACTTGCCAATTGATACTTCACTTATACTTCTCGAAACATTACACAAACGCTGGACCAATCTTTTACGTAATCTAACTCCTCCTGATATGGAAAAGACATTCATCCATCCAGATTCAGGTGAAGTTTCAGTAGGTAAAAATATAGGAATTTATGCTTGGCATGGTAGACATCATCTTGCACATATTACTTCCTTGTGTAATGGTAAGGGTTGGTAAAGGATTTTTTGAACGATTACACTTAAAGTAACGGTTGCATTTCTATAAGTTTTTTAAAAAGAAGAAACATTATTTCTGAATAGCTGGTCTTCTTTTTCTTATTCGACTATCGGGCCAGGTTAGCTGAATAAAGAATGTCGCTGCCTGTCCCATACAAAGACCCTTTAACCAGTATAGAAATGCTTTATGATGGTATCACAACAAAAGCTCAGAATTAGCTTCTGAGCGTCTGATTCCTTGAAACCAAAACATATGCCGTTAAAAATGGATTTAATTTAAAATAAAATAGCATCGAGTGAATATTGTCCTGCCCCCGTAAGCGCTAAACCTATTGCGACCACTAATACAGCAAGACAATATTCATATCCACCCTTTGTAATCCAGTAACCATTTGGTCCGTGAACTTTTAAAATCCCTACTACCATTGTTCCTGCAATCACAATGCCTGCAAGTGGGGTAAGTAACCCTAACGCAAACATAGCTCCACCTATTAATTCCGATAGCCCAGCGAGTAACGCCATTGTTACCCCTGGTCTTATTCCTAATTTTTCAAAATGCGCACCAGTTACTTTTAAACCGCCGCCACCAAAACCAAATAACTTTTGGGCTCCGTGAGCTACAAATGACAATCCAATTACTAAGCGAATTAACAATAAACCAAACCCTATCATCTTATTACTCCTTTAATTATCTTTATTTAGTTTGTTCGTTGATGAGTTAATCAAATTCATTCGACTATTTCTATAAATCCTTAATCTACTGGAGATTCGAATTTACCCTCCTGATAATCCCGATAAGCCTGTCGAATTTCTTCTTCTGAATTCATTACGAAAGGTCCATATGCTACAACAGGTTCTCTGAGAGGTTCACCTGCAAAAAGAACAAGACGTAATTTTTCGTTTGCAGAAATGTGAATACTGCTCATTTCCCCATCATTTGCGGAACCTAGCCACATTGCTTGCCCTTTTCTCGCCTCAAGTTTATTTTCACCAAATGATCCACTTCCTTCTAATACATAAATATAGCCATTATAGGTACCAGGAAGGTCTTGACTAATGGATGCTCCTTCTTGCAACACCATTTCTACAAACGTGACAGGTGCGTAATTCAGGGTGTTCGATACAATATCTCCAGACGTACCTGAATATACTCGAATTAAGGCACCGTTCTCTTGATGAACAGGCATATCTTTTGCGTGCATATTTTGATAACGGGGTTTTACCATTTTATATTTACGAGGTAGATTAACCCAAAGCTGAAGAAGATGAACTGTTTCACCGTTAAGTGGTGATTCATTATGGATCACTCCTCTACCAGCAGTCATCAATTGAAGGTCACCTTTTTCTAGGATTCCACCTGCCCCCGTAGCATTGTCATAATGATTAAGCCTTCCGTCAATGATATATGTTAAGGTCTCTATACCACGATGAGGATGCTCACTAAATGCTCCTTTTTGAAATTTATCTTCCATTAATAATAAGAACGGATCATAATCTACCCAGTTGCCAGGTGCAAGGATAGGACTGGCGGTATGAATATTGCTTATTTTTTGTTCGGTTACTGTCCATACTTTTTTTATTTCACGACGTTTAATATTTTCGGTATTCATTTTAATTGCCTCCTTTTCATAATCATAATAAACCATTAAAATCAATTATATAAGTATGCACTTTGAAGATATATAGTATCTAAAAGGATACTATTGGAGGTAAAGATGAAAATAAAACCTGAATTTTGTAAAGTACACGATGCTCTTTCCATCTTGGTTGGGAAATGGAAGCCTATCATCTTATTGTATCTAATGTCGGAAGGCACAATGAGATATGGAGAATTAAAAAAAGCACTTGTAGGCATTACCCCCAAAATGCTAACCAATCAATTACGAGAACTAGAGGAGGAGGGGCTCATAAGTCGAGAGGTATATCGTGAAGTCCCACCTAAAGTGGAATATTCTATAACTGAGTATGGAATGACATTGAAGCCGATTTTAGATTCAATGCACGAGTGGAGTATGGAACATAAAAAGAGAAAATTGAAAAATACAATGGATTAACATTTCCTTCCTTATGATTATGAAAACATAAATACATTTTCTGAACTTTATCCTTTAACTAACGAGTGCAAGAGTTAAAAATGAGGGTCGCTGGGGCGATCTTTTTTTTCTTGTTGAACTAACGGAGCAGGTTAGTTTAATAAGGTAATATTTGGATAGATATAAGTAGAAAAGTTAATAACAAGGGGTGATTTTTTGGAGAAAAATACCGGGGATGTAGATTTGTCAAGGCATTTTATTTTGATTATAGCAATGAAATGAATACCATTTGGCGATGACTTATTTTACTAAGTTTTTAATGTTTTTACTGATATATGCAAAGTTACCAGTACACTAATAAAGTAATAAGGTTTACTTCAGTAAAATAAGGTATATTATATTTGTTGAATAGATTCTCTTTAAAGACAAGAAAAGTAGGTGTACAAAGTGGGAAAATATCAATTGGATTACAAAGGTCAGGTAGCTGTGACGAAGTTTCATGAAAAACAGACGCCTGCCAAATTTGATAAAAAGCAGCAACTTGAAAAAATGCGTGCGGAGTATTTGAAAAAGAAGCAAAAACAAACAGATAAATAATATGAAGAAAAACATAGGAAGACTAAAATCTCCCTATGTTTTTCTTATTCGAAGTTCTTTTTTCAATTGCGATAGTTAAGAAACATTGTATTCATCGTAAGAACTAATCTAGAATAATTTAAAATAATTGAAAAAAAATACCTAAATTTTAAAAAACTGCAATCTATTAAATTGTTGATATATCAATGTTTCTAACGTATTTTTTGATGAATTTATAAACTTAGTTACGATTTTGATTACGTTTTTCCCAATTTTCTGTATATGGTGCAAACAAACACAAAATAATAGGTAAGTTATTCATCGTTCAAATATATACAGGCTATTTTTTCAAATACTTATGCAACTATCGCATGCGATAACAGTACAGAACTGTCCCTTTTTCAACTATTGAAGCAGAATAGTTCAATAAAATTACACAGTTTAGTTTATAACAAAGAAATTGAAAAACATTACGGCAAGTTTAATTAAATAAAAAAGGTGAGCATTTTATGCCCACCGAAAACAATGTGAAATTAGAGATACTTATAGAAATACAACTTTTGTACAGAAGGAACTCTTAATAAATTTTTTAATCTTATGAGTATATTGTCTAACGATTGTGTAATTTGAATTCCCACTTTAATTAAGCTAATAATGAAATATTCCTCTATAATCTGAATTTCTAAGTAGTGAAAAGGACACCTTATGAATAAAAACATTGAGGTGTTTAAATTGGATAACTCATCTAATGCTAAATTAACTTCCGCTGAGATTGCCGCACTTTGGACGCAGTATATAAACGAAACAGCAAGTATGTGTATTCACAAACATATGATGGAACATCTGAAGGATAATGATATAAGAAGTGCGTTTGAATATGCAATGTCCCTAAGTACGAAGCATATAGAAAAGATAAAAGAATTTTTTAGGAGTGAAGGTTATCCAATTCCTATTGGATTTAAGGATAATGACTATACACCAAATGCCCCCCGACTTTTTTCTGATATTTTGTGTTTAAAATATCTAAACATCATGTCTTTACATGGTTGTCATGGGTATAGTGGAGCAATAACTACATGTACACGACTGGATGTTCGTAATTATTTTACTGAATGTAATGCTAGTGCGGTTGAATTATGTAACAGAACAAAGGATATTATGCTAGAAAAAGGTGTGTATCATCGTCCTCCTGTGGTGAATCCACCCGATAGCTCAGAATATGTAGATGATAACAATTATTTAACAGGTTGGTTTGGAGAAAAAAGAGCTTTAAGTTGTGTTGAACTTACTAATATTTACTTTAATTCGAAAAAAAGTACATTTGCTAAAGCCTTTGTAGTCGCCGCCCATCAAGTTGCAAAGTCTGATAAAGTTAAAAATTTCTTACTGAAAGCAATAAAAATGGCAGAGGAGAATATTAAAATGTTTAATGAGGTTTTACTTTCAGAAAATGTTCCAAGTCCACCTATTTATGATGCTGAAATTACGGATTCTACGGTATCACCGTTTTCTGAAAAGCTATTGATGTTCCAAATTGGATTTTTAACGTCGACGGCAATGATTTATTATGGAACAGGGCTAGCATTCGCATCAAGACGTGATTTATCATCAAAGTACATGATGGCAATAATGGCTGATTTAAAGATTAGTAACGATTGGATTCATATCATGATAAAGAATCGCTGGCTTGAGCAACCACCATTGGTAGAAGATCGATAAGAATTGGCAAAGGGTTAGAATGATGTGGCGAATGAAAAGGAAGTGTTATTTTGGACCATTGCCCTTCGGGGTTTCGGACAATTTCTGAATGAGAAATATATATAAGTACTATACTCATTTTTTTAAAATTTTTGGTGAATGTCCAACTAATTTTAACGAATTTATTATTTTAAGTTTTCACGGAGAGATTGAAAAAGCGATTATACAAGCTGATTATCAGTGGTTAATGTTTTACCCTTGTTTGTATTTCTTTGCGATATGGGATGCGTTTAAAGATGCAGGTGGAGGAAAAGAAAGATATTCTTTTCTACCCTTTGTACTATCAGCGTACTTTGTTACGGTAGGATGTATTTATTCCTCTAATTTTCGACTACTTGGAGTACTAATCGGACCTGTTTGAATGGGAAAAGAGCTTTTTAGAACTTTTCACATTTAGTCAAAATCGCTGATAAGCGGTTTTTTATATTAATGGATAATTTTATTGAATTAGTTAAAACTACTCGGTTCTAATTAAGAATTAGTAAGTGATGTTAAACACTTCCTTAAAAATTCTAAAATGGCTTCAATATCTTTTTAAAACAAAAGATAAAAGGAAATTTTGAATTATTTTCACTACTGTAAATAAGGGCTATCGTTTGCATTCGGATTGTGAAGGATTGTACTTAAACAAACGGGTGCAAGAGCTTAAGATTCAGCTGCCATTTTGGTGGATTTTTTTGCTTATTGCACTAACGTAAGCAGAGTAATTTAGTAAGACTTGATTTAAATTATAATAGGATTTATACAATACAACCGTAAAAACAATTGCTTAAGGAGTGTCTTTAATGAAATCATTTGAAGCATTAGAATGGCTTAAAAACAGCAACAATCCATCAGCTTTAGCTACTAATAGGTTTGGAGAAACTGAAAATGCAATTAAATTTGTTGACAAACTCTATGAACTTGGTGCAACAAAGGTAAATGTTATCGGTATTCTAGATGAACCAGAAAGAATAGAAGATGAAGGTGGATCATATGCTACTTCTTTAATCGTAGATTTACCCCAAGAAAATGAAATACGTAATAAAATTATCGAGTTTTATAAAAAGGAAATGGAAGAACAAGGTATTGAAGAAGGAGAAGGTATTTTAGAATGGAACAAAAGTAAAATAAATGAAGGCAAACTGGGGTTTGGCTGGGATTAACAATTATATCAATGAGTAACTTATTTCCTCAGCTAACTCTCTGGATTGCATAGTTCCACTATTAGTCAATCACATCAGGACCAATAGAACTGGTCAGCATTTTTAAGTGAAGGAAAAATATATGATATTGAAGATTATTGGCTTTTTAATGGTCTTAACAGGAATCAGCATTTTGGGTTGGTTAATGATAAAAGCATACAAAGATATTAAGAATGAAAATATTTGGATTAAAATTCTTTTAATTGTTGGGGTAGTAGCGGATTTTGCATTAGATATGACAGGCTTACTACTCATTTTTGTTTATGTATTGATATCTTGATTGGTGTCTGTTTAATGTTTTAAGTTTAGACCTTGTTCCAAGAGTAAGAATGCAAAGGTAAAAACCCCGTTTATTGAGCGGGGTTTTAATTTGGATAGTAGATAACCATACTTAATCGAGATAATGTGCCACCAGAATTATAATAGGTATGAGGTCTGTCCGCCATAAATCTGATAGAATCGCCATTTTTTACTGTATACTCAATGTTATTTACCTGTACAGTTAATTCACCTTCGAAAACAGTTAAGAACTCCTCAGTTCCTTCACGGTGCGACTCCGAACTAAGAAATCCACCTACTTCTATTTCAACAGAATAAACTTCAAATCGTCTATCCTCTTCGAAGGGGAAAAACGGATAAAGTCTGTATTTTCCATTATCCTCAAAAAGTGTTTGAACATCATTTTTTAAGATCACTTTAGTATCTGGTTGCGGATTATTGATTAAAGAGGTAAAAGAAATCTTTAATCCATTTGCAATTTTCCATATGGTTGTAATTGTTGGACTTGATTCACCTCTTTCGATTTGACCAATCATTGTTTTACTTACCCCGGTAATCTCTGCGACTTTTTCGAGGCTTAACTTTTTCCTTTCCCTAAAAGCTTTTAAATTTTTTGCAATGATTAGATTTATTTCTTCCATAAGAGCACTCCTAAATTTTTGTTTACAATATAACGTCTGAAATTTACAATAAAACATAAATCGTTATATTGTCTTTTTTGGACATTATAACACACAATCAAAGGGGTAGATATTTTGGCTCCATGTTTCAAATGTTGTTAACAAGAGATAGAAGTAAATTTAATATGGTAATATGGCTTTGTTCCTTTTATAAAGTGCCGTATCCATATTATTAGAAAGATAGGGATAGGATATAAAGTACAAATATTCATACCATTCATCTCATATATTCTAAGTACCTAGAGTCTGTTATCCCCAAAAAACTTGATTACCTAACATTAAACGAATGATCTTTTGGGACTAGGATTAAAACTCAACGATAGGTAGAAGGTGATAAAAATGGAAGCAATCATCCTAGCTGCTGGCTATTCCAGCCGAGCGAATACATATAAAATGACTTTGCCCCTGGGGAAAATGACAATGATAGAGCATACGGTATCTAAATTTGAAGGAATATGCAGGAGAGTCATCGTCGTAGCCGGGTTTCAATCAGAAATCATCCAAGCGGAAATAGCAAAACTCGGCAGTAAAAATGCCCATTCCTTTCAGATCCAATTTGTTTATAATGAAAACTTTAATCAAGGAATGTTTAGTTCCATACAAAAGGGGTGCAGCGAATTAACTGAACCAACCTTTTTTATTACACCCGGAGATTGTCCGCTTGTTAAAAAAGAGACGATTCATCTATTAGAAAAACAAGAGGGGAACGTTGTAATTCCCAGCTTCAACTATAAAGGCGGTCACCCAATCAAATTATCGAGCGAAGTGAAACAGAAAATCCTCGAAACCAATCCAGAAAGTAATTTGCGTGCGGTCCTAGGAGGTTTCGAAAAAAAATACATGAATGTAGATGATCCGGGAGTCTTAATGGATGTTGATACACTTGAGGATTACCAAAAAGCCATTGATTATTATAAAGGATGATATATATTCTAAATTTTATAGTTTTAAGTATTCTCTCTAATTCGGTGAACCGTACAAATAGCAAAGAAAAAGCACAATTCCAGTAGGGAGGATTTGTGCTTTAAAACTGGAGGCCGAGGTCCGTTTATTTAGGTCAACCTGATTACCTTTTCCTTGCAATACATCGATTAAAGTTCAGTTGAATAAAATTTTGGAAATGTGTGGTAAAATATAAGACGTGAAAAACTTTCAGTAAAAGTATCAAATGTCCTTATTTCCATTTCAATAATATTAATGTTGTTACCTCCGATTCTAAGTTTATTCTTAATTTAACGAGGTACTTTCGCGAAACAAGGAGTTGTAGATGCGGCTCCTTTTTCTTGTTCCAACGAAGCAGGAAAATTGAATAAGAGTACGTTATACTTTGAATATTGATTAATGTTAGGAAGTGGTCTGAATTTTTAATGCAATTATTTTGTTTATTCTTGCAGGATTAGCTGAAATTGGCGGAGGTTATTTAATTTGGTTATGGTTAAGAGAAAGTAAGCCAGTTTATTGGGGAATAAGTGGAGGGATAGCATTAGCTTTATACGGTATAATAGCTACATTTCAAACCTTTCCATCATTCGGTAGAGTTTATGCGGCCTATGGTGGAGTGTTTATCGTGCTCTCTGTTTTATGGGGATGGGCCATAGATAAAAAAACACCTGATTTATATGATTGGGTGGGTGCAGGAATATGTTTAATTGGTGCTTCGGTCATCTTGTTTGCCCCACGTCAATAAATTTCTTATACCATTGCTTCACCCGTTTCCTTTGTAGGACCTAAACGCTACAGTGAAGATATGTTGGATATGATTGAAAAAATACATCTCTCTCTATAGAACCTTGATTTCCGCTGATTTACTCCAAAAAATTGCTGATAAAACCGCTTATTGCAGCGTTGAATAAGTTATGTGGGACAGCCGTTGTACTATGTTGTGTTCTTGTCTTTACTTTAGGAATTAAGACAAAACAAATAATACATAAAGAAGAAGGGACAGGAACTGGTATTTTAAGTGACAGTCTTTAACGTTCGGGTTGTTGTGTTCGTATCCATAAGAAATAAAATAGTGATAAGTATAAAAGGGGCAGTTGGGTAAATGGGAAAATTTTTGAACAGACTTTTGATTGGTATTTCGATTGTTGGTGTATTGGGGGTCATTGTCGTCGGTGTGCTAATATATCAAGCTATGACTAGTGACTGGAAAGAAAAAGTGGGAACCGAAGCTTCGCTTGACACGGATATTGAAAACGAAGCCGAACTTGAAACAAAAATCACTGAAGGAATTTACGTTCCTACCGAAGCCGAATTCCAATGGATTGTTCACCGTATGACTCACCAAAAAGTTGCTGCAGATATGAAGGTAGGGTCGACCGAAATGACGCGCGGAAGAATTGACGAATTGCTTAAAACAATAGACGAAACGGATTATGTTCACGAAGACGTTTATTTACGATTCTTGGATGAATGGAACGAAGGGAATTTCGAAAATGCGGTCGAAGCACACAACGAAATTCTTTCACTTCAAACCGGGACAATCGGAGTTGCGACACAGTTATTGACACCCGAAGAAGAACAAGAATTTATTGAACAAAACTTTCGATAAGATACCAACTTTTATTTTATCACTCCTGTTTATACGGTTATTGGAGCAAGTGTTCTTCAACTAACGGATAGTTTAGTTTAATAAGATTATTGGAAATATAGTCCAAATTCACTTCATTTAATGTTAAAGTTTAAGATACAGGTATTGTTATTAACCATTATAGGATTGGCTATGTTAGCCAAACTTTGTAGCTATTTGAAATAACAGAGACTAAATTAAAAACGAGGTGAAATTTCTTGGATTGGTGGTTCTACATTACAATTATTATAGGGCTTAGTCTCCTTTATTATGGTCATGAAAACAAAAAGAAATATGAATTAAAAAGAAAAACAATGGAATTGGAACATGAACTAAAAATCAAAGAAATGGAATTAGAACAAAAAAAGTTAGATTTAGAAATAAAAAAAGTTGAAAATGGAATATCGAAGCAAAATCTCGATAACGGTTTTGAAAAAACACTTTAGACATCTAAAGTGTTTCAGAGTGGTAGGCAAAAGGCATACGAACAAATGGATTATATTTTGAAAGAAAGATTGTGAAGAATTGTACTTAAACTATCTGGTGCATTACTGGAACATCGGGTAATGCTCTTTTCTTCTATAGGTAACGGGGCAGTTTTGTTAAAAAATATTGTAAAAAAAAGATAAATTAGTAATATCATATTAGTAATTCGTTGGTTAGTTTGGAGGGGTTATGATGATTTGGATTTATATATTTACACCTATCATTATATTGGTTGGAATAGCCATTTATTTTGACAAAAAATCTGGGGCGACTTCACCAGATGAAAGAACAGCTGATAAGTTAGAGGAATATCCACCAGAAAATCCTTTCGGACTCAATAATTTTTGACCTTAAGATGAGTCGAATACAACTTTTAGTGAATCAAGAAAAGCCGCAAATGGAATTCCTCTAGCTCTAACGGACCTAGGAACATGAACAATACGACAATTAGAACGAATGTTGAACGGTCGCCGTAACCATATCCGCAGTAACCAAGCATGTAAAATCCCCCTTTTTTATAAATTAATAATATCTTCGACCAACAAAGGCAGAACATACGATAATAAGTGGAATAAACAGTACAACAATTTTTACGAAACATCCGCTCCATGGAGGGCTAAGGGGATAGTTTTGTCCCGATAGCAAAAACTATCAGGATGAAAACGATAATATATAAAGGAGATAGCATATGCTGAAAAAGATACTGAAAATCCTTCAAGTACTCCTAATTGTATTTATCGGCGCATGTTATGTTTTGCTTGTTTGGGGTAAAATTGACAGAACAGCAGCCGAAAAAAGGATGGTATTTGACCAGCAGCCCATTCACTACCCGATTCGTCAAAGTCATATTACTATGTATACGGACGGGAAGCAGTTAAACAATCAATTATTCTCAGATATAAGGAAAGCAAAACATTACG
The DNA here is from genome assembly GCF_001591445.1 of Neobacillus drentensis NBRC 102427. Classification (GTDB taxonomy): domain Bacteria; phylum Bacillota; class Bacilli; order Bacillales; family Cytobacillaceae; genus Neobacillus; species Neobacillus drentensis. Next base: position 26,758 of record NZ_BCUX01000017.1, on the reverse strand, counting down.
TGCATATCAACTTTTTCTCTATTGCAGATGATAAAGTAAGTCATCAATTTCTAGATTTATTGAGACAAAAAAGCCAGGAAGGTATAGAAGTATATTATGCAGTGGACAGGCTGGGTGGAATTTTACTAAAGAAAAGGGAAAGAGAATTATTGGTTAAAGCAGGAGTGCATTTTACGTATTATAATAAGCCTGCTTTTCCTTATCTTTTTGCTTCTTTGGATCGTCGGAATCATCGCCGTATTTCAATTATTGATGGAAGGATTGGATACATTGGCGGATTTAACATTGGCAAGAAGTATTTAGGAGAAAAAGTAAAACTCGGTCACTGGAGAGATTATCACCTTCAAATACGAGGAGAAGGAGTTCAAGATCTAGAACATCAATTTGTGTTAGACTGGAAGAAAAACACAGAGCAACAGATTCCTCTACACAGCGCGACAAAGGAAAAGGGAGCAACCTCGCATCGATTTACTGCATATTATAGCGGAGAAAAACTTGGGCAAGATTATGCAATGCTGTTTCATCAAGCAAAAGAGTCCATAATTATAGTAACACCTTATTTTATACTAAATGACAGAACTATTTGGAACTCATTAGTGGATGCAAGAAAAAGAGGAGTTCGTGTTGAAATTCTGTTCTCACCTCATTCGGATGCACTGTTAGTTAAAGAGGCATCGTATCCATATATTCGAAAAGCATTAAAACAGGGAATAGAAGTATACGGTTATAAAAAGGGAGTGATACACGGTAAAGTATTCTTAATTGATAAAAACGTATTGATGGTAGGGACCGTAAATTTTGATTCGCGCTCGTTTCATTTAAATGAAGAAATGAACTGCTATATCCATGACCCTGTCTTTATTTCTAAAATAATGCCAGTCATCAATGAAGACATCCGAAATTCAAAGCGAGTAACATCCACTGACGTCAATCACTTATCTATAAAAGAAAAACTGAAAGAAAAGTTTGCAAAAATGATTGAGTATTATTTGTAAAAACTAAGTATTTTTATTTTAAGTAGTAGGAGACTGCAGTTTATTCTCTTTTTTTATTTAGGCTATGTAAAGATAAGCTGCCATAATGGTGGCTTTCTTATTGTACTAAAATTATTACTATTATTGTTTTTAGGTCAATTCCAGTTAGAAAAGGAGTGATAGACAAGATGATTTCTTTAAGAAATGTTCAAACGACAGATATAGAACAGCTGTTAATTATTGAGAATGAAGGCTTTTCAATAGAAGAAGCTGCAACAAAAGAAGCATTTGTGGAGAGGATTCAGTTGATAGCTGATACCTTTATTGTGGCAGAAAAGGAAGGGGAAATACTTGGTTATATTAATGGACCAATAATTAATCAACTTTACATAACTGATGATCTCTTTAAGGAAATCAAAAAGAATCCTAAAAGGGGAGGATATCAGAGTGTTTTAGGATTAGCAGTGTCCCAACAGGCTAGAAATCAAGGAATTGCAAAGATTTTAATTCGGAAAATGGAAGAGCTTGTTTTAGAAAATGAAAGAGATGGAATCACTTTAACATGTAAACAGGAATTAGTTTCATTTTATGAAATGCTTGGTTTTGTTAACCATGGCCTATCTGAATCAAAACATGGCGGAGTCAGCTGGTATAACATGGTCAAATTAAGAAACGGTATGAATTAATTCTTTTACCCTAAACGGATAATTGTGAAACCTACTAGTAACCAGGAGCAAGAGAATAGACATAATTTGTGGAAGAGTCATCTCTTTCTCTCATATAAACGGGTAGCATTCCTGTAATAAATGGAGGATCCTAAAAAGTCTTTAAGTTATTAAAATCGTTATATTCCTTAATTTAATTTTTGAGCTTCTCCAATAATACTTTTTATTAATGATTCAACGGTTTGATTTTTGGCTAATCTTGGACTTTGACCTGACCAAAGTGACATAAACTCCTGATTATTTTGTGTTGCAGAAGACTTTCTAATGTCTTGGGTTAATGTATTTTGAACAGGGAAATCTGGTAGTAACTTTTCGTTCTTCTGCATTTCTAAAATAAATTTATTTTTAATCCCCCGTGCCCATTTACCAGAAAATGAACGAGTTAAAACAGTGTGATCTTCGTTAGCATTAAGAATTGCTTCTTTATGTACTTTATGTGCTCCACTTTCAAGACAAGTCAAAAAAGCAGTCCCCATTTGTACACCTTTTGCACCTAAGCAAATAGAAGCCATCAGACCTCGTCCATCCATAATTCCTCCTGCAGAAATAACAGGAATGCTAACATTGTCAACAACTTGCGGGATTAGTGACATTAAACCAACTAAACTCTCTTGATTCCCATCGATAAAGTTCCCCCGATGTCCGCCAGCTTCACTACCTTGAACAACAACAATATCCATTCCTGCTAGTTCATTTTCAACTGCTTCTCTAACGGTTGTAGCGGTTCCCATCTGAATAATGTTAGCTTGTTTTAATTCAGCAATCACTTCTTTAGAAGGAATGCCAAAAGTAAAGGAACAAATAGGGACATTCTCTTCCATTACAACCTTAATTTGTTCAGTAAATATTTCAAAAACCTCTCTAAAATTAGGTATTTCAAAGCCATCTTTTTGGTGTAAATGCAATTGCTGACGAATAGGGTCTAAGATCTGATTTGATAATTTTATTTGATTCTCGCTTCATTTTATTATTTAACATAATTTCACACCTCGTAATTCAATTTAACTCTACCATATCTCTTTTTTTGTAGATTGAATATTCAAACACTAAGATGGTGACATAAATGACTACTTTAAAGATATTGAAAAACTTCAGGAGTTTCAAATATCGCTGAAATTAAAGCCGTTAAAATTAGGAATATATCAAGAAGAAATTTAAATATTAATTCACTCGGTTTTGGAAAGTAGATTATGAAAACCCATCTCTTCTTGCCAATACATATGAGTTATATCACAAGTCGTTAAGTTTTGTTTAGTTTCGTTAAGTTTTGTTAAGTTTTTGTGAACAATGTTGTGGTATTATTTACTAAACACATTCAACATGATGAAATTAGCTTAACTACACTACTAATATTTAATAAAGGATAATCTCCTTAATTGAGGTGAAATGACAATGGCGTATCAAATAGAGACTCTTCCGCAAGAATCAATCATGTTGAACCAATTTTTAATCATTGCATTAGGTGGAAATTCCTATTTACATCCGTACATTGAAACTTTTTACCGTAAAAATGAATGGGAATATTATGAGGCGTATAAAAGAAGTGGATTAATAGGGAATCCATTATTTTCTTTGTACTCCACTCAAAGTGAGGAAAGAATTAGGCAAGTGGCAGGGATTGTTGCTTGGTCCGAACAAAATAATAATCATTCTCATATCAATCAACTAATCAAAAAAGGCTACAAATTTGTATATCAATATCTACAGCAGCATTCATCTATTGATTTCGAACATTTTATGCGAACTTTTTCAAGAAAGAAAAAGAGTGAAATGGTAAAAGAGGTCGAACTGGTTTATCAAAATGTTGTCTTGTGGTATCTGTGTGTTAGAGAAGATAGACCATTCAATACGAGAAATGTTGCGTGGAAATCGTTTCAAGATGTATTATGTACAACGATCAATGAGATTAAATTACAAAAAGTTATTTTTTCCAGGGATATGATTGAAAAACACAAGGAAGAGATTACTTTGCTATATAAGAAATACAACATACCAAAAAATCCGCGGTTTAATTCGTTAGGGACATTGCTGGAGTATCTAATTAGCGATAACCTAAAAAGAATCTATGCCCTTGATCCCAATTGCCCCTCGGAACAAGCAGAGCAAAGGGTATTTCAAGTTTCTCCTGCAAAATATATCGGAGCTTTAGGTGGATGGCTGAAAACACTTAAAATTCATGAGTTAGATGCAGCTGAACAAATACCTTTGACGAAAAAAGATCTAGATATGGTTTTTTTGGAAATTCTATATGCCCAAAAATATAATTACATTTCTAAAGAGGAACAAGATCTATTTTTTATTACCTGCCTGTATCTTAAATGTGTTAGCTCCCTTTATCGAGATACAAAGAAACTATATTTAGATCATTCAAACTATGATTATTACTTTGAAATGAAATCGATGGAAAAGCAAATAAAAGAACAAGAAGCTAAGTTATCACGAAAGAAATGGGAATGGGAATCTACTTTTAAAAATCAGCAGAGAGAAATCAATGGATTAACAACTGAACTTTGTTTAGCACAAGCAAAAATACGTCAACTAGAGCAGCAAATGAAAAGAATGGATGATTACACCAATGAAGTTCATGTACTTAGAGACTTTGTTTATCGTGAAGAAAAGAAAGATTTAGAAAAAACGCCACCTTTGGAAACTATGTTCGAATTGATTAAGTCTAAAAGAATCATCATTTTTGGAGGGTCCCCAAGTTGGCAATTAAAATTAAGGGAGCATTTACCTAAAGTTGAATTTATTGAAGTTGATGAGAAAAATCGAGATATTTCAAAGATTAAGCGAGTAGATGCAATCTTTATTAATACATCCTTTTTTGCTCATTCATTTTATAAAAAAATAATGAAAGAATTGAGTCAAACAAAGACGCCACTATATTATTTAAATGGACAAAGTAATCTAGAAAAAACAACATTAGAAATCTATAATTGGCTCACAGAATAAAAAGAAACGCCAATTTGTTAGAGATATATTTATGGACTGGGACACAGCACAATATGTTTAAATTATAGGTGCAATAAGACCAAACGTGTACTTTGGTCTTTTTACTATCATTTTTTTAACTCACGTTTGTTTCGTTTAAGGCGTAGTTAACAATGATTTGTGCACCTTCCACAGGTGTTTTGCCTCCTGGAACATTGCCATTCAGGTCGGTAGTGGTAAAGCCGGGTGTATTTCTCCAAGCAATTCCATATTATTTTTTTCTATCTTTTCAAACGTTTTTCCATGGATGGCACTTAAAACAGATTCAGATGTAAGTAAAAACCAAATCCTATCATTATTTTAACAAAGCGGGTGAACTGTACCAGTAGAATGGAAATTGAAAAACGATACGATCGTGCTCCAATAGGAGCTGCTGTTCATTTTCTACATTAATCTCGAACGTTGGGTAATTTCTTGTTCGACTACCGTGGCTGTTGAATAGAGGAATGGCTCCCTTGTATCGAATTAGGCACTCGGTGGAATATGTAAGAAGTTAGATAAGTAAAAGTTAAGAGCTATCTGATGTTAATAAATCAAATAGCTCGCTAAACTTTAATAAAAAGTAGGAAATGAAGCCCCTTGTGTTCCCCAGGAAGGATTTCCATAATGATGATTATAAGGAGTAAATGGCTGTTGAATATAGGGCATTATATGATTGTGATAAGAAAATGGATGATGAGAAGATGGATTATGTGAAGAGTGGGGAAGGGGAGTATGGCTTAAAGGCGTATGGTTATATTGGGCAATACAAGCACCAGGTTGTCCAGGATGCGGTCCTGTTGTAATATGTTGAGTCAATTGTCACACCTCTTTCAAAGAACTTTATTTTATAATATGAATTTCTTTTTAATTAGTTACTTTTAAAATAATAATAAGTGAAAAGCGTATTCAAAAAATCACTTCTTAAGTATGTTAATGGAGTATTTTTCCTATCATTTACAAATACAAATCAAAAATTTTGAACCGATTACTTAATTAATCTTCTTCAACTAAAGGTTAGTTTAAAAAGCCAAGTCGTATTTTTTGTGAATTCATTGTTTGTTTAGTTTTTAGGATTACATGCTCATAAACCAGTAATTAACATATGTTATTGGTAACTACTGTTTTAGGAGTGAATTATGTGTACTACTATAATAATTTTCCGTATATGAATCACTTCATTAACTGTTCTAACTATGGTAGGGATTTTACTCATTTATCAAATAGAAATTCACTTAACAAATATCCAACTATGTTTAGAACTAATAATATTGCATCGAATAGTTTATATAGGGTCAGAACTAGCTTTTCTAAAGAGGAAGCTGCAGCAATAGCTTTACTTTTAGGTATTGACTTTACTAAAAGTAAATTTAATTTAGATGAGTTTTGGATGGGTGTAAATACTGAACTTGAACACGGAAAACAATCCAGCCAAACTAATGTTACTGGGGATGACCCTCTAATTACTGGGAAAATTGCATTGGCTCATCTTAACGAGTTTCCTGATTATTATAAAAGGTTAAAAGTTCTTGAGGAGGAAGCAAAAGCATATTGGAACAAATAATTCCTGATGTCATTTGCCAGAGGTGCATTCCGAATCTGATCGGCTAATCCGATAATGGCTGCCCAGCAACTTTAATCTAATTAGGCACTTTGTGCAATATGTAAGAAGTTAGAAAAGTAAAAGTTAAAAGCTATCTGATCTAAATGAATCAAATAGCTCCCTAAAACTTTATTAAAAAGAAGGATATGAGCCCCCTGTGTTCCCCAGGAAGGATTCCCATAATATTTTCTATAGGGGGCAATGGCAATGCCGCATTTCCACTAAAAGAATCTGATTACGGGTACAATGACAGGAATGGGGTAGCTTTTTTTATTAGCTTTTTATATAACTACCTTCTACCAGTCTAATCATATCACGCCCTGATGTCTTTTCTGTTTCATGATAACCTTCTTTATCACGCAAACTCAAGTACCAGCTACTATCGTCATCTTCATTTAACCTATATAACTTACTGGTAAAAACATTTGTATAAAAATCTCCATTTCTTAGCCTCATACAATCCCCCTCTAATGTATATAAACTGTATTTTGCCCAAGATATCGACCTTAAGCCATTAGACACATATACAGTCCAAAAATTCTGGATATACAAGGAAAGTCGTGAGAGTAAGAATCAAGGCGGTAGGGACAGAGCATGGATAGTTGTGTATAGTAAGGAGTGCGGACAACGGAAATTTTCCTTATTCAGCGAACGGGTGTGATACTTCAAGAAGAAGGTCGCCTTTTTCTTTTCCAATGAAAACATGGTGAAATGTTGTACCTAAAGTAACGGGGCCGCGTATGGTGGAGTGTTTATAGTGCTATCTGTTTTATAGGATGGGGCATAGATAAAAAAACTACTGATTTATATGATTGGGTGGGTGCAGGTATATGTTTAATTGGTGCTTCGGTCATCTTGTTTGCACCACGTCAATAAATTTCTTATTAAATTAACAGGTGCAAGAGTTGAAAGGTAGCTGCCATAACTTGCACTCGTTAGTTGAAGAACGGGCTTATATTTGTAGTTGTTTTTTCAAAAATGAAAAGATGGGTTCGCATCAGAAGTCCATCATGAAATAAAGCACCTGTTAGTTGCACAACAAAATCTAATTTTACCGTCTCTTTTTAGCAATAAAATTTACAACTAATACAGTAATACCTACGGATAATCCACTTAAAATAGAACGAAGATTACCTTCTGGTACAGTTGTATCAATAATAATAAACATCACTGATACTAATATAACAGAAAGAAGCACCGCACCTTTAATCCCCATTTCAAACCACATCGCCTTTTCAGTTTTTAAAAATGCTTTTTTAAATATTGCACCTATTTGTTAAATAAGGTTTACTTATCTTTTCTTTTTTCTATATATTTTTGGATTTGATATAGAACTAAAACTGATGTAAGACCTTAAAAAATATGGTGTTTTCTTTATTTATAGCTGTAATTCTTTCTGTTTGTATTTTATCTATAATAAGGTCCCAAGGTATTCACATTCAGGCGGATAGTATAATTGGTTGGGGATTATACGTGGTTGTTTTCTCGGTAAGTATCTTATTCTTAAAAAGAAGGTCTGATAAATAAACTCATACATTGGTAATATATTGTTCAATTAACCGGTGCTTTACATCAATAGAAGTTGAAGTGAAATAAATGCTAATATAAAAACAAATCTTGCGTAAACGGTGGAGTAAAAAATGCTGAGCTTGTTAGAGAAGGTAGCTGTATATGAAGTTGGATTGGGAATAGGGTATTTTAAAATACGTAATGTAATAGATTGGGTTGATTCAACAATCTTAGAATTGAACTCTTCTAAGATTCCTTATATATTGTACGAAGTATCATTATCGAGTAATAAAAAAATCATAGACGTTATCAGCCTTTTGAGTGAATTAACAAAAGGAAATTATAAAGTAACTGCATCGAAGGTTATTTTAGGCTTGATCTACAAATCATTTGAGAAAAAAGAAATCGAAATTAATGAAGTGGTTACTTTGATGTATAGATTAGCTTGGCAGCTTAATATTGAAGATCATGTATTTTCAAAAATAAATGGATTAGAGGCTGATTATGAAATGGCTGTGGATGGATATGGAGATATGCCAAATGTGATAAAAGAAATACAGGAATTTTTAGTAATATTTGAAATTTACGGTGAGTTAATATGTGTGGGGCCGAAGGATTAAGAACAGGTCCGAATACCAAGGCAATTCCTTTATTCTGATTGTCCATCCAATATGAGATATGTTGTTGCATAATGCTCCGCTCTTCTTCTGTCATATCCTGGTGAAACGTTCTTCTCGGCGGAGTGGATTTTAACATAAAGTGAATTTTTTCTGTATTATTGCTTGAGATGTTATGCGACATTTAGAATCTCCTCCATCAATATAAAATTGTTTTTCATTGTTAAGTAAACACTCAATGGTCATTATTCCACAAAGCCCTTTCGAATATAATGAACACAATGCTAAAAAGGGTGTTAATAGGGTGTTCATTCGATTGTTTTTTAGCTTTATTTCTTATTTTGCGTGTCAAAACCGGACTCGTAAGGCTACAAGAGTAACTCTTTTTTATTTTGAAAGTAAATTTGTGATGTATGTTCCGATAATCAATGGTATAAAAGCACTCTAAATACAGAAATTCAATGCGAAGAAAACGCCTTTAGATATAATAAGGAAGTAAGATATATATTTGAATGCAAAAAGTGCGGTAATTGCAGGATATTTGGAATGGTCTCCAATGAGAAAGATACTGAGGCCGTGAATATTCAATATAAGTCCTATCTGAGAAATGTAGGATTATCTTCGACAAACAGATGCTTGAGTTGAAGATGGAGTTGCCGTAGCAGTTCTTTTTTTGTTGATCACTAATGTCAGGATAATAGAGCAACATTACCCCGTTGTTTTCGTATCTTTGTTAATGAATCCAATATACTAAGTGTGTTGGGAGGTTTTATATGGTTGATATTGAAAATTTGACTATAGATATTGGTATAGTTAAAATTCATCTTCCTGATGCAATTAGTGATACAACCGTTTCGAAATACTTTAATAAGGATTTTGTATTACTATTGTAAAATCATAAAGTAATTATAAAAGTTTTTACACTTTAGATTAGGGTGATAGAAATAGAAAAATTAATATTACAAAAGTGCATTAACTATTCCTCAAACTTGAATTTCGTAGATGGTCAAATAACAAGAGATGGAACATTACTATTAATTGAAAGTAATATACAGGAACTGGATTTTTTTCAACGTCCTGTACCAAAACATAACTGGACAATTCGGATTATAAAAAGTGAAAGTATTGATACAGTTGAATTAAAAAATATTCCTCTTATGCCTACCGAAGTAGACTTATTTTCAGATGGCACTTTACTTGTTGTTCAAGGTCGCTGTTTAAAAGATGGTAAATACATTGAACGAAACGCTAGAAGATATAATCCTAACGGACAATTAATCGAAGCATTTACACTTGGTGATGGTATTAGTGATATGCAAATTGACGAAACAGATACAATTTGGGTAAGTTATTTTGACGAAGGTATATTTGGGAATTTTGGATGGGAACAGCCTATGGGGAGTTCTGGTGTTATTGCCTATACAATGAATGGTAATAAGTTATGGGGTGCAAGCAATTATGGAATTATTGATTGTTATGCATTAAATGTCCTGAGCTCAAAGGAAGTATATTTCTTCTACTATGATGATTTTTATCTTGTTCAACTGACGGAGATGAATGAGTCTTTTCGTTATCGTGTTGAAGGTGATGATACGATACAGCAATTTATGTTTGACCAAGCAGGATTAATTGGTCAAGTAGATATGTATACAATGATGCGTTTTCGAATAAAAAATCGAACGATTACTCCAAAGGAAAAACTGCAATTAACAGATGAACACGGCAAACGCATCAATGGACCTGTGTTTATGCGTGGGACGTTTCTTTATGTATATGGTAAAGATGGAATATATAAAAGGAAATTGTGAAGTATTGTACTTAAAGTAAAGGGTGCAAGAGTTAAAGAAATGATCGCTGTGGCGGTCTTTTTTCTTGTTGTCCTAACGGAGCAGGATAGAATTACAATATTTTTTCTTCCTTAAAACAAAATTAAACCATACAACATATAATATAATATATGATACACCTTAAAGAAGACCGTGCATTGAACGACACGGTCTAACAAACAACTTAAGAAGTGATTGAGTAATCCAGCCTCGTCGGCAAACTCTGGTTGGATTACTCTTTTTGTTTGTTTTGTATTTTCATGCGGACATCACCTACTTACTTATTTTTTGTTAAAGATGAGTTTATTAAGTTCCTTATCTTTACTAAAGGTATTTACGGTAATTGTATTGTTTTGATATGCTCTAAATTGCGACAAACCGTTTCCCCTTCAGCTGTTATAAGAATCATTTTGTTATTACGAATCTTTTGAAGTAAGCCTATTTTTTCCGTATTTTCTCCGCCATCTATAATAACTAGTTGATTTTCTAATCTTTTCAACTGTTCATCAAAGGATCTAGCTAAAGGAGCGGATATAGGCCCAAGGGGTAGATTTTCCTTGTTCAAAGAATACGGTATTGTATTAGGGGGATACGGAATTAGCCATTTAACATGATTCATCGAAATAAACATTGTTTTGTACACAGGGGAGTGAAAGACAAAATAGTCGTTCATAATGTTGGTTATATACCCATGAATGTATTTATTCCCTGTGACGTTAACCTTGACAAACAATCCTTTAGCAATCGTCAATGATTTACGAAACGATATTACATCCGTTTCAATTGGTTGTTCTGAAGGAGTGGTATAAGAGGTATATTCTTCATCTAAAATGGTTTCTTTTATTCTTTGAACATGAACAAATGGAATATACAGGTATGAATCGGTCCTCCCATCGTATAAAACAATGATGTCCAACCCGGCATCTGTTAGGATTCCCTTGTGAATAACGCCTCCTGAAATTTCAACCTCAATTGGAATTCCTCTTGAATCTATAAAATCTATAAGCATCTTAATTCTCCTTTTTTCTCAAATTATCTTTGGAGTACTCCACCAAAGAGCCAATAAACCCAATAATACAAGACAACTAGAGTAAACAGTGTAGCAGGTGGTATAACCACAATTGTGATTTTTATATACTGCCACCAACTGATCATTACTTTTCCTTTCCTTACGATATGCATCCACATCAAGGTAGCAAGCGTTCCCATTGGAAGCAGTAACGATCCCATGTCGCTGCCAATGACGTTAGCTAAATAGGCTATTTTCAATTCTAGTAAACTGAGCTTCATATTCATTAACGTTAGGGTTCCAACCATAAGAGCAGGGTGATTGTTAAATATATTGGACAGGACGGATAGCAATGCCCCCATCATCACACTCGCATTGAGCAGGCTTCCGGAAACCATCGGACGCATGAATTGGATCAACCAGTCTGTTAGACCGATATTATTCAGACCGTAGATAATCACATACATACTAAAAGCGAACACGATAATATACCACGGCGTTTTTTTCAGCATATCTGTTGGAGATATTTTTAAATAAGCCCATCTCCATCCTAAAAGGACCAGCGAGCCAATGACAGCCATAAGAGAGACGGGAATGGAAAGAAACGAAGCGACAAATAGACTAACACGGACTGAAAATACAAACAGCAGGACATTTCGCATAAACCTTGAACGTTCCTTCTCTGTACCATGTTTCAAAGGACTTGGCTTAAGTGGATGGTAAGAAGGTAGTGACCGTCCAGTAATCTTAGTAGGAACTGTTTTCGGTAAGACTTTTCTGAAGCGAAGGAACAAAAGCCAAGTCAGCAAAAGTAAACCAAGCGTGGCAGGAACAAACATCATCGCCGTATGCAGATACAAACTCATATGGACGATTTTTAGAGCGATCAGATTGACAATGTTACTTACACCAATTGGAGCACTCGAAGCAGTTGCAATTAAAGCTCCAGAGAGCAAATACGGAATTTTTTGATGGTTTTTTAAGCCCATGTTGTTTAATAACATGACTAGAATTGGGGTTGTAATTAAGATACTTCCATCGTTATTGAAAAAGAGTGTCATGAGAAAACATAAAAGATTGACATACCAGAATAATCTGATGCCAGAACCATTTGCTTTTTCCGCCAGCTTCTCTGCCACCCAGTTAAAGAATCCAAAACTCTCTAAGACAATCGCCATTACAATCGTTGCCATAATAGTTATCGCAGCACCGCTTATCGTTTCTGCAATTATACCCAGGTCTGTTAGAGAAACACTTCCACTGAGTATGACAATAATCGCACCTATCGTGGCAGGTATAGCTTCATTAATGCCTCTAGGTCTCCAAAGAATTAATCCGAGGGTAACCAAAAAAGATAAAATGGTTATCCAAACCATTGGTTGCATTTTTTCTCCTTCTTTCTAGTTAGTTTTTCATGATGTTTCCATGAGACGACCTAACCCCCTCAATAGTTAGTCCACTCTTGTCCCTCCCTTCCATCTATCCCTCTTGTATTGTTGTACTGTATTTATATGTATCCCGAATAGGACAGGCTTTGGGTATGTACCCGTTTTTCCAAAAAATCAACTAGAGTCTAAAAAACAACGATTCAAGTAATTACATATGTCAAGATAGAAGAACTTAGCTAATTACAAGAATTAACCCTTATAATTAAATTTAAGTTGAAATATAATTTGTGAAAAAATGTACTTAAGCTAATGGGGCAGGCAATTTTTAATAAGAATTATTGAATTTCATTACGGAAAGGTAATAATTGACTAGGATTTAATCCAGTGATAATATATACTGACGAACGTTCGGAAGGGTGATAGTATGACTTCAAATCAAATTAAGGAAAGTGCACGTAATCATTTCTCAGAAAATGGCTACGATGGGACATCGATGTCACAGATTGCCGATGATGTAGGGATAAAAAAACAATCCATCTATACTCATTTCAAAGATAAAGATAAGCTTTTTCTTGAGGTATGTAAGGACGTATTTGCTGATGAGTTAAGTTTCGTTATGAACTTTATAGACAGTAATAAAACGAGACCTATTGAAGATTTTTTATTTGATTTTTTATTGCAGTACAAAGAGAGATACGCGAAGAATAATTCTACTAAGTTTTGGCTTCGTATCTCTTTTTTTCCACCAACTCACCTATATGAACAGGCGATGAAATACGTATATGAATACTTAGATAAGTTGGAAGAGCTTTTTGTTCCAGTTATAGGAAAATCTATGTCAGAAGGGGAAATTAGCTCTATAATTGGAGCCGAGCGAGCTACTGCTGCATTCTTGGGCGTATTAGATGGGGTATTCGTAGAAATGTTATACGGAGGTTCTGAACGCTTGCAGAAAAGGTTAGATGCCTCTTGGTATCTGTTTTGGCGTGGACTCTCGAATGATTAACTGTATTTGGAGGGAATTTTAATGAATCGAAATTGGGCATTTGTTATTATTGCAGGTCTTATTGAAATAGTGTGGGCGATGGGTTTGAAACATTCAACTAACTTGATTTCTTGGGCTGGCACTATTTTGATTATCTCTTTATCCTTTGTTTTATTACTTAAAGCTACAAAAAAAGTACCCGTTGCTACCGCCTATGCTGTCTTTACTGGGATAGGAACAGCAGGAACTGTTTTGGTTGATATGGTCGTGTTTGGAGAACCTTTCAGTTGGACAAAAATAGTTTTCATCCTTTTGCTCCTAATCGGAGTATTAGGTCTAAAACTTGTCACCACAGATTCAGGTGAGAAAGAAGGTGTAGTATAAATGGGGTGGATATTTCTTCTCTTAGCAGGAGCTTTTGAGGTGGTTGGTGTAATTGCTATGAACCTCATAAATAAATATAGAAATTTACAATCCTATATTCTATTATTTATTGGCTTTATATTAAGTTTGGGTTCTTTATCTTTAGCTATGGAAAACCTCCCTATGGGGCTTTCCTATGCAGTATGGACAGGGATTGGGACAATAGGGGGAACAATCATTGGAATGTTGTTTTATGGAGAATCTAAAGATTGGAAACGAATTTCATTTATAGGAATAATCTTAACAGCAGTAATTGGCTTAAAATTGACATCATAAATTAGTTTATAGAGGCTGCCAAAACAGGAGGCTTATTTCTTCTTAACTAACGGTGTTTTAGTTCAATTTTGACTTCGAATTAATACGGTGTGTAGCCTAAGTTCATAAGAGACTGGGGTCCCGTAAACTATCCACTTGTACCTGGACACGAGATTGCGGGAATTGTAACAGAAGTAGGAGCTATTCGCCACTAAATCATTGGGGAGCCGGTCCAGGTAAGAAAGTAGCGGTTGTTGGCATGGGCGGTCTTGGTCATATGGCTGTCAAAATTGCACACGCCATGGGTGCAGAGGTAACTGTTCTGTCACAAACTTTGAAGAAAAAGGATGATGGTTTGCAATTTGGCGCAGACAACTACTATGCTACAAGTGACCCGGAAACATTTGAGAAACTGGGCCGATCCTTTGACTTAATTATTAACACGGTAAGTGCAAAGATCGATATTAGTGCCTATCTTTCGTTGCTGAAGTTAGATGGTACACTGGTCAACGTCGGTGCACCAGCGGAGCCATTGTCACTTAACGTATTCTCACTTATCGGTCATCGCCGTTCATTTGCAGGTTCAATGATTGGAGGCATCCGTGAGACACAGGAGATGTTGAACTTCTGTGCAGAACACAGCATTGCTCCTAAAATTGAAGTCATTTCAGCCGACAAAATTGACGAAGCTTACGAACGCGTATTGGCTTCAGATGTCAAATATCGATTCGTAATTGACATTAGCACAATGTAAATCCAAAAATCACATAAGGAGTAGCTGGTCAAAAGCAGCTATTCCTCTTTGCTTCCTCCGTAAATAAGATGACCATCTGATCCATAAACTGTTATATCCGCTGGTTTAATCATTTCATCTTTAGAAGTAATATACCAAACCCACAACGCAGCCGTACCTGAACCTCCGCTCATACCAGCCAAGTCGTCCCGAACATAAAATTTATTTGGCTGAATATTGCCTTCACTATTTATAATGATGGTCTTAGCCTTGTCTCTGGCAAATCCGTATATAATGGAGAAATCCTTTTGGACATTATTTTCAACTCTCCAGGTTATTGGTCCATTCTCCTCCTTTTCCTCTCTGAATTCTTGGAAATCCAATCCTGGAATCATTTTTACCATTTTGGTATGGTCTTTGCTGATAAGAACAGGAAGGATTCCGAATTCAGTCTCGACAAAAGCCACATTTGAAACGGTATCAATTAAAATCACTTTTTTGCAATCCTCATTCTGTGCTTCTACTTTTGCACAGATTGATTCTTCCAAGGATGTAGTAGGAATAGTATTAGAATCAGGTCTTGAACCAGAACGGAAAGCTGAAAAATAAAGTACCACAATTAAACCTAAGCAGAGCAAAGCTATAATAATTTTTTTACTCATTTCCACCGCTCCCATAATTTTATATTATTGAGACAATATCAATTATAAACCACACTCGTTCTTTCTTAGGAATAAATATGAATTTTATATTAAAACTCTCAATTTCTTGTTCAACCACCGGGTGCGGAACTTCAAGAAGGAGGTCGCCTTTTTTCTTTTTGCACAAGAAAGATTTTGAAATGTTGTACTTAAAGTAACGGGTGCGTATAGTTAAAGAGTGTTGTTTAACTTGTGTCCAACAATCGGGCCACATAAGTTAAGAAGGTTGACTCATTATAAGAGTGGAATATTTAGAGACATTCAAAGAAAAACTTAAATGACATGGCTTTCTTGCCAGTAATTTTCATAGGAGGTAATAAAAATGGCATTCACATCCAAAAATATCTTTATCAATTTATCTGTAAAAGACGTGAAAAAGTCCACCAATTTTTTCAAGGAGCTTGGTTTTGAGTTCAACCCACAATTCTCCGATGAGACCGCATCTTGTATGATCATCAGTGACAATATCTTTGCTATGATAATGATTGAAGAACGTTTCAAAGGATTTAGTAAGAAGGAAATTGTGGATACTACTACTTCTGCCGAAGCAATTCTCTGCTTTTCAGCTGAAAGTCGGGATCAAGTGGATGAGATAGTAAATAAGGCATTGTCATCTGGTGGTAAATCTTTTAGTGAGATTCAAGATCATGGATTTATGTATATATGGGGGTTTCAGGATTTAGACGGTCATTTATGGGAAGTTGCATTTATGGATGAAAGTGCAATGAACCAAGAATAAACTTTAAGCCTTACACGAATACAGGTATTGAAAATAACAGGAACATAGGGGGTATGAGATATGAAGATCAATAGAATAGATCATGTGAGTATAAACGTAAATGATCTTTCAGAGGCTAAAGAGTTTTTTCTTGATTTAGGACTTGAAGTGCAAGCGGAATGGGAAATGGAAGGAGAACAGTTGGACAGAATAGTTGGGCTTAATGATGTTAAAACGGCATGCGTAGGATTGGGGATGCCAGATGGTCAGGCATGGATAGAGTTGGTCAAATTTTATACGCCGTCAGATGAAAAAGATATTCAGCAAACTTTTGCAAATACGCTGGGGATCCGACATATTTGCTTTGCTGTTGAAGATATTGAAGCTATTGTTGCAAAATTGAAAAAGAAGGGAACGGAAATCTTTAGTGAGATACAGCAATATGAAGAAAGTTATAAGTTATGCTACGTTCGTGGTCCGGAGGGAATTATTTTAGAGTTGGCGGAGAAAATCAGATAAATATTGAATGGGACTTTAAATGATTTAGAATTTGAGGGAAGAACAGAGGAGATACAAAGAGTCGGCAGAAAGTTAAATTAACAGAGAATGCAAATTAATTTGCATTGCCTTGTTACGCTAACGGAGGCTTTTGTTAAAGATGGGAATGCTGCGGCGATCTCATCTTTTTGTTCTTCAACTAAAGGGGCAGGTTAGTGAAACAAGCACCAATGTTCCATTGCAACTTTTTATAAAAAAATTCCTAGATGTATATCCTAGAAAAGAACTTAATTTTGTGTTTAAGATTGGGATGTATTCTATGTGGTTATCTGCTATTTCTTATCCTTTTTTATACGCATTGTTAGTAGGAAATTTAAAATTAATTCGCTGGTTAGAACATAAATAGAATGAAATAATGTCAATAAAAAAGATAATAAAAGATAGGGGGCTATTTTATCTATGGATAGAATAATATTGTGGTCACTGCTCATAATCGGGATCACCCTATTGTTTTCTAGTTTAAGAAAACCACCCATCAAAAATTGGATTTTAATTTTTTCATTGTCCTCTGGGTTTTCAACGTTTTTTGGTGTTCTTGTTGTAGAAAAGAAAATGCTCGAATATCCAGCGAGATTTTTAAGTAACTATTTTAGCTCCAGCGTTCTTTATGAATATCTTCTATTTCCAGTTGTTTGTATTTACTTTTATCAAACCACTTATCGTTCAAGATACCTCAACATTGTTCTACAATGTATTTTGTACACCACAGTTTTAACGATAATTGAGTTTTTTTTTGAAAGATATACTGAATTAATTAAATACCATACATGGACATGGATATACACATTTATAAGCACCTTTCTTCTAATGATGTTTATCCGTTTCCTTATGCAATTGATAAACAGGAAGGATAGATATATTTAAGGAATCTCCATTGCAAAAGGTGAAGGACCATTTTAATTCTTTGTGGTGAAGAGTCGATTTTTGCGATTCATGGATGGTTACCGGGTAGGATTGTTGAATAATAATAAAATAAATGGGAATTGACAAAAGAATTTATATGTATTATGATTATCTCATATTCAAGATATTTAAATTCAAGATTTTAAAAGGGGGTGTGAAAAATGGAGAGGAAATGCTCGAACTTGCCCTTTCTAATATTAATGCAAACATCGAAAGCTATTCATGATCAAATAAAGGTTGAAATAGCAAAAAATAAGCTTGGCATTACGGAATTTTCTGTTTTAGAAGTACTTTATCAAAAAGGGAAACAAACCATTCAACAAATTGGAACTTGCATATTGGTCTCAAGTGGTTCAATGACCTATGTAATAGATAAACTAGAACAAAGAGGTTTATTAAGCCGAAATGCCTGTCCAGATGACCGCCGTATGATACACGTTATATTAACTGATGATGGAAATAAATTGATGAACGAAATCATGCCGAAATATCATGAGTTTGTTGATAATATGTTTGATACATTAACTTCTGATGAGGCAGGGACATTGGTGAGTCTCATGAAAAAAGTTAGGGACAAAGTTTAAGTGTACATTTTTTTTTAAATGATATCTCGAATTCGAGATAAAAAATAGGGGGATTTTAAGATGATAAATATTGGGTTATTAATCATACGTTTGGTAATTGGTTTACTATTTGTGGGTCACGGTGCTCAAAAATTGTTTGGTTGGTTCGGTGGCTACGGATTAAAAGGAACTGGTGGTTGGTTTGAATCGATTGGTATGAAACCTGGAGTGACCATGGCTCTATTCGCTGGGTTAGCAGAACTAATTGGGGGACTTTTGTTTGCTTTAGGACTATTAACCCCGCTTGCAGGAATTATGATTGCAGGAACTATGTTAATGGCTATTGTAAAAGTGCATGCTCCAAATGGATTATGGTCAACAGCAAATGGTTATGAATACAATTTAACTATAATTGCAGTTGCTATTGGTATAGCTTTGATCGGTCCCGGTCAATATGCTTTAGATTCATTTTTATTCTAATAAATAAGATCTTTTAAGAGACCTTTTCCTCTTAAAAGGGAACTTTAATTTCAAACAAAAGAATTAAGCTAATATTGTGACGGGAGTGAATTGAGATGGAACTCTTAGGACTACATCATGTATCAATATTAACAGGAAAAGCCGAAAAAAATTATGAATTTTATACAAAGATTTTAGGAATGAGATTGGTTAAGAAAACTGTTAACCAAGATAATACAGAATCATATCATCTTTTCTATGCTGATGCGGAAGGAACCCCTGGAACTGAAGTTACGTTCTTTGACATTCCTCATCTTGGGCAAACGCACAGGGGAACTTCAGATATTTCTACTGTATCATTAAGAGTTAAAAATTCGGATTCATTGTTATTTTGGAAAGATCGATTTAACCAATTTGGGGTTCAACATGATGAAATTCAAAAAAGAGCAAATCGTGATACATTGGCATTTATAGATTTCGAGGGGACTCGCTTAAAACTGGTAGCCGATAACGGTGAAAAAGGGGTGAGAGCCGGAACCCCATGGAAAAAGGTTGATATTCCTCTGGAACATGCCATTATTGGGTTAGGACCTGTAACCCTCACAGTCGCAATTGCGGAACCAACGATCGGTGTTTTAACAGAAGTCATGGGTTTTCGATTTGTCGGTTCTTATCCTTCCCTTGAAGGGGATCATCCAGATCTATTGATCTATGCAACTGGAGAAGGCGGCAGCGGTGCGGAAGTTCATATTGAAACAAGACCTGATTTGCCAAAAGTCCGCTTAGGTCGTGGAGGTGTTCACCATGTTGCCTTCCGTGTTCCGAATGAGGAAGAATATGATCAATGGGCAAAGCGTTTGAAGGAACACAGATTACCGAATTCAGGGAAAGTGGAACGCTATTACTTCAAGGCATTATATTTCAGGGAACCCAATGGTATCTTATTTGAATTATCAACGGATACACCAGGATTTGCGACAGATGAACCAAAGGAAACAATGGGGGAAAAACTAGCACTTCCACCATTTTTGGAACCAAAACGAAACGAGATTGAAGAAAAATTACGGCCATTGATTTTAAATTAAGTTTCATGCGAGATAGCAGTTGCGGAATGGGTAATAAAAGTTTTCTCAGAGCCATTCTTAAACAAACTGGGCTAAAATTAACCAAGGGGGTGCTGCGGCATCTCCTTTTATTATTGATCTTGGTTATGTAGTTCAAGCAGGTGATAATTTATATTCAATCGCATTTATGACAAGGTTTAGCTTTTTACTTTACTGAACTCTTCCTAATTTAATTATAGCATGTAAAAAACGGTTAATATAGACTGTTTATTCACATATACTACTGCTAAAATGCAATAGAACATTAAGATATATTTGGTCGTTATCCTCTATTAATTTAGTGTTAGGAGAGATGTAGAGTGAGTTCATTGGTTCTCGGTTTTCAGGAAATGGAAAAAACAGAGCTTTTGCTCGTTGGCGGAAAAGGGTTAAATTTAGGGGAATTATCAAAAATTCAAGGAATACAAGTACCAGAAGGATTTTGTGTTACAACAGTGGGATATCAAAAAGCCATCGAACAAAACGAAACGTTTCAAGCGTTGTTAGATCAACTAACAAAGCTAAAAGTAGAGAATCGAGATCAAATTGGTGATATCAGTAGGAAGATACGACAGCTCATTATAGAAGTTGAAATTCCTGCAGATGTTGCGTGCGCAGTTGCTCACTATCTCTCCCAGTTTGGCGATGAACATGCTTACGCTGTGCGTTCTAGTGCGACTGCTGAAGATTTACCCCAAGCCTCGTTTGCTGGCCAACAAGATACCTATTTAAATATCATCGGAAAAGAAGCAATCTTACAGCATATCAGCAAATGTTGGGCATCGCTATTTACCGAGAGGGCAGTAACCTACCGCATTAAAAACAACTTCGACCACCGTAAAGTCTACCTGTCTGTTGTTGTTCAGAAGATGGTCTTTCCGGAGGCGGCGGGAATTTTGTTTACCGCCGATCCCGTCACTTCTAATCGGAAAGTGTTATCCATTGATGCCAGCTTTGGACTTGGTGAGGCCATGGTCTCTGGTTTGGTAAATGCTGATAACTATAAAGTGTGCAACGGCAAAGTGATTGATAAGAAGATATCCACCAAGAAACTAGCTATTTATGCCTTGGGAGATGGCGGTACGAAAGAACAGGAGATTGAGTCTGAGAAGCAGAATAGACAAGCTCTTACGGATGAGCAGATTGTACAGCTTGAGCGTATCGGCAGAAAGATTGAAGCACATTTCGGCTGTCCCCAAGATATTGAATGGTGTTTGGTTGATGAAATATTTTATATTGTCCAGAGTCGGCCAATCACTACTCTTTTCCCCATCCCTGAAGCGAATGATCAAGAAAATCACGTCTATATATCTGTTGGTCATCAACAAATGATGACCGACCCCATAAAACCATTGGGATTGTCTTTTTTCCTGTTAACGACTCGTGCACCCATGCGTAAAGCTGGTGGGAGATTGTTTGTTGATGTCACACTTCAACTGGCTTCCCCTGTCAGTAGAAACATTTTATTAAATGTTATGGGACAACACGACCCGCTGATGAAAGACGCAATTATGAACATCATTGAGCGTGGAGATTTTATAAAATCTTTACCAAATGATTCTAAAGTGCCGAGTCCCAACAGAGGCAATATAGATATGCTGGCACAAATCGAAAACAATTCTTCAATCGTTTCTGAATTAATTAAGCGTAGTCAATCATCCATAGAAGAGTTAAAACAAAACATCCAAACGAAGTCAGGAATAGAATTATTTGATTTTATCCAAGAAGATATCCAAGAGTTAAAGAAGATTTTATTTGACCCAAAAAGTACAGCCGTATTTATGGCTGCTATGGATGCTACGTCATGGGTCAATGAAAAAATGAACGAGTGGTTAGGTGAAAAAAACGCAGCAGACACACTTACTCAATCTGTACCAAACAATATAACTTCGGAAATGGGATTAGCACTATTGGATGTCGCAGATGTGATTCGTCCATATCCAGAAGTAATTGATTATTTACAACATGTAAAAGATGATAACTTTTTGGATGAAATGGTTAATTTTGAGGGTGGACAAGAAACCAGAGAGGCTTTCAATGCTTTTCTCAACAAATACGGAATGCGATGTGCCGGAGAAATCGATATGACGAGAACTCGTTGGAGTGAAAAACCATTTATACTTGTTCCCATTATTCTTGGTAACATCAAAAACCTTGAACCCAATGCCGGCAAGCGCAAATTCGAACAAGGGCTCAAAGAAGCTTTGGAAAAGGAACAAGAGTTAATAGACCGATTGAAGCAAATACCGGATGGTGAACAAAAAGCCAAAGAAACAAAACGAATGATTGACCAAATCCGGAATTTTATCGGGTATCGTGAATATCCAAAATACGGCATGATTAATCGCTATTTTGTTTATAAGAAGGCATTACTAAAAGAAGCCGAACAACTCGTACAAGCGGGCGTTATTCGTGAAAAAGAAGATATTTACTATCTCACATTTGATGAACTTCGCGAAGTGGTACGCACAAAAAAACTTGATTACCAGATCATCAGCAAACGAAAAGGCGAGTACAGATTTTATGAAAAACTAACTCCGCCGCGTGTTATCACGTCTGATGGTGAAATCGTTGCAGGTAAGTACAAACGAGAAAATCTCCCAGCTAAAGCAATTGTAGGTCTACCTGTTTCTTCAGGAGTGATCGAGGGACGCGCTCGTGTCATCATAAATATGGCAGATGCTGATTTAGAAGATGGAGATATCTTAGTCTCCGCTTTTACTGATCCTAGTTGGACGCCATTGTTTGTATCGATAAAAGGTCTCGTCACCGAAGTTGGTGGATTGATGACCCATGGAGCAGTTATCGCACGTGAATATGGCTTACCAGCAGTTGTTGGGGTAGAAAATGCTACCAAACTGATAAAAGACGGGCAACGAATTCGCGTGCATGGAACAGAAGGGTATATCGAAATATTGTAATTGATGTTTAAGTTTTTTTATTCGTTCACAGGTTAAGAAAAGTAATGTTAGTTGAAGGATAGGTAGTTATCTCTCGACTAAAAAACTTGCTGCCGTTTTGGTAGCGAGTTTTTTTGCATTTCTTGCTACTATTCTCGATCTAAATTCTACTATAATTGCAGTTAATACAGTAAAAGTGAAGCGTGGATCAATCATTTTTAATAAATGTTAATAGTTTAGACGAGACGACTGTCGGTTTCTATTAATTTATCATTAAGAATTCATTAATATGGAAAATGCATTCATTTATTGTGATAGAGTGTATTTAAAAGAAATTAAAGGTTATTTTAACTTTAAGTAGTTTGTTTTTGTAAAAAAGGAAGGCATTTATTTGTCATCTTTAATAAGTTTTTTCGAACAATATACACTGTTATTTATAGGAGGACAGATCAATGAATACACGGGAAATCAAGGCTCAAAAACAAGGCTGGATTCCTAAAAAGGAACGTATATGGGTAATTGTGGCGATTATTATCGCTGCTTCGTTTATGCTTTGGGAACTTAGGGGACTATTACAACTTTCTATAACCACTCTACACAGCAAGCAGTTCGAACATACATTTAAAGATTTTGGCTCCAATGCAAGAATTGCCATATTCTTTGTACTTGCTTATTATGTGCTGCTTCGCATTATTAAGCTTCGTACATTGAAAGGTCAAGACAAGTTGAAAAAATGGTTGTCAACTTTGCTTCGCTTTGCACGAAGATGGCATACACCAGCAGCGATTATCGCCATCGGTTTTATTATCGTGCATACGGTAGCTGTCTTTATGCACGGATTCAAATTTGATTTTAATAATATAAGTGGATTACTTTCCTTGATAGTCCTGCTTCCAGTTCCCATATCAGGTCTATTTCGATATAAGAGGCTTGACCGGAAGTGGCATTTGCGGTCTGGTGTTGCTTTTGCCATTCTATTTTTAATTCATTCATTTTTATAACCAACCTATTATAGGACCAATAAGGTATGAAGTTTGGGAATAATATTACTTAAACACCTAAAGGCACAGTAATTCATATTGCTGTGTCTTTTTTGTTCGGCTCTAATCTAAAAGATTGTTACTAATAAATTCTCAAAAAAAATAAATGATACTAATAACAGGAAAAATTTGTTAACATTTAATTAGGAGGTGCTTTTTAATGAAATTAAAGGGGTTCATTGTTACTTTTGTGTCGTTCGCACTGACAACAGCCTTACTTTACTTGCTCGGTTATGTGTTTACTATTCCTTGGTTAATGTTTCAATACGAGTACACAAATAATGCAAGTGTTTTCTTTGTTTCAGCAGGGTCGTTAGTCCCCTTAATAATCGGTTTGGTGATAAGTTTTATTGTCGAAAAGATTTATTTATACAAGTACCGACAAAAATTTGGTTGATTTATACCAATTCTTGAAGGGGGAATATAATTGAACCACTTTACAAAATGGATAAATCAGACGTTCAATCATTATCCTAGAAAAAAATTGACTCTCGTTATGGGATCTCAGTACGAACCGCAAATATTTGGGCAACCAGTTGAACGAAACCAAGCTTCGTTAATAAGTGACAAAGATGCCGAAAAATACTTTCGTCCTTCCAGCCTCCCTATTAAAAATACCCTTGTCAAGAACATCCAATTTTTTGATCCCTATTATGAAAAAAACTACAAAGAAATTAAACTCCCTACAACATTAACTCGGACTCCTGATGAAACTGTTTTAAACTACTTTAGTATTTTAAGAGAGGCAGCAAACCTCACTCAAAATCAGTTGGGTGGGTGCGGAACTGTGGGGATGGCAAAGCTGCCGTATCCAATTGCTTATAACTTTTTTACAAAAGACTATCACAAAAGGGTTTCCTATAATGAATATCTTCAATCGTTTGCTGGAATTGGACATCTAAATTTAATTAAGATGAACAGACTTCCTGATGAAAAAGGCATTGTTCCTTATTTCATTGAGCTAGAGAGCATCGAGGGTTCATCAAAAGGTGTCACCTATTTTGCATATTATTACGGCTATGTCCAATTAAAAAAAGTTCAAAACCTGTATAAAATTGACCAGATGAAATTGTACGGAGAGGACTTCCTATGTGCACCCTATCATCTCTGGCAGCATGATGCGGAAGCAGTCGTTGGTATTATGTATGGAGAATGGTGCAAATTAATAAAAAAACAGCTGCCTACTAAACAAGATGGTTACGTCAAAACGATTGATTATATTGGTACGGATGGAGCCGATTATCGGTTTATCTTTTATCAATTAACAAATGATACAGATGTATTAATTTCTCAATATAAAAAGGATTCTGAAGGAAACTGGGAATCCATCAGAATTGATCCTATCAAATGTCTAAAAGACAAGCGTGATATTAAAGAAACTTGAACCCTTACTCTAAGGCACAGCAAGGGCTTTCATAGTCGAGAATGTGGAACAAGTTCCAAAACTCATCGCAGAAGACCCCGCAGTTATTGCAGGAATAATGCCAACCGAATTTTATCCGATGAAAGCAATTATTAAGAAATAATATTATCCCTTTATTAGTGGTAAGCCTCCGCTTTGCTGAACTGACGTGGGCAAGAGTGAATACGGGATCGCTTGCCGGCGGTTCTGTTTTTTATTGAGGGGGGGTACTTTAGCACAGAAAGTAATTTTAATTAAGTTAAAAAAACGCCTCAATGAAAATTAACAGACGAGGCGTTTATCTATTCATAATAGTGAAAAAAGGAGGTCGATTAGTGTGACGGAAACAGATGGTTCTACGTTCGTAAGTACGATAACTCCTTGGTTGTCGGTACGTAATGGGAAAAGGGCAGTCGAATTTTACAAAAGTGCTTTTCAGGCAAAGGAAGTCTATCATATGTAAGATCCAAGCGGTGCTATAGTGTCAAGGATTGTAGTAGGCGGGGCAGAATTCTGGGTAAGCGACGATATTGGAGCGGAAAACTGCAACTCAGTTCGGATGATCTTGACAGTGCAAAGCCCAGATTTGGTGTTCCAGCAGGCTCTAACTGCTGGTGCATCAGAAGTTTATCCTGTGCAAGATGCACACGGTTGGCGGGTGGGACGCTTGGCTGACCCATTCGGTTTCCATTGGGAGATTGGTTGTCCATACGAAGAGTAGGCAACTACATTGTCGCGATTGTGAAATATTATTCTTAAAGTAACGGGTGCGATAGTTTAAGATCACCAGCTGCTACGGTGGCTTTTTTGCTTGTTCCACTAACGGGCAGTTTAGTTTAACAAGAAAAACGGCTAAAATAGTATTAATCTTAGTAAAAAGGTGCTGTTATCCTTGGAACAAGTAAGATTGTATAAACTTTCTCGTTTTTTTATATCAACTCTAATGGGTACGGGACTTATTTTTTTATTTTTATGTTTTACTGATATAAGAGGAATCATTTCACATATATTTTCATTTATTTTTGGGCTATTTTTCTCATTTGTTTTTATAGGTTATGCTATTTATCTTTTGAGAAAAAGAAATGAAGGTAAAGGATTTTATTGGGATGATGAAGGGGTTGTAATTGACTTAGAAGGGAATAAGATTTATTGGAATGAAATTGAAGAGATTAAAATGGTTAAGGGAAGGATTGGAAAATCCACAGTGATTTATCCTCACTATACAAATCACGAAAAGATTAGAATCCGTCGTAAGAAAAAGATGCAAACACCTGCACATTCAATAGATTGGTTTCTAATCGAAAAGCCGAAGGAATTTCACAAAAACTTAATGAAGTTCTGGGAAGAAAAATGTAATTTACAAAAATTGAAGTAGTAAATTCGTTTTTAAGCTA
>NZ_BCUX01000016.1 GCF_001591445.1 Neobacillus drentensis NBRC 102427 | reverse complement strand
CCCGCCCTTTTACCAAAAATTAGATGGCTCAGTGAACTGAGCCATCTAATTTTTAATTACAAAAGCAGATAACGGAACCCGTTACGATACGGCTTCTTTTTTAAATTTCTCCATTTTCACGCATTTTTCTTTTGGTTTTAAAGCCCATTCCCATTATTACAATAATGGCAACGATGCAGCCGATTGCTCCTGATATGCTTTTTTCACTTATTGCAATACCAATTCCCATGATACTTGTTGCTGCAAGGATTGCATAAACGAGTAAACGCCATTTCACATTCTTCATTTTTTATACCCCTTTATCATATTAATACAGTTTAAAGTATCACTGTTTTAAGTATATTTTTATTCTACAATAAAATGGTTAGGAGATTCCACTTTATTTGTGGTATAATGTTTTAGTTATAAATGGGAAACTATAAATAGCTTTATTTTTACAATATAGGTAGGAGTGGAACTTTTTGAAAATAAGAAATGATATACGTAATATTGCAATTATTGCCCACGTTGACCACGGAAAAACGACGTTAGTGGATCAATTACTTCGTCAATCAGGGACGTTTCGTTCCAATGAGCACATAGAAGAACGAGCGATGGATTCCAATGATTTAGAAAGAGAACGTGGAATCACCATCCTTGCAAAAAATACCGCAGTTCAATACAAAGACACAAGGATTAATATATTGGATACACCGGGACACGCGGACTTTGGCGGCGAAGTTGAACGGATTATGAAAATGGTTGATGGGGTATTGCTTGTGGTTGATGCCTATGAAGGCTGTATGCCGCAAACTCGTTTTGTACTTAAAAAGGCCTTGGAGCAGAATTTAACTCCAATTGTTGTTGTAAATAAAATTGATCGTGACTTTGCTCGACCTGCAGAGGTAATTGATGAAGTAATCGATTTGTTTATTGAGCTTGGTGCAAATGAAGATCAGCTTGAGTTTCCTGTTATTTACGCTTCAGCAATTAATGGTACTTCAAGTACTGATCCTGAAAAGCAAGATGAAAACATGCAATCCTTGTATGAAGGCATTGTTGAATATATTCCTGCCCCAGTTGATAATCGTGAGGAACCGTTGCAATTCCAGGTGGCTCTTCTTGATTACAATGATTATGTTGGCAGAATTGGAATCGGCCGTGTATTCCGTGGAACAATGCATGTAGGTCAACAAGTAGCCCTCATGAAGTTAGACGGTACGGTAAAACAATTCCGCGTTACCAAGATCTTTGGTTTCTTTGGTTTAAAACGTCAGGAAATTCAAGAAGCAGTAGCAGGTGACTTGATTGCTGTTTCAGGAATGGAAGATATAAATGTTGGTGAAACCGTTTGTCCTGTAGAACATCAGGAAGCTTTGCCAATTTTAAGAATCGACGAGCCAACACTGCAAATGACTTTCGTTGTAAACAACAGTCCATTTGCGGGTAGAGAAGGGAAGTATTTAACTTCAAGAAAGATTGAAGAAAGACTTCGCTCACAATTACAAACAGATGTAAGCTTACGTGTTGATAACACCGATTCACCAGATGCTTGGATTGTTTCGGGCCGTGGTGAACTTCATTTATCAATCCTGATTGAAAACATGCGCCGTGAAGGTTATGAACTTCAAGTTTCAAAACCAGAAGTAATTGTTAGGGTTATTGACGGTGTTCGAAGTGAACCAGTTGAAAGAGTTCAAATTGATGTACCGGAAGAACATACAGGTTCAGTGATGGAATCAATCGGTGCCCGTAAAGGTGAAATGATTGATATGATAAACAATGGGTCAGGTCAAGTACGCTTAATCTTTAACGTACCAGCTCGTGGATTAATTGGATACACAACCGAGTTTTTAACAATGACTCGCGGTTATGGAATTATTAATCATACCTTTGACAGCTACCAGCCAATGTTACCAGGTCAAGTAGGCGGAAGACATCAAGGTGTTCTTGTTTCGATGGAATCTGGAAAAGCTTCGACTTATGGTATCATGCAAGTTGAAGATCGTGGAACCATTTTTGTTGAGCCGGGTACTGAAATTTATGAGGGGATGATCGTTGGCGAAAACACTCGTGAAAATGACATCACCGTTAATATTACAAAAATGAAACAAGCGACAAATGTTCGTTCTGCAAACAAAGACCAAACATCTGTTATTAAAAAACCGCGCATCATGACATTAGAAGAGTCATTAGAATATTTAAATGAAGACGAATATTGTGAGGTTACACCTGAATCGATTCGTCTTCGTAAAAAAATTCTTGACAAGAATGAACGGGAAAAAGCTGCTAAAAAGAAAAAATATGCAGAACAAAGTTAAGTAAAAGGAGTGCATGAAGATGGAAGGTTTCTCTCCCAGTCTTAGATTTTTTATTGAGCTAACAGATGTCAAAACTGCTGTTTGGTTACAGTATGTTTACATTGTAATTTTAGCAGCAGTTGTCTATAAGTTAGGCTTTGCAAAAAAATTGCCTCTTTTGAAAAACCTTGTGATCTATATTTGCCTCTTAATTGGGTGCTTTGTAATGCTTATTCTTTCTTATGCTCTGCCTATTGCGGAAGGACTCGCAGGTGCGGCGGTGTTATTGATAATCTATAAAATACGCTTACATCAAACCAAGAAGCATCAGGCTGAAGCGAAATAACGGGGGTTTAATGAAATGAAATCCGTACAGGATACACTATATAATTGGCTTACAATTAAGGTTGTATGCGACGAACGGCCTGATGACACAGCAGCAAAAGATACTCTAAATCTTTTTGAAGAAATGATAACTGATCTTCACCTCTCAAACCTAGTGGTAACGAAAGATGATCTCATGTATTATGTTTCCTATCAGCAGGGGGAAGAAACAAAAAAAGCTCGATTTCCTCAGGAATTAATTGAAGTCATGCTAAAACAAATTAATCAAGACCCAGAGAAGTATGAGAACTACCCAATTGAAGAATAAAAAAAACCATCATACACATTCCGCTTTGGATTGTGCATGATGGTTTTTTTTAGGCGCTTCCGTTTTTTTACCAGTCATCCTCTTCCGATTTTGTACGATATAATCGGAAATTTCCAGTCTCAAATCTTGCATTTGTTTTTTCAGTTATTCTTGTTTTACAATCTTTACACATATATGTATGGATGGGACGATTACGGAGACGCTTAGCTTCAAAGGATTCATCTTCAATCGCTTCGATTTTATCGCAAATTACGCATTTAACTCTCATTAAGACACCTCTTTAACTATTTCTAAAGCCGTTTATTTTCCTCTACTATATCATGGCAGAAAGTTTGAAAGTAATCAATTGGTTTAATTTGATGAAAGCATGGGATAGTAGTAATATGAGAATATCTGTTTTTAAACAGGGTGAATGAAGAAATAAAGGGGATGTTTTAATGGTGAATCAAGTTGAACCAAAGCTAATTAAGCCTTTATATGATGAACTGCAAAAGGAGCGGTTTGTGACATTGGCAACAGTTGATTATGAAACAGGGGGGCCAAATATCAGCGCAATTTCCTGGGTGCTTGCAAAGGATGAAAGTACAATCTATTTTGCTGTAGATAATCGTTCGAGGATACTTGCCAATTTAGGTAAAAATAATCAAGTGGTTATTAATTTGATTGCAAACGAATCTACCTATTCAATCCAAGGACTGGCACAGGTAAAGGAAGAACGTCTGAAGGATGTACCATTGAAACTTGCTTTGATTGAAGTTTCAATTACTGCGGTAAGGGATGTTATGTTTTATGGGTCTAAAATTGTCTCTGACGTTCAATATGATAAAACCTATGATAAAAACGCTGCCCAAAAGCTAGATAAACAAGTCATGGAAGCAATGAGAAAAGCTTAGGAATCCCTAAGCTTTTCTCATTTTTATTTATAATGGTTGGATTGGTCTTCTTGTTCTTTTTCTAACTTTTTATCCTCTTTAGCTGGGAGTTTTTTATCAGGTTTTTCGGGAGCCTTTTTAGGGCTTGGTGTAATTAAGTCTCCGGGTATTTCTGGCATTAATCGGCCTGCAACATCGGCGAGTTCTTCCATAATGCCCTGTACTGGCCTCCCCTTTTTGATGTCTGCTTGTATTTCTTTTAAGCGCTGTGTGGTATCTGCATCAGCAACGACGACTGCATTGGCGCCGTATGGGTCCTTCTTTAAACTTTCAGCGACAGAATATTTAATCGATCCAACTTGCGAACGGTCAATTTTCGAATTTACATCAATACCGACAATCGCATATCTGCCTAACACGACAGCTGTGGCATCGTTAACATTTGGGATACTGGTTGCAAGTTTTACTAACCGTTTGGAGATTTGTTGACCAGATTTCCGGTCAACATTTTTAATATAGCTGTTTTTCACCTTAACATATTTATCGTTCCCATTGTTTGTCAGATCATTTTTGGTGTTGCAACCGGCTATCATCAGACATAACGTAGTGATAATTAAGGCTTTCTTCATGTATTATCCACCTCCGTAAATCTTAATAAATAATTGAGATAAAACTATGATCAATCCTCTGTCTTGAATGGTCTCACTAACATTTATTGTGCGGAACTCCTTCTATCTTTATTCCAATAAACATATATTTTACCAAAGTCCAATCTAGCAAAAGGGTTGTTTGCAAGTTGGCAAGCCCACAACAAGTATAGCAGGAGGCGTTGCTTTGAGTAAGATATACGTGTTAGATACAAATGTCTTATTACAAGACCCGTATTCCCTCTTCTCTTTTGAAGATAATGAAGTTGTTATTCCTGCAGTGGTTCTTGAAGAAGTGGACTCAAAGAAAAGGTACATGGATGAAGTCGGGAGAAATGCAAGACATGTATCAAGGTTAATTGATGGCCTTAGGGCGTTAGGAAAGCTTCATGAAAAAATCCCACTTGAGAGCGGGGGGACAATTAGAATTGAATTAAACCATCGTAGCTTTCATGAACTCCAGGATATATTTATTGAAAAAACAAATGATAATCGCATTCTTGCAGTGGCAAAGAATTTATTCTTAGAGGAACAAACGAAGGAAAA
Source organism: Neobacillus drentensis NBRC 102427 (assembly GCF_001591445.1). Classification (GTDB taxonomy): domain Bacteria; phylum Bacillota; class Bacilli; order Bacillales; family Cytobacillaceae; genus Neobacillus; species Neobacillus drentensis. The sequence continues at coordinate 122,244 of NZ_BCUX01000016.1, read as the reverse complement.
TGGGAAGCAGGTTATTCTTGTAAGTAAGGATACTCTTGTCAGGGTAAAAGCGGATGCAATTGGTTTAGAGGCAGAAGATTTTTTAAGTGATCGTGTAGTAGATATAGATCATATATACACTGGTTTTTTTGAAGTATTGATACCAATTGAATTATTAGGACGCTTTTATGAGAAAGGGGAGTTAAATCTCTCTGAACTGGCAAATCACCCATTTTATCCAAATCAATTTCTCGTTATGAAGGACGCCCTCGGCAGTTCAGCATCAGCAATTGGGATGGTCGACAAAACGAGCACGAAGGTAAAAAAATTAGCACTAAATCAAGATCACGTGTGGGGAATCCATTCAAGGAATGTTCAACAGACGATGGCCATTGAATTATTACTTCGGAAGGATATTCATTTAGTTACTTTAACGGGGAAAGCAGGTACTGGGAAAACCTTACTAGCACTTGCATCAGGATTAATGCAAACGGAAGATTTCCGGGAATATAAGAAACTATTAGTGGCTAGGCCGATTGTACCGGTTGGAAAAGACTTAGGGTTCTTACCAGGAGAAAAACAGGAAAAACTTAGACCATGGATGCAGCCAATCTTTGATAATCTTGAATATCTTTTCAATACCAAAAAGCCTGGTGAACTAGATGCTATTTTAGCAGGAATGGGTTCAATTGAGGTGGAGGCTTTAACGTATATTCGAGGGAGAAGTTTACCGAAGCAGTTTATCATTATTGATGAAGCACAAAACTTAACGAAGCATGAAGTGAAGACGATCCTTACCCGTGTCGGAGAAGGTAGCAAAATCGTTTTAATGGGCGACCCTGAACAAATAGACCATCCCTATCTTGATGCGTATAACAATGGATTAACGTATGTTGTAGAGAAGTTTAAGGATCAAGTAATTTCCGGGCATGTAAAATTATTAAAAGGGGAGAGGTCAGGATTGGCACTATTGGCAGCTGATTTGCTGTAAATATTCATAAAAGAAACGGGCGCCCAAGGCACCCGTCTTATTTTATGATGAAACTTATTACATTTTTTATAGGACTTTGTTGATTTGAACCATCACCTAAATAGACATGAACGGGACCATCTACCGATAGTGGCTTTCCTTTATTGGAGAATCCTAATATAAAATCATAGGCCTTTTCAAGTGGGTACTCATATTCACCCTCTGTGCTCTGGATGACAAAAGTGTGAGCATCACTAGCTGGCTCAGAATTTAATAAAAAAGGCTTCAACGGAATTCCAAAGGTGCCAGTCAACACCTTTTCCTTTTCAAATTTCTTTTCGGATTTCAATGTTGGAGGATAAATTGCTCCCTCGATAATTTCACGGTCCCAATGCTTTGAAACGGCTTTAGTATATTCATCTAAAGGATCGGAACTCTCTACTTTTTTTGAAAAAAAGGTGGTTAAATCAACGCGTCGGTCATCAAAAATCCACACACCCGGATCAAGTGTAATCGAATATTTCACTTTGCCTGATATGATAATGATATTTTCCATTTTCATTCCCCCTAAACCCTTGCTTAATTAGTATAACTTTTTTTTGAGTAAATGTCATAATCGTACAAGTTGGTTTGGTTAGAAGATGGATCATACTGAAAACAGCGGCTGTTTTGATTAACCCGTTTATGTAATCTACTTTATGTTCTTGCAATTTTCCATTGTAAACGGTAAAATTTATAGATAAGTTGAATTATCGCTCTGAAATGGGGGGATCAATGTTGGCGTCTGAAATGATCGTGAATCATCAGGAAAAAGCATATGCCTTACTACAGGCTGACGCTGAAAAAATATTAAAGCTAATCAAAGTGCAAATGGACAATCTCACGATGCCTCAATGCCCACTTTATGAAGAGGTATTGGATACGCAAATGTTTGGTTTATCAAGAGAAATAGATTTTGCTGTACGATTAGGCTTAATTGATAGTAAAGACGGTAAGGCAATCCTAGATGCATTAGAAAGTGAATTATCAGCGCTTCACGATGCCTCATTAAGGAAATAGGAGCAAAAGAACTCAAACAATTAATGTTCATTGTTTGGGTTTTTTATTATTCCAAGAAAGACACAACAGGCGTTACTGCTTCCTATTTCAGAATATTCTTTGTTAAATTGTTGTAACAAATTAACTTTTCCTCAAGTAATAATGTTTATTTTCTATTATAATAGAATGATATAAATCAATATTGAAAATGAGGACCTTCTATATGCTGAAAAAAATATTGAAATCATATGATTATACCTTAATTGTCGCTGTCATCCTTTTGTGTACTTTTGGACTTGTAATGATTTATAGTGCAAGCATGGCTTCGGCCGTCCAAAGATACGAAGTAAAAAGCGATTATTTTTATCAAAAACAAAAAATGTGGCTGTTGATTTTTACACTAATCTTCCTTTTTACGGCATTTGTTCCATATAAGATAATGCAGTTTACAAAGTGGTTCCAGGTTCCGATGGTACTTGGGTCAATCCTTATTCTATTAGGGCTAATTCCTTTTGGAGTAATTGTTGGGGGTGCGCAAAGTTGGTATCAATTCGGCACACTTCGTCTGCAACCTGCTGAATTAGTCAAGCTTGCGGTCATAATTTATTTAGCAGCAGTGTACGCAAAAAAGCAAGCGTATATTAATCAATTGAATAAAGGCGTTCTACCGCCGTTAATTTATTTATTTGTCATATGCGGGATTATTATATTGCAGCCTGATTATGGTACTGCTTTTATTATCGCAGCAATTGCTGGTACGATCACCTTATGTTCAGGGCTGAACCCTAAAAGTATTTTAAAATTAGTCATAATAGCTCTTATAGTTTTGGTGCCACTTGGCTTGGTTGCGAAGGATAAAATATTGTCTGAAAAGCGTGCAAGCCGTTTTGCTGTTTTAGAAAACCCATTTGCTGAAGATGTGGTAAATAAAGAAGGTTTTCAACTTGCCAACTCATATATAGCCATAGGATCAGGCGGAGTTAATGGACTAGGGCTGGGAAAGAGTGTCCAAAAACTAGGCTATTTACCAGAATCACATACAGACTTCATCATGGCCGTAATCGCGGAAGAGTTAGGGATTTGGGGTGTTGGTTTCGTAATTATACTCATCTTTTATATTGTTTTAAGAGGGATTTATATTGGATTAAAATGCAGGGATCCTTTCGGAAGTCTGCTTGCGATTGGTATTTCAAGTATGATTGGAATCCAGGCATTTGTAAATCTAGCAGGAGTATCTGGAATGATTCCACTAACAGGAGTCACTTTGCCATATATAAGCTATGGCGGATCGTCTCTTATGGTACTTGCTGCAGCGACAGGAATCCTTGTGAATGTTTCTATGTTTACTAAATTTGAAAGTAAATATAAAAATAAACAGGAACATATAGAAAAAAAGGTAAAACAAAAGGATGGAAATGTTTTCTATATTTAATCAAAACGCGGAGGACAATTTTTGCACTTCGCGTTTTTAAAAATACATAGAATATGAGGTGCTTTAATTGACTAGACAGATTAATAAAGTATTGGTTGCCAATAGGGGAGAAATAGCGATAAGGGTTTTTCGCGCTTGTACTGAGCTGAATATTCGAACTGTTGCTATTTATTCGAAAGAAGATTCAGGAGCTTATCATCGGTATAAGGCGGATGAAGCTTATTTGGTTGGGGAAGGAAAAAAACCAATTGATGCTTATCTAGACATTGATGGCATTATTGCAATTGCCAAAAAAAGCAGTGCAAATGCTATTCATCCCGGTTATGGTTTTATGTCAGAAAATATCCATTTTGCCAAACGTTGTGAAGAAGAAGGGATTATATTTATCGGTCCGTCAATTACACAACTTGATATGTTTGGTGATAAGGTAAAAGCAAGGCATCAGGCTGAACTTGCTGGGATACCAGTCATTCCAGGCAGTCCCGGACCGGTTACAGAGGTTAGTGAAGTTGAAGATTTTGTCGAAGTTCATAAGTTACCTATTATCATAAAGGCCTCTCTTGGTGGAGGCGGGCGCGGGATGAGGATTGTTAAACAGATTGAGGAAATTCAGGAATCATTCACTCGGGCAAAATCGGAAGCAAAAGCCGCTTTTGGAAATGATGAAGTCTATCTTGAAAAATTAATTGAAAATCCTAAGCATATCGAAGTACAAATCATTGGGGATAGGCATGGAAATATTGTCCATCTCTTTGACCGCGATTGTTCTGTTCAAAGACGCCATCAAAAGGTCGTAGAGGTTGCTCCGAGTGTTTCCATTTCTGATGAATTACGAACTAGGATCTGTGATGCTGCTTTAAAACTGATGAAAAATGTTGATTACCTGAATGCAGGTACGGTCGAGTTTCTAGTTTCAGGAAATGACTTTTATTTTATAGAAGTAAATCCACGTGTCCAAGTTGAACATACTGTGACTGAGATGGTAACAGGTGTCGATATCGTCCAGACACAAATATTGGTATCAGAGGGGCATGAATTACATGGTCCAATTATTGGAATACCACAACAAGATAAAATTCAAATTAATGGATTTGCGATACAATCAAGGGTAACAACAGAAGACCCGCTCAATAATTTCATGCCTGATACCGGAAAAATTATGGCCTATCGCTCAGGCGGCGGTTTTGGGGTACGACTTGATGCTGGAAATGGCTTTCAAGGTGCAGTTATTACACCGTATTATGACTCTTTATTAGTAAAGCTATCTACATGGGCTTTAACCTTCGAACAAGCTGCATCGAAAATGGTTCGAAATTTGCAGGAATTCAGGATTAGAGGGATTAAAACCAATATCCCTTTCTTAGAAAATGTTGTGAAGCATGAGAAGTTTAGGAACGGCGAATATGATACTTCATTTATTGATACAACACCGGAATTGTTCATTTTTCCGTTTCGAAAAGACCGTGGGACTAAAATGCTGTCTTACATTGGCACAGTCACTGTAAACGGGTTTCCAGGAATTGAAAAGAAGAAAAGACCGGTATTTCCAAAGCCAAGAATTCCTAATTTACCATATGATTTACCGTATCAAGAGGGATCGAAACAAATTCTCGATAAGTATGGTGCCGAAGGACTTGTGGAATGGGTCAAGAATCAAAAACAGGTATTATTAACCGATACCACATTTCGAGACGCCCATCAGTCCCTATTAGCTACCCGTATGCGGACAACAGATATTCTTCATATTGCTGAGCCTTCTGCAAAACTTTTGCCTGATTTATTCTCTTTTGAAATGTGGGGAGGAGCAACATTTGATGTTGCATATAGATTCTTAAAAGAAGATCCTTGGGATAGATTAGTATCACTGCGCAGGAAGATTCCCAATGTATTATTCCAAATGTTAATCCGTGGTGCCAATGCGGTGGGATATAAAAATTATCCGGATAATTTAATTCGTGAATTTGTTGATCAATCTGCGTCCGCCGGAATAGATGTTTTTCGAATTTTCGACAGCTTAAACTGGGTTAAAGGAATGGAAGTTGCGATTGATGCGGTCCGTCAAAGTGGTAAAATAGCTGAAGCTTCAATTTGTTATACTGGGGACATATTAGACGGGACAAGGACGAAATACAATCTTCACTATTATAAGGACTTGGCCAAAGAACTTGAAGAACAAGGTGCCCACATCCTTGGAATTAAGGATATGGCAGGTTTATTGAAGCCTGAAGCAGCTTACAGACTTGTTTCTGAGTTAAAGGAAACGGTTAATATTCCTATTCATCTCCATACACATGACACAAGCGGAAATGGTCTCTTTACTTATGCACGTGCGATTGACGGTGGAGTGGATATTGTTGATACTGCCATGGGGACAATGGCTGCATTAACTTCACAGCCTAGTGCTAATTCGCTATATTATGCGCTTGAAGGCACTCCTCGTAAACCTAAAGTAAACATAGAATCACTTGAAAAATTATCGTATTATTGGGAGGATGTCCGCAAGTATTATCAGGATTTTGAAAGCGGAATGATTTCACCTCATACGGAAGTCTATCAACATGAAATGCCGGGTGGACAATATAGCAATCTTCAACAACAGGCTAGAGCAGTTAGCCTAGGCGAGCGTTGGGATGAAGTGAAAGAAATGTATTCACGAGTTAATACCATGTTCGGGGATATAGTTAAAGTGACACCATCATCAAAGGTCGTTGGTGATATGGCGCTCTTTATGGTTCAAAATAATCTTAATGAAGAAGAAGTACTAATAAAGGGGCATATGCTAGATTTTCCTGATTCCGTTGTGGAATTATTCGAAGGATTTCTTGGCAAGCCTTATGGCGGTTTTCCAGAGAAACTTCAAAAGGTCATATTAAAGGGTAAACAACCATTGGAAGTTCGTCCAGGTGAATTACTTGAACCAGTTGATTTTGAAAAACTGAATGAAAAACTATACAAAGAACTTGGCCGTCAGGTTACCTCTTTTGAAATTATTTCGTACGCTTTATATCCCAAAGTATTTATGGAATATATTAAAACGGATGAACAGTATGGAAACATTTCGGTATTAGATACTCCAACATTCCTCTATGGAATGCGATTGGGTGAAGAAATAGAGGTTGAAATTGAAACAGGGAAAACATTAATTGTAAAGCTTGTTTCGATGGGTCATCCTCGAGCTGATGGTACGAGAGTTGTTTATTTTGAGCTTAACGGTCAGCCGCGAGAAGTATTCATAAAAGATGAGAATGTAAAATCTACGGTTGTAGCTAGACTAAAGGCAGATGAGAAAAACGAAAATCACCTTGCTGCAACGATGCCGGGAACTGTAGTTAAGGTGGTCGTTGAAAAAGGAGAAAAAGTTGAACGTGGTGATCATTTAATGATAACCGAAGCGATGAAAATGGAGACAACGGTTCAAGCACCTTTTTCAGGTGTGGTAAAGGATATCTTCGTCACAAATGGGGATGCGATACTAACTGGTGACCTCTTAATTGAATTGACGAAAGCGTAAAACAAAAAGTTGCCAGGGAGTGGGTATCCCTGGCAGCTTTTTTATTGTTTATTTCTTTTTGATCTAGAATATAACAAAATAAAGTAACTTAAGACGCCAAACAGGCACGTAATAAAGAAGGCATGCAGGAGGGCGATATACAGGTTTAGTCTGCTGAAGATAATCAATGCTCCCGCAATAACTTGTAAGGAAACTAGTATGAAGGATATAATCCAGCCCCAATAAAGTATCTTTTGGTCTTTGTAATGGCGAACAGCCAAATAAAGGATGTAAGCAATCCATATAAAAATTAAACCGGCAGCGGCTCTGTGCCCCATTTGTACCCATTCGTACATGTTTGAGGGCAAGGAAGGAGAGTCATTTAAACATAACGGCCAGTCTCGACAAACAAGACTCGACTTTGTGTGGCGAACCAGTGCGCCTGTGTAGATGAGAAGATAGCTATATATGGAGACCCCGATAATATGAAAGCCCATTCGCTTATCGATATAGAGCTTTTCTGCATCAAACTTCTTATCAATTTCGAAAATTAGCAGAGTTAACAATAAAACCGCTGAAAAGGAAATAAGTGAAATACCAAAATGTAAAGCGAGTACAAATCCCGATTGTCCCCATTTTACAGCAGCTGCTCCAACTAGTGCCTGTAAAAGTAAAAAGAAAAAGGAAAGGAACGAAAGAAATTTAGTTTCTCTAATATGGCCAATCGCCTTCCATGACCAAACAGAAAGTACAAGAACCATGATGCCTACTACACCGGAAACAAGTCGGTGGGATAGTTCGATAACTAATTCTGGGGTTATTTCCAACGGAAGAAATTTTCCGTTGCAAAGGGGCCAAGATCGCCCACAGCCCATACCAGAACCTGTCTTTGTTACTAAAGCCCCGCCTATTAAAATAAAAATCATTCCAATGGTAGTGGCAACCGCTAACCACTTCAAAGATTGCCTCAAAAAATTCACCTCTTAAAAAAGTTCAAAAATTTGTCATAAGTTAAGCCTGACAGTATAATAATGGAAAAGTCATCAGAAAATTAAATTCCCTATTAATAATAACGAATAAACTCAAAAATGAACAGGAATTAAGGAGAGATTTTAAGATAACTTTTATTATTAAACAAAGCTGATGAATAATAAAAAGTTTAACCTATTATTATAGTGAAAACCATTGAAACTTTGATTAGAGTCTGTTAGAAATATATATGAGGGAGTTTAATTAGAATTATTACTAATTAGTAGTCATATAAATTAACTTTGAATTTTTTTGTAGATACAAGGTTTTATAACGAATCTTGGAGATAATAAATTTAATTGGTATGGCTTTTTGTGAAAAATTGCAACTATATTTTACAAAAATGAACTTTGTCACAATTTAGTTTAAAATTATTCAAAAAAAGTTCACAAAAATATCGGAAAGTGTGATTTAATATACAGAGAAAGTGTTTTAATTCTCACTGCACTTTATAATTAATTATTTGTTCGGATTGAAGAAATTGAACTGTTATTTAGGTTTAGGAGGAGAATCAAATGCCAAACTCTAAGGCTTTTGGAGAAGCTGCCATAGAAAATGGTACGGCAAGCCTGCATTCCGATATAAAAACCACAGCATGGAAAGACTTGATGGCCCTTATCAAAATTGGGATTGTAAATTCAAACCTAATTACGACGTTTACTGGACTATGGCTCGCGCTTCATTTTTCAGGGCAAAGTTTTCTAAATAATTTAGATATTGTGTTTTTTACAGTAGTAGGTTCATCTTTAATCATTGCCGGGTCATGTGCAATCAATAATTATGTTGATCGTGATATTGATCATTTAATGGAAAGAACAAAAGCAAGACCAACCGTTACAGGGAAAGTAGGTCCAGTAAAAGTTCTCTCATTAGGTATTTTACTTATTGGACTGGGAACACTGTCTTTATTCTTTACTACCATAACTGCAACAGTAATTGGACTGCTTGGAGTTTTTAGCTATGTCTTCCTGTATACATTGTGGTCAAAACGTCAATTAGTTTCCAATACTATTATTGGGAGCATATCAGGAGCAGTCCCACCACTTATCGGATGGGCAGCGGTTGATGCAAATCTTGACATCATGGCGTGGTCATTATTCGTATTAATGTTTGTATGGCAGCCTCCGCATTTTTATGCATTGGCGATGAGAAGGGTGAAAGAATATAAGGCAGCTGGTATTCCGATGTTACCTGTAGTAAAAGGTTTTAAAACTACAAAAATTCACATCATCCTTTGGGTAGCTGCACTTCAGCCTATTCCATTTTTTCTAACCAAATTAGGAATCCCATTTCTAATTCTGGCCATCGTGTTAAATATTGGGTGGCTTGCTTTAGGGATTTATGGATATAGAATCAAAGATGACATTAAGTGGGCAAAACTAATGTTTGTTTACTCTTTGCAATATTTAACTATCATTTTTGTAGCAATGGTTATAGTTACATTAATTTAGTTTTGCATATGATTGTTTCTTGTTTAAAGGGAAGCAATCGTACTACATAATTCTTTGATCAACATAATGCTTTAAATAATTTTATTAGTGAAAGAGGGGTTTGATTAAGCTATGAAAAGGCTTGCAAAGTGGCGTTTGATTTCGTTATTTGGAATTTTAGCGCTTGTTCTCTCCGGATGTGGCGAACCGTACCTTTCCACGTTAAAGCCTGCCGGTGAAGTTGCGGAAACGCAATATGATTTAATGAAGTTAAGTACCTTAATCATGGTTGGGGTTATCGTTATTGTTGCGATTATTTTCGTTTTGATTTTGGTTCGTTTTAAAAGAAAAGATGACAGAATACCAAAACAAGTAGAAGGAAGTCACAAATTAGAAATTATTTGGACTGCTGTGCCGATTCTGTTACTATTAATTCTTGCCGTGCCGACTGTGGCCGCAACCTTTAAACTTGCAGATGTTTCTCCAATGGATAAGAAAAATTCCAAAGCACTTGTTATAAACGTACGATCACATTTATACTGGTGGGATTTTGAATATCCAGGTCAGAAGATTGTGACAAGTCAGGATTTAGTCGTCCCTACGGATGAAAAAGTTTATTTTAATTTAAAATCTACCGATGTTAAACATTCATTTTGGATTCCAGCAGTTGGTGGTAAGCTGGATACAAATACTGAAAATGTTAATAAATTCTGGCTAGAGTTTGACGATAAAAAATCAAACGAAGCAGGAAATCTTTTCTATGGAAAATGTGCAGAACTATGCGGGCCATCACATGCTTTGATGGACTTTAAAGTTAAAGCAATCAGCCGAGACAAATTTGATGCCTGGATTACAGCGATGCAGAATGTGAAAGAACCACAAAAAGCACAAGGTGCTGTGGCTGCACAGGGGCAAGAAATATTTAATCAAAGCTGTATTGGTTGCCATGCCGTTACACCATCAAACAAAATGCCTGAAACAGCACGTCTAGCACCAAACTTGTCAAACTTTGGTGAACGATCTCGTGTAGCCGGTGTTTTAGATCATAATAAAAAAGAATTAAAAAATTGGATTCGTAATCCAGAAACCTACAAACCAGGTAACATGATGACTGGTAAGTACCCGGAAATGTCTGAAGAACAGCTTGATGCTCTAGCAGAGTATTTAATGGGATTAAAGGCCCAGGAATAAAAGGGGAATTGGTGAAAGGGAGGTAAAATTGTGAGTACCTATGCTCAAAAAAAAGGATTTGGCGCAACTTTATGGGACTTTTTAACAACTGTTGACCATAAAAAAATTGCCATCCTATATCTCATTGCAGGTGGATTTTTCTTCTTAGTTGGCGGACTTGAAGCAGTATTTATCCGTATCCAACTTGCAGTGCCAAATAATGATTTTGTCAGTGCCGGATTATTTAATGAAATTATAACAATGCACGGAACAACAATGATTTTCTTAGCGGCGATGCCGCTGGTTTTTGCTTTTATGAATGCAGTAATGCCATTACAGATTGGAGCACGCGATGTAGCGTTTCCATTTGTTAATGCACTAGGATTTTGGTTGTTCTTTTTTGGAGGAATATTCCTAAACCTCTCTTGGTTCTTAGGAGGAGCACCTGATGCAGGATGGACATCATACGCGTCACTTGCACTTCATTCAAAAGGACATGGTGTAGACTTTTATATCTTAGGTTTACAGATATCTGGTATTGGAACCTTGATTGGTGGTATTAACTTCCTGGTTACTATCATTAACATGCGTGCACCAGGTATGACCTATATGAGAATGCCGTTGTTTACTTGGACAACTTTTGTCACTTCAGCACTTATTTTGTTTGCATTTCCTCCATTAACAGTTGGTTTAGTTTTAATGATGTTTGACCGTTTGTTTGGAGCAAATTTCTTTGATCCTACTCTGGGTGGAAATACTGTTATTTGGGAACATCTTTTCTGGATCTTCGGTCACCCAGAAGTATATATTTTAATACTTCCAGCTTTCGGTATTTTCTCGGAGATTTTCCCAATTTTCTCAAGAAAGCGTTTATTTGGTTACTCTTCCATGGTATTTGCAACTGTATTAATCGGTTTCTTAGGCTTCATGGTATGGGCTCACCATATGTTTACAACAGGTTTAGGTCCTGTTGCAAATGCCATTTTCGCAGTTGCTACAATGGCGATTGGTGTACCAACCGGAATTAAAATTTTTAACTGGCTGTTAACAATGTGGGGAGGAAGTGTGAAATTTACAACTCCTATGCATTGGGCAATGGCGTTTATTCCATCATTTCTTGCTGGTGGGGTAACAGGGGTAATGCTTGCCTCCGCAGCAGCCGACTATCAATATCATGATACTTATTTCGTTGTTGCACACTTCCATTACGTAATTGTGGGAGGTGTGGTATTTGCAGTTTTTGCAGGTACACATCTATATTGGCCAAAAATGTTTGGAACAATGTTGAATGAAGTTTTAGGTAAAATTACTTTCTGGTTGTTCTTTATCGGGTTCCATTTAACATTCTTTATCCAACATTTCTTAGGTTTATGGGGAATGCCGCGACGCGTTTTCACATACCTTCCTGGTCAAGGATTTGACGCTGCTAACATGGTAAGTTCTATAGGCGCTGCGTTTATGGGCTTAGGTGTTATCGTAATGTTATATAACATCATTATTACTTCTGTGAAAAATGTCAAAGTTGGAAATGATCCATGGGGAGACGGAAGAACACTTGAATGGGCAATCCCTTCTCCACCACCGTTTTATAATTTTAAGCAACTTCCACTCGTTCGCGGTTTAGATGCTTACTGGTTAGAAAAAATGGATGGTAAAAAGGGAATGACTCCGGCTGAGCCGCTTGGTGATATTCACATGCCAAATTCATCATTTTTACCGTTTATGATGGCAATGGGATTATTCATTGCCGCCTTTGGTGCAATGTACCATGTAAATGATAAAGCGTGGGCGTTACCAGTAATGATCATCGGATTATTAGTAACTTTTGGTTCCATGTTCTTACGTTCAGTGAAGGACGATCATGGATTCCATATTCATAAAGAGGATTTAATGGATGAAGAGGATAAGGGGGTTAAGGCATAATGCACGCTGATGAAAAATTTACCTATGAAACTTGGCCTGCTGCGCCAGAAAAATCAACCCTTGAATCGAAAAATAAATTCTTAGGATTTTGGTTTTTCCTGGGGGGAGAGACGGTTCTTTTTGCCTCTCTCTTTGCCACCTACCTTGCACTAAAGGATAAAGTTCCTAGTACAACTCATCATTTAGCAAAGGATTTATTTGAATTACCGTTAACTTTTGTCGCTACAATGTTATTGTTAACTAGCTCATTAACAAGTGTTTACGCGATGTATCATATGAAGAACTTTGCCTTCAAAAAAATGATGGTCTGGCTTGGACTTACAGCTCTTTTAGGTGCTGGTTTCTTAGGACTTGAGGTTTACGAGTTCACCCTATATGTTCATGAAGGGCATACATTTACAAGCAGTGCTTTTGGATCTGCTTTCTATACCTTAGTTGGTTTTCACGGGGGTCACGTTGCCTTTGGTTTACTTTGGTGTCTAACATTAATGATTAGAAATTCTAAACGTGGTTTAGACCTTTACAACGCGCCAAAATTCTATGTATTTAGTTTATATTGGCATTTTATCGATGTTGTTTGGGTATTTATCTTTACAGTAGTATATTTAATGGGAATGGTGGGATAAGCTGATGGCAAATCAACAGTTAAATTCAGGTAACCCAAGAGTTGACATTGAATATCGTCGCAAGAAAAATGCAGAAGAAATGAGATATCAATTAGTTTCATTTGCTTTAATGATTTTCTTGACTCTCATTGCTTTTTCTGCTGTTTATATTAAAGGATTTACTGCATGGTTTACAGTTCCATTTATTATCCTTTTAGCTGTTGTGCAGGTTATTTTTCAATTATATTATTTCATGCATATGAGCCACAAAGGACATGAAGCTCCTTCACTCTTTTTGTACTCAGGTGTGTTGGTAGGTGCAGTCACTATTCTTGCATTCACAACTATTATTTGGTGGTAATATGTCAAAAAAAGAAAATCGGCTTAGGCCGATTTTCTTTTTTACAGTATATATTTAGAAGGTTTCATTTCTTTGCTTATCGTTTTGACCAAGGGTATAATATAGTCAATAATTCTTCTAATTCATAATGAGGTGATTTGGGTGCTTACATTAGATATATTCGGTTTTAAAGCACTTTGGAGCCCGTATTTTTTACTGATCTTACTAGCCATTACTGTAGGGTATTTTGTTCTTACCACAAAATACAGAAGCTTATTTTTAGATAGTGAACCATTAACGAAAAAACAGGGTAGTTTATTTTTATTATCGATGATCCTGCTTTATGCCATTAAAGGATCTCCGATCGATTTATTAGCCCACCTTATGTTTTGGGTCCACATGATACAAATGGCTGCTTTAGTTTTAGTCGTCCCACCTATTTTTATTTTAAGTATTCCGAATTGGTTTTGGAGAAAATTATTTAGCAATGGGGTAGTTAATTCCGTTTTTGTGGTCTTGACCAAGCCACTCATTGCATTGATAGTCTTTAATGGATTATTTTCCTTTTATCATGTGCCTATGATTTTTGACCATGTTATGCAAAATGTATGGTTACATGCTGGCTACTCTATCCTTTTGTTTATTGTAGCCACCTTCATGTGGTGGCCTTTGCTTAACCAAATGCCTGATCATCAGACTTTAAGCGGGCTGAAAAAGGTTGGTTATATCTTTGCTGATGGAATTTTATTAACGCCTGCATGTGCTTTAATCATTTTTGCAGATACACCTATGTATGGGACCTATTCTGATCCACATGTGTGGGGGCAAGTTATGAGCCTTTGCGTAGGTTCTGCCAATTTCGCGAGCTTAAATTTGAGTGGTCCTGAACTTTTTAGTTCCATGTCCTTACTACATGACCAGCAGCTTGGTGGAGTACTAATGAAGATTATTCAAGAAATCATTTATGGAGTTATCCTAGGCCATGTTTTCTTTGAATGGTACCGAAAGGACCAGGCTGATTCTGAACGAGAAATGAAACAAACCTTAAATCCATCACTTATCAAATAAATCTCCCTCTTATGGGAGATTTTTTACTGATTAATATAATTTTAAAGTTATTAGTTGAAAAACTAGTTTAGTTACTCTAAGATTGTTGTAGAATATATGAAAAGAGAGGATTTTTGAATGAATTCCTTACCGATTTTACCGACAATCAGTACATCCTTTATTGTACTAAGTGCTATCACCGTTGCTATTGGTTGGTGGCAAATCAAGCAAAGAAAGATTGAATCTCACAAAAAGACGATGTTTATTGCAGCTATTTTTGCTGTTATCTTCTTTATTATCTATGCTTCTCGAACACTATTCATCGGGAATACTTCTTTTGGAGGACCTGATGATATTAAAAAATATTACACTATATTTTTAATATTTCATATTACTCTTGCAACTACGGGGGCTGGATTCGGGATTGTATCTATCTTAACAGGGTACAAAAACAAACTTGCTATCCATCGCAAGCTTGGACCACTAACTAGTTTTATTTGGTTCTTTACTGCTATCACGGGTGTAGCCGTTTACCTATTGCTATACGTATTTTATCAAGGCGGTCAGACAACATCGTTGATAAAAGCAATTCTTGGCCTCTAGAATTAATCATATGTAAAATAATAAAAGACGCATAAATCTATGCGTCTTTTATTATTGCTTATAAAGCGAATTTACTGACCTCAGTTTTAACTTCATCAAGTATTTTTTTACATTGATTCACGAGAGAAGTTGGGAAAGTTTCGCCTTCACCATATTCAACACCATGTGGATAATAATGTTTGCCAAGTAGTGGGGTCATTAATTGAATGGTTGCCTTATCAGCACCAATGTCGCCCTCAATTGCATGGCCACGAACACGCAGGTAAAATACACCTTCTCTTAATTCAAACTTGCGGTCGTATGTAACACGTTCGTAGTCCCATTGTCCCTCGCGAACTAAACCGTGATCTAGCATTACCTCATCTAAACGGTTTAAGTCAGCCTTTAACTTTTCAAATTCGGTATTCTCGAATTTCATCATTAATCCCTCCTAAAAACAATACCATTGCCCCTAAGTTTTCTACTTCAATAGTAAAGCAATATAATTCAATTTAATAATAGTTGAAAATGTAGCAACTTGCAATGAATTCATACAGCGAATAAAACATTCTTGATTGGAAAAACTAGAAAAATGATAAGAGGAATAAATACATGGGGGTAGTAATATGGAAAAAATCAAAGAGATCATGACAAATGATGTTGAAAGTTGCACGTTATTGGATAATGTCTATGAAGTTGCTTTAAAAATGAAACAGCTTAATGTAGGGGCCATTCCGATTGTTGATAAGGAGCAGTTAGTGGGTATGATTACAGACCGTGATATTGTTATTCGCGGAGTTGCTGAAAAACATCCTGGTTCAACCAAAGTAGAGGATATCATGAGTAATAACCTTATTACCATATCAGCTGATGCCACGAGCAAAGAGGCTGCTAAGTTAATGGCAGAACATCAAATTAGACGATTACCTGTGGTAGAGGAAGGAAAGTTAATCGGGATCGTTTCCCTTGGAGATTTCGCTGTTCATGAATTAACGGATGATCAGGCTAAAGTAGCATTAACGGAAATTTCTGAGCAGAACTTTAATGGAGTCCAATAATCAAAAATATTATATAAATAAAATAGTTTAACTAAAATGAAACAGGTACTTATAGTGCCTGTTTTCTTGTAATCATTTCATTTGTCTGACATTATTGATAATGCCTATTACTATTCAAGATATAAATGATATAATAATTTTATCTATACATATAATGATAGAAAAAGTAATAGAGAGGGTGAATGCCTCTGCGTATACTGTCTAGAATACTTATCCTTTCAGCCGTTTTTTTAACAATTGGATTTTATGCAAGTATAAATGATAATAATGATGGTAATATTTTGATCAAAGAAGATCATACGACAGAAATGAAACCAGCCAACACACAAATTCCTGATTTAAAGCAAAGTAAAAAAATATCTTCTGAAAAACCAAAAGAGGGTTTAGCATTATTGATTGGGGAAAATTTATCTGAACTACAAAAAAAACTTGGAACACCAGCGAGAATAGATGAGTCCATGTATGGCTATCAGTGGTACATCTATAATCAAGACCATAAAAGTTATCTGCAAGTGGGTGTTGAAAATAAGCATGTAGTGACGATTTTTGCCCTTGGTCAAAACCTAGATGTGGCTCCATTTGAAATAGGCCAGCCAGTTGAGGAAATTTTTAATACGCAATTTATTGATACCAATATTAATCTTGAATATAAAGGGAATACCTATCGCTTTGAATTAAACGATACCGATTTAAATCTTCGGCCAATGGTACAATTAGGTGATATATACGTCCAGCTGTATTTTGATAAGTTTACCGGCAATCTTTCAAGTGTGCGTTTCATGAATGCAGAAACACTAATTAAACAAAGCCCATATGAACTTGTTTATAGTGGAATCTTAATTCAAGCCCCTGTACTTACCGAGGAATTACAGCGTGCAATTGAAGAGGATGCGGAACAAGAGATATTTGATATAACCAATGTCTTACGGGCAAGGCATAAACTAAATGAATTAAAATGGGATGAAAATACAGCGGAGGCTGCGTTCAAGCATAGTAAGGATATGTCTGAGAACAATGATTTTTCACACACCTCTAAGAAATTTGGAGATCTTTCCAAGCGATTGAAAACTGCACAGGTGGTCTACAAAGCAGCCGGGGAGAATATTGCTGCCAATTATACCGATGGACCTGCAGTTGTCGAGGGTTGGTTAAATAGTAAGGGACACCGTGAGTCACTGTTAAACAAGGATTATTCACACCTTGGTGTTGGGGTATATCAAAAGTATTATACACAAAACTTTATTCAAAAAACAGAACAATAAATGAAAAAAGGTGACCACTTGGTCACCTTTTTTCAACTTTATATTCATTAAATAAAAATTTATTGTTATCCCAGGTTCCATACACCCGTATAACATCCCCTACTTGAAAGGACTCTTTTTTGAAGTGGTTGGTTACGGGTGTTATCTTCTGGGTTGTTATTAATCTTGTTTCTGTTTGCAGCTTTAATGACTGGACATAAATGTAGCGGTGATAATAAAAACGTTGTTTTTCCTCTGAAATGTCTTTAATTTCCCCCGACAAGATTGCCTCTTGATTTACAGAACCAGAATTAAGCCACTTTCTATCATTCTCCCTCATTTCTTTTTTTGTAAGGAAAAAAAAGTAAAGGCAAATTATTGGGATAACAATAGCGGTGACCATGTTTGATCAAACTCCTTCAGTCATTATTTACTGATGGTAAAGAAAGTACCTGTTGCATAAGCGATTTTTTTTCCGTCATCACGATAAGCTTCCCCTGAAATAACCATCGTTTTAGTGCCTTTATGTACAACCTCTGCTTTACATCGAAGTGTTTCTCCAATTCCTGGTGCAATGTAATGGATATTTAATTGATTTGTTACAGCCCCATATCCTTCTGGCTGAAGATAATTAGCTAAACTCCCCATCGCTGTATCAAGGACGGTTGCCGTCATTCCTCCATGGAGGATATTTAGGTTATTATTGAGAATTGGGTGTAAAGGGATCGTTATTTCACAGCTTGTCTCATCTATTTTTCTCTCCATGTGGAGAATCCCGTCAATATAGGTGCTGTTGTTCTGAATTTTTCTTTGGAATCCTTCTAAAAGTTGGGCTAGGGAATTTAAGTATTCCTCTGAACCACCTTCGATACAAGTTTCAAATAATTGACGTAAATCATCTTTCAAAATCTTTTCCTCCCATATTTCTTTGTCTTTTGACATCTTACCATTTGCCAGAAAATTAATAAATATATTCCACTTGGTGGGAGCTTTCACATTTGTAAAATTATTTCATATTCTATTATTGGCATTAATATGGGCTGAGGTGAGAAAAATGACGGAAAAAAAATTACACCCTTCCGTGTTACAATTTAAAGAATTTGTAAAAGAAAACCCGAAAATTATCCAAGAAGTCCGGAAAGGGAAGTCGACCTGGCAGGAGTTATATGAAGATTGGTATTTATTGGGTGAAGACGATAGTCGCTGGGAAACAATTGCAACGGTTAATAATTCAGAAGGTGAAAGCAGCTCTGAATCTAAAGTGGATTGGATGTCCAGTATTGTTGGTATGGTAAAGAAAATGGACCCCAATCAAGTGCAAAGCCATATTAATAATTTAAGTCAGGCACTCGGTGCAATCCAAAGTGTGATTACACAATTCCAAGGGAATAATCCGGCTGTGGGATCTGTGAAGCCGCCTGAAGGTCCTAAAAATCCATTTATGTTTAGAAAAGATTGAAGGAAGGAACTTTAAACCTATGCGAAGAGATGTGCTTGAGTATATCGAAAGTCAAAAGGACCTAAAACAATTTATTCGTGAACAGCCGATCTGGTATCGAAAGCTTTCTCGGAATCCCTATGAATTAAAGGCACTTGAAATTGAATCGTTACATTATTATAAAAAGACCATTCCAGACCAGGTTAATAAATTTTCAAATAGTGTACAAATGGCTTCGATGATGTATAACATGTTTCAAGCGATGAAAAATCAAAATTAACTTAAGCCACATTATCCATCATGTGGCTTTTTTTGTGCGAGAAAGAGGAGCGGAGACTAAAAAATTAGATGAAGGCGAACAATACAAGCAAAAGAAGGAGTGAAATTAAATGAAAAATCGTTTTCCGTACCTAATCCTACTGGTCTTATTGATAGGAATACTTTCGGGATTTAATCATGTATTGCCAAGCACTGAATTTCCTTCGTTAGTCGTTCACCATCAAATAAAAGGTAAACAAGTATTGATTGAATGTATTGTTACAGGCGTCAGTTTCCGGGAAAGAGACCAATCTATGCAGAGAATTGGTAAGATCGTAGTTTGGGTTGATGGGAAGAAGAAGACCGAAGTTAATTCAGCAGCATTTATTATTAGTGACTTTACACCGGGTAGCCATAAAGTGAAGCTCGAGGTTGTCAACTTAAAGAATGAATCCTATGGAATTGCAAAAGAATTTATGGTAAATATCCCTAGATAATAGGAAATTTTCGCATTACTAACACTTTCATGTTAAAATATCAGTGGAGGTGGGCGTAAAGTGCTTGCTACGTTAGAAAGTGTTGAATTATTGGAACAAGCTGAGCAATTAGCAAAAATGGTTTTAGAATCGGATATTGCAGAACAATATCAAATTTGTTTATATAAATTGCAAAGCAACAAAGAATCACAACGGAAAATAAACCGCTTTGTGAGTTTAAAGGAACTATATGAAGAAGTTCAGCGCTTTGGTAAATACCATCCTGATTATAAAAAAATCATGACTCAAATCCGTGAAAATAAGCGGGAAATGGATTTGGATCCTTTTGTTGCTGAGTTTAAATTAGCTGAAAATGATTTGCAAGACCTGCTGGATGCGATTAGTATCATTATCGGCGGTTCGGTCTCTGAACATATAAAAGTGCCATCAGGCAACCAGTTTTTTGAAACACAAACCAGTCATAGCAGTGGCTGCGGCGGTGGCGGCAGTTGTAATTGCGGGTAAAAAAATCAGCTAATTAAGGCTGATTTTTTCTTTATAATTGCAGTGTTTATTCTGTTGCAATCATAGAATATTGAAAAGAATCAAAGTTTGAATTGAAATGAAGCGTTTTAATATGCTAGACTTAGTTAAAATGATGGTTCTGTTGAAGGGGAAAAAAGTATGTTTGTTCAAAGACAAGGATTGGTTGTTTGGCTTTACTCTTTAAAACAAGCCAAAATGCTTAGGCGGTTCGGAAATGTACATTACGTTTCAAAAAAGTTGAAATATGTCGTTCTGTATTGTAATCAAGAAGAAGTGAATGAAATAATGGAAAAGTTGAATTCTTTTTCGTTTGTTAAGAAAGT
Organism: Neobacillus drentensis NBRC 102427; assembly: GCF_001591445.1. Lineage (GTDB taxonomy): Bacteria > Bacillota > Bacilli > Bacillales > Cytobacillaceae > Neobacillus > Neobacillus drentensis. The sequence goes on along the minus strand of NZ_BCUX01000016.1, from coordinate 101,869 downwards.
AGAACCTTCCTATAAACCATTCTTAAGAATGGAATATGAGAATTCAGCACCAGATAAAGCAAAAGAATACGATTATAAAATGGGTATTTAAAAAGGTGAGGGAGAAATCCCTCACCTTTTCCTATTGAAGTGGCAGTAAATAATGATTTAGACGGAGAATGCCGATAAGGTGCTGGTAATATAGTTCTTTTTCATAAAAGATGGTGGATGGCTTAACAGATAGCTCATGTATTTTCTTACCATGTTTTTCAGCTGCAGCAGCAAAGAGATCATATCTTTTATTAGGTATAAAATTGGGGTTTGGGACACCCTCACGGCAAATATATAGAGCTTGGAACTTACCAGGGTCAGTTGGCTTTAAAACCACAACCAGGGAGGTCCTCTCCTTATCATCAATCTTTGTATTTAGTGCGAGCATGTGTTGAAGACGGTGCTGATTTGCATCTGTAAGTTCAAGCAATTCATATAAATCTGAATATCCTTCTCCTAATTCAATAAAACGCTGGATCACTGAAAACTCTCCTTTAAAATGGGGCAATTAATCAATACTTTATCATGGATGATTCATTTTTTAAATAAAAATAAAAAAAACCTGCAGAAAATTCTGCAGGGTCCTTCCATATCCTCATAAAGGATTGAAGGCAAAGGGAGAGGAGAAACCGGAGGAAGAACTTATGGGGAAACGTAAGTCTTCTCCGCGGTTGGCAACAACATCCTCGAATTGATGTTGTTACTTACATTATTTCCACAACCCAAAAGCTTATACGTACTTTATAATAAAAATTCGTAATGAAAAGATATCATCTACAGAATTGTCTACTTTTTATAAATTATGGTAGGATGTACTAAGAAATTATTTATGAAAAAGATGTGGTGATAAGTACGTGAGAGTGGTTTCAGGCGTTTGCAAAGGCAGACCTTTAAAGTCAGTTCCAGGAAATACAACAAGACCGACAACCGATAAGGTTAAAGAAGCATTATTTAATATGATTGGTCCTTATTTTGATGGCGGCATAGGGTTGGACCTATTTGCTGGCAGCGGTGGACTTGGTCTGGAGGCACTTAGTAGGGGATTGGATAAAGTGATCTTTATTGACCGAGAATCCAAAGCTATTCAAGTGATTCATGAAAATATTAAAGCTTGTAAATTTGAGGATCAAACTGAGGTTTATCGTAATGATGCAGATAGAGCCTTAAAGGCTCTCATCAAAAGAGAACTCTGCTTTGATTACATATTTTTAGACCCACCATACAAAAAACAACAACTGGTCAGTTTAATGGAAAAAATGGATAAACAGGATGTTGTTAAAAAAGATGGAATAATTGTCTGTGAACATAGTTTTGATGTTGAGTTACCAAAATCAGCGGGGCATTTGACGCAAATAAAACATGAAAAATATGGTATGATCGCGGTAACTATTTATATAAAAACAGATATTGAATAAGGGGGAGTCAATTTGACAAGAATAGCTGTCTGTCCGGGGAGTTTTGATCCAATTACATATGGTCATTTAGATATTATTAGAAGAGGTGCCAAAGTATTTGATACTGTATATGTGAGCGTTTTAAACAATTCGTCGAAAAATCCTTTATTTACTATTGAAGAGCGAATGAATCTAATTAAGGCTGTAACAAAAGATCTTCCTAATGTGAAAGTAGATGTCCATTCGGGCTTACTGGTAGATTATGCAAAGGCTGTTAATGCTAGTGCTATTATCCGTGGATTAAGGGCGGTATCAGATTTTGAGTATGAAATGCAAATCACTTCGATGAATAGAGTATTAAATGAGGATATTGAAACGTTTTTTATCATGACCAACAATCAATATTCGTTTTTAAGCTCCAGTATTGTAAAAGAAGTAGCAAAATATAATGGTGATATCTCGTCACTTGTCCCGCCAATTGTGGAAAAAGAACTAAAAAAGAAATATAAAGGTTAATAAAAAAAGAGCTAGGCTCTTTTTTTATTTAAGCGGGAAAACAAAATAAGCACATACACTAAAAGGGAAAAGATGGTGACAAGAGGACCGACCTCAATCATTTTATGATAAAAATGGTTTGACCATGAACCTTCCTCAAAAAAACCAACGGGCAGGGCATTAGAAGGCTGCTCTTGCCTACTGAAGCGCAAGTAAACGGGTTTCCACAAAATCAAGGCAAATAAGCTTGCGAAAATACCTTGAAGGATTCTTGCAATAAAAAAGGGCTTAAATCTGATATCTGTTTGGGCCAGGATACTTGCAACCTGTGCTTGGACACTAAATCCACTGAAGGCCAGGATAAAGCTGGTAATCATTGCTTTCTGCACTAGAGTAGCATCCTGTACCAGGCTAGTTAGCTTACTGCCTAATGTAATTTCAAATAAACCGGAAATAAAGGGAATACTTAACATATCCGGGAAAGACATTGAGGATAATAATATCTCAACTGCTTTTGCCAGTGCCGCTGTGATATGTAATTGATAAAGTAATTTATTAATTACGGAAAATAAAATAATAAAGCCGCCAACCATTAATAAAGTTTGAATGGAAGAATTGACTGCATCGCCTAGAAGTTTACCAATGGGGCGATTATCTTTTAATCTGGTTTGATGTAAAGCAGAAAGAGCCGATCGGATTTTGAATTTCTTTTTTTTCGTACTAGTTTCGTCAGGAGATTCATTCCCATAAAAACGCATGATTAATCCAACGCAAATATTTCCTAAATAGTGGGCTATGGCAAGGAGCACACCTAATTGTGGGTTATAGAAAAATCCAACGGATACAGCACCAAAGATAAATAAAGGATTTGAAGAATTAGTAAAAGAAACGAGTCTTTCTGCTTCGATTTGTGTTAAGTGGCCTTCCTGCCTTAGCCTTGCGGTAAATTTCGCACCAGCAGGGAATCCTGATGCCATACCCATCGCCCAAACAAATCCGCCAACACCAGGTACCTTAAAAAGAGGCCTCATCAATGGTTCCAATAATACACCGATAAATTTGACAACCCCAAATCCAATCAACATCTCAGAAACGATAAAAAAAGGTAATAGGGAAGGAAAGACAATCTCCCACCACATATTTAGTCCTCGTATGGAAGCATCTAAAGACTCTTGTGGAAATGAAATAAGTGAAGCAGCTAATATGGTGACAGAAACGGATAAAAAAATAGTTTTTAGTTTGGACCGAAACAATGAGGGGGCGCCTCCTTCCGAGGGGAATCGTTGAAACTGTGCAATCAATAAATTGAATGTTAAAATAAGAAATATTCTTATCCTGACTTGTCCTTATATAACACAAATATACTCATAGAACGTATATTTAGACCATAAGATTGAACGAGAATTCTCATTTCAGTGGAATAGACTTTGGTAGGTCCATTTTGATAAGAAGATAAAATTTTCAATCGCTTTAAATAGGAGGTCTTTCGTTATGGAGCACCCTAAAATAGGCTTGGCGCTTGGTTCAGGTGGTGCACGCGGGTTTGCTCATTTAGGAGTTATTAAAGCATTAAAGGACGCTGGAATTCCGATTCATCTGATAGCAGGAAGCAGCATGGGTGCGCTTGTTGCGAGTTTTTACGGAGCAGGAATTGACATGGAGCGGTTATATAAATTATCGACTGCCTTTAAAAGAAAATACTTTTTGGATTTTACTGTTCCGAAAATGGGGTTTATTTCAGGGAAAAAAGTAAAGGAATTTATTAAAGTTTTTACGCATGGAAAAAACATTGAGGAGCTAGACATCCCAATTGGTATCGTCGCCACTGATTTGCTGACAGGGGAAAAGGTTGTTTTTCAAACAGGGCCAGTCTCTGATGCAGTAAGAGCAAGTATCTCTATCCCCGGGATTTTTGTTCCGGAAAAATATAATGGAAGAATCCTAGTGGATGGTGGTGTATCTGACCGGGTTCCTGTGTCTGTTGCTAAAGAGATGGGGGCGGATATAGTGATCGCAGTAGATGTTTCCAGGGTGAAACGAAACGCAGAGATTCTATCTATTTATGATGTAATTATGCAAAGTATAGACATTATGCAAGCTGAAATAATTAACAATAGGGAGATTGCAGCTAGTGTAATGATTCGACCTCCAGTGGAAATTTATAGTTCACGAGCCTTCACAAATATTGATGAAATCATTAATCTTGGTGAGGAAGAAGCAAAAAAATCTTTACATCAAATAAAAACCGTGATTGACCAGTGGAAGGGGTAGAAATGCCATGCGAAAAAAAGTATATATTGGATCTACACTATTTGTTGCCATTATTTTAATCTGGGGAATGTTTTATTCCTTACCTTATTATGTTTCAAAACCTGGAATGGCGAAAGAACTTGGACCAATCATCACGGTTGATGGTGGTGAAAAGGATGAAGGCAGTTTTATGCTTACAACAGTTAGGATGGGCAGGGCAAATATTTACTCCTATTTAGAAGCAAAAACCCGAAAATATGAAGAACTCTATCCATTAGATATGATATTAAATAAAAAAGAAACAGAGGAAGAATACAATACAAGACAACTTCATTTGATGGCTGGGTCGAAACTGAACGCGATTGAGGTTGCGTACCGTAAAGCAGGATTGCCTGTGAAATATAAATATAAGGGGATTTATGTTATGCAGGTGATTCCAGATATGCCTGCGGTTGGGAAGCTTTCAGCGGGGGACCGCATATTTAAGGTAGATGGAAAGCAATTGCCTTCTTCGGAGAAATTTATTGATTACGTAAGCAAAAAACAATCTGGTGACAAAGTAACATTAACTTATCAGCGAAATAAAAGCACCAAGACTGTTACATTAAAACTTCAGCCCTTTAAAGAGGATCCTCAAAAGGTGGGTATTGGGATTTCGCTTGTGGACGATAAAGAAATAGTAGTGAAGCCGAAGGTTAAGGTAAAGACGGATGAAATAGGTGGACCATCTGCCGGCTTTATGTTTTCGTTAGAAATCTATAACCAGTTAACAGAAGGGGACTTAACTAGAGGATATCAAATTGCTGGCACTGGAACGATTGATGGGGATGGTACAGTCGGACCTATTGGAGGAATTGAACAAAAAATTGTTGCAGCTGATAAGGCGGGTGCAGAATACTTTTTAGCCCCTAATGAAAAGGGGATAAAGAATTCTAATTACCATGATGCTGTAAAGACAGCTCGGGATATTAACACCAAAATGAAAATCATTCCAATTGATACATTTGATGATGCGGTGAATTATTTAGAAAAGTTGAAAGAAAATAAAAAATGATGGTGCGTCTGCATCATCTTTTTTATTTTTCCATTATATATATTGGCGGCTGCTCAAATTCCTGCCGAAGCATTTTAGCTTTTAAATGACTGGGAATCCCAATCGAATAAATACGAGCAGCTTTAATATCTAGGTTTATTTCTTTTTCCTTAAACGAAGCTAGTTTCGAAATAAGCGGCAAACTAAGGTGAGATTTCTTTTTATTTAAATATTCCCTACCAGTAGAGGTCATTCCTAGAAGTCTTAAATAAGTGGCTTTTTCCGAATGTCTTGCCATTTCCTCTTTTTTTGTGTTCGTTAAAATATGAACACATAGCCTTTGCAGTCTTGTCCAAGTATAGCGTTTCGTTTTAATTTTCTGCATGAATTGATGAAAGTTATCTGTCTCAAGAGCTGCAGCTTGAAGCCTGTTTTCAAGCCCCTCTTCCACCTCGTAGATTTCCCTAAGTTCACTGGGGCTAGAATGAATCAAGCGAAATTGGAGGTAGTTCCAATAATTCTCCCATTGGTGAAATCCATGATATTGGTGAATATACTCTTTTAACAAAATCTTTGTTTGCTCTGGCACATATTGATCTATTTCTGTTTGGTTATTGTCATTTGTAAAAATAGCTTTACGGATACTTGTTGCACTGGCAATTGTTGCCGAAGCGAAATGCTCATCGTGATAGTCAGCGTTTTTCCGAGCAATCGTCAGCGGCCTGACTGCGCTCTTTTGCTGTTGGATTGCTTTTATGTATTCAAGTCCCAGAATATTATTGGGCTTTGCTAGATCCAAATAATTATCTGCAGCAGGCAATTGTTGAAAAGCCAGGGATAGGGCTTTTGGATAGCTGACACCAGTATCTAAGTGACTTTTAATATTTTCATTATAAGGGTTTTGCTGTTCTTTTAAGTAATCAATCGTTTGAAGAAAGTCGGATAAATCTCCACTTTCACTACCAAAACAAAGGGAGTCACAGTGGACGGCATCTAAAATTGACACAGCCCCGAAGGCAAAGGATTCTGCTTTTTGAGTAGCAAAACGATACGGAAGTTCAAAAACAATATCAACTCCATTAAGCAATGCCATCTTGGTGCGCTGCCATTTGGATACAAGGGCAGGTTCTCCGCGCTGCAAAAAGTTCCCACTCATTACGGCAATGACAACGTCTGCCTGCGCAGCCTCTTTAGATGCTTGCAAATGATAAGCGTGTCCATTATGGAAAGGATTGTATTCCACGATTAAACCAACAGATTTCATATCTTCGCTCCTTTTTTTAAAAGTACTAATATTATAGCAAAATTTTAAGGTAACCAATCAAGTTATATGATAAGATATTAAAGATGTTTGCAAATAGCTTATCTGGTTAAACTAATATAGGAAACTCATATGAGCGTTTTGCCTTTTTTAATCACCTGACGGGGTGTAAAGAAAAAACATTGACAAAAAATTTATCGAAGGCTATAATTATTTTTGTTGCCTTGGGGTGATTCAATTGAAATGGACATTAAGTCAATTACAAAAATATCGAAACAAGGATTTTTTGATTGATGAAATAGTTCGTGTGGATGAGATTATACAAGATGATCCAACCATTCGAGAAGTTTCTCCGATGCATATTACCGGTCGGGGAGATATTGATTCAACAAAAGTAACTTTCCATTTAAAAATAGAAGGTTACTTAATACTTCCTTGTTCTCGTACTTTAGTGGATGTTAAACTTCCAATTAATGTCGAAACAACTGAAACGTTCCTCTTACAAGCTTCAGTATATGAAACTGAAGAGGAAGCATATCAAGTAAATGGTGATGTGATTGATATTATGCCAATCCTTCGAGAGATTCTTTTACTTGAAGTTCCAATGCAGGTTTATTGCGAAGATGTTAATCATGAAGATGCGGCTCCACAGTCTGGCAAGGATTGGGAAGTTGTTCATGAGGAAGATAAATCTAAAAAAATGGATCCAAGACTTGCAGGTCTTGCCAAGTTTTTTGACGAAAACAATTCTTCTTCGTAAATCTAATCGACAAAACCTAAGAAGCAAAGTGAAGCCCAGCATTTCTGGCCTTCATTACTTTCTTAATACTCTTTAAGGAGGTGGGAAGAATGGCTGTACCTTTTAGAAGAACTTCTAAAACTGCAAAAAGAAAACGTCGTACTCATTTTAAATTAAACGTACCTGGTATGGTAAGCTGCCCAAACTGTGGTGAAATGAAACTTTCACACCGCGTATGTAAAGCTTGCGGAACATACAAAGGAAAAGATGTAGTAAACGACTAATTTTAAGGTAAGATAGTAAGCACAAGGACGTATGAGTCCTTGTGCTTTTGTCGTTTTTAGATAAATACATAAATATATAATGAAAGGTTGCGGCAGTTTGTCATATTCGATTGAAAAACAGGAAAAGGGTTATTTATTATTTACGATTAATAGAAGCGAAAAAAGAAATGCTATTAATTTTGACGTAATGGAAGGCTTGGCAGAAGCGATAAAAAAAGCAACTCAACCTGATATTAAAGCACTTGTTATTACCGGAAAAGACGATCAGGCTTTTTGTTCAGGTGGAGACTTATCTGTTTTTCATCAACTTCGTACAAAGGAAGAAGCATACAACATGCTCTCAAAAATGGCAAATATTCTTTATTCTCTACTTACCTTGCCTATCCCTACTATTGCTCTTATTAATGGAACAGCAGTTGGTGGGGGCTGTGAACTTGCTGCGGCTTGTGATTTTCGCCTCGCCCGAGAAGGAATAAAAGCAGGGTTTGTCCAAGGGAAACAAGCAATAACAACGGGATGGGGAGGAGGTTCGATTTTAGCAGAAAGGCTGCCATCGGCGATTGCTATGAAACTTTTAATGGAAGCTGAACTCCAACCAGTCGCATATTTAAAGGAAATTGGCTTTATCAACTCTTTATATACGGATAACTCTCTTCAGGCTTGTGAATCATATCTTGAAACAATGCTATCGAATGATTTAAGTGTGCTAAACTCCTATAAAAAGATCTGGATCAGAAAGTGGGAAGAAACAAAACTGCGTGAAAGAATTGAGGATGAGGTTAGGAATTGTGCAGTCCTCTGGGAAAGCGATGCCCATCATGAATATGTAAAAGCTTTTATACGAAAAAAACAATGATTTAGGATGAAAACACAGGGCTTGATTAAGTCTATCTTTTCTAGTAGATGCATATGTATTATAAAAACACTAGGAGGGATGATTTTATGTCACCGACTCGACAAGATGCATGGTCTCAAGACGAAGACTTGTTGCTTGCTGAAGTTGTGTTACGTTACATCCGAGAAGGCGGGACTCAACTGCAAGCTTTTGAGGAAGTAGGGAAGCAGCTGACGCGTACCTCAGCAGCCTGTGGCTTTCGTTGGAATTCATTTGTCAGAAAACAATATAAATCGGGAATAGAGCTAGCCAAAAAGCAGCGTAAAGAGTTGAAAAAGCAACCAGCCTATAATGAAGAAGAGTTTGTTCAAGAAGCGGTTAAGGAAGAAGTCGTTCCATCACCCGCAGGAAATGAGCAAGGCAGCAAAATCACGTTTGCGACTGTTATTCATTTCTTAGAGGGTCTCCAACAAAAAGCGCAAGCCTCAACCAGTTATGAAACAGACCGGAAGCGTTCTACTGAAAAAATCAAAGAGTTGGAAAAGAAGGCATACCATTTGGCCGCGGAGAATGAAAGATTAGCCAAAAATTTAAAAGCGATTGAAGAGGATTATCGTTCTTTAATTGAAATTATGGAAAGAGCTCGGAAAATGGTCGTCCTTCAGGATGAGGACCGACAACAAAAGGTGAAATTCCAAATGGACAAAAATGGAAACCTTGAAAGAGTAGAAAAGTAGAAAAAGCGGACTAATCGTCCGCTTTTTACTTTATATATTAATTATTATTCTGTGCCTCGACACCAGTTGGATACCAAACCAATGGATTTTCCCCACGGTCACGCTCCATATCATATTCTACATTGGCGAAGTCCATCTTTTCCCAGAAGTCTCTTGATTGGACTCTAGGGTTTGTCTTAATTGGGAGACCAAAGCTCTTCGCGAATTCTACAAGTACTTTCCCATACCCCTTACCTTGATATTCAGGTAATACTTCAAGCTTCCAAATCTCTAAGTAGTTTTGCGGTGGATAGAAGTAGCGGTCAAATTTTGCTTCAATTTGATATAAACTCATCCGTGCTACTAATTTATCACCAAAGTAAATTCCGTAAAATGGAGAATCGCTATCGTTATCGACCAAATTTTCTTCAAGGTCTTCCGACATTGACAGTTCTTGAATCCCGTATTCTTTAAATTTTTTAAACTCTTCTAGTGTTTTAAAGTTTACTTTTAGTTTTTCCACTTTAGTTACCATAGCCAAACCTCCCTATAATGAAAACCTCATAACCTTGTATATATTCATTTGTCCCTGAATATCATGATATGAAACAATTTTTTGGATTATTCAAATGAATCACTATTATTATATAACATAAACTTAAAAAATTCTTCAAATAAGTTCAAAGCGTTTTCATAATTTGCGTGGAAGGTAGAGAATGATACAGAAACATATTAACGAAAGTTTTTTGAGGAGGGGAATTATGGCTGTAAATAACACATGGAATAATCACTTAAACGAGAACCGTAAGATGATTGAGGCGGGCGGGCATCCAAAATATCATGAGAAGGCTAAAGAGCAAAAGAAGCTTTTTGTTCGAGAGCGTCTTGCCTTATTGTTTGATGGAGGAAATTATGAAGAAGATGGTAAGTTTGCCAATTTTAAAGCCAAGGATCTTCCTGCTGATGGTGTTGTAACGGCGATTGGTAAAATTAAAGGCCAGACGGTATGTGTCATGGCAAATGATTCGACAATCAAAGCAGGTTCATGGGGAGCAAAAACGGTTGAAAAAATTATTCGCATTCAAGAAGTAGCCGAGAAATTAAAAGTTCCGTTATTTTATCTGGTTGATTCAGCTGGAGCAAGAATTACAGATCAAGTTGAGATGTTTCCAAATCGTCGTGGTGCTGGAAAAATCTTTTATAATCAAGTGAAGCTTTCCGGGATGATTCCTCAAGTGTGTATTCTGTTTGGCCCATCCGCGGCAGGTGGAGCTTACATCCCTGCATTTTGCGATATTGTGATTATGGTCGATCAAAATGCTTCTATGTATTTGGGGTCACCCCGTATGGCTGAAAAGGTTATCGGCGAGAAGGTAACGCTTGAAGAAATGGGTGGTGCCAAGATGCATTGTTCCGTCAGTGGCTGTGGGGATGTACTCACCATCAGTGAGGAAGAAGCGATAGAATCAGCAAAAAGGTATATCAGCTTCTTTCCAGGCAGTTTTAAAGAAAAAACAAAGATGACTAATGGGATTGCTGCAAAACGAGGTCGTGAACTAGAAGCGATCATTCCAGAAAACCAGAATGCACCGTTCGATATGTATGAATGTATTGATAGACTTGTGGACCAAGATAGTTTTTATGAAATTAAAAAATTATTTGCCTCAGAATTGATAACTGGATTAGCTAGAATCGATGGAAGAGCGATTGGAATTATTGCTAATCAGCCCAAAGTAAAAGGCGGCGTTTTATTCGTTGATTCTGCTGATAAAGCTGCAAAATTTATTCAGCTTTGTGATGCATTTCATCTCCCTTTATTATTTTTGGCAGATGTACCTGGTTTTATGATTGGAACAAAGGTTGAACGTGCTGGGATTATCCGTCATGGAGCAAAATTTATTGCTGCAATGAGTTCAAGCACCGTTCCGAAAATATCTGTCATTGTTAGGAAAGCATATGGTGCCGGTTTATATGCCATGGCAGGTCCTGCTTTTGAACCGGATTGCTGCATAGCATTGCCGACTGCACAGATTGCTGTTATGGGGCCGGAAGCTGCTGTCAATGCCGTTTATTCAAATAAAATTAATGAAATAAAAGACCCAAAAGAAAAAATTGCTTTTGTCTTAGAGAAGCAGAGAGAATACAAAGAGCATATCGACATTTACAAGCTAGCCTCAGAGCTTATTGTAGATGAAATTGTCGCTCCCTCTGAATTACGAAATGTGCTAATTCAACGCTTTGCTTACTATGAAACGAAAGAAATTACTTTCAGCGTCCGCAAGCATCCCGTTTATCCTGTCTAACAAGAAAAGCGGAAGCGCCCCTATTCGACGATTATAGAATAGGGCTTTTTTTCTAATCTTTCTAACAAACTATCGACAGCTTCTGATAAAATATGGGTAAAGTTGACTAAAAAGAGGGGTTTCTATGAGGGTAGGAATTATAGGTGCAGGTTCGATTGGCTTATTATTTGCCGCTTATATTAGTAGAGTATTTGAGGTTACGGTCTACACGAGAACGACAGAGCAAGCATCTGAGTTAAATAAATATGGAATCGTTCTAAAGAAAAAAGGAGAACAGAGGATTTCCTTTGTAAATGCCCTGCCCATTTCCGAGTGGATGGGAGCGGAGGATCTGACAATAATCGCAGTTAAACAGTATCAACTTAATCCAATCATTGAAACAATCAATCAGTTACCGATAATTCCTAACAATCTATTATTTTTACAGAATGGTATGGGGCATTTAAAACAGCTGGCAGTGATTTCGAATACGAATATTTTTGTGGGGTCTGTGGAACACGGAGCGCTCAAAGAGAATTCATTTACTCTAGCTCACAATGGTGAGGGAATAACAAATGTTGCTGTTTTTAAGGGGGATCCAACTCTTTTGAATGAGTTTGTTTCCTTAGCACCAATCGAATTTCCAGTGCTTCTCAAAAAAGATTACATGAGAATGCTGCAAAATAAATTAATTGTCAACGCAGTAATTAATCCATTAACGGCCATCCTTCAGGTGAACAATGGTGAATTAATAAACAATCAATACTACCTTCAAGTATTAAAAAATTTATTTTCCGAAATTTCAACAGTATTAACTTTGGAAAACGCTGAAGAACATTTGCAGCAAATCATTGATATTTGTAAAAATACTTCCGAAAACCGCTCCTCCATGCTTAAAGATATTGAAGCAAACAGAATGACAGAGGTAGATGCAATCCTTGGCTATATTTTAGGGGAAGCACAACGCAAAGAAATGAAAGCACCTAACATTGAAACCTTTTATTATTTAATAAAAGGGAAAGAGTGGATAAAGGGGGGGATTTCTTGATTACTTTTTTATCCTCTATAATTTCTATATTCTTTGCATTACCATTTTTAGGATTTCTCCTTGTGTTTATTATTACAAAACTGGTGACAAACAATAACCGGAAATCAGTGCACAGGGCACTGGATTATACAACAATTTTATTTGTTATTTCAGTTCATTTTTTAATTGAAACTATTTGGGGAAAATCGCTATTTTGGTTAATAATACTAATAATGATTTTAATTGCAATGATTTTTGTGTTTGTTCATTGGAAGGTAAAAGAAGAAATTGTCTTGAGAAAAGTGCTGAAGGGTTTTTGGCGATTCAATTTTATCCTCTTCCTCCTGGCATACATAACATTAACACTATATGGATTACTTCATCGTGCAATATTATTTACCTTTTCCAACTGAATAGTAAGCCAAAGTTTTTTTCAAATCCGGTTGGTAGTGGTATACTCTTAAAAGAATGAATTTGGGTGATCAGAAAGGAAGTACATGAATGGAGATTTTAAATCTCTCTTTACCGGCAACAAATCGGTTTGCTTCGAATTATTTGGAACAATCTCCTGAAATCCAGTCTTTTTTTCATTACAGGTATAACGAATGTAATGATGACGACAAAAGGGTTTCTGAACTTAGTAACCGGTCCTTTCCTCGCATGGAAGTTGCTGAACACATTGAGAGCTTTATGAAGCGGTTTCCATCGTCTGAAGCTGTTATAAAGTCAATTGATAAACTTAAAACAAATAATAGCCTCGTAGTTATTGGAGGTCAGCAGGCAGGTATCTTAACAGGACCGCTTTATTCAATACATAAAGTTATTTCAATTATTAAGTTAGCGGAGCAAAAGGAGAAGCAGCTAGGAATACCAGTTGTTCCTATATTTTGGATTGCAGGAGAAGATCATGATTTCCAAGAAGTTAATCATGTATTTGTGCCTGTTAATCAAAAGGCGGATAAATGGACCTATCCGGAAAGAGTAGTTAAGAAGAAAATGGTCTCTGATATACAGTTAAATCAAGAGGTCTGTCTTACATGGGTGCATAATCTAATTGAGAATTTCGGTGAGACCGAGCACACGAATAAATTATTAGAATTTGCGAAAGAACAAGTGTCGATTTCATATACCTTCGTTGACTTTTTCGCAAATATAATTATGGAACTGTTTAAGGATTATGGGTTGTTAATTGTCGATTCTGGTAACAAAGAGTTTCGTCAGCTGCAAAAAGAATTTTTCAAGAGTCAAATTTTTCATCATGAAGCAATAACAGACAAATTATTGGAACAACAGAGGAAAATTGAAAAAAGTGGTTTTCCAATTACGATTGAAGCAAGTGAAGAAAATGCAAACCTATTTTACTATGATCGAAATATGGGGGAACGGATTTTACTTGAATACGATCGAGGGAATGATCGTTTTGTGGGGAAAAGTGGTTCCTTGGCATTTACGAGAGAACATTTAGTAGTGCTTGCTGAAGAGAATCCGGCTTATTTAAGCAATAATGTGGTGACTCGTCCGTTAATGCAAGAATGGCTTTTTCCAACTATTGCTTTCATTGCGGGTCCAGGAGAAATAGCATACTGGGCAGAACTCAAATTAGTTTTTGAACATTTTGATATTAAAATGCCGCCGATAGTACCCCGTTTGAATATTACCATCCTTGACCGATCAGTTGAAACGGATGTGGCAGAATTACATCTAAATTTAGCAGACGTATTGAGCGCTGGTACGATGAAAGGAAGACACCAATTTCTTGAATCAATTAAGGATAAAGAAGTGGAGTCACTATTTTCAATTACGAAAGACCAATTAATAAAGCAGTACCGTCAGTTAGAAGCAAAAACACTCGAATTGGACCGCGGACTGTTACCTTTGTTAAAGAAAAACGAAAGTTATTTAATAAAAGAAATTGAGTTTTTGGAAAAGAAATTAGATGAATCCGTACGATTGAAACATGATAATATCATCAAAAAATATGCACGTGTCGATCTTGCTTTAAGACCAGACGGCTTTCCTCAAGAAAGGGTTTGGAATATCTTTTATTATCTTAATCAATATGGATTGAATTTTATTAGCGATTTAATGGCAGGCAGTTTCGAATTTGATGGGCGCCACAAGGTTATGAAATTTTAGAAAAACTTCACTTGAGCAGTGGAGTTTTTCTTTTTTTGTTAAAAAATAACATTATGAAAAAGGAATATAAAGAATTAAGGCGAATAGTTAAAAAATAGGTGGTGGAAAGTGGGGGAATGTGGTACATTTTTAATAGAAAGTGGGGGTCATGGGTATGTTCATGGGTGAATACCATCACAGCATTGATAATAAAGGCCGCATGATTGTGCCCTCCAAATTCCGTGATGAGCTTGGTGAAATGTTTATAATCACGCGTGGATTGGATCAATGTTTATTTGGTTACCCCATATCAGAGTGGGAGCTGATTGAAGAAAAGTTAAAAGGCCTACCTCTGACAAAAAAAGATGCCCGTGCTTTTACTCGCTTCTTCTTTTCTGGAGCAACAGAGAGTGAACTTGATAAGCAAGGAAGAATTAATATCCCAGCACCACTATTGCAATATGCAAAGCTAGAAAAAGAATGTGTAATTTTGGGTGTTTCCAATCGAATTGAAATTTGGAGCAAACAGATTTGGGAAGACTATTTTTCACAGTCAGAAGAATCTTTTGCGGAAATTGCAGAAAATATGATTGGCTTTGATATATAATGGATAAATTATGTTAATATATTTTCTGTTATAGATCGTTCGATTGGAAAAGGTGGTTACTACATGTTTGAACATACAACTGTGTTGTTAAAGGAAGCTGTTGAAGGATTAAATATTAAGTCAGATGGTATTTATGTTGATTGTACTTTGGGTGGGGCAGGACATAGTGCCTTGATTCTTTCCAAACTCGGGCCCCAAGGAAAACTCTTTGCATTTGACCAGGATGAAACTGCGATTGTACATGCTAAAGAGAAGTTAGCACAATATGGAGACCAATTAGAGATAATTAAAAGCAATTTCCTATATTTAAAAGAAGAACTTGAAAATCGAGGAATTGCTAAGGTGGACGGAGTTCTATACGATCTCGGGGTATCCTCGCCACAATTGGATACACCGGAAAGAGGTTTTAGCTACCATCATGATGCACCACTCGATATGAGGATGGATAATGAAGCTGATGTTTCTGCCTATGACGTGATTAATCATTGGGCATGGGAAGACTTAGTTCGCATCTTTTTTCGCTATGGTGAAGAGAAATTCTCTAAACAAATAGCCCGTAAAATTGAAGCGGCAAGAGCTTTGAAACCGATTGAGACAACAGCAGAATTAGTTGAATTGATAAAGGATGCTATCCCGGCGCCAGCTAGAAGAAAAGGTGGACATCCTGCCAAGCGGGTTTTTCAAGCAGTAAGGATTGCTGTCAATGATGAATTAGCTGTGTTTGAAAAGTCAATAAATCAAGCAATTGATTTATTAAATCCAGAGGGGAGAATAAGTGTTATTACCTTTCACTCTCTAGAGGACAGGATTTGTAAAGCAGCCTTTAAGAAAGCAAGTGAAACTCCTAATTTACCTCCAGGTTTACCAATCATTCCAGATGAGTATAAACCGATTTTAAAGCTAATTTCACGGAAACCTCTTCTTCCTTCTGAAGAAGAATTGGAACAAAACAATCGTGCTAGATCTGCAAAGCTCCGTATAGCAGAAAAATTATAAAAAATATCAACTCCTAGGCCATGGTAGAAAATGAAAAAATCTGGAGGGGAAATGTTTGAGTAATCTTGCCAGGAAGTTTTTAGAGCAGCAACAAACAGAGAAGAAAGTCCAAAAAGAGAGTCAAGTACTAATCAAAAAATCCTGGCTCACTCCCGGAGAAAAAATAATTGGACTGGCCTTTGCCGGATTTGTGTGTTTTGGTGCCGTTCATATTATTTCGAACCAAGCAAAAATTTACGAGGTCAATAAAGACATTCAGATTATCGAAGCAAAAGTATCTGATCAGCAGAAGGTAAATAGCGATTTACAGGTGCAAGTAAGCGAATTAAGTGCTTACGACAGGATTTATAAAAAGGCTAAGGATATGGGCCTTATTAAAGATGAAAATAATGTCAAGGTAGTGCATTAAAATGAACAAGAAACAGCCATATATGAATGTAGGAGCAGCCATTTTATTTGGATTTTTTGGCTTGCTCTTTTTTGTATTACTTTTCAGGTATTTTTCTATTCAAATCTCTGGAGAGGTTGACGGGCAGCCGCTTGCCGCGAAAGCACAAGAAAAATATAGCAGAGAAGGGAATCTGACTGCCTTAAGGGGCGATATCTTTGACCGGAATGGCGGGGTAATTGCAGAGGATACCAATGCATATACAATAATTGCAATTTTAAATAAGAAGATGACGACAAATCCTAAAAAACCACAACATGTAAAAAATCTGGACAAAACAGCAAGAGAATTGTCAAAGTACCTAGAAATGGATGAATCAGAGATTTATAGTATCTTGTCCAAAGGGAAAAAAAATAAAAAGTTTCAAGTTGAGTTTGGTAAGTCAGGCAGAGATATTACACATCAAACAAAGAAAAAGATAGAAGATTTGAAGCTGCCAGGAATTACTTTTATTCGTGATTCTAAACGCTTTTACCCAAATGGAGTTTTTGCTTCACATTTAGTGGGGTATGCAGACCGGATTGAGCAAAAGGATAAAACGATTAAATCGATTGGGAAAATGGGAATTGAGAAAATTCTTAATGATGAATTAACAGGGAAGAATGGGAAAGTAAATTTTGAGAGTGATTTGTGGGGGTATATACTTCCTGATGGGAAGGAGAAAATTACTCCTGCTCAAAATGGGAATGATGTCTATTTGACCATCGACCAAAAAATACAAACTTTTCTAGAAGATGCAATGAACAAGGTAGACAAGGAATATAAACCTGAAAAAATTATTGCGATTGTTGCAGATCCGAAAACGGGTGAAATATTAGCGATGGGGCAACGCCCGACCTTTCATCCGAAAACAAAAGAAGGAATTGATAAAGGCTGGCATAATGAAGCGATTGAAACCTCATTTGAACCCGGTTCGACAATGAAAATTTTTACGCTTGCAGCAGCTGTCCAGGAAAAGGTGTTTAATCCGAATGAATCCTATCAATCCGGCTCCTATCAAGTCACTAACAAGGATAAAGCAATTCATGACCATAATTACTCAGGGTGGGGAAAGATCTCCTATCTTGAAGGTGTGCAACGTTCCTCTAACGTTGCCTTTGCGAAAATCGCGAAAGAGAAGCTGGGATTTGAAAGGTTTAGAGAATATTTAACAAAATTTGGTTTTGATAAACCTACAGGTATTGACCTTCCCGATGAAACGTCGGGAAAGATTCAGTTTACCTATCCGATTGAAAAAATTACGACTGCCTACGGACAAGGGACGGCAATAACACCGATTCAACAAATTCAAGCGGCAACAGCAATAGCTAATGACGGGAAAATGATAAAACCGCATGTTGTCAAAAAGATTGTTAATCATGATACAGGGGAAACAATTAAATCAAACTCTCCTGAAGTAGTTTCAACTCCAATATCAAAAGAAACAGCAAAACAGGTTCGCGATATCCTTGAAACCGTTGTTACCTCACCAAAGGGAACGGGTGGCCGTTATAAAATCGATGGGTACAGTGTTGCCGGGAAGACGGGGACCGCAAATATACCAGGGCCGAACGGAAGATATTTACAAGGGGCAGATAATTATATGTTTTCGTTTCTAGGTATGGCCCCTAAGGATGATCCCGAATTAATTGTCTATGTTGCTGTTCAGCAGCCTGATCTTGACGGGACTGGGATGGGTGCGCTTCCTGTCTCGGGTATTTTTAACCCTGTCATGAAAAACAGCCTGCATTATTTAAATATTAAACCTTCTAAGAGTCAAAAAGCACAATTAAACAAACTGTCAGATTTTATTGGGAAGTCGGCCGATGAAACTGAAAAGGAACTAAAGGCAAAAGGCATTGAATCGGTAGTTATTGGTAAGGGAACAAAGGTTGTCAGACAATTGCCAGCGACAGGAACGACTGTTTTAGAAGGTGAAAAGGTAATTATCCAAACTAATGGAGAAAAGCTTGCCCCTGATATGACAGGCTGGTCGCTGAGAGATGTCATGAAAGTTGCTAATATTGCTGGCTTAAAACTAAATTCAAAGGGCCAAGGCTACGTAGCTCAGCAGAATATCAAACCAAAGACTATTATGCGAAACGGTGATTTCTTAATAGTTGATTTAAAAACTCCTGAAGAGCAGTGGAATTTAGACAATAAGGCTGAAACAGACACCCAAGAAAAAACAGAAGTAAAGGTCCAAGATTAATTGTGAATCCCGCTTATTTAAGCGGGATTTTCTCTTCAATATACACGATAAGCTGCGTTCTAATACAGGGAGTACAAGCATATAAATGAACGATAGAAAAAGGAGGTTCGTTCAAAAAATGCGTGTTTCTAATGTAACTGTTCGTAAACGTTTAATGATTGCTCTATTTGTGGGTATTCTAACCTTCTTAATTATTGATGTGCGGCTTGGATATGTTCAATTTGTTTTGGGGGATTGGCTGACTTCAGGGGCAAGGGACTCTTGGAGTCGTAATATCCCCTTCGAACCTGAGCGCGGACAAATTGTTGACCGTAATGGGGTGCCGCTGGCAACAAATATTAGCGCGCCAACGGTTTATGTTATGCCAAGACAAGTAAAAGATCCGGCTGCAACAGCAGAGAAGCTGGCCTCCGTGTTAAATATGCCAAAAGAGAAAGCCTATCGAGAAATTACAAAAAGTGCTTCTTCCGTTCGGATAAAGGAAGGAAGAAAAATTTCCCATGAAAAGGCAAAAGAAATCAGATCTCTCGGTCTAGATGGCGTTTATATTGGAGAAGACTCCAAGCGCCATTATCCAAATGGGAGTTATCTTTCTCATGTGCTTGGATTCACAGGGGTGGATAACCAAGGTTTGATGGGACTCGAGCAGTACTATGATAAAGAGTTAAGCGGTGAACGTGGAGCAGTTAAGTTTTATGCTGATGCAAAAGGAAAAAGAATGAATAGCATGGCAGATGATTATGAGCAACCGATTAACGGTCTTGATTTAAAACTGACAATCGATTCAAAAATACAAACCATTATCGAAAGAGAACTGGATATTGCTGAGGCGAAATACAATCCAGATGGTATTATTGCACTTGCCATGAACCCAAATAGTGGTGAAATTTTGGGCATGTCCAGCAGACCAACTTTTAATCCTGCGAATTTCCGGAATGTCCCCCAAGAGGTCTATAACCGGAACCTGCCAGTTTGGTCAACCTATGAACCTGGTTCGACTTTTAAAATCATTACTCTGGCTGCAGCGTTAAATGAAGGAAAGGTTAACTTGGAGAAGGAACATTTCCATGATTCTGGTTCGGTGCAGGTGGCCGGTGCAAGGTTAAAATGCTGGAAGAGGGGCGGGCATGGTGATCAAACCTTTTTAGAAGTGGTTGAAAACTCGTGTAACCCTGGCTTTGTTGAATTAGGTGATCGGTTAGGAAAAGAGAAGCTTTTTAAGTATGTTAAGGATTTTGGGTTTGGACAAAAAACTGGTATTGATTTACAAGGAGAAGGAACAGGGATATTATTTAATTTGAATCGAGTAGGTCCTGTTGAACAGGCAACGACTGCTTTTGGACAGGGAGTATCTGTAACACCCATCCAGCAGGTAACTGCAGTGTCCGCAGCGGTCAATGGTGGAATATTATACAAGCCGTTTATTGCGAAGGAGTTAATTGACCCCGTAACAAAAGAGATTGTGATGAGAAATTCACCAGTTGAAAAAAGAAGAGTAATTTCCGAAAAGACTTCAAAGGAAATTCGCCATGCACTTGAAAGTGTGGTCGCCCAAGGGACAGGTGGAAGGGCATTTGTTGATGGCTACCGTGTGGGTGGTAAAACTGGTACAGCGCAAAAAGCACAAAACGGGAGATATTTAGAAAATAACTTTATTGTTTCTTTTATGGGCTTTGCTCCTGCAGATGACCCAGAGATAGTCGTATATGTTGCTGTTGATAATCCGAAAGGAGTAACGGCATTTGGGGGAACCATCACTGCTCCAATCGTAGGTAATATTATGAAGGATAGCATGAAAGCAATGGGTGTTAAGCCGAGAAAAGACCAAATTGAAAAAGAACTAAAATGGCCGGATACCCCTTTAATAAAACTCCCAGATTTTACAGGTTTAACGAAAATGGAGTTAATGGATCAGCTTATTAACTTAAAGGTGGATGCAAGTGGAGAGGGAGATGTGGTGATTAGACAATCACCTGAAGCAGGAGCCAAAGTCAAAGAAGGCTCGAAAATAAGACTTTATTTCGGGAAGGAAGATTAACTCGCGGGAAATGCAATTCTTTGTGGCAGGGCGGTCGGAATGGTTTCCGCCGCCTAATTTTTTCATTAAGGTGTGATTACTAAATAGCAAAATAAAATATTTTAATGTAAAATAAGATGGAACTTTCGTTAGGGAAAGATCCCTAAGGTAAATACCGATATTTTGTTTGACGGTAATGAGAGGATTTGAGTGAAATGAAGCTACAAAAGCTGCTTAAGAATTTGCATCTTTTAATTCCTTTTAAAGGTGAGGACGTGGAAATTACATCGATTGAAAACGATAATCGAAAGGTGCAAAACGGGAGCTTATTTATTTGTATTAAAGGCTACACAGTTGACGGCCATGATTTTGCGGAAGCAGCTGTAAAAAACGGCGCAGCAGCCATACTCGCAGAACGTCCGATAGCACTTGATGTGCCTGTAATTCTTGTGAAAGATACAACAAGAGCAATGGCTGTGCTTGCTGATACCTTTTATGGGCAGCCAACCAAAAAGCTGCATTTAATTGGAATCACTGGAACAAACGGAAAAACAACCACCAGCCATTTAATTGAAAAAATAATGGTAGATGCCGGTCAAAGGACAGGTTTGATTGGCACGATGTACACTAAAATTGCTGAAGAGACCATTGAAACAAAAAACACAACTCCTGAAAGCTTGACATTGCAAAAAACCTTTCAACAAATGGTTGATAGAGGGGTAGAAACAGCAGTAATGGAAGTGTCTTCGCATGCCTTAGACCTCGGCAGGGTACATGGCTGTGATTATGATGTGGCAGTATTCACAAATCTAACACAGGACCATCTTGATTATCATAAAACAATGGACGAATATAAGCGTGCCAAGAGTTTATTATTTGCCCAGCTTGGGAATACGTTTAATCATCAAAACCCCAAATTCGCTATTTTAAATGCAGATGACCAAGCATCAGAAATGTATAGGAGGGCAACTGCTGCACATATAGTTACCTATGGAATTGACATGAAGGCTGATATTCAGGCGAAGGACATTCAAATGACTTCTTCTGGCACTAGTTTCAATCTTATAATTGAAACAGAAATATATCCGGTTCAAATGCAATTAATCGGGAAATTCAGTGTTTATAATGTTTTAGCAAGTATTGCTGCTTCCTTTGTATCTGGAATCGAAATTAATCAAATTATCAAGTCTATTGAAAGTGTAGAAGGTGTTTCCGGAAGGTTTGAACTTGTAAATGCAGGCCAAGATTTCACCGTTATTGTTGACTATGCCCATACTCCTGATAGTCTTGAAAATGTATTAAAAACGATTCAGCATATTGCGAAGAAAAAAGTTTTTGTCATTGTTGGCTGTGGTGGAGACCGCGATCGTACCAAGCGGCCATTAATGGCTCAGATAGCCTGCAAATGGGCTACTGATCCAATCCTTACTTCGGATAACCCTAGAAGTGAAGACCCTTTAGCCATTTTGAAGGAAATGGAAGCCGGGGTTAAGGGTGGAAAATATAAAATCATACCGGACCGCAAAGAAGCAATTACTACAGCTATTCAGCAGGCGTCAAAAGATGATGTGGTCTTAATTGCAGGTAAAGGACATGAAACATATCAAATTATTGGCAATTTAGTTCACGATTTTGATGACAGACTCGTGGCACGAGAAGCAATTGAGGGGAGATAGCTATGTATTTAGCTTTGAAAGACTTGGGGAGTCTATTTGATAGCCGTGGCATCCAAGACGACCTTTCGTTTGCTTCCGTGAGCGACCAAGCAAACGAAGCACAGCCAAAAGGATTATTTGTATCATTTAATGGAACGGATGGGGAGCTTTCTGAAGCGATTTCAAATGGCGCAATCGCAGCCGTTTGGAATATCAACTATGACCTTCCAAGGTATACACCGAACCAATTTCCAGTATTCTTTACAAACGACCCTGCTGCTGCAATCGTAACTATTTTAAAACGATATATTGAAAAACTAAATGGAGAAACAGACAAAATTATGGAGATAACTAACTTTAAATTTTCAAATAAAAAACTTCTTAATAAAAATAATGAAACATATGATATAGCTGTGATGTTAAACGAGATCACGAGTAAAAACAAACCTGAAAGGAGGGAATAAAATGCTTGAGCAAGTTATATTTTTCACAATTATAATGGGTTTTCTTATATCGGTATTACTTTCTCCTGTTTTTATTCCCTTTTTAAGAAGGTTGAAATTTGGACAAAGCATTCGTGAAGAAGGACCAAAATCCCATCAGAAAAAATCTGGCACACCGACCATGGGCGGTGTGATGATTATGTTTTCAATCGTCATTACGACTCTCGTAATGACAGGTAAATTTTCCGAACCAACCGTTAAAACGTATTTATTGCTTCTCGTAACACTTGGCTTTGGATTACTTGGCTTTTTAGATGATTTTATCAAAGTGGTCTTAAAACGGAATTTAGGGTTAACCTCTAAACAAAAACTAGCAGGTCAAATCATTATTTCCATTATCTTTTATCTTATTTATAAACAACAGGGCTTCTCTACTGAAATTAGCCTTCCATTTACTGAAACCACATTTGATTTAGGCTGGTTTTTCATCTTCTTCGTCATATTCTGGCTAGTAGGCTTCTCAAATGCAGTCAACTTAACAGATGGACTTGATGGCTTGGTGTCAGGCACCGCAGCTATTGCTTTTGGTGCATTAGCAGTGCTTGCTTGGAATCAATCTCAAATGGAAATTGCAATCTTTTCTGTAGCGGTTGTAGGGGCAGTGTTAGGGTTCTTAGTTTTTAATGCGCACCCTGCTAAGGTTTTTATGGGAGATACAGGTTCACTTGCTCTCGGAGGAGCAATTGCCACGATTGCTATTCTGACTAAGCTGGAAATATTGCTTATTATTATTGGTGGAGTATTTGTCATAGAAACCTTATCAGTTATTTTACAGGTTATTTCCTTTAAAACGACTGGTAAACGGATCTTCCGTATGAGTCCGTTGCATCATCATTATGAATTGGTAGGCTGGTCAGAATGGCGGGTCGTCGTCACTTTTTGGAGTGTTGGATTAATTCTTGCGATACTAGGAATCTATATTGAGGTGTGGTTATAAGTGAAACAGATTAATTCTTTTAGTCATAAAAAAATTCTAGTCCTAGGTTTAGCGAAAAGCGGGGTAACAGCAGCCGCATTATTACATAAGCTTGGTGCATTTGTAACCGTAAATGATAAAAAGCCTTTTTCGGAGAATCCTGAGGCTCAGGGGTTGTTAGAGCAAGGGATTAAAGTCATTTGTGGTGAACATCCAATTGAACTTCTTGATGAAGGATTCGAGATTATCGTCAAGAATCCCGGTATTCCTTATAACAACCCAATGATTGCAGGAGCTATTGAAAAGGGCATTCCAGTCATTACGGAGGTGGAGCTTGCGTATGAAATATCGGAAGCCCCGTTTATCGGGATTACAGGAACAAATGGAAAAACAACAACGACTACCTTAGTCTATGAAATGTTGAAAGAGGGTCAAAAGGACCCGCTGATTGCTGGGAATATTGGTACTGTTGCATCAGGGGTAGCCGAGGAGGCAACATCAGAAAATACGATTGTCATTGAATTATCTTCGTTTCAACTAATGGGAATTGTTGATTTTAATCCAAAGATCGCCATTCTAACAAATCTATATGATGCCCATTTGGATTATCATGGGACTAAACAGGAATATATTGCTGCAAAGGCAAACATCACAAAAAATCAAACAGAACTCGAATATCTAATTATTAATGCCGATCAAGAAGAAACCTTAGCGGTTGCTCGGCACTCTAAGGCAGGCATCATTCCTTTTTCGACAAAGAAGGAACTGCCGGAAGGTGCATATATTTCTGATGGCTGGTTAATGTTTAAACGAGAAAAAGTGATGGAAATCGAAAATATAGCTCTTCCTGGTAACCACAATCTTGAAAATATCTTATCTGCTATGGCTGCAGCAAAGCTTTCAGGAGTGGAGAACAGGGCCATACAAAGGGTTCTGGAAACTTTTACTGGTGTCAGGCACCGACTCCAGTATGTTACAGAGGTGGACGGAAGGAAATTTTACAATGATTCTAAGGCGACAAATATCTTAGCAACTATTAATGCGTTGGCTGCTTTTGAAGCTCCAGTTATACTTTTAGCGGGCGGGTTAGACCGCGGTAATGAGTTTGATGAGCTCCTGCCCTATTTAAAAAATGTAAAAGCTATGATTACATTTGGGCAAACTGCTCCTAAGATGGAACGGATTGGGAAACTGGCCGGAATAAAAACAATCATACGTGTCGATAATGTTGACAAGGCAGTGCCTGAAGCTTATCGATACTCCGAAACAGGTGATGTTATATTATTATCTCCTGCATGTGCAAGCTGGGATCAATATAAAACTTTTGAAGTCAGAGGAGACATTTTTATTGAAGCGGTGCATAAGCTTAAGTAAGGGCTTGTCTACAAGAAAAGCGGAAGCACCCGTTTAGTGCTCGAGCTAGACAAATATCTTAGTTAATATAACGGAGCCCTAAAACTTAGCAGTTGAGGTGTATGGTTGTGCCGACAAAGAGAACAACTCCTGATTTTATTTTAATGATCGTAACATTCACGCTATTGGCTATAGGGCTTATCATGGTGTACAGTGCAAGTGCTATTTGGGCTGAACATAAGTTTAATGATTCCTTTTTCTTTGCGAAAAGACAAACTCTATTCGCTGGGGTTGGAGTTATTGCTATGTTTTTTATTATGAACATTAACTATTGGACATGGCGGACCTGGTCGAAAACCTTTGTTATTGCTTGTTTTATCTTACTTATTCTAGTCTTAATTCCTGGAATTGGTAATGAGAGAAATGGTTCTCGAAGCTGGATTGGGGTAGGGGCATTTTCCATCCAGCCATCAGAATTTATGAAGCTAGCGATGATTGCGTTTTTAGCAAAATATCTTTCAGAAAGACAAAAGCTGATTACTTCCTTCAAAAAAGGTCTTGTTCCCTCATTAGGGCTTGCCTTTGTCGCCTTTTCAATGATTATGCTTCAACCGGATCTAGGTACAGGAACGGTTATGATGGGAACCTGTGTCGTAATGATATTTATTGCAGGTGCACGGGTTAGCCATTTTGGTTTTCTTGGGCTATTAGGTGTCGCAGGATTCGTGGGCTTAATTGCTTCGGCGCCGTATCGAATTCAAAGGATAACCTCCTTTTTAGACCCTTGGTCTGACCCGCAAAATAGTGGTTTCCAAATCATTCAATCACTTTACGCGATAGGGCCGGGCGGATTGTTTGGACTTGGACTTGGCGAGAGTCGGCAGAAGTTCTTTTACTTACCAGAACCTCAAACGGACTTTATCTTTGCAATTTTATCTGAAGAATTGGGCTTTATTGGTGGATCGTTCATATTACTATTATTTGCATTGTTGCTATGGCGAGGGATTCGAATTGCTTTAGGTGCACCAGATTTATATGGCAGCTTTTTGGCTGTGGGAATTATCGCCATGGTGGCGATTCAGGTGATGATTAATATCGGAGTTGTCACAGGGCTTATGCCCGTTACGGGTATTACCTTGCCATTTTTAAGCTATGGAGGTTCTTCATTGACGTTAATGTTAATGGCTATCGGGGTTCTCCTTAATATTAGCAGGTATTCACGATTTTGAACCTTTCCCCTGTTTAGTGGCAGGGTTCTTTTTATTTTAATAAGAAATATAATTGATAACTTTACAATTAGATAACATTCTTTTTTCATTTGAGTTATTTCGTTCGTTTTTATAGTAAGATAGTTATGGCAATCTGGTGTTAAATAGTTAATGAGGTGGAAAAAATGAAAATAGTTATTAGCGGTGGAGGAACTGGTGGTCATATTTATCCTGCCCTTGCACTCATTCGAGAAATTCAAAAACAGAACAAAAATGCACAATTTTTATACATAGGGACTCGTAACGGATTGGAAAGTAAGCTTGTTCCTAGGGAGAATATAGCTTTTAAATCCATTCATATTACTGGTTTTCAAAGAAAGCTTTCCTTTGAAAATATTAAAACTGTCCTGCGCTTTCTAAAAGGTGTAAAAGACAGTAAAAGAATGTTGAAAGAGTTCAAACCAGACATTGTCATTGGAACGGGAGGATATGTATGCGGACCGGTTGTATATGCTGCATCAAAGCTAGGAATCCCGACAATCATTCACGAGCAAAATAGTGTTCCCGGGCTAACTAATAAATTTTTAAGCCGGTATGTAAACAAAATTGCGATTTGTTTTGAAGAGGCCAAAGAATTCTTTCCGAAAGAGAAGACTGTTTTCACAGGTAATCCTCGTGCATCTGAAGTAATTGGCAAGGATGGGATTCAGGGTCGGCTTGCGGCAGGGCTTAGTACAACAATGCCAGCCGTTTTAGTATTTGGAGGCAGCCGTGGTGCAAGACCTATTAATGAAGCTGTCGTAAAGGCATTTGCAGAATTGGCTGAAAAACCATATCAAATTCTTTATATTACAGGAGACGTTCATTTTGAGGATGTCAAAAAAGAAGTGGACCTAATTGGAAACCCCAAAAATGTAGTAATTAAACCTTTTATTCATAATATGCCAGAAGTTCTGGCGGGGATTGACCTAGTCGTTTCAAGAGCAGGAGCAACGACACTAGCAGAGATCACTTCGCTCGGTATTCCCAGCATTCTTATCCCTAGCCCATATGTAACAAATAATCATCAAGAGAAAAACGCAAGATCATTAAGTGACCATGGCGCGGCAGAATTACTCCTTGAAAAGGATTTAAATAATAAAAGCCTTGTAAACCATATAGATCGTATTCTTTTAAATAAGGATAATTTAAAGGAAATGAAGCTTAAGTCTAAAAAAATGGGTGTTCCGGATTCAGCTTTCCGACTTTATTCCTTAATGCAAGAGCTTGTAAAGGCAAAACAAAGGTAGCCCAAAATAGTTTTTAGCATAAACTGAAATAAATGCAACTTGGAAAGTTAGGGTGATTAATATGGACGCAATTATAACTGAATTAGAAAATTTAAAGATTGGTAAAGTGAAAAAAAATGAACCTCTTGTCAACCACACAACCATCAAAATAGGCGGTCCTGCTGACCTTTTTATTGAACCTTCATCTGTAGAAAATTTAAAACAGGTTATGAGTTTGGTGAAAAAATACAGCTTAAATTGGCGGGCAATTGGGAGAGGTTCTAATCTTTTAGTCTCTGACAAGGGCATTGAAGGGGCAGTAATTAAACTCGGTTCCGGGATTGATGAACTCAAAATCAATGGCACAGAGATTACAGTGGGCGGCGGACATTCCTTAGTAAGCTTGGCTACCCTTATTAGTAAAAAAGGAATGTCCGGTCTGGAATTTGCTAGCGGAATCCCTGGATCTGTTGGCGGTGCAGTATATATGAATGCAGGTGCACACGGATCTGATATTAGCAAAATACTGACACGGGCTCATATTTTATTTGAAGATGGGACGATGGAGTGGCTTTCGAATGAAGAAATGAAGTTTTCTTACAGAACATCTGTCCTCCAGAAAATCCGACCCGGCATTGTTGTGGAAGCTTCATTTCAACTTGTTGAAGGTGATAAAGAAGCAATTGTCTCACAAATGATTAAGAATAAGGATTATCGAAAAGAAACACAGCCGTGGAATTTTCCTTGTGCGGGGAGTATATTCAGGAATCCGCTACCGAATTACGCTGGAAAATTAATTGAAGTGGCTGGCTTAAAGGGTTTTAGTATTGGCGGTGCGAAAATATCAGAAATGCATGGGAATTTTATCGTTAATGCCGGAGATGCAACAGCAGGTGATGTGCTTGCCTTAATTCAGCATGTAAAGGATGTCATCTACAGCTTATATGAAGTAAAAATGGAAACAGAAGTAGAAATAGTCGGGAGAAAGTAAGAAATATTCATCGTCCGAATAGCGGCTAGTTTACTAGCCGCTATTCGGACGATGGGATAAGACTATTAGCAAAATTTCCAAGAAATAATACTTTCATTTCTTATTATAATTCCCGTACGAATGACAAATATTGTGTTATAATTACTGATAATATTATAGGTGTATCCTCGAAAAGTAACAGACGGCATGATTTTTCGTGCCGTTGTTTCTCTTTTCGAGGTAACACTATCGAATGTTTGGACAGGCATAGAAAGCTTTTCCTGAGGCAGCTGCTTTTTATTTGGAGGAAAAATAAATGGAAAAAGGAAAAATTGTTGCTCTCGAGGACCGTATCCCTAAGTTAAAGGAGCAAAGACGACGAAAAGCAAATAGACGACTTGTGCTCTTGTTAATTCTGTTTTTTACAATGATAGTTGTTATCGCCTATTCACAATCACCTTTAAGTCATGTAAAGACGATAACAATTAAAGGCAATGGAGTGTATTCCGCTGAGGAAGTAGTCAGTCAGAGCGGGCTTTCGAATAATACGAATATTTGGAAAATAAAAAAGGAAGAAGTTGTTTCTAAAATACAGCGATTATCTGAAATCAAAAAAGCAGAAATTAAGATTCGTTGGCCTAATACAGTGATTATTTTTATAAAAGAACATAAAAGAATTGCCTATCTTAAACAAGGGAATAAGTTCTTTCCGATTATGGATAATGGGAAAATTATAAAAAATAGAGAGGCAAATAAAATTCCTGTAAATTGTCCAATTTTATTTGAGTTCAAAGAAGGGGGAGCCCTTAATCAAATGGTTAAAGATTTAGAAAGTCTTCCTAGCGAAATTTCTAACTCTATTTCTGAAATCCATTACACTCCGAAGAGAACAGATCCCTTTCATATTTCCTTATTTATGAATGATGGATTTGAGGTGAGTGCGACATTAAGAAGTTTTTCGGAAAAGATGATGTATTATCCTTCAATTATCTCGCAATTAGATCCTAACAAAAAGGGGATTATTGACCTAGAAGTAGGATCATATTTTAAGGCTTTTGAATCGGAAGTGGAGGAAAAAAAAGTTGAGTAAGATTAAGGTGAAGGGTAAACATGTTGTTTTATCCCTTGTCTGCCTTGTATTAGGATTTATGATCGCTTTTTCTTACCATTTGACGCAAATAGAAAATAAAGAAAAAAACCCCAACGTATCCGGTAAACAATGGGAAAAGACGCTTGCATTAAGAAATCAATTAATTGCAGAAGAAAAAAGCAATCGTGAACTGCAAAAGGAGTTAAACCAAAAACAAGATATGGTTCTTAAGAATGAAAAGGAACTTTCGAAGGAAGCACAGATTTTTCTTAACCTTGCAGAAGATGCTGAAAAATATCGAATGTTTTTGGGAAAGGTGAAGGTCCAAGGTAAGGGGGTCAAGGTAACCCTCACTGATGGTGCATACGACCCAAAAGAAGACAACATCAATAATTACCTCGTTCATGAGCATCACGTATTTAAAGTGGTAAATGAACTATATATATCAGGAGCTGCAGCAGTTGCCATAAATGGGCAAAGGCTGACTAGCCATTCTTATATTATTTGTAATGGACCGGTTATTACGGTTGATGGTATTGAACATCCTGCACCATTTACAATTACAGCAATCGGAGACCCTGACGTCCTCTCATCATCGATAAACCTAATTGGAGGGGTGAAGGATCAACTAGTGAATGATAATATCGTTTTCACATTAGAAAAAGACGATAAAATTGTCCTAAATCCAATTCTAGGGAGTTAGGCTTTTTCCAAGTACTGTCCACGAGTTGATAATTTAAAAGGTTAGGTGAAAAAAAGTGGACAACCAAAAACTTAATGCTAGTTTTACATTGATAGCAGTCTTGGTTGGTTTCATGATTGCTATCCAATTTCAAACCATAAAAGAACCTGCTGAACGTGACACGCGTGATATTTGGCAGCTGCGTGAAGCGTTACTTAAAGAAAAAGAACTTCAATCCAATTTGTTAAGTGAAATCCGTTCGAATGAAGAAAAGCTGGCAGCCTATGAATCTAAGCGAAAACAAAGTAAAGAACAAACTTTAATCGATACATTAAAGGAATTAAAGATTGAAGCGGGTTTAACCGAAATAAATGTTCCTGGAATTACCTTGCATATAGAGCCGGTTATCGAAGAGATCAAGCCGGGTACCCCAGTGAATAAGGTTGTTTCTCCAGAACTTTTAAAAAGGTTGCTAAACGAATTAAATATGTATGAGGCAAAATATGTGGCGATTGATGGCCAAAGAGTTATTAATACGACTGTGATTCGTGACATCAATGGGGTAACAAAAATTGATGGGCATACGATTAATAGTTTGCCGATTGAAATTATCGTGGGTGTTGATGGTAATAATACAGCCGAAAAACTATACAATCGGATGAAAGTATCCAAATCTTCGGAAGAATTTTTTATTGAAAATCTAAAACTTTCCGTTTCAAGACCAAATCCGAACGTAACGGTACCAGCCTATGATAATTCCATTCGTATCCGCTACATGGAACCGGAAAAAGAAGGGGGCGATTCTTAATGTGGCTTCCATTCATTGGATTAATAATTGGGATCATTCTTGGCTTATTAACAGAGATACGAATTCCTGAAGAATATTCCAATTATTTGTCGATTGCTGTCTTAGCGGCATTCGACACTCTTTTCGGTGGAATTAGGGCTTACCTGCAAAATATATATGACGAAAAGGTGTTTGTATCAGGATTCTTTTTTAATATTATGCTTGCTGCAAGTTTAGCTTTTCTCGGTGTACATCTTGGTGTAGACTTATATTTAGCGGCAGTTTTCGCGTTTGGTGTCAGATTATTTCAGAATATTGCCGTAATAAGGCGAATAATATTGACAAAATGGTCAACAAACAAAGAAAAAGTAGAAAAAAATTGAAATTTTTTAAAGGGAATCATTTAGTTGTGACGAATATTTTAATAAAATATGACTATGGAAACTTTTCTTGGACAAAAAAATATAGTTGTTGTTCAACTTAAGGAAATCTAAAGGAGGTGCCAAAGAATGAACAGCAATGAAATATATGTTAGTCTTGACATCGGTACATCCAGTGTGAAGGTTATCATTGGTGAAATGGTCAATGACTCGGGTAAAGACTCATTAAATATAATTGGTGTTGGAAATGTAAAGTCTGAAGGATTACGAAAAGGCTCGATTGTAGACATGGACGACACCGTTCATTCGATTAAAAGGGCAATTGAACAAGCAGAAAGAATGATTGGGATGGAAATTAGGGATGTGGTGGTTGGCATTTCTGGGAACAATGTTATGCTGCACCACTGTCATGGAATTGTAGCAGTTTCAAGCCAAAACCGAGAAATTACGAATGAGGACGTCATTCGTGTTATTGAGGCATCCCATGTTGGATCAATCCCACCTGAAAGAGAGAACATTGGCGTTATTCGAAAACAATTTATTCTGGATGGAAAAGATGAAATTAATGATCCCCGCGGTATGATAGGAGTCCGCTTGGAAATGGATGGAACACTCATTACTGGCTCCAAGTCCATAATCATAAACACCCTCCGTTGTGTAGAACGTGCCGGACTCGAGATTGTAGATATTGTCCTTCAACCTTTGGCAGCAGGAGATTATGCCTTGTCAAAGGATGAGAAAAACCTTGGGGTAGCTCTTATTGACCTTGGTGGAGGATCAACAACAATCGCTGTTTTCGAAGAAGGATTTATAACTCAAACTAGTGTCATTCCAGTTGGCGGGGACTATATCACTAAAGATCTTTCTGTAGGGTTACGAACCTCAACTGAAGATGCAGAAAAAATTAAAGTAAAACATGGACACGCATTTTATGATGAGGCTTCAGAAGATGAAGTGTTTAGTGTTCCAATAATTGGCAGTGATCAGCATCAACAATTTAATCAGTTAGAAATTTCTGATATTATTGAAGCTAGAATGGAAGAAATTTTTGAACTAGTATTACATGAAATGAAACGCTTAGGATTAAGTGATCTCCCCGGCGGTTATGTTTTAACTGGCGGAATAGCAAATATGCAAGGTGTACTAGAGCTTGCCCAAGTGATTTTACAAAATCGAGTCCGTATTGCCGTGCCTGACTATATTGGTGTTAGAGAACCTCAATATACTACGGCTGTTGGTTTAATTAAATATGCCTACAAGAATGCTAGATTACCTGGTGGTACCATTGGTTCA
This sequence comes from Neobacillus drentensis NBRC 102427, assembly GCF_001591445.1. Taxonomy (GTDB): domain Bacteria; phylum Bacillota; class Bacilli; order Bacillales; family Cytobacillaceae; genus Neobacillus; species Neobacillus drentensis. The sequence continues at coordinate 69,044 of NZ_BCUX01000016.1, read as the reverse complement.
TCAACTATTGCTGAACCAGTCGAAAAGAGAGTACCAAAACAACAACAGCCTAAAGCAAAAGTAGAAAAACATCCGGAAGATAAGATGTCAACTAAAGTAAAGAAATTCCTTGGTTACTTTTTTGAATAGAAAATCAAAAAAGGAAGCGACGAATTAGGAGGATTGTCATGTTAGAATTTGATACAAATTTAGATTCTCTTGCAACAATAAAAGTAATCGGTGTTGGCGGCGGCGGTAATAATGCGGTAAACCGTATGATTGAACATGGTGTTCAAGGGGTAGAATTTATCGCAGTTAATACAGATGCTCAAGCATTAAATCTTTCCAAAGCAGAAGTTAAGATGCAAATTGGTGCAAAGCTTACTCGTGGACTAGGAGCAGGTGCAAATCCTGATGTGGGAAAGAAAGCTGCAGAAGAAAGTAAAGAACAACTAGAAGCAGCGTTAAGCGGCGCAGATATGGTATTTGTAACAGCCGGAATGGGCGGAGGTACTGGTACAGGTGCTGCACCTGTAATTGCTCAAATTGCCCGTGACTTAGGTGCATTGACAGTGGGTGTTGTTACACGTCCGTTTACATTTGAGGGTAAAAAACGTTCAGGACAAGCATCTGGCGGTATCGGTGCAATGAAAGAAGCCGTGGATACTCTAATCGTTATTCCTAATGATCGACTCTTGGAAATCGTTGATAAAAGCACGCCAATGCTTGAAGCATTCCGTGAAGCAGATAATGTGCTTCGCCAAGGTGTTCAAGGTATTTCAGATTTAATTGCTGTCCCTGGTCTAATTAACTTGGACTTTGCAGATGTGAAAACAATCATGTCCAATAAAGGTTCTGCATTAATGGGAATCGGTGTATCTGCAGGTGAAAACCGTGCAGCAGAGGCAGCAAAGAAAGCTATTAGTTCTCCTTTATTAGAAACCTCCATTGATGGAGCGCAAGGGGTACTAATGAACATTACAGGCGGAACAAATTTAAGTCTTTATGAAGTACAAGAAGCTGCCGATATAGTAGCCACTGCTTCTGACCAAGAAGTTAATATGATTTTTGGTTCGGTTATCAATGAAGCGCTTAAAGATGAAATTATTGTTACGGTAATTGCGACTGGATTTAAAGAAGAAAATACGCAGCCAAAAGCTACTCGTCCAACATTTGGACAAGCTAAGCCGACAATGGGCAATGTTAAGAGAGAGCAGCCAAAACGTGAAGAGGTTCAGCAAGAACCAGTTCGCCACAGCCAAGTTTCTCAAGAAGAAACATTGGATATTCCAACCTTCTTACGCAACCGTAATCGGAGAAGATAAATATTGAATACAATAAAAAAGACACGGCCAACAATAGGTCGTGTCTTTCTTTGTGTAGACTTAGTTTAATCGTGTTATTGATATAATCAACAGCCAGGTTTAATTAACATCATAATCTATCTGACAAAATCCGTTGTGAATAGTGGAAAATTCTGTTTTTTTGATTACAGAAAGTGACACACTTCAGCCATACAAGTACGTTATACTTTTTCGTAAACAGAAAGGAAAAGCTGACAATTTAAAGGGAGGAAGCTCGCCTGACTATTTATTTAGATGTGATTTGGGCACTAAATTTGTTTTTTGATAGCCTGCTTCTATATTTAACAGCTATTTTTCTTAAAAGAGAAATAAAATTAGCACGGCTGTTTGCTGGTGGCTTTATTGGTTCATTGATCATTTTATTATCATTTACACCATTAAATGTCTACACAAGCCATCCAATTTCAAAATTCTTATTTTCAATCGTAATGGTGTTAATAGCCTTTGGGTATAAACGGTTAACTTTTTTCTTTAAAGCCTTAATGACACTTTATGTTTCAACTTTTTTAATTGGCGGGGCATTAATGGGGACCCATTATTTTATTCAATATGACTCTGAATTGACCACTAGAGTCCTAATGACAAGTGTAAAAGGGTTCGGTGATCCAATAAGCTGGCTATTCGTCTTTATTGGATTTCCTGTAGCATGGCACTTTTCTAGAAAAAATATTGAAAGTATGGAGATGACCAAAATTCAATTTGATCAAATTGTTAAGGTAACCGTGAAAATTGACAATGAAACCCTTACTCTAAAAGGATTAGTGGATAGTGGAAATCAACTGTATGATCCATTATCAAAGCTTCCTGTTATGTTTGTGTCAATTAAAAACCAGCTAGATACTATCCCTGAGACAATCAGGAAACTTGCAGAAGAACCTGACGTCCTTATTAATGGCTGCGGAGACCTCCCAGAGGAATGGCAGAATAGGCTTAGAATCATTCCTACGCGAGTTATTGGACAAGAGCATCAGCTGATAATAGCAGTTAAACCTGAAAGTATCTTAATCGAACACAATGGGACTCAGTATTTATGTGAAAAGGGACTTGTATCTTTCACAATTAAGCAACTCTCTAGTGAGGATGCATTTCAATGTATTGTTCATCCAAAGATGCTGACAGGACAAAAGCACCAAACAGATACCGTTAAGGTAAGTTAATATTACTATACTCAGAAAAACATATTTTAGAAGGAGGAACACGCATGAAAAAATGGAGGCTTCGCCTATCCTACTACTGGTATAAACTATTAATGAAATTAGGCTTAAAAACAGATGAAGTTTATTATATTGGTGGTAGCGAGGCATTACCGCCTCCTTTGAGTAAAGATGAAGAAGAGATGCTATTAAAAAAACTTCCCGGTGGCGACAAAGCTGCAAGGTCGATATTAATTGAGCGAAATCTTCGTCTCGTTGTTTATATTGCCAGAAAATTTGAGAATACAGGGATTAATATCGAGGATTTAATTAGTATTGGTACGATTGGATTAATAAAAGCTGTAAACACCTTTAATCCTGAGAAAAAAATAAAACTAGCTACATATGCCTCTAGATGTATCGAGAATGAAATTCTCATGTACTTAAGACGTAATAATAAAATTAGATCTGAAGTATCCTTTGATGAACCATTAAATATTGATTGGGATGGGAATGAGCTTTTATTATCTGATGTATTAGGAACAGATGATGATATTATCACAAAGGACTTAGAAGCTAATGTGGATCGAAAGCTTTTGACTAAAGCTCTCCATCAACTTACAGACCGTGAAAAACAAATTATGGAACTCCGGTTTGGTCTAACAAACGGGGAAGAAAAGACCCAAAAAGACGTGGCCGACATGCTGGGTATTTCCCAATCCTATATATCAAGATTAGAAAAAAGAATCATTAAAAGATTACGGAAAGAATTTAATAAAATGGTATAAGAAAAGCGGAATCGCCCGTTTAGCGGCGTATGGACTGGAGCGCTTCGACTGAGATAAAGGAAACACGGAGAGCGTAGCGATTCGATGTTGACTTATCGTAGGGAGGAGAGCGAAGTCCACTAGACGCTGGGCGATGTAGCTAGACAGTTGTCTAAGTAAATAGAATTACTATTTTTACCGTGGGAAAAGAAAATTTTTTTCGCAAGAAAAACCTAAGATTTTCGCGACTTTATTCCATTTTTCGACAAATATGCACTTGTCCACTTGCGTGGATAAGTGCATATTTTTCCTTCTCAAGGAGATACTGTTTTTTGTACAGCAACTCCTGTGAGGAGGGAAAAGGATTGACTCGAAATAAAGTTGAAATTTGCGGTGTGGACACAGCAAAACTTCCTGTCTTAAAGAACGAAGAAATGAGAATACTCTTCAAGCAAATGCAAGAGGGCGATATTTATGCCAGAGAAAAGCTCGTCAACGGTAATTTACGACTCGTATTAAGTGTCATTCAACGTTTTAACAATCGAGGCGAGTTTGTTGACGACTTGTTTCAAGTTGGCTGTATTGGGCTAATGAAGTCAATTGATAACTTTGATTTAGGCCAAAACGTAAAGTTTTCAACCTATGCGGTTCCGATGATTATTGGAGAAATTCGAAGGTATCTTCGTGATAATAATCCAATTCGTGTTTCAAGGTCCCTTAGGGATATTGCCTATAAGGCCCTTCAAGTAAGGGAGCGATTGATGAGCGAGACTTCAAGGGAGCCGACTGCAGAAGAAATTGCCAAGGTCTTAGAGGTTCCACATGAAGAAATTGTATTCGCCCTTGATGCCATACAGGACCCAGTGTCCCTTTTCGAGCCAATTTATAATGATGGCGGCGATCCGATTTATGTAATGGACCAATTAAGTGATGAGAAGAATAAAGATATCCACTGGATTGAAGAAATTGCTTTAAAAGAAGGAATGCGAAGGTTAAACGATCGTGAAAAGTTAATTCTACGTAAACGATTTTTTCAAGGAAAAACCCAAATGGAGGTCGCGGATGAAATCGGGATTTCACAAGCTCAGGTTTCTCGACTAGAGAAGGCGGCCATTAAACAAATGAATAAAAATATTCAAAGTTAAGCTGTCCTTTGGGCAGCTTTATTTTTATTCCTTTTTCTAAAATGATAGGTCCAATCATATATTTTCTATAGTAATGAAATTGGGAGTGAGAGATGATGGTGAAAATATCCGAATTCCAAATAAAAGATGTGGTTAATGTAGCAGATGGAAAGAGACTTGGAAACATTGGTGATATTGAGATAAATTTAACGACGGGAAAAATCGATGCGGTTGTGATTAGCGGCAGCGGCAGAGTACTTGGGTTCTTTGGAAAAGATGATGACGTTGTTATTCCTTGGAAAAATATCATTAAAATTGGTCAGGATGTCATTTTGGTTCGATATAGAGGAAGTGATGAGATGTTACCTTCGGAAACTGAAGGTTGATATTAGTTATTAACGGTGACCATTTTTTCTTTTCATGGTAAACTATAGAAAAAACAAAAGAGGTATGGGAATGGAACCCTTTGTTTTAAAGAATCAGTCGTTTTTCACAATAGAAAACTGGATAAAGCAATTTACTGGTTTGTCTGCCGGTATGACCACCAAACATGGAGGGGCGAGCAGAGGGGATTACAAAACCCTAAACCTTGGCTTTCATGTTGGAGATGAATTAAGTGCTGTTTGCACCAACAGAAGTAAAGTTTCTGATCTGGTGGAATTTCCTCTAAACACCTGGGTGGGGGCAGAACAAACACATGGTATTCATCTGAAGAAAATAACCAAAGCAGATCGTGGGAAAGGGTCCCATTCCTATGAAAATTCAATTAAAGACACTGATGGTTTTTATACGAATGAGGAGGGCATTCTGTTATCGCTGTGCTTTGCCGACTGCGTCCCTCTTTTTTTTATTGCACCTGAATCAAGGATGATTGGAATTGCTCATGCTGGCTGGAAAGGGACCGTAGGTCAGATTGCTAAGGAAATGATCATTGCATGGGGACGCGAAGGAATCGATCCTCAACAAATTTTAGTCGCAATTGGTCCATCAATATGTGAAAAATGTTATATTGTTGATAAGCATGTCATAAATATGGTTGAAAATACACTAGAAGATGTCGAAATATTACCCTATAATTTAATTAGTGATGGTCAATATTCTTTAGATTTACGTGACGTAAATCGGCGTATTATTATAAAATCTGGTGTACCAGAATCTAATATCCTGATGACTAGACTTTGTTCTAGTTGTGATGAGGAGTTCTTTTCCCACCGTCGTGATCAAGGTAGGACAGGAAGAATGTTAAGTTTTATTGGTTGGAAGGAGACTACGAAACGTTTATGAGGGTAGCAGTAAATTTTGAACAAATAAAACAACAAATTATTAACGTATGCCTTCGAGCAAAGCGTAACCCTGAAGAAGTAAAAGTAATAGCCGTCACAAAATATGTTAGTACAGAGAGAGCTAGTGAAGCTTTAGATGCAGGTATAATAAACTTAGGTGAAAATCGTGATGAAGGGCTTCTTCAAAAGTGGGAAGTTCTAAAGGACAAGCCTACCTGGCATTATATCGGTTCGCTGCAAACACGTAAAGTAAAAAATATAATTAATAAAGTAGAATATATTCATTCCTTGGACCGGATTTCACTTGCTGAAGAAATTAATAAACGAGCAGAGACAAATGTAAAATGCCTGGTTCAAGTTAACGTATCCGGGGAGGAATCTAAGCACGGCTTAAGTTCTGAGGAAGCGGTAATATTTATTGAATCGCTTCACAAATTTGAGAAGATTCGTGTGGAAGGATTAATGACAATGGCTCCCTTAACGAATGATGAAAAACAAATTCGAGAATGTTTTCGCAAATTAAGAGAACTTCGCGATCAAGTTCAGGCCTTAGATTTGGATTACGCCCCGTGTACAGAGCTCTCAATGGGCATGTCTAATGATTATGTCATTGCAATTGAAGAAGGGGCTACAATGGTAAGAATAGGTACAGCGCTTGTTGGTGAAGATGGTTAGGAGAGAAGATAATGACGATTAAATCAAAATTAAAAACCTTTTTCTTTTTGGATGAGGAATATGATGATAATAATGAAGATTATGAACAAACAGCTGAGCTAGCACCAGTTAAACAAAAGCTGCAGCCAGTGCTAAAAAATCAAAATGTGGTTAGCTTACAAAGTGTCCAAAAAGCGACCAGCTCTTCAAAGTCATCAAAGGTCATATTAGTCGAACCACGAACATATTCTGAGTCCACTGATATTGCTGACCATTTAAAAAATCGCCGTGCAGTTGTAGTGAACCTGCAGCGAATTGATAGTGAACAAGGAAGGCAAATTGTGGACTTTCTAAGTGGTGTTGTCTATGCACTAGGGGGAGACATTCAAAAAATTGGTTTAAGTATATTTTTATGTACACCTGATAATGTTGAGGTATCAGGAAATATATCCGATTTGATTCCTGATTTTGATAATCAAAATACGAGGTGGTAAATCCTAATGGAATTAATTTTTGTGATACTCGGTAAGGTAATTTATTATTATTCGTGGGCTTTAATTATTTATATTTTAATGTCTTGGTTTCCTAATGCCAGGGAGTCAGCGATTGGTCAATTCCTAGCGAAGATTTGTGAACCATATTTAGAGCCATTTAGAAAAATCATCCCTCCCATTGGGATGATGGATATTTCGCCCATTGTAGCATTTCTTGTTTTAAATTTCGCCAGCAGTGGGTTAAACAGTGTATATGGCTGGCTAGCTTAAGAATATTAGTCTAGGTTGTGTAATGAAAAATGAACATATATCAGCACTTTCGTCCGGAAGAACGAGATTATATTGACCAAGTGTTAAATTGGAAGGATTATGTTGAGACAAATTATTCTCCAAAGTTAACAGATTTTCTTGATCCAAGGGAGCAGTATATCCTAAAAATGTTAATTGGTGAACACGGTGATGTAAACTATAAACTTTTTGGCGGTACCCTTGATGTTGAACGAAAAAGAGCCCTAATCTTTCCGGATTATTTACCCGTTACTGAAGAGGAATTTCAAATCAGTCTTTTTGAAATCCAATATCCCGCCAAGTTCGTCACTATTGAACATCGACAGGTCTTGGGCACGCTTATGTCCTTGGGGCTAAAGCGGGGGAAATTTGGTGATATCCTAACAAAAGATGGTAAATGCCAATTTTTCGCTGCGAAAGAAATAAGTGATTATATTAAAAGCAATGTTGAAACAATTGGCAGGGCAGGGGTAAAACTGATTGAAACGGATATAGAGAATGCAATTCCAACCAAAGAATTATTGGTGGAAAGTGATTTAACCGTATCTTCCTTACGACTTGATACGGTTATTTCAGGGATATATCATGTATCACGGCAAAAATCACAGCTTTTTATTCAACAGGGGCTTGTAAAAGTAAATTGGACATTAACCGAAAACCCTTCATTTGAATGTGGAGTCGGTGATATGCTTTCGGTAAGAGGTTATGGAAGAGCAAAAGTTCTCGCCATTGAAGGGAAAACAAAAAAAGAAAAATGGCGAATTAATGTCGGAAAACAAAAATAACTACATAAGTAAAGAAGGAAATTCGAAGAATGCTGTCGAATATTTGCTTATACATATAGAAACAGAGATTTTATGGAGGTGGCATCAATGCCGTTAACACCGTTGGATATTCACAATAAAGAGTTTAATAAGGGTTTTAGAGGATATGATGAAGATGAAGTGAACGAATTTCTTGATCAAGTCATCAAAGATTATGAATTAGTGCTCAGAGAGAAAAAAGAAATGGAAGAGCGCTTGAACGATATGAATGAGCGCCTTTCTCATTTTGTCACAATTGAGGATACTCTGAATAAATCAATTATCATTGCTCAAGAAGCTGGGGAAGATGTAAAACGTAATGCCTCAAAGGAAGCAAAGCTAATCATTAAGGAAGCAGAGAAAAATGCGGACCGAATTGTCAATGAATCCCTCTCAAAGGCAAGGAAAATTGCTCTGGAAATTGAGGATTTAAAAAAACAGTCAAAAGTATTCCGAACCCGTTTTAAAATGTTAATCGAAGCGCAGTTGGATATGTTGAATACGGATGATTGGGATCATTTATTAGAGTATGAGCTAGATGCGACTGAGTTAAAAATTCATCAAGAAGAAGATTCATTAGCTTGACGAAATATGTTTTTTTAGCATATAATTTCTTAACAGTTATAAAGAATGGTCAATGACGATGAAAGGGACAGTACAATTTTCTAAGGCTTTTTAAAGCGAGTCGGGGGTGGTGGAAGCCCGGTAAAGTTGGAAAATTGGAAAATCGCCCTCGAGTTCCGCAGCCGAACCTCCTTTTAAAAGGATAGTAGGCTTAGGCGAGTTATTCACGTTACGAATCTTTAAGAGGATAGGACGATTATTTTGTTCTATTTATCAGGGTGGTACCGCGGGAATAAAACCTTCTCGTCCCTATTTTGGGATGAGAGGGTTTTTTTATTTGTCGATTGGCTATTCTGTTATATGAAGAGGATTACAGGAGGAAGTAGAGATGGAATATAAAAATACGTTGTTAATGCCGAAAACAGAATTTCCAATGCGTGGTAATCTTCCACAAAGAGAACCTGAGATTCAGGCGAAATGGGAAGAGATGAATATTTATCAAAAGGTTCAGGAGCGAACCAAAGGGCGTCCGATGTTTGTTTTGCATGATGGACCTCCGTATGCCAATGGTGATATCCATATGGGGCATGCCCTTAATAAAATCTTAAAGGATATGATTGTCCGTTATAAATCAATGAGCGGTTATCATGCACCATACGTACCAGGCTGGGATACACATGGCCTTCCGATTGAGCAAGCTTTAACTAATAAGGGAGTAAAACGTAAAGAAATGACGGTTGCAGAATTCCGTCAGCTTTGTACAAAATATGCCCTTGAGCAAATTGATAATCAACGTGAACAATTTAAACGTCTTGGTGTCCGTGGTGACTGGGAAAATCCGTATATTACGCTTAAGCCAGCATATGAGGCACAACAAATTAAGGTTTTCGGTGAAATGGCCAAAAAAGGGTATATTTATAAAGGTCTAAAGCCTGTCTATTGGTCACCATCAAGTGAATCAGCACTTGCTGAAGCTGAAATCGAATATCAAGACAAAAAGTCAGCATCTATTTATGTTGGCTTTAAGGTGAAAGATGGAAAAGGTGTTTTAGAAGCGGATACCCAAATTATTATCTGGACAACAACTCCATGGACCATTCCAGCAAACTTAGGTATTTCCGTTCACCCTGATTTAACATATGTTGTGGTTTCTGTGAATGGGAACAAATATCTTGTTGCAGAAGCTCTTCTTGAATCTGTTTCAAAGGAAATTGGCTGGGAAGATGCAACGGTTGTTAATAAATTAAAGGGGAATGAATTAGAGAATATTTTAGCGAGTCATCCTCTATATGGTCGTGATTCATTGGTTATGTTGGGAGAACATGTAACAACTGATGCCGGTACGGGCTGTGTTCATACAGCACCGGGTCACGGGGAAGATGACTTCTATGTTGGTCAAAAATACGGCTTAGACGTATTATGTCCTGTCGATGATAAAGGTGTAATGACAGCTGAAGCACCAGGCTTTGAAGGATTATTTTACGATACTGCGAATAAACCTATTACACAAGCTTTAGAAGATGCAGGTGCATTACTAAAACTTTCGTTTATTACTCACTCTTATCCGCATGACTGGAGAACGAAGAAGCCGGTAATCTACCGTGCTACAGCACAGTGGTTTGCGTCTATTAAGGACTTCCGCAATGAATTACTAGAAGCAGTAAAGGAAACTAAATGGGTACCAGCTTGGGGCGAAACACGGCTATTTAATATGGTTCGTGACCGTGGGGACTGGTGTATTTCACGTCAACGTGTCTGGGGAGTACCTATTCCAGTTTTCTACGCAGAAAATGGGGAAGAAATTATTACTGATGAAACGATCAATCATGTATCTGACTTATTCCGAGAGAATGGTTCGAATATTTGGTTTGAACGTGAGGCAAAAGATATACTTCCGGAGGGCTTTACACATCCAGGAAGTCCAAACGGAACCTTTACAAAGGAAACAGATATCATGGACGTGTGGTTTGATTCAGGTTCCTCCCATCAAGCGGTCTTACTTGAAAGAGATGATTTAGTCCGTCCTGCTGACTTATATCTTGAGGGATCTGACCAGTACCGCGGCTGGTTTAACTCGTCATTATCAACTGCTGTCGCTGTTACAGGTGAAGCACCATATAAAGGAGTATTAAGCCACGGCTTTGCACTTGATGGTGAAGGAAGAAAGATGAGTAAATCAATCGGAAATGTGGTTATTCCGGCAAAGGTTATGAATCAGTTAGGCGCAGATATTTTACGACTATGGGTTGCATCTGTAGATTATCAGGCGGATGTTCGAGTATCCGATGCGATATTAAAACAGGTGGCTGAAGTTTACCGGAAAATCCGTAACACGTTCCGCTTCTTATTGGGGAATTTAGCGGACTTTACTCCTAATGATAAAGTCCCTTATGAAAACCTACGAGAAGTCGATCAGTTTATGCTAGTCAAATTAAACAAGCTGATCAAAAATGTTCGTAATTCTTATGACAACTATGAATTTGCAGGTATTTATCATGCGATTAATAATTTCTGTACCCTTGATTTAAGTTCATTCTATCTAGATTTTGCAAAGGATGTTCTTTATATCGAGTCAACAGATAATCATGAGCGCCGTGCTATTCAGACTGTTTTATATGAATCACTTCTTGCTATAACAAAGTTGGTTTCACCAATTTTATCTCACACAGCTGACGAAGTGTGGAAGTTCATCCCATCCGTTACAGAAGAAAGTGTTCAATTGACTGACCTTCCAGAATACCAGGAATTAAGCAATGCAAAAGCTTTGGAAGAAAAGTGGACTGAATTTATGCATCTGCGTGATGATGTATTAAAAGCACTTGAAGAATCCCGGAATCAAAAGGTGATTGGAAAATCGTTAACAGCAAAAGTAACCCTGTATGTTAATGAAAAATCGAGAGCACTTTTAGATTCGATTGATGAAAATATGAAGCAACTGTTTATCATCTCAGGTTTCGAAGTAGCAGGTACCTATGAGGAAGCACCTGAAAATGCGTTGAAATTAGAAACTGCAGCGATTGTTATTACAAAAGCTGAAGGTGAAACATGTGAGCGTTGCTGGATTGTTACACCAGATGTTGGTCAAGATTCAGAACATCCAACACTTTGCCCACGTTGTGCCGAAGTAGTGAAAGCTAACTACACCCATAATTAAAATCATAAGCCCTGTGCATTTTGCATAGGGCTTTTAATTTTTTCCTTCTCCGTTAATTGTTGTAGTAGTTGTTAAATGTTTTTCCGTGTTAAGTAATCGGTAACGGAAATAATAAGACAAATGATAACGGAGGTAGCAACTATGAATGCCACTCAGGAAAAGCTGTTCTTGGAACTCCGTCAAATGAAAGAAGAAATCGAAGATTCATTAAAAAATAAACAATCCCAAGAATGGTTAACAACCATTTTGGAGGAAGAATTGTCAGATATTATGACCGCCATTCAAAAATTAGAAAATGGAAATTATGGTCTATGTGAAATTTCCGGTGAATTTTTACCCAATGATTTATTAAAGATGATTCCAACATTAAAATCACAAAACGATTCAGAGTATTTGGAGAGCTACTTCAAAAAAACGATTTACCATTCTTTTTAATCAAGTACCATTTTCGTTTAGCGAAAAAGTATGCTAAAATGCTTAAGAAGTATGAAAAGTAAAAGCGCCTGGAATGGTAAATCTAGGTTATGTGGAGGTATTTCTTAGTGTTTTATTACTTAATCGCTCTTTTTGTTATTTTATTAGATCAAATTACGAAATGGTTAATTGTAAGTAACATGTATCTAGGAGAAAGTATTGCCGTCATTGATAACATTTTCTATATTACTTCACACCGAAATCGTGGAGCAGCATGGGGGATTTTGCAAGGTCAAATGTGGCTGTTTTATGTAATTACTGTGATCGTTATCATCGCAATTATGTATTATCTTTATAAAGCAGTAAAAGGTAAATGGATGCTAGGCGTATCGTTAGCTCTGATGCTTGGAGGTGCAGTTGGCAATTTTATTGATCGGGTGATCCGTAAGGAAGTTGTCGACTTCATTCATACGTATGTTTTTGGTTATAATTTCCCTGTCTTCAATATTGCTGATTCAGCCTTAGTGATCGGTGTTATCATGTTAATGATTCAAATGTTACTTGAAGAGAGAGAATCAAAGGAGAAATCATATGGAGAAAATGGAACACACCATTCTTGAGGAGCAAAAAGGAGATCGGATTGATAAGGTGATCTCTACTCTTGACCCCGAATGGTCCAGAACACAAGTACAGCAATGGATAAAAGAAGGTAATATCCTTGTGAATGGACAGCAGATTAAAACCAATTATAAATGTAGTACAAATGATCAAATTGTGATCACCATTCCAGACCCAGAAGAACTAGATGTCTTGCCGGAAGATCTAAATTTACAAATTTATTATGAAGATAAAGATGTCTTGGTTGTAAATAAGCCAAGGGGGATGGTCGTTCATCCTGCTCCCGGGCATATTTCAGGGACATTAGTTAATGGTTTAATGTACCACTGTAAGGATTTATCGGGTATTAATGGTGTATTAAGACCAGGAATTGTTCACCGGATTGATAAGGATACAACTGGACTTTTGATGGTGGCCAAAAATGATATGGCCCACGAAAGCCTTGTCAATCAATTAGTGGCTAAAACGGTCACCCGTAAATATAAAGCGATTGTTCATGGTGTCATTCCACATGACTTTGGTACAGTGGATGCCCCGCTTGGCCGGGATACAAAAGACCGCCAAAGCATGACAGTAGTTGACCATGGAAAGCATGCGGTAACGCATTTTCATGTGATTGAACGGTTTAAAGATTTTACGTTTGTAGAGTGTCAATTGGAAACCGGACGAACGCATCAAATTCGTGTTCATATGAAATATATTGGCTATCCGCTTGCCGGAGATCCAAAATATGGACCGAAAAAAACGCTGGAAATTGAAGGACAAGCATTACACGCAGGAGTGCTTGGCTTTAACCACCCGAGAACAAACGAATATTTAGAATTTGAAGCTCCACTTCCTGAAGATATTGAAATGCTACTTACACAGCTGCGAAATAATCGTTGACACAGTCGGATATTTAAAGTAAGATAATTTTAGCTTAATAAGCCTTTAAAACAGTCCCGTGAGGCTGAGAAGGAAACGGTTAAGATTATGGATTAATTATGTCCATATCTTTAAATTAACTCGTTAACCTCTCGCCAAAATTGGCTGAGAGGTTTTTTATTTTTACAAAAGAAAGAAGGTGTAATATGAACCAAAAAGCTGTTGTCCTAGATGAACAAGCAATCGGTCGAGCGCTGACTAGAATTGCCCACCAGATTATTGAAAAAAACAAAGGGATCGATGACTGCATACTGGTTGGGATTCGAACAAGAGGAATTTATCTTGCCAATCGACTTGCTGCAAAAATTGAAGAGATTGAGGGAAAGGCGATTGCAGTAGGTGAAATTGATATTACCCTTTATCGCGACGATTTAACTAAGAAGACGGAAAATCAAGAGCCCCTTGTTAAAGGCTCAGATATTCCGGTTGGCATAAATAATAAAAAGGTAATACTCGTTGATGATGTTTTATATACGGGCAGAACAGTCAGGGCAGGACTTGATGCTTTAATCGATATAGGACGCCCTGCAGTGATTCAGCTTGCAGTCTTAGTTGATAGGGGACACAGGGAGCTTCCAATCCGGGCAGATTATGTCGGGAAAAATATCCCGACCTCAAGTGACGAAAAAATTGTTGTCGAACTAACCGAAGTCGATAAGGTCGAGCAAGTAAGTATATTTGAAAAATAAATAGCAGACCCTTTTAAATGTAGTCCTGTGAGGCTGACAAAGGGGAGTATGCCGAAATGAATCTTTTTTTAGGCATATCCATACCCTCTTTGTACCTACTCGGGCATAGAGGGTTTTTTTATGAAAAAAATTAGACAGTATTAAAAATGGGGGAAATCATAATGAACAATAAACCTATCCTAGACGTAAAAGAGATTCCTAAACCCTTTCAATGGATTACCTTAAGCTTACAGCACTTATTCGCCATGTTTGGAGCAACCATTCTTGTCCCTTACCTTGTTGGGTTAAGCCCGTCGATTGCCCTTATCTCAAGCGGACTTGGCACATTGGCATTTCTCTTGATAACAAAATTCCAAGTACCAGCCTACTTGGGCTCATCCTTTGCCTTTATCGGCCCGGTTATTGCTGCAAAAGCAGCAGGAGGACCTGGAGGTGCCATGGTAGGTACCTTCCTTGCGGGACTTGTATATGGAATAGTTGCACTTGTAATCAGCAAGGCAGGTCATCGTTGGATCATGAACCTGCTTCCGCCAATTGTGGTAGGACCAGTAATCATTGTTATTGGATTAGCACTATCAGGAACTGCCGTTAATATGGCGATGAATAATCCTGCAACTGGAAAGTATAGCATGCTTCACTTCTCTATCGCTCTTGTCACCTTAATAGCAACAATAATCTTTTCAATCTACGCAAAAAAAATGTTAAGCATGATTCCAATCTTAGCAGGAATTATTGCTGGATATATCTACGCGTTAGCGGTTGGGGTCGTCGATTTTAAACCAGTTTTAGACGCTAAGTGGTTTGAAATGCCTGAATTTATCATTCCTTTTGTAAGCTATAAAGTAAAATTCTCGTGGGACTTGGCCTTGTTAATGATACCAGTGGCAATCGTAACTTTATCAGAACATATCGGACACCAACTGGTGCTTAGTAAAGTAGTTGGCCGTGATTATATTAAAGAACCAGGCTTGCATAGGTCGATACTAGGGGATGGAACAGCAACAATTATTTCCTCGTTACTTGGGGGTCCACCGAAAACGACGTATGGTGAAAACATCGGTGTCCTTGCCATAACTCGGGTATACAGTGTGTATGTCCTTGCCGGTGCAGCGGTCTTCGCGATTATCTTTGGTTTTATTGGGAAAATTACAGCCTTGATCGGGACAATTCCAACCCCAGTTATGGGCGGTGTTTCGATTCTGCTATTCGGAATAATAGCTTCTTCCGGTTTGCGAATGCTGGTTGATAGCAAAATTGATTTTGGAAACAAACGCAACCTTGTCATTTCTTCCGTCATCCTAGTGATTGGAATAGGCGGTGCTGTGATCAAGGTATCGGAATCTTTACAAATTCAAGGTATGGCTTTGGCAGCCATTTGCGGTGTTATCTTAAATATCATCCTTCCTGGCAAAGAACCAATCGATGAAAATATGCTTGAGGAGAATGAAATCTCTGAAAAGCGAAAAACTGCATAATAAAGTTTCAACTCTTTAAATAAATCCTGTGAGGTTTATAAGGGTGTAAGCTTAGCTCCATGATTTTGAGTCATGGGATAAGTTGTGATTTCTTACACTCTGAACCAATGTTCAGAGTGTTTTTTTATAAAAATTGAGAGGCGGGATGATGGATGGTAAATCACTTACTGACCACAAATGAATTGAAGGTGGAAGAGATTTATGAAATCTTAACAGATGCCAAGCGGTTTGCGGGCGGGATGAAATGGAAACCTGAAAGCCAAATGTTTACTGCTAACTTATTCTTCGAACCAAGCACAAGAACAAAAAGCAGCTTTGAAGTGGCGCAAAGAAGATTAGGTTTAGAGGTTATCCCGTTTGAAGTTCTAACATCAAGTGTCCAAAAAGGGGAGACACTTTACGATACAGTGAAAACATTAGAATCGATTGGCGTAAATAGTATCGTCATTCGTCATGAACAGGATCGCTATTTTGACGAAATAGTTGGCAAGGTAAATATTCCAATCATTAATGGCGGGGATGGCTGCGGACATCATCCCACGCAATCACTTCTGGATTTGATGACCATCCAGCAAGAGTATGGCCAATTTTCAGGTTTAAAAATTGCCATTATCGGCGACATTCGACATAGCCGTGTAGCCCGTTCAAATGCTGATGTTCTGACAAGGCTGGGTGCTGAGGTAATTTTTTCTGGCCCAAAAGAATGGTTTGATACTAGAAGTGTAGATATATCCAGGTATAGGCCTATTGATCAGGCAGTACAAGAGAGTGATGTTGTCATGCTGCTCCGCGTTCAACATGAACGGCACCAAACTAAAAGCAGTTTTACAGCAAATGAGTACCATCAACAATTTGGTCTTACATTAGAGAGAGAAAAAATGATGAAGCCAGAAAGCATCATTATGCATCCTGCTCCGGTTAATAGAAATGTAGAAATAGCTGATAGTCTTGTCGAGTGCAAGCGATCAAGAATTTTCAAGCAAATGGAAAACGGTGTATATGTCAGAATGGCAGCCATTAAAAGGTCAATTGAAAGTCTTGAAGGAGGAAAACAATATGAAACTACTTATACAGAACGCATGTTACATAGCATTTAATGGAGAAACGAACGAGGCTGATATTTTAATAGAAAACGGCATGATAACGAAAATCGAATCAAATATAGATGACATCGTTGATCGTAAAGTGGATGCAACTGGGAAGTTAGTTTCACCAGGATTTATTGATTTACATGTTCATCTTCGCGAACCGGGTGGCGAAAAAAAGGAAACCATCGCTACAGGGACACGTGCCGCAGCCAGGGGCGGGTTCACAACGATAGCAGCGATGCCAAATACCAGACCGGTGCCTGACACCAAGGAACAAATGGAATGGCTGCAACGGCGTATTCAAGATACGGCATCTGTTCGTGTATTGCCGTATGCGTCAATCACAACCAGACAGCTGGGGCAGGATTTAACAGACTTTGAGGCACTAAAAGAAGCTGGAGCGTTTGCTTTTACTGATGATGGTGTTGGTGTTCAGTCGGCAGAAAGGATGCTTGCGGCCATGCGTAAGGCTGCAGCTAACCAAATGGCAATCGTTGCTCACTGCGAAGAAAACACCTTAATAAATAAAGGCTGTGTCCATGAAGGATCATTTTCAGAGAAACATGGACTAAATGGAATTCCTTCCACCTGTGAAT
This sequence comes from Neobacillus drentensis NBRC 102427, assembly GCF_001591445.1. Taxonomy (GTDB): domain Bacteria; phylum Bacillota; class Bacilli; order Bacillales; family Cytobacillaceae; genus Neobacillus; species Neobacillus drentensis. Next base: position 51,633 of record NZ_BCUX01000016.1, on the reverse strand, counting down.
CAGTCCAAATTGCCAGAGATGTCCTCCTAGCTGAAGCAGCAGGCTGTCATTATCATGTCTGTCATATTAGTACAAAGGAATCGGTCCGGGTGGTAAGGGATGCAAAACGGGCAGGCATTCATGTCACTGCTGAAGTGACACCGCATCATTTATTATTAACTCAAGATGACATCCCAGGGCTTGATACAAATTTCAAGATGAATCCTCCGCTGCGTGGTGAGGATGACAGAACAGCCCTTATCGAAGGACTTCTTGATGGAACGATTGATTTTATTGCAACCGATCATGCCCCGCATACGGCAGAAGAAAAGAGTGAGGGAATGATTCTCGCCCCATTCGGGATTGTAGGACTAGAGACAGCCTTCCCACTGCTTTACACTCATTTTGTATTAAAAAATATCATCTCACTCGAGCAATTAATTGCATTTTTAACAATAAAGCCAGCAGAGGCGTTTGAGCTGGCCCTTGGAAGAATAGAAGTAGGAGCACCGGCAGATTTAGTAATCTTGAACCTTGATGTTGAAAGTGAAATTAAACCGGAAGAGTTCTTATCAAAAGGAACCAATACTCCATTTGGCGGCTGGAAGTGTAAAGGCTGGCCTGAGATGACCATAGCTGGAGGGCAAATAGCTTGGGAAAAAGGATGTGTACTAGCATGAAAAAACAGCTGATCTTAGAAGACGGTACAATTTTTATCGGTAAAGGATTTGGCAGTGATACTGAAACGATTGGTGAAGTCGTATTTAACACAGGTATGACGGGCTATCAAGAAATTCTATCTGATCCATCCTATTGCGGTCAAATTGTCACGCTTACCTATCCGCTAATTGGGAACTACGGGATAAACCGTGACGACTTTGAATCAATCACCCCGGCCGTAAAGGGCTTCGTGGTTAAAGAAGCAGCTGACTTCCCATCGAATTGGAGAAGTGAATATACGTTAGATGAATACTTTGAAATGAAAAAAATCCCGGGAATTGCCGGGATAGACACGCGGAAATTGACAAGAATCATCCGTCAATATGGAACCTTAAAAGGCGCCATTTGCAGTATCGAAAAAAATCCGACTGAAGTTTTAAATAAATTACGAAAATCGTCGCTCCCAGTCAATCAAGTAAAACAAGTATCAACCAAAAATGCTTATCCAAGTCCGGGGCGCGGGAAAAGAGTTGTCCTTGTTGATTTCGGGATGAAGCACGGTATCTTACGCGAACTAAACCGACGCGATTGTGATGTCATCGTGGTCCCATATCATACAACGGCTGATGAAATTCTTCAATTAAGTCCGGACGGGATTATGCTTTCCAACGGGCCAGGAGATCCAAAGGATGTTCCTGAAGCAATTGATATGTTAAAAGGGGTTTTAGGTCGTGTTCCATTGTTTGGCATTTGTTTAGGTCATCAATTATTTGCGCTTGCATGCGGGGCTAATACAGAGAAAATGAAGTTTGGCCATCGCGGTTCGAATCACCCTGTCAAAGACCTTTCAACAGGGAAAATTGCGATTACCTCACAAAATCATGGCTACACAGTGGAAGCAAATTCTATTAAAGATACAAGATTATCAATTACTCACATTGCTATAAACGATGATACAGTCGAGGGACTAAGTCATTTAGATTATCCGGCTTTTACCGTTCAATACCATCCAGAGGCCTCTCCGGGCCCAGAAGACGCGAACGGTTTATTTGATCAGTTTCTTGCAATGATGGAAGAGAACAAACAGGAGGTTACAGCAAATGCCTAAACGTACAGATATCAACTCCATATTAGTAATTGGTTCAGGACCAATCGTCATTGGGCAGGCAGCAGAATTCGATTATGCCGGAACTCAAGCTTGTATTGCCCTAAAAGAAGAAGGCTATCGGGTCATTCTAGTAAACTCTAATCCCGCAACAATCATGACAGATACAGAAATTGCTGATGCCGTATATATCGAACCATTAACCGTTGAGTTTGTTAGTAGAATTATTCGTAAAGAGCGTCCGGATGCCCTTGTAGCTACTCTTGGCGGGCAAACAGGTCTAAATCTTGCTGTTGACTTGTCTGAATCAGGCGTTTTGGCTGAGTGCGAGGTTGAAATTCTTGGTACGAAACTTTCAGCAATTAAACAAGCAGAGGACCGCGATTTATTCCGCAGCTTAATGAAGGAATTAAATGAACCGGTCCCTGATAGTGAAATTATCCATGAAATAGCTGAAGCGAAAGCTTTTGTAGAAAAGATCGGCTTCCCGGTAATTGTCCGTCCTGCATATACACTTGGTGGAACGGGCGGAGGTATCTGTCATAACCATGCGGAACTTGAGGAAATCGTCACAAGTGGACTAAAGCACAGTCCTGTGAAGCAATGCTTGCTTGAAAAAAGTATCGCCGGGTTCAAAGAGATTGAATATGAAGTGATGCGTGATGGAAACGACAATGCCATCGTTGTTTGTAATATGGAAAATATTGATCCGGTGGGGGTACATACAGGGGACTCCATCGTTGTCGCACCTAGTCAGACTTTAAGTGACCGAGAATATCAACTGCTCCGGAATGTATCACTTAAAATCATACGTGCCTTGGGAATTGAAGGAGGCTGTAACGTTCAGCTGGCTTTAGATCCATATAGCTACAATTACTATATTATCGAAGTAAATCCCCGTGTCAGCCGTTCATCGGCATTAGCCTCTAAAGCAACGGGCTATCCGATTGCAAAGCTTGCAGCAAAAATTGCCGTTGGCTTAACACTGGATGAAATGCTGAATCCTGTTACCGGGAAAACGTACGCAAGCTTTGAACCGGCTCTCGATTATATCGTAACAAAGATCCCGAGATGGCCGTTTGATAAATTTGAATCGGGAAATCGTTCATTAGGAACACAAATGAAAGCAACAGGAGAAATCATGGCAATTGGCCGTACGTTTGAAGAATCTCTCCTGAAAGCCATTCGTTCCCTTGAGGCGGGTGTCTTCCATTTTGAATTAAACGGTGCAGAGGACATCGATAATGAATTGCTTGAAAAGCGGATTCGAAAAGCTGGCGATGAGCGACTCTTCTACATCGCAGAAGCGTTAAAACGTGGATTTACCATTGAAACCTTGCATCACTGGAGTAAAATAGATTTATTTTTCCTGAAGAAAATGGAAGGAATCATCGAGCTGGAAGCTAAGATTGCTGCCAATCCTTTTGAAAAAGAAATCTTAATCGAAGCAAAGCAAAAAGGATTTACCGATAAAAAAATAGCTGAACTTTGGAAGGCTGCAGAAAAAGAGATTGTGAACCTGCGTAAGAGCCACGGCATTATCCCAGTATATAAAATGGTTGATACCTGTGCAGCAGAATTTGAATCAGAAACACCTTATTACTATGGCACGTATGAAGAGGAAAACGAGTCAGTGGTAACGGACAGAAAAAGTGTCATTGTCCTTGGATCGGGACCAATTCGGATTGGTCAAGGAATTGAGTTTGACTATGCAACAGTTCATTCTGTTAAAGCCATAAAGGAAGCAGGCTATGAAGCGATCATTATTAATAATAATCCTGAAACGGTATCCACCGATTTCAGTATTTCCGATAAACTCTACTTCGAACCGCTGACAATTGAGGATGTCATGAGTATCGTTGAGTTAGAAAATCCAATTGGAGTAGTGGTCCAATTTGGCGGGCAGACAGCGATTAACTTAGCCGCAGAGCTTGCTGAAAATGGGGTTAAAATCCTTGGAACAAGCCTTGAGGATTTAGATCGCGCCGAAAATCGAGATAAGTTTGAACATGCGCTTCAACAATTAAATATTCCACAACCGTTAGGGAAAACAGCTTTATCAGTTCAAGAAGCAGCCGTAATTGCCAATGATATCGGATATCCCGTCCTTGTCCGCCCATCTTATGTTCTTGGGGGAAGAGCCATGGAAATTGTCTACCATGAAGAGGAACTGCTGCATTACATGAAAAATGCTGTGAAAATTAATCCGGATCATCCCGTGCTGATTGACCGTTATTTAACAGGTAAAGAAATCGAAGTAGATGCCATCTGTGACGGGAAAAATGTATTAATCCCAGGAATCATGGAACATATCGAGCGTGCGGGGGTCCATTCTGGTGATTCCATCGCTGTCTATCCGCCGCAAACTCTTTCCGAGACCGTAAAACAAACACTAGTAGACTATACAGAGAAATTAGCCAAAGGCTTAAACATTATCGGATTACTAAATATCCAGTATGTTCTGGCAGGCAGCCAAATATATGTTTTAGAAGTCAATCCACGTTCAAGCCGTACCGTACCGTTTTTAAGTAAAATAACAAATATTCCGATGGCGAAAATAGCGACGAAGGCCATTTTAGGAGTATCAATTGTTGATCAGGGATACATTCCAGGTCTAGTCACGGAAAAAGAAGGGGTTTTCGTAAAGGTTCCCGTCTTCTCCTTTGCTAAGCTCAAAAGTGTCGATATAACACTCGGACCAGAAATGAAGTCGACTGGCGAGGTAATGGGTAAGGATGTTACGCTTGAAAAAGCTCTATATAAAGGATTAGTTGCCTCTGGAATGACCATCCAAAAGTTTGGCACAGTCTTGTTTACTGTCGCGGATAAAGATAAGCAGGAAGCCTTAAAACTGGCAAAGCGCTTTTCCGCTAACGGTTATCGTTTAATGGCAACAAGTGGTACAGCGGCAGTCTTAGAAGCAGCTGGACTCAGAGTCAAGGTGGTTGGGAAAATTGGTTCGGAAGGAAAGACACTTCTTGACGTCATTCATCATGGAGAGGCGCAATTCATTATCAATACACTGACCAAAGGGAAACAGCCAGAACGTGATGGCTTTAGAATTCGTCGAGAAGCCGTGGAAAATGGTGTTCCTTGTTTAACCTCATTAGATACAGCAGATGCTATTCTAAAAGTCATAGAATCGATGAACTTCTCGGCCGAAGCGATGGCATCAGTGAAAAAGGAGGCTGTTTTTGCTTGATTAGAAAAGAGTTATGCAAAATTATCAGCCAACAGGAAATAGCGGCAGATATATATGAGCTTACTGTACAAGGAGAATTAGTCGATCAAATTAGTGCTCCGGGTCAATTTGTGCATATACGAGTCTCAAATGGGTGGGATCCGCTTTTAAGAAGGCCCATTAGTATATCTTCCTTCGATAAAAAACAATTGAGCATGACAATGATTTATCGGAAGGAAGGTAAAGGGACATCTATACTTGCAGAATCAGGTCCAGGGGAGCTAATTGACATCCTTGGGCCGCTGGGAAATGGATTTCCTGTCAATGAGGTCAGCTCTGGTGAGACAGCCTTGCTAGTAGGCGGTGGAATCGGTGTTCCTCCCTTGTATGAACTTTCTAATCAATTAGTTGCTAAAGGTGTAAAGGTTATCCATGTCCTCGGCTTTCAAACGGAAGCGGCAGTTTTTTACGAAAAGGAATTTTTAAATAATGGTGAAACCTATGTTACTACTGTAGACGGTTCTTACGCGAGACAAGGGTTTGTCACGGATGTTATGAAAGATTTACAGTTTGATTGTATCTATACATGCGGACCAACCCCTATGTTAAAGGCAATTGAACAAAGCTATTCCAATAAAAAAGTATTCTTATCATTGGAAGAAAGAATGGGCTGCGGAATTGGTGCTTGCTTTGCTTGTGTTTGTAAAAGTGCAGATGATCCTACTGGGGTTTCCTATAAAAAAGTATGCAGTGATGGACCTGTTTTTCGTGCCGGGGAGGTACTAATATGAGCCGATTGAACATTGAATTACCAGGTTTAACACTAAGAAATCCAATTATGCCTGCCTCAGGATGTTTTGGGTTTGGACGGGAGTACAGCAAATTTTATGATTTGAGTGTTCTTGGCGCGATCATGATTAAAGCAACAACCTTAGAACCTAGGTTCGGAAACCCAACACCGCGGGTGGCAGAAACAACAGCAGGAATGCTAAACGCGATTGGATTGCAGAATCCGGGCCTTGAAAAAGTACTAGGTGAGGAGCTGCCCTGGCTTTCACAGTACGATGTCCCGATTATTGCCAATGTGGCTGGGTCTCTCGAAGAAGATTATGTGGAGGTAGCTCGCCGAATTTCCAAAGCTCCAAATGTGCATGCGTTGGAATTGAATATCTCTTGTCCCAATGTAAAAACAGGCGGGATTGCATTTGGTACGATACCAGAAGTAGCGAAGCAATTAACGCGGAAGGTTAAGGAAGTTTCCGAAGTGCCAGTGTACGTGAAGCTGTCACCCAATGTGACAAATATAGTGGAAATGGCGAAAGCGGTGGAAGCCGGAGGTGCGGATGGTCTGACGATGATTAATACACTTGTTGGAATGCGGCTTGATTTAAAAACGGGTAATCCGATTTTAGCCAATCGAACAGGTGGTTTGTCGGGTCCGGCCATTAAGCCTGTTGCAATAAGAATGATTTATGAAGTCAGTCAAGCGGTATCCATTCCGATTATTGGCATGGGTGGAATTGAGTCGGCAGCAGATGTGATTGAGTATTTCTATGCAGGCGCAAGTGCGGTAGCGGTTGGAACTGCGAATTTTGTGGACCCATTCGTTTGCCCGACAATCATTAAGGAACTGCCTGATTTACTAGAAAAATTAGGGTTCGAACACATCAATGAATGTACAGGAAGGAGCTGGAAGAAAGATGGACAACTCGCTTATCATCGCGCTTGACTTTGCCAATGGCAGCGAAGTGAATCGTTTTTTGCAGCCTTTTGCAGGAAAAGAGCTTTTTGTAAAGGTTGGGATGGAGTTATTTTATCAGGAAGGTCCTTCAATCATTCATCAAATAAAAGAAAAAGGTCATCATATTTTTCTAGATTTAAAGCTTCATGATATTCCAAATACGGTGAAAAGTGCGATGAAGGGACTTGCCCGGTTGGAATGCGATCTAGTGAACGTTCATGCTGCTGGGGGAAAAGAGATGATGGCTGCCGCGCTTGAAGGGCTGGAAGCGGGAACCTCATCTGGACGGAAGCGGCCGGCATGTATTGCCGTAACACAGTTGACAAGCACATCGGAAGAGCAAATGAAGAAAGAACAGCTCATTCCTGTTTCATTGGAAGAATCCGTTATGAATTATGCATTGCTTACAAAAGAAGCAGGCCTGGATGGAGTTGTATGTTCGGCTTGGGAAGCTGCTTTTATTAAGGAGAAAGCTGGGCAAGCATTTTTAACGGTGTGCCCAGGAATTCGCATGGAGTCTGATCAGGTTGGGGATCAAAAGCGAGTTGCTACACCGGAATTCGCGAGAAATTCAGGAGTAAGCTCGATTGTGGTCGGGCGTTCAATTACAAGGTCAGTAGACCCGGTAAAAAGCTATGAAAAATGGATGGATGCGTGGAAGGGGATACGACGATGAGACACGGAATTGCTGAAAGATTATTAGATATTAATGCGGTTGCTTTAAAGCCGCAGGAACCATTTACTTGGACATCAGGACTTCGGTCACCAATCTATTGTGATAATCGTCTAACGCTCTCATACCCTGCAGTTAGAAGAGAGATTGCAGCTGGATTGCAAAAACTTATTCAAGAGAATTTCTCAGATGCAGAAGTTATTGCTGGTACGGCGACAGCGGGAATCCCTCACGCAGCATGGGTGAGTGAACTAATGGGTTTACCAATGTGCTATGTTCGTTCCAAAGCAAAAGGACATGGCAAGGGAAATCAGATTGAAGGCAAGGTTGAATCGGGCCAAAAAGTGGTCGTTGTGGAAGATCTAATATCAACAGGCAGCAGTGTGATAACAGCTGTTCAGGCATTAAGGGAAGCAGGTTGTGAAGTACTTGGAGTTGTGTCAATTTTTACATATGGGCTTGAAAAGGGTAAGGAAGCATTCGAACAAGCTGAAATTAAGAGTCTATCACTGACAAACTTTCCTGCATTAGTTAGGGTAGCGATTGAAAAAGGCTATATAACGGAAAAGGATCAAGAGAGTTTGCTAGCCTGGTGTCAGGCACCAGCTGAATGGAGTAAGCAATTTGATGAGGTTTCACTTTAATTTAAAAAACAGTAGATCCATCAATTTAACGATTCGCCAATAGATAGGTACAATCCGCCAATAGACTGGTGGAATTCGCCAATAGATAGGTAAAATTCGCCAATAGAATGATGAAATCCGCCAATAGAACTATAAAAATAGTCAATAGACAGGTAAGTTTCACTAATTGTCGCGTGATTGGACTAGCAAAATACAGAAAGAGGATGTCCTAAAGCTTAGGGCATCCTCTTTTCTTAATTTTTCTTCAATTTAAGCACCAATTCATCATCCGGTGTGACATAAACGGTCTGTTGATTATCATAAATCACAAAACCTGGCTTAGCACCGCTTGGTTTTTTTACAAACCGGACCTTAGTGAAATCAACAGGAACTGAGCTTGAATTCCTCGCCTTACTATAATAAGAAGCCAAAACAGCAGCTTCACGAATCGTTTCTTCAGATGGTTCTTTGCTGCGAATCACCACGTGAGAGCCGGGAATATCCTTCGTATGCAACCAAATCTCATCCCTTGCGGCCAGCTTATTGGTTAAATAGTCATTTTGTTTATTATTTTTCCCGACGATGATATCTGTCCCATCACTAGATAGAAAGTGATCTAAAACTGGCTTAGCATTCTGGGGCTTTTTTAATTTCTTTTTCTGACGTTCACGGATATAACCGCCCTCAACTAGTTCTTCACGAATTTCTTGAATATCCTTTGGAGAAGCAGCTTGTACCTGCTGTAGTAAATTATCAAAATAAGCTACTTCAACTTGTGCTATTTCAATTTGCTCAACGACAATTTCAACAGAATTTTTTGCCTTTTGGTATTTAGAAAAATACTTTTGGGCATTTTCAGATGGAGTTTTTCTGGGATCGAGCGGAATTAATAGAGTGCCACCGGATTCATCATAATAATCGAGAACTTCAATCTCACGCATCCCTTTTTTAGCAGCATATAAATTGGCAGTTAACAACTCGCCGAAGCGTTGATATTGATCGGCACGCTCTGCTTCTTTTAGAGTAGCATTGAGCTTATCAATTTTCTTTTCATTCTTTTCAATTTCATTATGAATAAACCGTTCGATATCATTCCCCTGTTGTTTTACCCGGTCTCTTTCCGCTTTGCCAAAATAAAAACGGTCAAGCATTTCACTTAGCGAGGGATAGGTTTTTATTTCTCCTTTTAAATGTTCAAGTGGAAATAAGTAAAAAGCATCCTTACCGCCTGCTGAGACAATCGAAGGAGTAATATCACCCGACTCCACCTTTTTCACCATGCTAAGAAATGTTTCCGGAACAGTCGACCGATTTGCAAGGCCGCTTTGGTGGATCACTTCCTTAGCAAAAAGGGGTGAGACACCAGCGAATTGCTCAACTAATTGGCGGTCAAGTTTTCCTGCATTAAAATCGACTTTTCTTAATACATCCGTATCCGTAGCAGTAAACGGATTTTGCTTATGTTGTTCAGGTGGGGAAATATAAGGTTGACCAGGCAAAATGGCTCGATGACTGTTGACCGCAAAGGAGACATGTTTGATGCTGTCAAGAATGACATTTCGAGTTTTATCGACCAGAACAATATTGCTATGCCTGCCCATAATTTCAATAATTAATTTTTTATAGCTGATATCGCCAATCTCATTTCTGCCCTTAATTTCTAGGACAATCATCCGGTCTGTTTCTACCTGATATAAATCCTCTAAAATATATCCCTCAATATGTTTTCTAAGTAGCATACAAAACATTGGTGCTTCACTTGGATTATCATAGGCTTCATTGGAGAATTGGACACGTGCGTAGCTTGGGTGAGCTGATAAAAGCAGCTTTTGATTCACTCCATTCGCACGAATGGTGAGAATCACTTCATTTTTATAGGGTTGATGAACTTTATTGATACGCCCGCCCTTTAAGGAACGAACAAGTTCATCGACCATTGCTTTTGTAAATAAACCATCAAATGACATGGAAAACATCCTTTACTACATTCATATGAATTCATTATATCCTACTTAAAAAAATCCTGTCTTATTTTTAACTTTATTCTAATTTAACTTTCACCATATCATAGCATTTTTTTGGACGACCCTGAATAAGCTTTCCATAGAGCAAGTCTCTTACAATAAAGGGGGAAGTGAGATGGTCGGATGAAATTCCATGAAATGAAGATAGAACAAGTAGAAAAGGCCTTAGAAACCGACTTTTCTTCTGGATTATCACAGGAAGAAGTAAAAAAACGAATAAATCAGTACGGCCTAAATGAATTAGACGAAGGAGAAAAGCAATCTGCTTTACTCTTATTTTTTAGTCAATTTAAGGATTTTATGGTCTTGGTTCTCCTTGCAGCAACACTGATATCAGGATTGCTTGGTGAATATATTGATGCGATTGCGATTATTGCCATCGTCATAATCAACGGATTTCTTGGTTTTTTTCAAGAAAGGCGGGCAGAGAAATCGCTGGATGCTTTAAAGGAATTATCGGCACCACAGGTTTCAGTTCTTCGTGATGGTCAGTGGATTAAAATTCCTTCGAAAGAAATAGTATTAGGGGATATTTTGAAGTTTACTAGCGGAGATCGTATCGGAGCGGATGTTCGAGTAATTGAGTCAAAAAGCTTAGAAATTGAAGAATCCGCACTTACAGGAGAATCCGTCCCCGTTTCCAAGCATATTGAGTCCTTGACGAACCCAAACCCGGGAATTGGCGATATGGAGAACATTGCTTTTATGGGGACGATGATAACACGGGGAAGCGGGATAGGCGTCGTTATTGCAACGGGCATGAAAACAGCAATGGGGCAAATTGCTGATTTACTCCAAAATGCCGAGTCTCAGGATACTCCATTACAGCGCCGCTTAGAGCAGTTGGGTAAAATCCTAATAACTGTTGCCTTGTTGCTAACTGTTCTTGTGGTTGTAGTTGGTGTTTTACGTGGACATGACCTCTATGAAATGTTCTTAGCTGGTGTTTCTCTTGCGGTTGCAGCCATCCCGGAAGGACTGCCGGCGATTGTTACCGTGGCATTATCGCTCGGAGTTCAAAAAATGATCAAGAAAAATGCGATTGTCAGGAAGCTGCCTGCCGTTGAAACACTTGGCTGTGCATCAGTCATCTGTTCTGATAAAACAGGTACAATGACACAAAACAAAATGACGGTTACCCATTTGTGGAGCGGGGGCCAAACGTGGACGGTTGACGGGGTTGGCTATCAACCGAAAGGTAATTTCTATAGAAATGAAAGAAGTATTAATCCACGCGATGAAAAGGCATTGCAGCAAATGCTGATTTTTGGGATGTTATGTAACCATTCAGATTTAATCGTGAGGGATGATGAATATTTTCTTGACGGAGACCCAACAGAAGGGGCACTGTTGGTAAGCGCTATGAAAGCAGGTTTTGCTCGAACTAAATTATTAGATGAATTTACGATAATTAATGAATTCCCGTTTGATTCAGCCAGGAAAATGATGAGCGTACATGTGAAAGACAAGCAGGGCCGGCATTTTATTATTACTAAAGGGGCCCCGGACGTTATATTAGGGATTAGTGAGTCAGTTCTTTGGGACGAGCGGACACAATTTTTAAATAAGCAGACACAGGTAAACGTTCAAGAAGCGATAAACGGACTAGCCTCACAGGCGCTTCGAACGATTGCGATTGCGTTTAAACCTATTCAAGCGAACACGATCATTTTAAGTGAACATGAAGCAGAGAAAAATTTAACCCTTATTGGCATTCAGGGAATGATTGACCCGCCAAGACCTGAAGTGAAAAAGGCGGTAAAGGAATGTAAAGAAGCGGGTATTAAAACAGTGATGATTACGGGTGACCATGTGATTACGGCAAAAGCGATTGCCACACAGCTTGGGATCATAACCAATAAAAGCAAGGTCATTGATGGGAATGCTTTATCTAAAATGTCAGTCGATGAGCTCGAAGAAGTCGTAGAGGATGTGTCGGTTTTTGCGAGGGTTTCACCTGAACATAAACTGAAAATTGTTAAGGCCTTACAAAATCGCGGTCATATTGTCGCGATGACAGGTGATGGAGTGAATGATGCTCCCGCCATTAAGGCAGCTGATATTGGAGTGGCAATGGGGATTACTGGTACAGATGTCGCCAAAGAAGCATCGGCTCTAATCCTGTTGGATGATAACTTTGCCACAATTAAGGCTGCAATCGTTGAAGGCAGAAATATCTATGAAAATATTCGGAAATTTGTTCGTTACTTACTGGCTTCCAATGTTGGGGAGATTTTGGTCATGTTATTTGCGATGATCTTAGCACTGCCATTGCCGCTCATTCCGATCCAAATCCTTTGGGTGAATTTGGTGACAGATGGGTTGCCGGCTATGGCCTTAGGCCTCGATCGTCCTGAAGAAAATGTAATGAAACGCAAACCGCGCAGCCCCAATGAAGGTGTTTTCTCACGAGGCTTAGGCTGGAAAGTAGTGTCGCGGGGGTTTCTAATCGGGCTCGTCACATTGATTTCCTTTATGATTGTTTACGATAACAATCCATCTGAGTTGCAGTATGCACAAACCGTTGCGTTTGCTACACTTGTAATGGCTCAATTAATTCATGTCTTTGATTGTCGCAGTGAAAAATCAGTCCTTTCAAGAAATCCTTTCGGAAATCAGTATCTAGTTTGGGCAGTTATATCTTCGCTTGCATTGATGTTTGTCGTTATTTATTACCCGCCGCTACAGCCTATTTTCCATACACTGCCGATAGCAGCAAAGGATTGGCTGTTGATTGTTGGATTATCATCAATACCAACTTTTTTACTAGCAGGGTCATTTTTGTTAAGAAAAACAAAATAAAGTGTGTTATAATCCAAAAGGTAATAGATTCCACTCTATTACCTTTTGCCTATTAAAAAATTTTTAGCAAGCCGATCAATTTTTCAGGAGATTGGATGTGCACTAAATGGTTATAAGTATGACAGGCTTTGGAAGAGCTAAAACAGAATCAGATTGCTTCTCTGTTAATGTGGAAGTAAAAACAGTGAACCACCGTTTTTGTGAAATGAATATCCGCATGCCAAGGCAGCTTTTAAAAATAGAAGATCGTATGAAAAAGAAACTTAATCAGTATATCCGCCGGGGCAGGGTAGAAGTTTACGTTAGCCTGGAGGGTGAAGGCGTCGTAACCCGCAAAGTCCACGTTGACTGGAAATTACTTGATGAGTATTACCAAGTGATTAAACATGCTCATGAAAAATATGACATTGAAGGAACGGTAACGCTTCAGGACTTGCTTAATAGAAGTGAACTTTTACATATTGAAGAAAGTGAAGCTGGTAATGAAGAGCTTGAGAATCTAGTTCTAGCTGCAATAGAGGAAGCTGCCAGGCTTTTAAGAAAAATGCGAATGGCAGAAGGAGAAGAATTAAAAAAGGATTTGCTCGCTATTTTAGCTCAATTAGATACCCATGTTTTAGAACTCCAGAAATTTGCTCCACTCGTGGTTCAATCCTTTAAAGAGCGTTTAACCAAAAGAATGGAAGAGTTTGTTAGTGGCCAATTGGATGAGACGAGACTATTGACGGAAGTAGCTGTGTTTGCTGATAAAGCAGATATAAATGAAGAAGTCACTCGCTTAAAGAGCCATCTGCAGCAATTCTTGCAAACCCTCGATAGTATCGAACCAATCGGGAGAAAGTTAGATTTTATCGTTCAGGAAATGAATAGAGAGGCCAATACGATCGGTTCTAAAGCGAACGATTCCAACATTGCAAAAAAGGTTGTCGATATTAAAAGTTTACTTGAAAAGCTGAAAGAACAGGTGCAAAATATCGAGTAATCTTGTTTAGAAACTGTTTGGGACGGTCAAAATATATTATTAATGATTGGATGAATACCATGTCGATTAAATTAATTAATATTGGATTTGGAAATATCGTTTCTGCCAATCGAATTATTTCAATTGTCAGCCCTGAATCTGCTCCAATAAAAAGAATAATACAAGATGCCAGGGACCGGGGGGCATTAATTGACGCCACATACGGCCGGCGGACACGAGCAGTAATTGTTATGGATAGTGATCATGTTATTCTTTCAGCTGTACAACCTGAAACGGTAGCACACCGCTTAGCTGATCGTGACGAAATAATTGATGAAGGGTAGGATTTTTGAAAATGCAGGAAAAAGGATTGCTGATTGTACTTTCTGGGCCCTCAGGGGTTGGAAAAGGAACGGTTCGGAAAGAAATATTTTCCCACCCGGATACAGCTTTTGAATACTCTATTTCGATGACAACTCGCGCACCGCGAGAAGGGGAAATTGATGGAGTCGATTACTTTTTTAAGTCAAGGGAAGAGTTTGAACAATTAATAGAACAGGGGAAATTGTTAGAGTATGCCGAATTTGTCGGTAATTATTACGGGACCCCTGTGGACTATGTGCGTGAAACCTTAGATGCTGGTAAGGATGTTTTTTTAGAAATCGAAGTAAAAGGTGCCCGTCAGGTTCGAGAAAAGTTCCCTGAAGGTTTGTTTATTTTCCTTATGCCACCAAGTTTATCCGAATTAAAGAATCGGATTGTCACCAGAGGGACAGAAACAGATGACATCATCCAAAACCGCATGCTGTCTGCACGCGAGGAAATTGAAATGATGGAACTATATGATTATGTTGTTGAAAATGACCAAGTGGAGCGCGCATGTGAACGCGTAAAATCCATTGTTACCGCGGAGCATTGCCGTAGGGTACGTGTTGAACACCGTTATAAAAAATTGCTGGAGGTTGAATTATAATGTTATATCCTTCTATTGATTCACTACTTGAAAAAATTGATTCTAAATACTCGCTTGTGTCTGTTGCTGCGAAGCGCGCACGTGTTATGTCCCAAATAAACGATGAAAGATTGCCAAAGTATGTTTCCTATAAGCATGTTGGCAAGGCACTTGAGGAAATATATAGCGGTGAACTAACCTACCGGATTTCTAAAAGAGCTGAAGGATCTGCGGAATAGTTTTCACCAATGATAAATTGACAGTGAATTTCTGAGAGAAGGCCTGACAAATGGGGGTAATCCTTACGTGTCAGCCTTTTTTATTTTGGTTATCCTGATAATGTAGAATTTGTCGAATTACGAGTGGAAAAAGATGAAAAATTGTTTTCATTCTAGCATAATAAAGGAAGAGTGAAATGGACGAGAAGCGGGGGAATCCAATAATGGTACAGGATAAAAAAATATTATTATGTGTTACAGGCGGAATCGCCGTATATAAAGCTGCCGCACTAACAAGTAAGCTAGTACAGGCGGGAGCCCATGTAAAAGTCATTCTAAGTGAATCTGCACAAAAATTTGTTACCCCATTAACTTTTCAGGCGTTAGCACGTAATGAAGTATACGTTGATACCTTTGATGAAAAAAATCCGCATGTTATTGCTCACATTGATTTAGCCGATTGGGCCGACTTAATCCTTTTGGCCCCAGCTACTGCAAATACGATAGGGAAAATAGCTGGTGGAATCGCCGATAATATGATCACAACAATATTACTAGCAGCTACATCGCCAGTGTGGATTGCCCCTGCGATGAATGTGCATATGTACGATCATCCAGCTGTGAAAAAAAATCTCTCTATTTTAGCTGAGTTCGGATATCAATTTATTGAGCCAAGCGAAGGGTATCTTGCCTGTGGCTATGTAGGAAAGGGCCGATTAGAAGAGCCAGAAAAAATTGTCGAGCTTGTCCAACAATTTTTTACCAATCAAACCCCCAAAAATTTAATAGGTAAAACAGTAGTCGTAACAGCTGGGCCAACCCGGGAAAAGATTGATCCGGTCCGTTTCATTTCCAACCATTCTACAGGGAAAATGGGGTATGCACTGGCTGAGGAGGCAAAAAAACAAGGAGCCCATGTTGTATTAGTTTCGGGTCCAGTTGAGTTGCCAGCTCCAGCGGGATTGGACGTGGTGAAAGTCGAGAGCGCCGAAGAAATGTATAACGCAGTCTTGAAATACTATGACTCTGCAGATGTCGTAATTAAAACCGCTGCAGTTGCTGATTACCGTCCAAAAATCACATATGATCATAAGGTTAAGAAGCAGGCAGGTGATTCGAGTATTGAATTAGAAAGAACAAAAGATATCTTGTTAGAGTTGGGAAAACGGAAAAGGAACCAAGTATTGGTGGGCTTTGCAGCTGAAACGGAAAATGTTGAAGAGTATGCAAAGAAAAAATTAACGTCAAAAAATGCAGATATGATTGTTGCGAACAACGTGAAAGCGGAAGGAGCAGGGTTTGGGACAGATACAAATATTGTCACTCTTTTTAAACGGTCCGGCTCTGTTTTGGATTTACCGCTTATGTCAAAAAGTGAAGTTGCAAAAAGGATTATCGGAGAAATTACTTTCCTTTTGAAAGATATGGATGAGAATGGAAATAGCTAATGTAATTGTGGATGTCGCGGCAAAACAAACCGATAGGGCGTTCGATTATTTAATTCCAGCTGAGTGGAGCGGTACAATTCAGCCAGGAATGAGGGTAATCGTTCCATTTGGTCCTAGAAAAATTCAAGGATTTGTCACTTCACTTAAAACACAATCTGAATTTGAAAAATTAAGAGAAATTATCGAGCCAATGGATCTCGAGCCAGTCTTAAATAAGGAATTACTAGAACTAGGTGACTGGTTGACTGAGCATACGCTATGTTTTAAAATCTTTGCCTTTCAGGTAATGCTTCCTGCGGCGTTAAAGGCTAAATACGAAAAAAAAGTTAAACTTGCTCAGGGGGTGGAGGCTTCTGTTTTATCAGAACCTCTCCAAACGCTTTTTGAGGACAATCTTATGATTGACTGGGAAGATGCTTTGAAACAAGGAATGGTTCCTTTATTACTAAAGGAAGCAGCAAAAGGGACGCTTGAAGTCATTTACATTGTGAAGGAAAAGGTTAGAAAGAAACAGCGGAAGTTTGTTCGACCGCTTGTATCGCTGGAAGAATTAAAAGTGGAAGTAGAACGATTCCCGGCAAAAGCAGAAAAGCAAAAACAAGTATTGAGTTATTTTACCGAGCATTTCGAGCCAGTCGAATTAAGACAGCTTGTCGCTGAAGTAAAAACAACCTCCGCAACAGTAAAGGCGCTTGTTGAAAAAAAGCTGCTTATTGAGTATGACATGGAGGTTTATCGCGATCCTTTTGAACATAGGACCTTTAAACGAACCAAGCCATTACCACTAACAAATTCCCAACAAACAGCGATTGGACCGATCCTAAACGCAATTGAAACCAATCGACATGAAGTATTCTTGCTCTATGGTGTAACGGGGAGCGGCAAAACCGAAATTTATCTCCAATCTATTCAGGAAGTTATTGAAAGAGGACAGGAAGCCATTGTTCTTGTACCGGAAATTTCACTAACCCCCCAAATGGTGAATCGATTTAAAGGGAGATTCGGGGACTTAGTAGCAGTTCTGCACAGTGGTTTGTCTGCCGGGGAGAAATATGATGAGTGGCGTAAAATTCAACGGAAAGAAGTAAAAGTAGCTGTTGGAGCGAGATCAGCCATTTTTGCCCCATTTGAAAACCTTGGCATTCTCATCATTGATGAGGAACACGAAACCAGCTATAAGCAAGAGGAAATGCCCCGTTATCATGCCAGGGATGTGGCAATAGAAAGGGCGAAAACGTATAGCTGTCCGGTTGTACTCGGAAGTGCTACTCCGTCACTTGAATCGTTTGCCAGGGCTCAAAAGAAGGTGTATCATCTATTATCGCTCCCAAGCCGGATGAATAATCAAGCCTTGCCAGCAGTGGAAATCATTGATATGCGCGAGGAGCTTCGTGACGGAAATCGGTCCATGTTTTCTCGAAAGCTTTTTGACATGCTTAAGGACAGATTAGAAAAACAACAACAATCTGTCTTATTTTTAAATAAACGGGGACATTCCTCGTTTGTCATGTGCCGTGATTGCGGTTATGTAATGAATTGCCCAAACTGTGACATTTCGCTTACCTATCACCGGGTAAATGAACGAATGAAATGTCATTATTGTGGGTATGAAAGTCATGTTCCGCATCAATGCCCGGAGTGTTCCAGTGATTATATTCGTTATTTCGGGACTGGTACTCAAAAGGTCGAAGATGAACTTGGTAAGATTCTCCCTGAGGCAAGGGTTATTCGCATGGATGTCGATACTACTGGACGCAAGGGATCACACGAACGATTATTAACTGATTTCCAGAATGGCAAAGCAGATATTCTCCTCGGGACCCAAATGATTGCCAAAGGGTTGGATTTCCCAAATATCACCTTGGTTGGTGTGCTTTCAGCTGACACCATGCTGCATTTACCTGATTTCCGTGCATCTGAAAAAACGTTTCAATTATTAACTCAGGTAAGCGGTCGAGCGGGACGTCATCAGTTGCCGGGAGAGGTCATTATTCAGACCTATTCACCGGAACACTACAGTGTCGAACTTGCGGGAACACAAGACTATGATCTCTTTTATCAGCGTGAAATGATGATTCGAAAAATCCGTCATTATCCACCATTCTATTATCTATCCTTGATTACAATCAGCCATGAACAGTTGATGACAGTTGTAACAGCGACAGAGAAAATTGTTAATTATGTACGTTCGCAGGTATCAAAGGATGCTGTCGTTTTAGGACCTGCAGCCTCGCCAATACCTAGGATTAATAATAGATATCGCTATCAATGTCTGATAAAATACAAGCGGGAACCGAACATGACAAAAATGTTAAAAACGATCTTGGACCAATATCAAAAAGATACCAAAAGCGGCTTACTGGTTTCAATAGATGTTAACCCATTTATTTTAATGTAAGGCAAGCCTTAGATAATCATGCTATAAAAGGTTATTATTTCGCTTTTTTGGTGAAAATGTAAGCAATTAATAAATTTATAAATTTTTAACGCCTTGATAAGATTGGCATTAATGGGGGAAAGAATTTGCCTATACTCAAAGTAGTAAATTACCCTGCTGAGATACTTGAGCAGACTTGTAAACCAGTGATTAAGTTTGATAGAAAGCTTACAAGAATACTCGATGATATGTATGACACGATGATTGAATATGACGGGGTGGGACTAGCTGCTCCGCAAATTGGATTGGACGCACGCATCGCAATTGTTGATATTGATGATGAATTAGGGACAATTGAAATGATTAACCCAGTGATAGTAGAAACCTCGGGTGAACAATCTGGACCTGAAGGTTGTTTAAGTTTCCCTGGATTGTTTGGAGAAGTGACACGGCCCAATTTTGTTAAAATTAAAGCCTTTGACCGAAAAGGCAGAAAATACACGTTAGAGGCAGAGGAGTTCCTGGCAAGGGCGATTCAACATGAAATCGATCATCTTGATGGAATTTTATTTACAACCAAAGTAACGAGATATCTAGAGGAAGATGAGTTAAAAGGAGTAGAAACTGAATGACCAAAATAGTTTTTATGGGTACTCCGGATTTTTCTGTCCCGATTTTACAACAATTGATTAAGGATGGATATGAAGTCATTGGTGTAGTTACCCAACCAGATCGACCGGTGGGAAGAAAAAGGATTCTAACGCCTCCCCCTGTTAAGGTTGAGGCGTTGAAGCACGATATTCCCGTCTTTCAACCAGAAAAAATTCGTCAAGCAGAGGAACTTGATAAAATCCTTTCATTGAATCCGGAGATAATTGTTACGGCTGCGTTTGGCCAAATCTTACCTAAACAGCTGCTAGAAGCTCCTAAATACGGATGTATAAATGTTCATGCCTCCCTGCTTCCGGAACTACGCGGCGGTGCTCCTATCCATTACGCAATTATGCAAGGAAAACAGAAAACTGGTGTCACCATTATGTATATGGTGGAAAAATTAGATGCAGGTGATATTTTAACAAGAATTGAAGTCCCAATTGCTGAAGAGGACAATGTGGGAACACTGCATATCAAATTGAGCACAGCCGGAGCTAAATTGTTATCTGAAACCTTGCCGCTTCTATTGGATGGCCGTCTGACCCCCAAGCCTCAAAATAATGAAGAAGCCACGTTTGCAGCCAATATTAAGCGCGAACAAGAAAAAGTTATTTGGACTAAAACAGGTGAAGTAATCTATAATCATATCCGCGGCCTAAATCCATGGCCAGTTGCCTTTACCACCTTGAATGGTCAAGTTATAAAGATATGGCGGGCAGAAAAGGTAACAGGACAAAAGAGCGATGAACCTGGAACAATTCTTACGATAGAATCTGATGGGTTTTCAGTAAGTACCGGTAATGAAACGGCTATCAAAATCACTGAGCTTCAGCCTTCCGGAAAAACAAAAATGATGTGTGAACAATTTTTAAGGGGATCAAAAATTTCAATTGGCACCAAGCTGGGAGAATAAGATGACTTCAACAATAAATAATGTACGAGCAATCGCAATGGATATCTTAGTTGCGATTGAAAAAAACCAATCCTACAGTAATTTACTGCTTAATACTACCATTGAAAAACACGATTTGTCTGCTAAGGACGTCGGACTTCTTACTGAATTGACGTATGGAACTTTACAAAGAAGAATGGCGCTCGACTTTTATTTAGAGCCGTTTGTCAAAGATAATAAGAAGTTAGCCAATTGGGTTCATCATTTACTTAGACTTACGCTCTATCAAATGGTTTATCTCGATCGTATACCGGACAGAGCTGCTATCTATGAAGCCGTGGAAATTGCAAAAAGTCGTGGTCATAAAGGGATAGCAAGTTTAGTAAACGGAGTGTTGCGGAGCATTCAAAGGGAAGGACTTCCGTCCATGGAAGCTGTCACGGACCCAAACAAAAGACTATCACTTGAAACGAGTCACCCTGAGTGGCTGATTACTAGATGGGTGAACCAATTTGGTTATCAAAAAACGAAAGAAATGTGTGAGATCAACCTAACAGCGCCATTGCAAACAGCCAGAGTTAATCTCACGAAAGTTTCAAGAGATGAATGTGTTGCGATTTTAGAAGAGGATGGTTTTCAAATCGAAAAAAGTCCTATTATTCCTGAGGCGATAAGATCGATAAAGGGGAATCTAGCGTCAACAATCTCATTTAAGTATGGAATGTTTACAATTCAGGATGAGAGTTCAATGCTCGCAGCCTATGCATTAGGGGCAGAGCCAAACGAATATATCCTCGATGCTTGCGCGGCACCGGGTGGTAAAAGTACACATATTGCTGAGAAAATGAACAATACGGGTGAAGTTATCTCGGTCGATCTTCATCAGCACAAAGTAAGATTAATTAATGATAATGCAAAACGTTTAGGGTTAGAAAATATTAAAACAAGTGTATCTGATTCAAGAAAAATACAAGAAAAATTCCAAACAGAATCATTTGATCGGATCCTTCTTGATGCTCCTTGTTCTGGCCTCGGGGTCATGAGGAGAAAGCCAGATATGAAGTATACTAAAACCGAGATGGATATTCAGCGGTTAAGTACGATTCAGCAAGACTTATTAACGTCGGTAACCCCCTTATTGAAAAAGGGCGGCATTCTTGTCTATAGTACATGTACAGTAGATAAAGAAGAAAATGAATTTACGGTTAAGACATTCCTACAGAATAACCCGCAATTTGAAGGAGATGCATCCTTCAAAAGCAGGATGCCTGAAGCTATCCAGCCACTAATCACGGGCTTTGATTTACAAATATTCCCGCAAGATATTGGGTCAGATGGATTTTATATTGCAGTTTTAAGGAAGAAGGTGTAACGGTTGGAACAATTAAATACAACTGAGACAAATACAGCTAAGGAAATAAAGAAGAAATCAATTTATTCATTGCAGCTTAACGAATTAAGGAATTGGCTTTCAGAGAATGGGGAAAAGCCATTCCGTGCCGAACAAATCTTTGAATGGCTTTATAAAAAACGAATTACATCATTTGAGGATATGAGTAATGTCGGGAAAGCCTTACGTGATAAGCTTGCAAATCATTTTGACCTTACAACATTAAAAACGGCGATTCAACAAACATCATCTGATGGAACAATCAAATTTCTGTTTGAACTTCATGATGGGTACTCAATTGAAACTGTTCTAATGCGTCATGATTATGGAAATTCCGTTTGTGTAACGACACAGGTAGGCTGCCGAATT
Source organism: Neobacillus drentensis NBRC 102427 (assembly GCF_001591445.1). GTDB lineage: Bacteria > Bacillota > Bacilli > Bacillales > Cytobacillaceae > Neobacillus > Neobacillus drentensis. The sequence continues at coordinate 29,584 of NZ_BCUX01000016.1, read as the reverse complement.
GGGTGTACTTTTTGTGCCTCTACATTAGGCGGATTAAAAAGACATTTAGAAGCAGGCGAGATCGTCGCTCAAGTTGTAAAAGTACAGCAAACACTTGATGAAACAGATGAGCGTGTAAATTCAGTCGTTATCATGGGCATCGGTGAACCATTTGATAACTACGATAACATGCTTTCATTTTTAAAAATAATTAATCATGAGAAGGCACTTAATATCGGAGCGCGTCATATAACCGTATCGACAAGCGGTATTGTTCCAAAAATATATCAATTTGCAGATGAAAATACACAAATTAATTTTGCTATTTCTTTGCACGCTCCCAATACGGAATTACGCTCAAGGCTAATGCCTATTAATAAGGCTTATAAACTTGATGACTTAATGGATGCAGTAAGGTATTATATCGATAAGACAGGGCGTCGAATAAGCTTTGAGTACGGTCTTTTTGGCGGTGTAAACGACTCAGTCGAGCATGCGGAAGAGTTAGCTGTATTATTAAAAGGTTTAAAATGCCATGTGAATTTAATTCCTGTAAACTATGTTCCTGAAAGAGATTATGTTCGGACACCAAGAGATAAAATTTTTGCTTTTGAAAAAACATTAAAAAACCTAGGAATTAACGTAACCATTCGCAGGGAGCAAGGGTCAGATATCGCTGCAGCATGCGGGCAACTTCGTGCAAAGGAGCGGAAAGAGGAGACGAGGTGACAAAAGTGAAGGCTGTATTTAAAACGGACCAGGGTAGAGTTCGGCAGAACAATGAGGATAGTGGTGGTACTTTTGTTAATCGGGACGGACACCGCCTTGCCATCGTAGCAGATGGTATGGGCGGACACCTTGCCGGTGATGTTGCAAGTAAAATGACAGTATCGCATCTCCAAGAAATGTGGGAGCAATCCGAAGGAATTCACACAGCTGACCAAGCAGAAGCATGGCTGAAAACCCATGTTCTTCAGGTTAATCAATTATTGTTTAACCATTCAAGAAGTCACGTGGAATGTGAAGGTATGGGGACTACTATTGAAGCTGTGATTGCTGCAGATAACTTTACAACGATTGCACATGTGGGGGATAGTCGTGTGTTTATCTTAAATGATTCAGGCTTCAAGCAGCTAACTGAGGACCATACACTTGTTAATGAATTAGTTCGAACCGGACAAATCAGCAAAGAAGATGCCGAACATCATCCGAGGAAAAATTGGATATTAAGAGCGTTAGGAACGGAACAAGATGTAAAAATTGATATTAAAACAATTATGTTCGAAGAAGGAGATTTTCTCCTGTTATGTTCTGATGGGTTGTCAAATAAAGTCAATGAAAAAGAAATAGTTAATATACTTCAAAATGAAGATTCGCTTGAACAAAAGGCTTCCACACTGATCGACATCGCAAATGAGAATGGCGGAGAAGACAATATTACCCTAATCATATTAGAGTATGCTAATGATATTGAATTGGGTGATGAGCAGTGATTATTGGAAAAAGAATAAGCGGCCGCTATAAAATTCTTGAAATGATTGGCGGAGGCGGAATGGCCAATGTCTATTTAGCACATGATATGATTTTAGACAGAGAAGTAGCCGTAAAAATGCTCCGACTTGATTTTGTCAATGATGAGGAGTTTATTCGACGCTTTCATAGAGAAGCACAATCAGCAACAAGTCTAACCCATCCCAATATCGTTAGTATTTTTGATGTCGGTGAAGAGGATTCGCTTTACTATATTGTTATGGAATACGTGAATGGGCAAACATTAAAACAATACATAAACCAGCATTCGTCACTACGTGTCGAAAAAGCATTAGATATAATGATGCAAATAACGTCTGCAATTTCCCATGCCCATCAAAATCATATTATTCACCGTGATATCAAGCCGCATAACATACTAATTGACCGGAATGGCAATGTGAAAATCACTGATTTTGGAATAGCCATGGCATTAAGCGCGACAAGCATTACCCAAACCAATTCTGTTTTAGGTTCTGTCCACTATTTATCACCGGAACAAGCCCGTGGCGGAATGGCTAATCGAAAATCAGATATTTATTCACTTGGAATTGTCATGTTCGAAATATTAACGGGCAGGCTTCCCTTCTCGGGGGAATCGGCAGTATCGATTGCATTAAAGCATCTCCAGTCTGAAACACCCTCTGTTAGAAGGTGGAATTCAAATATCCCGCAAAGTGTAGAAAATATTGTCCTTAAAGCAACGGCAAAGGACCCATTCCATCGTTACAACACTGTCGATGAGATGGAGGAGGATTTAAGGACGGCACAAAATCCTGAAAGAATGAATGAACCGAAGTTTATTATTCCAATTGATGATGAGGCAACCAAAGCCATTCCTATTATAACTGATGACCGTCCACATAAAAACCTGGATGAAACATTAGTACACAGTAATGAAAAAATATCTCCTGTTAAAAAGGATACACAAAAAAAGGAGCAAAGTAGTAAGAAAAAGCGAAAAAAATGGCCGATAGTGTTAATATCAACTTTCCTTATTCTTTCCATTCTTGGACTATTAGCTGTTACTTTTTTACCTGGTTTATTGTCTACTAAGGACGTCAAAATTCCTGATGTAAGTGGGATGGATGCTAATGATGCGATTTCTGAGCTTCAACTCAGCGGATTAGTGGTTGACAAACGGGTTGAACTTCCTGATGATTTGGTAGCTGAAGGAAAGGTTGTCAAGACCGACCCCGAAATCGGCAGTACAGTCAAGGAGAACGCAAAAGTTAATTTATATATTAGTACCGGAAAAGAAAAAATTGAGCTATCTAATTATGTAGGCCGGCTGTATGATGATATTTCCCATTTATTAGAAGATAGGAACTTTAAAGATATATTAAAAACTGAGAAATATGATGATAGTGAACCAGGGACTATTATTAGCCAAAACCCATCAGGTGGCGAAAAAATTATTCCAGAAGATACTGAATTAGAATTTGAAGTCAGTAAAGGACCTGAAATAATTGTCCTAAGAGACTTAACCGAGTACAATTTAAAAGGGGCCGAGGATTATGCCTCATTAGTAGGGTTGTCATTAAACGTCTCAGAAGAAAAATATGATGAAAAAATTCCTGCTGGCATGGTGATTTCCCAAACACCAGCGTCTGGAACAGAACTGAAAAAAGGCGATAAGGTTTCAGTTATTATTTCAAAAGGAAAAGAAGAAAAACCTCCCAAAACGGTAATTAAAGATATAACAATTGATTACGAACCAACTGTCCCTGTGCCAGTGCCTGGTGAACCTGTGGAAAAACAAGAAGTTCTTATCTACATCGAAGATATGAATCACAGTATGACGGAACCTGCTGAAACCTTTTTTATTACAGAAACAACAAAAAAACAAATTGAACTTACGATTCCTTTTGGTGGTAAAGCCGGTTACAAGATCATTCGCGACAAGAAAGTAATAGCAGAGGACGTAATTAACTACCCGGAATCAGAATAAACAATATTTCTTTGCTTTTTATAAAAATCAGCTTTCCTGCAAAATATGAATGATAAGTTGACGTTTTCTTATTGAAAGACAAGGAGTGTGACTATGCCTGAAGGGAAAATTGTTAAAGCATTAAGCGGTTTTTATTATGTACTAGATGACAATAAAATGATTCAATGCCGTGGGAGAGGGATATTTAGAAAGAATAAAATTACCCCCCTTGTCGGTGACGAGGTTGTTTTTCAAGCTGAAAATGACTTGGAAGGGTATATTATGGAAGTTAAGCCACGAAAGAACGAATTGATTCGTCCGCCAATCGCGAATGTAGATCAAGCAATCCTTGTGTTCTCGGCCGTTGAGCCGGAGTTCAGTACAGTTCTTTTAGATCGCTTCCTCGTTCTAGTTGAGTTTAATCGGATTGAACCGCTTATATGTATTACCAAAATGGATCTAACCAACGATGAGCAACAAAAGAAAATAAAGAGATATGCAGAGCAATATACTACTGCAGGTTATAAAGTAATCTTAACTTCTTCCGAAACAGAAGCAGGCGTCGAGCTTTTAAGTCCGCACGTCAATAATAAAATATCCGTTTTTGCCGGCCAATCGGGAGTGGGGAAATCTTCCTTGCTGAATGTCTTAAGACCCGATCTTGAATTAAAAACAAATGATATTTCCTCGCATCTAGGCAGAGGAAAGCATACAACAAGACATGTGGAGTTAATTCAGATTGGAAATGGTCTAATCGCAGATACACCTGGGTTTAGCTCATTGGAATTTACAAATATCGAAGCAGAAGATTTGACCTCTTGTTTCCCTGAAATACAAAAAGCTAGTGAGGATTGTAAATTCAGAGCCTGTTTGCACGGAACTGAACCAAAATGTGGTGTCAAAAAGGAAGTTGAATCTGGTCAAATCCCAGCGTATCGCTATGAACATTATTTGAATTTCCTCCAGGAAATAAAAGATAGAAAGCCGAGGTATTAAGCATGGTAAAAATAGCACCTTCGATTCTCTCTGCCGATTTTTCGAAATTGGGTGAAGAAATTATTGCTGTTGAAAAAGGTGGAGCAGACTATATTCATGTCGATGTCATGGATGGTCATTTTGTGCCAAATATTACGATTGGTTCACTCATTGTTGAGGCTATTCGACCAATCACGAAGCTGCCACTTGATGTACACTTAATGATTGAAAATCCGGATCAATATATTGAGGCATTCGCTAAAGCTGGAGCTGATTATATTACAGTTCATGTGGAAGCATGTCGTCATCTTCACCGCACAATCCAAAATATTAAATCCTTTGGTATCAAAGCGGGAGTGGTTTTAAATCCTGCTACTCCCGTCGAGAGTATTCAACACATCATTGGAGATATTGATATGGTATTATTAATGTCTGTCAATCCAGGCTTCGGCGGGCAGAAATTCATTCCAGAGGTCCTTCCGAAAATAAAGAAAGTTAAAGAAATGGCTGAGCAAAAAGGCTTAGACATTGAGATTGAAATTGATGGCGGTGTCAATTCAGAAACGGCAAAACTGTGTGTGGAAGCAGGCGCTAACGTGTTAGTCGCGGGTTCAGCTATATATAATCAAGAAGATTATGCGGAGGCAATTTCGCTGATAAGAAGTTAATGATAAAAGCCAGCTTTCGTGCTGGCTTTTTGCATATGGAAAAGGAGATTTTTTTATGATTATTAATATTCTAGCCGGAGGCCCTGAAAGCCTTTTGCCTGATTTAAGCGAGTACTTAGAGAAAGACGCGATTTGGGTTGGTGTGGACCGGGGTGTCTATCATTTGTTAAAAAGAAATATTACTCCAAAGATTGCTTTTGGGGATTTTGATTCTGTATCAGTGGAAGAATTAATGTTTATTGAAGAACGCGTAACCGAATTAAAGAAGTATAAGCCTGAAAAAGATGAAACAGATATGGAGTTAGCTCTTAATTGGGCACTTGATCAGGATCCAAGTATGATCCGGTTATTTGGTGCAACCGGGGGCAGGCTCGATCATTTATTTGCCAATGTCCACTTATTAGTAAATCCGCTTAAAACAAAAAAATCAGCGAATATCTGCTTAATTGACAAATTTAATCTCATTTTTATTAAAGGACCTGGTCGGTATACCATTGAAAAAATAAACACTAAAAAATATATTTCCTTCGTTCCTTTAACACTTAATGTACAGGAACTCACCCTTGAAGGCTTTAAATTCCCTTTGGAAAATCGTCATATTTCAATCGGTTCCACACTATGTATAAGTAATGAACTTAATAGTGATTATGGTACTTTTTCATTTTCTGAAGGCATATTAATAGTGATAAGAAGTCATGATTAATAGGCAATACAATTAGGTACTGATTTCGTTCGTTTGAATAAAATGGTAGGGCGTTCGAAAAAAGTTGAGTTGAAATAAGCTGGGGAGATTTATGAGGAGGGACAGTATGAAATTCTATACAATTAAATTGCCGAAATTTTTAGGCGGACTTGTCCGTGCGATGATTGGGGCGTTTAAAAAGAACGAATAGCATTGGTATTAGAGTTGAGAGCTTTTTCTTTAACGAATGGCACCCGATTAATGTGGGTGCTTTTTATTTTGAATAATTGGGAATAATAAAGGGTAGCGTTGTTATGTAAATTTTACTTTTTTGGACAAAAAGAAAAGACATCCGATTAGGATGCCCATTCCATATTAAACGCGTTCTACTTTACCTGATTTCAACGCTCTTGCAGAAACCCAAACACGTTTAGGCTTTCCATCAACAAGAATACGTACTTTTTGTAGGTTAGCACCCCATGTACGCTTGTTTGCGTTCATAGCGTGAGAACGTGCGTTACCAGTTGTTGTTTTCTTTCCAGTTACAACACATTGACGTGGCATAATGATTTCCCTCCTTAACTACCAAAAGCTTTATACAGCTATCTTTAAGATCCTCATCAGAAAAAAGAAAATTGGTTGAACAAATTTTCTAGTCTTAAGATAATACCTTAATAATTTATCATACAACGTATTTGATTGCAATAGTTACCTTTCAAGAAAAATACCTTGACATAACTATTTATAAAATGCTCTTATAGTAAACAGGCAGGAATAACTTTCAATATTGCATTGACTATAGTAAAATGACTATAGTCTAGGAGCAATTTTTTCAGGAGGGGGAACGATTCATGTCCATTGAATTAAAAACAAAGTTCGGACAAATTGATATTTCAAATGAAGTAATCGCAACCATCGCCGGAGGAGCAGCAATCGAGTGCTACGGTATCGTCGGTATGGCCTCAAAGAATCAAATTAAAGACGGAATTACGGAAATATTACGAAGAGAAAATTTTACTCGGGGCGTGATTGTCCGCCAAGAAAATGAGGAATTACATATTGATATGTACATTATTGTTAGCTATGGAACGAAAATTTCCGAAATTGCCCACAACGTGCAATCAAAGGTTAAATACACCCTCGATAAGACGGTTGGACTTGCCGTTGAATCGGTAAATATTTACGTTCAGGGAGTTCGAGTGACGAACCCTTAAGTTCGCGAGACGAACCTCAAGTGAGGAGGAAAGTTTGTGTCAATAACAGCTTTAGATGGAAAACGTTTTGCCGAGATGGTGATTCAAGGAGCAAATCATTTGGCTGCAAATGCAAAAATGGTGGATGCCCTAAACGTTTTTCCCGTGCCCGATGGTGATACTGGAACTAACATGAATTTATCAATGACTTCAGGTGCCAAAGAAGTAAAAAATAATGTTCAAGAACATATTGGTAAAGTTGGAGTAGCCCTATCTAAAGGCTTACTAATGGGAGCCCGTGGAAATTCAGGTGTCATCCTTTCCCAATTATTCCGCGGTTTTTCGAAGGCAGTAGAAACGAAAGCGCAAATTTCAGGAAATGATTTTGCACATGCCCTCGAGTCAGGGGTAGAGACTGCCTATAAAGCGGTCATGAAGCCTGTTGAAGGAACCATTTTAACCGTCGCTAAGGATTCAGCTAAGAAGGGTGTTCAAGCAGCCCAGAATTCAAACGATATTATTGTCATCATGGAAGAAGTATTAATAGAAGCAAGGGCATCATTAAAACGTACTCCTGACCTGCTTCCAGTCTTAAAAGAAGTTGGTGTGGTTGACAGCGGCGGACAAGGGCTTGTATTTGTTTACGAAGGATTTCTTGCAGTACTAAAAGGCGAAATGCTGCCTGATACGCCTTCTGCATCACTTTCTATGGATGAATTGGTAAATACAGAACATCACAAGAGTGTCCAAGGACATATAAACACTGCAGATATTGAATTTGGATACTGTACTGAGTTTATGGTTCGTTTTGAACAGGAAAAGACAGCCAAGCATCCTTTCAGTGAAGTCGTTTTCCGCAATGACCTCAGCCAATTAGGTGATTCTTTATTAGTCATTGCCGATGAAGATGTTGTGAAAGTCCATATCCATTCCGAGCAGCCTGGCGACGTACTAAGCTACGGGCAAAGGTACGGAAATTTAATTAATATGAAGATTGAAAACATGCGTCAACAGCATACCAATATTGTAGGCGAAACACATGTTGCGCCCGCTGCTGAAAAGCAGGGATCACCTAAAGAGCAGCAAGAATACGGAATTGTTGCGGTATCGATGGGATCAGGCATTGCAGATTTATTTAGAAGTATTGGGGCCCATGCCGTCATAGAAGGCGGGCAAACGATGAATCCGAGTACAGAGGATATCGTCAAGGCTGTTAAAGAAGTTAACGCTAAAAAGGTATTTATATTACCTAATAATAAAAACATTATTATGGCAGCCCAGCAGGCGGCCGATGTTTCAGAAGAAGATATTTATGTCATACCATCCAAAACTGTACCGCAAGGACTTTCAGCTCTGTTAGCATTTAATCCGTCAGCAGAGCTACAAGCCAATAAAGCCTCAATGAATGATGCCTTAGAACATGTTAAAACGGGCCAAATTACTTTTGCTGTACGAGATACCCAAATTGATGGATTAGACATCGAGAAAGATGATTTCATGGGTATTGCTGAAGGGAAAATTGTTGTTAAGAACAAGAACAAAGGAAAAGTAACTGAAGAGTTGCTTTTACAAATGCTCGATGATGATTCCGAAATTTTGACGATTATTTATGGGGAAGACGTAAGCGAAGAAGAAGTAAGTCAGTTAACCCAGTTTGTTGAAGAGAATTATCAAGATGTTGAGGTTGAAATCCATAATGGCGGCCAGCCGTTGTATTCATTTATCTTTTCAATTGAATAATGAACCGCTAAAATAGAAGGGGAGATCCCTTCTTTTTTATGTGAAAATGAAGTTAAAAGATATAACTGCGCTTAGTGGGGGAGTAGTGTAATAGTGAATCCACATCTAAAACAATCAATAACCGTTATTAGGGGTATTGGTGAAGAAACTGCTGAGATTTTTTCAGAAATGAAAATCTTTACGATAGAAGATTTATTGGAGTATTTTCCTTATCGTTATGAAGATTACCGCCTTCGTGATATAACAGAGGTGCAGCATGATGAGAAAGTAACAGTAGAAGGGAAGGTTCATAGTGAACCTTCTCTTAGCTATTTTGGAAGGAAGAAATCCAAACTAATGATCCGACTTTTCGTTGGCTCTCATTTAATTAAAGTAGTCTTTTTTAACCAGCCTTATTTAAAAAATAAAATTATTATCAATGAAACGATAACGATCACTGGAAAATGGGATGCCCATCGGCAAACAATCACGGCAACTGAAATGCAACAAGGCACAAACGCAAAGTCCAAGGATTTTGAGCCGGTGTATTCATTACGAGGGAAATTAACGACAAAGGGTATTCGCAAATTTATCAGCAATGCTTTCCAACAATATGGACAATTCATAGAAGAAACTCTTCCAGATGTTTTCTTAAAAAAATATCGCCTGCTTGATAAACAGGTAGCGATTAAGGCAATGCACTTTCCAAGTAGCCAAGAAGATGTCAAACAAGCACGAAGGCGCATTGTTTATGAAGAATTTCTTTTGTTTCAACTAAAAATGCAGGCATTAAGGAAGTTTGAACGTGAACATTCCCCGGGTATTTGCCAAAATTATAATGAGTTACAGGTAGAAGGATTTATCAAAAGTCTTCCTTTTCCGTTAACAAATGCTCAAACTAGGGTCGTCAATGAAGTGTTAGCGGAATTAAAATCACCACTCCGGATGAATCGATTGTTACAAGGGGATGTGGGTTCAGGGAAAACGGTTGTTGCGGCGATTGGTTTATATGCCAGTGTGACTGCGGGTTTTCAGGGAGCTTTAATGGTACCAACAGAAATTCTAGCGGAGCAGCATGCACAAAGCTTAAAAAGCATGCTAGATCCATTCGATATCAGGTGTGAACTTTTGACAAGTTCTATTAAGGGCAAACGCAGAAAAGAAATCCTTCAAGAACTAGCGAATGGTAATGTTGATATTTTAATTGGTACACACGCACTTATACAGGATGAGGTCACCTTCAAAAAATTGGGCTTTGTAATTACCGATGAACAGCATCGCTTTGGGGTAGAACAGCGAAGAGTGCTGAGGGAAAAAGGTGAGAATCCTGACGTTCTTTTTATGACTGCGACCCCGATTCCGCGAACACTTGCAATCACGGTGTTTGGTGAAATGGATGTTTCCATAATTGATGAGATGCCGGCAGGGCGAAAATCAATTGAAACTTACTGGGCAAAACCGGAAATGCTCGAGCGCGTCCTAGCTTTTGTAGAAAAGGAATTACAAAAAGGGCATCAGGCCTATGTTATTTGTCCACTGATTGAAGAATCAGAAAAACTCGATGTCCAAAACGCGATTGATGTGTTCACTACTCTAAGTCACTACTTTCAAAATCGCTATAAGGCGGGGCTTATGCACGGTCGCTTAAGCTCGGAAGAAAAAGATTCAGTAATGAAGGAGTTTAGTGCCAACGAAGTACAGGTGCTTGTCTCAACCACAGTAGTTGAGGTAGGGGTAAATGTTCCGAATGCGACGATGATGGTTATTTATGATGCAGAAAGATTCGGCCTTTCGCAGCTCCACCAGCTGCGCGGACGTGTTGGACGGGGCAGCGATCAATCCTACTGCATTTTACTTGCTAGTCCTAAATCAGAAGTGGGTCAAGAAAGAATGCGGATCATGACGGAAACAAATGATGGATTTGTTCTAAGTGAGAAGGATTTAGAACTTAGAGGACCAGGCGACTTTTTTGGCAGAAAGCAAAGCGGTGTTCCTGAATTTAAGGTCGCAGATATGGTCCATGACTATCGTGCGCTAGAAACAGCCAGAAATGATGCAATGATACTCATCCAGTCAAAAACCTTTTGGACATCCCCCGAGTATCTATTTTTAAGAGAAGCGCTTGGGGAATCAGGGGTTTTAGAAGGGGAAAAGCTAGATTAAATTAGTTCATTTACCTTTTTAAGAATTTCTACATAGAAAAAGTAGATGCTATGAATAGAAAACAAATTCTTGCAATCTGCTTTTTCTAATTTTATACTACTATTAGTACCTAGTCATAAGATCTCGGACGGTGTGAAAAATTTATGAGAAAAAGTAAAAAAGAACGGCAACAATTATTGACCACTACAATTCAAAATAATCCATTTATAACTGATGAGGATTTAGCAGAAAAATTTGAAGTGAGCGTACAAACAATTCGTCTAGACCGTTTAGAATTATCCATTCCAGAACTTCGGGAACGGATTAAGACCGTTGCAGAGAAACGATTTGAAGATGAAGTCCGCTCCTTACCGCTTGAAGAAGTCATCGGTGAAATTATTCATATAGAACTGGATCAGAATGCCATTTCGATTTTTGATGTGAAAAAAGAACATGTCTTTAAACGGAATAACATTGCTCGTGGCCATCATGTATTCGCCCAGGCTAATTCCCTTGCTGTAGCCGTCATTAACGACGAATTAGCGTTAACAGCAAAAGCGAATATTCAATTCAAACGTTTGGTGAAATTGAGCGAGCGTGTGATTGCCAAAGCAAAAGTAACAAAAATTGATGGGAACGTAGGCAGAACAAGTGTAGAAGTCACAAGTTTTGTGAATAATGAACTTGTTTTTACCGGAGAATTTGAAATGTACCGTTCGAAAAATCGGTAAAGGATGAGAAAAATGAAACTAGCAATTGATGCAATGGGCGGCGACAATGCTCCAAAAGAAATTGTTTTAGGGGCACTTAAAGCTGTACAAGCATTTTCAGATATACATATTACCCTTTTTGGGGATGAAAATAAAATTAAAGAAACATTAACAAATCATGAACGGATTTCAGTTATCCATACCACCGAAGTTATCCTTGGAACGGACGAACCTGTAAAAGCGGTGCGCCGTAAAAAAAATGCCTCCATGGTGTTGGCAGCACAGCAAGTAGCAGATGGATTGGCGGATGCTTGTATCTCTGCGGGAAATACAGGTGCCTTAGTAGCTGCGGGTCTATTTGTAGTTGGCAGAATAAATGGGATTCACCGTCCAGCCTTAGCGCCAACACTTCCGACCATTGGCGGTGAAGGCTTTCTGTTACTAGATGTTGGGGCAAATGCAGATGCCAAGCCGGAGCATCTGCTCCAATACGGATTGATGGGATCTATTTATAGTGAAAAAGTAAGAGGCATTACGAAGCCAAGAGTCGGTCTGTTAAACATTGGGACCGAGGAAAAGAAAGGGAATGAACTGACCAAGCATGCCTTTGAAATGTTAAAAAATGCCGATATTAACTTTGTAGGGAATGTTGAAGCAAGAGATTTGCTAGATGGTGTTGCTGATGTGGTTGTTACCGATGGATTTACAGGAAACATGGTCCTAAAAACAATTGAAGGAACGGCAATGTCTATGTTTAAAATGTTAAAAACGGCGTTAATGAGCAGTTTTACAAGTAAATTAGCGGCCGCTGTCTTAAAACCAAATCTAAAAACCTTAAAGAATACAATGGATTATTCCGAATATGGCGGTGCTGCACTGTTTGGTTTAAATGCACCTGTTATTAAGGCTCATGGCTCTTCAAATGCGCAGGCTATTTTTAGCGCAATCCGGCAAACAAGGGAAATGGTAAGTAATGATGTTGTTGGATTAATTAAAATTTCAACAGAAGAAGCAGATACCGCAAAAGATGAAAGGTAAAGGAGAATAGGAATGAAGAAAATAGCATTTGTGTTTCCTGGGCAAGGGTCACAAACAGTCGGTATGGGTAAAGAGTTAGCAGACAATCATCCGGAGGTAATGGATTATTTTAAAAGAGCGGATGAAACGCTTAATACTCAACTAAGTAAACTAATCTTTGAGGGTCCAAAAGAAGAATTAACAATTACTTATAATACACAGCCAGCCCTATTAACAACCAGTATTGCTATATTGGAATACTTCCAAAAATCTGGGATTAAAGCTGATTATGTTGCTGGCCATAGCTTAGGCGAATATACGGCTCTTGTTGCTGCCGGCACCTTTACTTTCGAAGAAGGAGTCTTTGCTGTTAGAAAACGGGGCGAGTTTATGGAAAGTGCCGTTCCAAATGGGGAAGGATCGATGGCAGCGGTATTAGGTCTTGATCGTGCACCCCTTTCAACCGTGACAACAGAAATTAGTGATGCTGGTAATCCTGTATCATTAGCAAATTTAAATTGTCCAGGTCAGATTGTTATCTCAGGCTCTAAACAAGGGGTAGAGCTTGCAGCAGTGAAAGCAAAAGAAGCAGGGGCAAAAAGAGTGCTTCCATTAGACGTGAGCGGTCCATTCCATTCCACATTAATGAAGCCAGCCGCGGTACAATTGCGAGAAGTATTAGACGAAATTGAGATGAAGGATGCTTCGATCCCAATCGTGGCCAATGTCACTGCAGAACCAATCAGTTCTGCTGCAGAGATCAAGGATAAGTTAATTGAACAACTTTATTCCCCTGTCTTATGGGAAGATTCTGTACGGAAGATGATTGATTTAGGTGTCGATACATTCATAGAAATTGGTTCTGGGAAAGTTCTCTCAGGCTTAATTAAAAAGATTGATAAAACAGTTACAACCTATTCAGTATCCGACGAGGAAAGTGCAAAAGCTGTTATGGATGCGTTAAAGGAGGAAAGACTATGAATCTTGAAGGGAAATCAGCTCTTGTAACAGGTGCATCGAGAGGGATTGGCAGAGAAATTGCTCTTGAACTTGCACGCCAAGGAGCAAATGTTGCAGTAAATTTTTCCGGAAGTGAAGCAAAGGCTAATGAGGTTGTTGATGAAATTAAAGCTCTGGGCAGAGAGGCATTCGCTGTAAAATGTGATGTATCAAACTCTGAGGAAGTTGCAGCAATGGTTAAGGGAACGATCGATACTTTTGGAAAACTTGATATTCTCGTTAATAACGCTGGAATTACAAAAGATAATTTATTGATGAGAATGAAAGAGGAAGAATGGGACGACGTCATTAATATCAACCTTAAAGGTGTCTTCCTGTGTACAAAAGCGGTTACAAGACAAATGATGAAGCAGCGAGTAGGCCGTATCATTAATATTGCATCCGTTGTTGGTGTTAGCGGGAATCCAGGGCAGGCAAACTATGTGGCAGCTAAGGCTGGAGTCATTGGTTTAACAAAAACAACTGCTAAAGAGCTTGCATCTCGCAATATTACCGTAAATGCGATTGCACCAGGCTTCATTACAACGGATATGACCGATAAATTACCGGAAGAAGTAAAAACAGAAATGTTAAAACAGATTCCCTTAGCCAGATTAGGAGAGCCTAAAGATATCGCAAAAATGACTGCATTCCTAGCATCAGATGATTCATCCTATATAACAGGACAGACGCTTCATATTAATGGCGGTATGGTAATGTAATTTTTATAAAAAACAAGGTGTATTATTTTGTTGAAATACTCTATAATAGCTTGAGGGGAGGTGAACAGGCATGGCAGAGGTATTAGAACGTGTAACAAAAATCATCGTTGACCGCTTAGGCGTGGATGAATCTCAAGTTAAACTTGAAGCATCATTCAAAGATGATCTTGGTGCTGATTCCCTTGACGTAGTTGAACTAGTTATGGAATTAGAAGATGAGTTCGATATGGAAATTTCTGACGATGACGCTGAAAAAATTAACACAGTTGGTGACGCTGTTAGTTACATACAAAGCATTAAGTAATCGTTAGATTTATTCACAAAAGCTCCGTTTTCAAACGGAGCTTTATTCTGTAAAATAGAACTTGGCTTCCCGATGTGATGCCAAGTTTCTTTGCGTTTTGCTAAATACTTTTTTTAAACTTATACTTGAGTGGTGTGTAAATTATTTGATGCAAGGTGGAGAAGTTTTTATGCGCAAGAACAATAAGGAAAAAGATTTGAATAACCGCGCAAAAGAAAATCTATTTAAAGGTTTTCAAAATACGATTGGTATTACGCTGGAAAACGAAAAATTATTAAAACAAGCTTTTACTCATTCATCTTATGTGAATGAGCATCGCAGAAAGCCTTTTGAAGATAATGAGAGGCTTGAGTTTTTAGGAGATGCCGTTCTTGAGTTAACTGTTTCACAATTCCTTTACAAAAAATATCCTACGATGACAGAGGGAGAATTGACGAAGCTTCGAGCTGCCATTGTATGCGAGCCATCTCTTGTTGCATTTGCCAATGAACTTGACTTTGGAAAATTAGTTTTGTTGGGTAAAGGGGAAGAGATGACAGGTGGACGGGCGCGTCCTGCTCTTCTAGCGGATGTTTTTGAAGCATTCATTGGAGCCCTTTATTTAGACCAGGGAATTGAAACAGTCATTAAATTTCTCGAGAAAGTAGTTTTTCCTAAGATTAATGCTGGTGCTTTTTCTCATGTGATGGATTATAAAAGCCAACTACAGGAACTTATTCAACGGGATGGGACAGGCGCGATTGAATATCGTGTTCTCCAAGAAATAGGGCCTGCCCATAATAAAGAATTTGTTTCGAAAGTTTCCTTGAACGGTAAGGAATTAGGTGTAGGAACAGGGAAATCAAAGAAGGAAGCCGAACAACATGCCGCCCAAATGGCTCTCGATATACTAAAGGAAAAAACAACTTAGAAATGACAAAATGTTTGCAAGTAGTCCAGCTTGCACGCATAGGGAGGATTAAGAATGTTTTTAAAACGGTTGGACATTATTGGCTTTAAGTCCTTCGCTGATCGTATTGGAGTTGATTTTGTACCGGGAGTAACTGCTGTAGTAGGTCCAAATGGCAGTGGAAAAAGCAATATTACCGATGCCATTCGTTGGGTACTGGGTGAACAGTCGGCTAAATCGCTTAGAGGCAGTAAAATGGAGGATATTATTTTTGGAGGAAGCGATTCCCGTAAACCCCTAAATTTTGCTGAAGTAACTTTGACTTTGGATAATCAGGAGAAGGGTCTGTCACTTGATTATAATGAAGTAAGTGTCACAAGAAGAGTATCCCGTTCAGGTGATAGTGATTTCTTAATTAATAAGCAGCAATGCCGCCTCAAAGATATTGTTGACTTATTCATGGATTCCGGGTTGGGAAGAGAAGCATTTTCAATTATTAGCCAAGGAAAAGTGGAAGAAATCTTAAATAGTAAAGCCGAAGAACGGAGAACTATTTTTGATGAAGCAGCAGGGGTGCTTAAATATAAACAGCGAAAGAAAAAAGCAGAGGTAAAACTGTTTGAAACTCAAGACAATTTAAACCGTGTAAATGATATTTTACATGAGCTCGAAAGCCAAGTAGAACCATTAAAAATCCAAGCATCGATGGCAAAAGATTTTCTAGCGAGGAAAGAGGAACTTGAAAAATTTGAAGTGGCCTTAACAGTGTATGAAATTGAGGATCTTCATCAAAAATGGGAAAGTCTTTCCAAACAATTAAACGAACATCAGGAGGAAGAGCTTCGGCTTTCTTCTGAACTGCAAGTAAAGGAAGCAAAAATAGTTGAAAAAAGAGATCAAATCACTGCGTTCGATGAGTCTATAACAGACCTTCAGAATGTCCTCCTCCATGCTACAGAGGAGTTAGAAAAACTGGAAGGCCGAAAAGAAGTCTTAAAAGAACGGAAGAAAAATGCCTCCCAAAATAAAGAGCAGCTTCAAACGAATATCTTAGAATTAACAGATAAAATTAACCAGTTAAAAAATAATCGGGACATACTTGCAGCTTCTGCTGAGGACCTTGGTAAGCAAGTAAGCGAATTGCAAACTCAATTAAAAGAAAAACAAGCAAAGCTGCAGTTATTTACCGAAAATATTGAAGACAAAATTGAAGAATTAAAAAGTGAATATATCGAGTTGCTAAACGATCAAGCTGCCGCAAAAAATGAAGTGAAATACATTGAACAGCAGCTTGAACAGCAGGAAAGAAAAAGTTCACGGCTTGATTCTGAGAATGACAAGTTTATCGAGGAACGGCAAATTGCTAACGTAAAAAAAGCGAATATCCAAACAGCCTTAGAGGATATACAAGAAAAGATAGCTGTGCAGGTAGATTCCTTTCGAGAAATGCAGCGAAAGCTGGAGACGACCAAGAATAATTATCAAAAACAAGAAAAGACACTGTATCAGGCTTACCAAATTCTCCAACAGGCAAAGTCAAGGAAAGAAATGCTTGAAGAACTGGAAGAAGATTACTCAGGCTTTTTTCAAGGTGTAAAAGAAATCCTTAAAGCTAGAGGGAAAAACCTAAAGGGAATCGAAGGAGCGGTTGCCGAGCTTGTGACGGTCCCGAAAGAGTATGAAACGGCATTAGAAACAGCCTTTGGCGGAGCTTTGCAGCATATCATTGTGGATAATGAGCAAAATGGACGGACAGCCATTCACTATTTGAAACAGAATTCTTTTGGCCGGGCTACTTTCTTGCCATTGAGTGTCATTAAGGGAAGACCCTTATCAGCAAATCAATTAGCTTTTATTCAAAAGCATACATCGTTTGTTGGTACAGCTGTAAGTCTTGTTAAATTTGATCCGAAATATGTGGAGGTAATGAGCAATCTATTGGGGAATGTAGTCATTACGAGTGACTTAAAAGGCGCCAATGAATTAGCTAAAATTCTACAATATCGCTGTAGAATGGTCACGTTAGATGGTGATATCGTCAATCCGGGCGGTTCCATGACCGGTGGTGCCATTAAACAAAAAAACTCTTCATTATTAACGCGCAAGGTTGAGCTTGAGGACTTAAAAGATAAACTTATTGTGATGGAAGAAAAAACAACCCAATTAGAAAAGCTTGTCAAGTCACTAAAAGAAGACGTTCAGCATTCAGAAAAACTACTTGAAGAAATGCGTAAAGATGGCGAAGAATTGAGATTAAATGAACTTTCTTTAAAGGGTGACCTTCGTCAAGCGGAACAAGAAGAAAAAAATATCAACGAACGTTTAGCTATTTATGATTTAGAAAAAGGGCAATTTACTGATGAGAAAACATCTTTATTAAAAAGAAAAAATGAATTAACCCAATCGATGGAGTCCTATAAAACTTTAATAGCTGAGCTGGAGTCTCAAATAGCGAAACTTACTGAACGTAAGTCGAGTGATTTAACCTCGAAAGAAGCGCTGACTATTGAAATAAATGATTTGAAAGTAGCATTTGCTTCTAAAAATGAACAGTATATGAGTACACAGGAACGTTTTACAAATCTAAAAGCAGATTTTGAAGAGAGTGAACAAAAGCTTTCACTGTTTACAGAAGACTTAAATTTGTTAACCTCGGAAATGACAAATAGTTCGTCTGGAGAGGTACAGCTAGAAACTGCTGCTATTCGAAAACAACAGGATAAAGAAGCCGCGGTACAGTTAATTACGGTTAGACGAGAAGAACGTCTATCATTAAAATTGGCATTAGAAGACTTAGAATTGGAAGTCAAGGAATTAAAAAGACTTCACCGTGGGATGACTGTCGTTTTAAAAGACGAGGAAGTGAAAATCAACCGCTTGGATGTCGATCTCGAAAACCGGTTTGCTCGTTTAAGAGAGGAATACTTATTATCGTTTGAAGGTGCAAAAGAACAATATCCATTAACGATATCCATTGAAGAAGCGCGGAAAAAGGTTAAGCTAATCAAGCTGGCCATTGAAGAGCTTGGGAATGTCAATATAGGTGCCATTGATGAGTATGAGCGTGTCTCCGAACGATACGAGTTCCTTAATGAACAAAAGAATGATCTCCAAGAAGCAAAAGAGACTCTATACAAGGTAATTGATGAAATGGATGAAGAAATGAAAAAACGCTTTGAACAGACCTTTAATGGGATTCGTGAACATTTTGAGCCGGTATTTAGAACCCTTTTTGGCGGTGGAAGAGCCGACTTGGTGCTTACCGCACCAGGTGATTTATTAAATACAGGTGTTGAAATTGTTGCACAGCCACCGGGGAAAAAACTGCAAAATTTAGGCTTATTATCAGGTGGAGAACGAGCATTAACAGCGATTGCCCTTCTTTTTTCCATATTAAAAGTCCGCCCGGTTCCCTTCTGCATCCTTGATGAGGTCGAAGCGGCCTTGGATGAAGCAAATGTCCAGCGCTTCAGCCAATATTTAAAACGATATAGCAAGGAGACGCAGTTTATTGTAATTACCCACCGCAAAGGAACCATGGAAGAAGCAGATGTCCTCTACGGAGTAACCATGCAAGAATCAGGTGTTTCAAAACTAGTATCCGTCCGCTTAGAAGACACAAAAGAGCTTGTTGAATCTTAAAAATATATTGTGTAAAAGGTCATTGTTGATTTTATTGCCCTGTTGATTGGAGCGGAAGGCGCGAGACTCCTGCGGGAGGACGGGACAGGGGAGACCCCGCAGGCGCTTTAGCGCCGAGGAGGCTCCCCGGACCGCCCGCGGAAAGCGAAGCGCCTGGAGCGGAAATCAACGCTAAGTATAATCCAAAAAAATAGGAAGTGATAATATGAGTTTTTTTAAAAAATTAAAAGAAAAAATCACCAAATCAACGGATGCAGTAACCGAGAAGTTTAAAGAAGGTCTTACGAAAACAAGGGATAATTTCTCAGGTAAAGTAAACGACCTTGTCGCAAGATACCGCAAAGTGGATGAAGACTTCTTCGAAGAATTAGAAGAAATCATGATTCAGGCCGATATCGGCTTTGATACAGTTATGAAACTTATCGATGAGTTGAAAATGGAAGTCAAACGTCGGAACATACAAGATCCGCAGGAAGTCCAAAGTGTCATTTCCGAGAAGTTGGTAGATATCTATAATGCTGGGGAAGAACAATCCTCAAAATTAAATATCCAAGAAAATGGTCTGACCGTCATTTTATTTGTTGGAGTTAACGGGGTTGGAAAAACAACAACCATTGGTAAGCTTAGTTACAAGTTTAAGAATGAAGGAAAGAAAGTACTTTTAGCAGCAGGTGATACCTTCCGTGCCGGAGCGATTGAACAACTGGAAGTCTGGGGCGAGAGAGTCGGCGTTGATGTTATTAAGCAGGCAGAAGGTTCTGACCCTGCCGCAGTTATGTACGATGCCATCCAAGCAGCAAAATCTCGAAAAGCAGATGTATTGCTATGTGATACCGCTGGTCGCTTACAAAACAAAGTGAACTTAATGAAGGAGCTTGAAAAGGTCAAGCGAGTCATTGAAAAAGAAATACCAGGGGCCCCACATGAAGTAATATTAGTCCTTGACGCAACAACTGGGCAAAACGCTCTTATCCAGGCAAAAACCTTTAAAGAAGTGACAAATGTCAGCGGAATTGTTCTTTCAAAATTAGATGGAACGGCAAAAGGCGGAATTGTTCTTGCAATCCGTAATGAGTTAAAAATCCCGGTAAAATTTGTTGGTTTAGGCGAAAAAATGGATGACCTTCAGGAATTTGACGCGGAAAGATATGTGTATGGATTATTTGCAGATCAAGTGGAAAAAACAGAGTAATTGATGTAAAGGTAGTATCTTGACAGATAATGTCTGACCCTGTAAACTACTTTTGTAAAGGCTTTTCACTTAACATGCGCATTGGAGGGGATTGCATGCTTGAAAAGACGACACGAATGAACTATCTTTATGATTTTTACCATTCGTTGTTAACCCCAAAGCAGCAAAGCTATATGTCTCTCTATTATCTCGATGATTACTCTTTAGGTGAAATAGCAGAAGAGTATGATGTAAGCCGCCAAGCCGTATATGATAATATTAAGCGGACGGAGACAATGCTCGAGGAGTACGAGGAAAAGCTGCTATTATTTCAGAAATTTCAAGAGCGCAGCAAACTTTTAAGAAATGTAAAAGAAATGCTCAATGAGGATCACCCTTCAAAGCAGGCAATGTTAGAAGCCGTTGCCGAGCTGGAGAATTTAGATTAGGAGGCGGCATGAATGGCATTTGAAGGATTAGCCGACCGACTGCAAAATACAATCCAAAAAATCCGTGGAAAAGGGAAAGTTTCAGAAGCGGATGTAAAAGAAATGATGCGTGAAGTTCGTCTGGCTTTGCTAGAAGCAGACGTAAATTTCAAGGTTGTTAAAGATTTTGTGAAAAAGGTCAGTGAACGTGCCATAGGGCAGGAAGTACTGAAAAGCTTAACACCCGGACAGCAGATTATAAAAATCGTTAATGAAGAATTGACGGAATTGATGGGCGGGGAACAAAGCAAAATCGCCGTGTCTAATCGCCCCCCAACCGTTATTATGATGGTTGGCTTACAGGGTGCCGGCAAAACGACAACCTCCGGAAAGCTTGCCAATTTGCTTCGCAAAAAGTATAACCGTAAGCCATTGCTTGTTGCTGCCGATATTTATCGGCCAGCTGCAATCAAACAGCTTGAAACACTTGGTAAACAATTAGACATGCCTGTGTTCTCACTTGGTGATCAAGTAAGCCCTGTTGAAATTGCTAAGCAGGCGATTGCCAAAGCAAAAGAAGAACATCATGACTATGTCCTTATTGATACTGCAGGGCGACTCCATGTGGATGAAGCATTAATGGGTGAGTTAAAGGACATTAAAGAATTAACAAAACCTGATGAAATCTTCTTAGTCGTCGATGCGATGACGGGTCAAGATGCGGTCAATGTGGCTCAAAGCTTTAACGAGCAGCTCGGTCTAACTGGGGTTGTATTAACCAAGCTCGACGGCGATACCAGGGGTGGTGCGGCACTTTCGATTCGCGCTGTAACGCAAACCCCGATTAAATTTGTCGGTTTAGGCGAGAAATTAGATGCGTTGGAACCTTTCCACCCTGAACGAATGGCATCTAGAATCCTTGGTATGGGTGACGTGCTGACGTTGATTGAGAAGGCCCAGGCAAATGTTGACGAAGAAAAGGCTAAGGAATTGGAACAAAAAATGCGAACAGCTTCGTTTACGCTTGAGGATTTTTTGGATCAGCTTGGCCAGGTTCGTAATTTAGGTCCGCTTGATGAACTATTGAAGATGATGCCTGGTGCAAACAAAATTAAAGGGTTAAATAATCTTCAAATCGATGAAAAGCAAATTGCTCATGTTGAGGCAATCATCCGTTCAATGACAATGGCAGAAAAGAATAATCCAGAAATCTTGAACGCCAAACGGAAAAATCGTATTGCCAAAGGCAGCGGTCGTTCTGTAACAGAAGTAAACCGCTTGTTAAAGCAGTTTGAAGATATGAAAAAAATGATGAAACAAATGACTGGCATGCAGCAAAAAGGCAAGAAAAAGGGCGGTTTTAAGTTTCCGTTTAAACCGTTTTAAATCGTTAATTATTGGTAATACTGTATGTAAAGAAAAAACACTTTACAAACTATAAAAGAATTGATATTATACTATCTTGTGTGAAACTATTCGGAGGTGCTTATTTAAAATGGCAGTAAAAATTCGTTTAAAGCGTATGGGAGCTAACAAAACTCCTTTCTATCGTATCGTAGTAGCAGATTCTCGTTCACCACGTGATGGACGTTACATTGAGGTTGTTGGGACTTATAACCCAGTTACACAACCGGCAAAAGTTGACATCAACGAAGAATTAGCTCTTAAATGGTTACAAGACGGTGCAAAACCATCTGATACAGTTCGTAACCTTTTCTCAAATCAAGGCATCATGGAAAAATTCCATAATGCAAAATTAAGTAAGTAAGAATCGACTATGAAGCAATTAGTCGAAACGATTGTTAAACCTCTTGTTGACTTTCCGGAAGACGTCCATGTGGACATTAAGGAAGACGACAGCCGTATCACTTATCAGCTATCTGTTAATAAAACAGATATGGGTAAAGTAATAGGCAAACAGGGGCGTGTTGCAAAGGCCATTAGAACTGTTGTATATGCAGCAGGATCATCACAACAAAAGAAAATATTTCTAGAAATTAGTGAATAGCTTATTGCATCTAGAGGGAAGGGAGGAATTTATTCCTCCCTTTTTTTCATACGATGTGAGGCATATGGGAGGCGTTTCTGTGCAAATTATTCAGACCGTTGTGGTAAAACAAATTCTAACGGAAAACAGTAAAAAAAAATTATTTAATCATTATGAAGCACAAAAACTCCAGCTGCAAAGAGAAAAAAACCAGCTTCAATTTGAATTGAAACGTATAGATAAAACCAAGAACTTTTCGCCAGGCGCATTGAAGAATCATTATGAAAAAGAAATCAATAAGCGGTCGGAAAAAGAAAAGCTGCTTGAGTTTCAAATCGAACAATTACATATGCTCCCATTAGGCAGTGAATTAAAGGAAAAGGAAGTCCAAGCCCTTGTAGAGATAAAGATAGGTGACATATGGAAGGAGCAGATTGGGCAACCTACAATTATTATTAAAGATGGAATAATAGAAGATATACGCTAGAGGTGTAAAGCGATGGAAAAATGGTTTAATGTCGGAAAAATTGTAAACACGCAGGGTATTAAAGGCGAAGTTCGAGTCATATCAAAGACAGATTTCCCTGAGAAACGTTATAAAACAGGAAATGTATTATATTTATTTATGCCGAATTCCAGTTCGCCGATTGAATTAACTGTCAAAAGCCACAGAACCCATAAGAATTTTGAATTACTTAGCTTTGAAGGTTATAACAATATCAATGAAGTAGAAAAGTTTAGAGATGGAATTCTAAAAGTTCCTGAGTCACAACTAGGGACATTAAAAGAGGATGAATTTTATTACCATGAGATTATTGGGTGCCTTGTTGCCACAACAAAAGGCGAAGAGCTTGGAAAGGTTTTTGAAATTCTATCCCCAGGTGCCAACGATGTATGGGTGGTTAAAGGTAAAAGCGGCAATGATTTACTAATCCCTTATATCCATGATGTGGTTAAGAAAGTAGATGTGAAAGAAAAAGTCATCCTAATCGATCCGATGGAAGGGTTACTTTCATGATGAAGATTGATATTCTCACATTATTTCCGGAGATGTTTTCCGGGGTACTTGGTCAATCAATTTTGCAAAAGGCTGCTGAGAAATCGGCGGTCTGCTATAACGTTGTTAACTTCCGCGAGTATGCAGATAACAAACATTCTACTGTTGATGATTATCCTTACGGCGGCGGGGCAGGAATGGTACTAAAACCACAGCCTATCTTTGATGCTGTATCAGCTCTTAAGGAAAAAGCAATAAGTAAGAAGCCTCGTGTGATTCTTCTTTGTCCGCAAGGTGAACGATATGAGCAACGGAAAGCAGAGGAGTTAGCACAAGAAGATCATTTAATTTTTATCTGTGGTCATTATGAAGGATATGACGAACGAATTCGTGAACATGTAGTAACAGATGAAATTTCGATTGGTGATTATGTCTTGACTGGCGGTGAACTTGGCGCGATGGTTGTGGTTGATAGCGTTGTCCGACTACTGCCGGAAGTGCTCGGGAATCAGGAATCACATATGAAAGACTCTTTCAGCACAGGACTACTTGAACATCCGCACTACACAAGACCAGCTGATTTCCGTGGTCTAAAGGTTCCCGATGTGCTAATATCAGGTAATCATAAATTAATAGAAGAATGGCGCAATAAGGAAGCATTACGGCGAACACTGTTAAGACGCCCTGATTTATTTGAGAAAATAGAATTAACAAAGGAACAGGAAAAATGGCTTAAAGAAGTAAAAAAAGAATACGAGTAGTATTGCGCGGTCCTAGCAATTATGTTATGATACTACTTGTGACTTGAACTGATACAAATCAGATTATGGTCTTATAACGATGTTCCGCTGCAATGTATTTAAGAGTTTGATGTGCATGAGCGTCTGTTGGAAGGAGTTGAAAACGATGCAAAAATTGATTGAAGATATCACAAGAGAACAACTTCGTACTGATCTTCCTTCATTCCGTCCCGGTGACACTGTACGTGTACACGTTAAGGTTGTTGAGGGTACTCGTGAGCGTATTCAGTTATTTGAAGGTGTTGTGATTAAGCGTCGTGGTGGTGGAATTAGCGAAACTTTTACAGTTCGTAAAATTTCTTACGGAGTAGGCGTTGAGCGTACTTTCCCAGTACACACACCAAAAATTGCGAAGCTAGAAGTACTTCGTCGCGGTAAAGTTCGCCGTGCTAAGCTTTACTACTTGCGTAACCTTCGTGGTAAAAAAGCAAGAATTAAAGAGATTCGATAATATGAAAAGAAAAAGGGCTTGCTCGGGAGCAGGCTCTTTTTTTATATATCGTTTTGCTGACCTTTAACCATAAATTATGGGTTTTTCAAATTATTGCTGATTTTTTAACAAATAATTAAAGTTTGATTAAAAAATAGAATCCCATCGTGTTAAATTTGTTGAAGTTATGTAAAATAAGTTTGATAAAACATTTTTTTGCAGAGATTGGCGGGGATTGTTATGACAAAAAAGAAAAATGAACTTTGGGAATGGACAAAGGCCCTTTTGATTGCCGTTATTTTAGCTGCGGTTATTCGATACTTTCTTTTTGCACCAATTGTTGTCGATGGATTATCGATGATGCCAACATTAAAGGATCAGGATCGAATGATTGTAAATAAGTTTAGTTATAATATTGGTGAACCTAAGCGATTTGATATCATTGTCTTCCACGCACCAGAACAAAAGGATTACATAAAGCGTGTAATTGGACTTCCCGGTGACACTATTGAGTATAAAGATGATACATTATTTGTTAATGGAAAAGCGTATCAAGAGCCGTATTTGGATAAATATAAAAAAGAAGTAGAAGATGGACCGTTAACAGATCCTTTTACCTTGGAAGAAAAAATTGGCCGTAAAACTGTTCCAAAAGGTGAATTATTTGTCATGGGTGACAATCGCCGCTTTAGTAAAGATAGTCGCCATATCGGAACCGTTTCGTTTGATAAAATTATCGGGAAAACAAGTTTCGTATACTGGCCGTTAAATGATGCACATATCGTAACAGTGAAATAGACAGGGCGCTTACGACCTTAAAGGAGGTGGCCAACGATGACGATCCAATGGTTTCCAGGCCATATGGCTAAGGCTCGCAGAGAGGTCACGGAAAAGTTAAAATTAGTAGATATCATATTTGAATTGGTAGATGCGAGGATTCCCTATTCTTCGAGAAATCCGATGATAGATGAAATTATTCAGCATAAGCCTAGACTTGTTTTATTAAATAAGGCTGATATGGCTGATATAGGAGCAACTAGGGAATGGATTGAGTTCTTTGCTAAAAAGGGAATAAAAGCACTCGCGATTAATTCCTTTGCAGGTGAAGGTATGAGAGACATTGCCAACGCTTCTAAGGAAATATTAAAGGAAAAGTTTGACCGTTTAAGAGCTAGAGGTGTAACTAATCCAAGGGCAATCAGAGCGATGATTGTCGGAATTCCTAACGCAGGTAAATCGACATTAATCAATCGATTGGCAAAGAAGAATATCGCTAAAACAGGAAATACACCCGGTGTAACCAAGGCCCAGCAATGGATTAAAGTGGGGAAGGAAATGGAACTGCTTGATACCCCTGGGATATTATGGCCAAAGTTTGAAGACCAAGAAGTTGGTAAAAAACTTGCAGTCACAGGCGCAATCAAAGATACGTTATTAAATCTTCAGGATCTATCGGTCTATACGCTAAGGTTTTTAGAACGAGAATATCCAGAGCGTTTAAAAGAACGTTACAATCTTGACAGCCTTCCTGAAGATGTGGTCGAAATGTTTGACAAAATTGGTGTACTGCGCGGTTGCCTAATGGCAGGTGGTATTGTAAATTATGATAAAGTTTCTGAGTTGGTCATCAAGGAAATAAGGTCAGAAAAATTTGGCCGGGTTACATTTGAACGACCTGCTGATTTTATTGTTGAATAAAGAATAATGACTTCATCAAGCTCTCCAATTGGAGAGCATATTTTTTTGTCATCCTTCCTTATTGATTTTTAAGTAATAATGAATTTTTTTTGTTATTACAATTTTTTTGTAACTATTACAATTTTATTTTAAAGTTACGGAATGTATGATACAATCTTGATTGTTGATGTAATTGAAAAATGACTTAACTAATTATATTTTTTATCTATAATTGTAATCGTTTTCAATAGCGGGAGGGGAAAATTTTGAGTGACAGGAATGAACCCGTATTTAATTTAGCATTTCGAACGGCTGATATGCTAGTGAAAATGTTTGGCAAGCGCTGTGAAGTTGCTGTTCATGATTTTAGTGATTTGAAAAAGTCATTAGTTTATTTAGCGGGTGACGTAACAGGAAGGAAAATTGGCTCGCCAATAACAGATTTAGTCCTAACAGAACTAGCTAAGCCCTATTCTGAAGTACATGATATTCCTAACTATAAAACACAATCAAGTAAAGGTAATATTATGAAATCTTCAACGGTTTTTTTACGTGATCATGAGCAAAAGGTGATAGGTGCCCTATGTATGAATTACGATATTTCCCTCTTGATTCAAGTTGGAGGGGAAATGGAAGAGTTCATTAGCTATGATTTGGAACATACCAAATCTGAAAATTTTTATTCAACTGTCCAAGATGTTATTCAGAATATGGTCGATCAAGTCATTCATGAATTTAAAAAAGCTCCAGGGTTATTAACCCTTGAAGAAAAGATAGAATGTGTTGCTCGATTAGAAGAAAAAGGGGCATTCCTGATAAAGGGGTCGACAGAGTACTTGGCAACCGTATTAGGTGTGTCAAAGTTTACAATCTACAATTATCTTCAAAAAATCCGAACACACAATGAATACCAAATTGACGAGACCTCAAAAATAAGGGAAAAACGGTAATACTTGGACTATTACCAAGATTTATCGCTAGTTACTTAGTAGCATTCCTAGTAAAATTGATTGAAAAGACCTTATTATTATGGAAATATAAATGTTGAAGAAAAAAACATCTAAATAGTAAACTTTACGATTTATCCAATAGAGGTAAAAGGAGTGTTTTACATGAAATATCGATCCGCTTTTGATATTATCGGTCCGGTTATGATTGGGCCGTCAAGTTCTCATACAGCAGGTGCAGCAAGAATTGGCAGGGTGGCAAGAACCTTGTTCGGAAGATTACCAAAGAAAGCCATAATCTCATTATACGGTTCATTTGCAAAAACCTATAAGGGTCACGGAACAGACTTTGCAATTGTCGCAGGTCTGTTAGATTTTGATACTAATGATGAACGATTGCCAAAAGCTTTGGAAATAGCAAATGAAATGGGATTAGCGATTGAATTTCGAACGGAAGATGCAGTAGTGGATCATCCCAATACTGTAAAAATCAACTTATATGATGAGGCAAACGACCTTGAAATGGTGGGGATTTCTATTGGCGGGGGAACCATTGAAATTACAGAATTAAATTCTTTCCCGTTAAAGCTATCGGGTGAACATCCCGCCATTTTAGTTGTTCATCAGGACCGCTTTGGTATCATTTCTGCGGTAACCAATGTTTTATCAGCCCATGAAATTAATATCGGCCATATGGAGGTTTCGAGGTTAGAAAAAGGTGAAATGGCTTTAATGGTTATTGAAGTTGACCAGAGAATTGAAGATAAAGTTATTGATGAATTAACAAATCTTTCAAATGTATCGCAAATCATTCGAATGGTTGTTTAGATAAATTGAGCACACATCAGGGGGGATTATTCATGTTTCGAAATGTAGCAGAACTTGTACAACTTGCAGAAAGCAATCAAGTAAAAATAGCTGAAATCATGATTCGTCAAGAAATAGAAGTTTCAGGTCTTAGTAGAGCAGAAGTAATTGGAAAAATGGATAAAAATTTAACTATCATGGAACAAGCAGTGGAAAGAGGTCTAAATGGTGTGCATTCCCATACAGGCCTAACCGGTGGAGACGCTGTTCTGCTCCAAAACTATATTAAAAGCGGCAAGGCACTAGGCGGGACTATCTTATTAGATGCGGTCAGTAAAGCGGTAGCAACCAACGAAGTAAATGCCGCAATGGGCGTAATCTGTGCAACGCCAACAGCTGGTTCAGCAGGTGTTGTACCTGGTACATTATTTGCAGTAAAAGAAAAGTTAAATCCAACCCGAGAAGAAATGATCGAATTTTTATTTACCTCAGCAGCGTTTGGTTTCGTTGTAGCTAATAATGCCTCCATTTCCGGTGCGGCAGGCGGGTGTCAAGCAGAGGTAGGCTCAGCAAGTGGAATGGCAGCCGCTGCAATTGTAGAACTAGCTGGCGGCTCACCAAAGCAGGCTGCAGAGGCGATGGCAATTACATTAAAGAATATGCTGGGATTGGTATGTGACCCTGTAGCAGGCCTTGTAGAAGTCCCTTGTGTGAAACGAAATGCAATGGGCGCATCCAATGCCATTACTGCAGCCGATATGGCACTAGCTGGTATTACAAGCAGAATCCCTTGTGATGAGGTCATTCATGCGATGTTCCTAATTGGCCAATCCATGCCATCATCCTTAAGGGAAACGGCAGAGGGTGGACTTGCAGCAACTCCGACGGGAAAAAGACTGGAACAAGAAATCTTTGGCGAAAGTAAAACCTTTAAACTAAAAGACTTAGTGTTATCGTAACAATAGGAGATAAAATGAGGCTATTAACCATTGCAGAGATAGAACGACAATTAGAAAACGTCGTACAAGAAAATGATCCGTTATTGTTGGACATCCTTCATGATGAGCGAAAGGGTGTCCAACAGCTTGTACATAAATGGAAAAAGAAATTGGCAGAAACTCAACGGTTAAAAGAAAAGTTTGTTGAAATGAGTTCGTATGAGCTTAAAGGGCGCAATAGAGGATATGAATTAATTGCTGGTGTCGATGAAGTGGGAAGAGGTCCGCTTGCAGGTCCAGT
>NZ_BCUX01000015.1 GCF_001591445.1 Neobacillus drentensis NBRC 102427 | reverse complement strand
CCCCTCCATTACGTTCTGAATTTTTAAGTATCCGTTTTTTTTACCAATTTTGTTATTTAGTTCTTTTGCCGCATTTTCTGTTATCGTGATATTCATTTGACACACCTCCTTTATCATTTTTCCTATAATGGGAATTTTTATTTATTAAAAAGAGTATTTTTTTATTTTGTACCTACCGTTCGGTACAAAATTAGTTTAACTCTCTAATGAAAAGTTAGCAAATAGAATGCTTGACGAATAGAAAAAGGCAGTTCATCCAAAAAATACTTGGTGACCTGCATTTTTTTACATTTAATGTTGATTCATTCTTTTTTAACAATCGAAAACTAGAAATATTAAATAAGCTCCTCTTCACTCGCCTTGTGGCCCTCATTCAATACAATAGCTACTTTGACACTTTCCACCCATATGGCATCTGGTACTCCGAAAACAGCTGCCTTCATAACCTCTAAAGATTAACCCCAGCTTTGATTAATCCTGTCATGTATCGTATGATGATAATTGATTTTTCTTCTGCTCAAATGCAATAGGAATGAAATTGAGAAAGGATTTTGACATGAACAAAATTGAAATACAATCATTAATCTCGAATCTTGGACTTGTTTCCCATCCTGAAGGCGGGTATTACAAAAGTACCTATACATCTAAGGAAAGAATTTCAGACAATGAATTAAGTGTAGGTTTTGAGGGGCAGCGAAAGCTTTTTACGAGTATTTACTTTCTATTGACTTCGGATAATGTATCCCATTTTCATCGATTAAAATCTGATGAATTGTGGTATTTTCATGCTGGCAGCCCATTAACTGTCCATGTTATACATGATAATGGAGAATATGAGGAATTGAAGTTAGGAATGAATCTAGAAAATGGAGAAGCTCCACAAGCGTTTGTTCCTAAGAATTCAATCTTTGGGTCGTCCGTAATGGAAAAAGATACTTACTCTTTAGTGGGTTGTATGGTATCTCCTGGTTTTGAATTCCAAGACTTTGAATTGTTTACCCAAAATGACCTTTTACTTAAATATCCCAAACACGAAGAGGTCATTATGAAATTAGCGTACAAAGAATTACCAAATTGAATGGTATAGAAAATGAGAAAATGGGGTCAGTCCCCCGGTGCATTAAAGCTTTAGTTTACCGGGGGACTGACCCTAAAATCCTATCCACTTTTCCCGCCATTCCAGCCCTTCCTTCTCTTCTATTTGTTTTTCGAGTGTATTATCCCAGCGCCCGCGCCATGTATTCCAGACGCGCGCGTAGAAAATGTCCTGTTCTTTATTGTATATTTGAAATTCCAAGCATGGAATTTGTTCCACCTTCTGTAGGTCGAAGCTATTTACATCCGCCACAACTGTTTGAAAGCCGTTTTCGTCCAGCCCGTTTTCTCTCTCGGCGAGAACTTGTAAAATACGGTCCTCATTGATATGGTCCTGATTATTTGCATACCGAAAAAGCGGCAATTCTTCGGTTGTTTCAGGCAAATGTTCGGCCATCTCTGGCCAAAACTCATCATGAACTGGACTATATGAAAGCACCGTCGACTCTTCTTTCATTTCCTCTAACATGATTCCTGTTTTTACCTGCTCCTGCCCTTTTGATGTTAACTTGTAGCTTTCTTTTTCCAGTCGGATCAAGCCCATTCGCTGCATTTTTACAAGTAAATCTGCAATGAACAGCTCCTCTACCAGTAGCAGTTCAGACAAATTGGCTGCTCGCCGGATTTCGGTCTGCTCGAAAGTGAGAAGCATCATTTTCATGAGAATGTCCATTTTAGACCGCTTTACCGGCTTAAAAGACACATTATAGGTTCTTACCGGCAAATGCCACATAACGGACTTCTTGATCTGGACCGCTGGATTTTCAAGTAAGATCGAGCGTAACTGCTTATTTAATTTATTCATGCAAACTCACCTCTTCGAGCGTTCGCAGGCCTTGTTGTTTTTTTGCGGCTTCTAATACGTTCGTGTACATCTGTCTAGTATCCTTATGTTTCGTCCGCTCGGTAAACATCTTAGTACTACCAATTAACACAAGCAGCTCTCTTGCTCTCGACAAGGCTACATTTAACCTTCGATAATCTTTAGCAAAGCCGATGTCATCCTGTTTATTATCGTGATTGCGCACCATGCTTAGTAGAATCACATCCATTTCCATGCCTTGAAACCTGTCCACTGTCCCTGTGCGAATCGTTAAGTGGGGTAAACGAAGCTCCTGATGAATCATGCGGTCGATCCTTTTCACTTGTTCTCCGTAAAAACTAATAACACCAATGCTTTTTTTCTCATTGGCTTCCATTCTTCCTTCTTGCTTCGCCTGTGCCGCCGCCACGTCCAATTCCTTCAACAATGAACCAATCCTCTTTAATTCGGCCGGGTTATACAGGCTTTTTCCGCCTTTCATTCTTTCTTCGAAAAACGCAGGCTCGTTCGGCATATCCAGCCAGAGAAGATGATTGTTCCGCTGTATGAGCGTTGATTCAAGCTTGTGGTCCCGTTCCAACTCAGAGTTTTTCAAGCCACATTGGAGTCGTTCGTTTTCTTGATCATAAAACTGGGTGATGGTTGCCATAATGTTTTCATGCATCCGATATTGGATGGCAAGCATGGTTTTATTACTTTTCGGTAGGTTTTTAAACAACCGTTCAAACAGCGACTCTTTTAACAGATTTTTCAATTCAGCTTTTCCTTCAAAGTCTTCACTTTCTTCTGCCATTTCCTGCAGCGTTTCCTCCAGCGTATCGTTTCCTAACAGAGGTGGCAGCTGGTGATGATCGCCAACTAAAATGATTTTCTTCCCTTTTAGCATCGGCAAAAGCAGCTCTGGCGGGGTTGCTTTTGATACTTCATCAATGATAACCACATCAAAAACAGGGTAGCTTTCAATAAAATCTTTGCGTGCGGAAGCCACACATGTGGTTCCAATCACGTTAGCATGCTGCACATAAAGTTTTCGGATTTCATTCAGGTCATGGTCACTTGCTTCTTCCAACAAGGAAAGCCACATCCCTTGGATGGACTGGAATAGCGGAAGCTTTTGCTTTTCCTGCTTTAATGAATCGCGTGTAAAAGAATTACTCGCCAATTTCCGTAATACCCTTTCATGCTCCCGTTCCGGTTCTGTAGACAAGATTTCATGTAGAGGTACCAGATCTTCTTCCTTTTCTTTAAGTATATTGTACAGTTGTGCAAGACGGCCGTCGATTTGTGTTCGTTCCTGTTCAGCTTCTTGTAGCTGCAGGACTCCTTTTACTCGTTTTTGACCATTCATTTCAACCCGAAGCTTAGCTTGCTCATATCGCTCTTTCTTTTTCTGCAAATCTAGCACTATTGCTTCTTTTTGATGAAGCAATTCTTTTACGTTTGGAATAATTTCTGCGTCTGCCATCATTTCTTTATGCTTGTTTTGTAAAATAGTAAGCTTGGTGCTCTGCTCACCCATCTCCCTTTGCCACTTTTGATGCATCAGTTTATTTTCTTGCTGCATAGGCTGAACTTGCTCGATCAATTCCTGTTTCAATAGCCGAATGGCCTCTTGTGCCATTTTTTTATATGCATCATACTGCTTTAAGCGTTTCGTTTTTTGCCAAACAAAGTGTCTCCTACCGTATAATCCTTCAAGAAATGTTACAAGTCTCTGTGGGTAAATTTTTGAGTTTCCCTTTAATTCACTTCTTAGTTTGTCTAAAAATTGATCAATTTCCACAGCGTTCGTTGAAACGGAAGTCCCAAGTATCATTCGTTGCTGTAGCTGGCCGATTGATATGTGCTTCCGCTCCAAAAGCTGTTCAACAAAGAAAATAGCTCGGTTTAATGTATCATTATATTCTTTTAATTTAATCCACTGGCCCATTTCTCTGCGGATTCCCTCGAGCTCTGCGATTAACTGCTGAACTCGTAAAGACCTATTGATATTTTGTTCCAGAATAATCCATTTTAAGTTATCAATTTTTGGAGCAGTTGTTATTCTTACAGTTAAAGTATCCGTCCGCTTCACTGCGTCGCTCCATTTTTCACATGCTGCAGAAGCCTGTTCCATCGTTTGCCTTTTTTCATAAATCTCATCTTCTAGCTCTTGAAATGCAACGCTATTTTGCAGTCGCACCATCGCTTGTTGATGGGCATCCAACTCTTTTTGCATTACCCCACTGTCAGGCTCACCAGCTAGAAACGTTTCGTCTTTTTCAATAATGTCATTCAATTGACGTAGTGACTGCCCGATTTCTTGCAAATGTTGCTGTGCTGATTGCTGCTCCTTTTCAGCACAAAAAACGTCCTTTTTATACTTATCGAGTATAGACTGAATTTCGTTATATTGCTGTTCTGCTTTATTTTTCGCTTCGAGCTCAGCCTCCACTCGTGCAAGCACTTTCTGGAGTTGCTCTTGCTCCTGTTTATTCGCCTCATGTAACGTATGGTCTTTCCAATATTGTCCGACATTTTCTTCAATGAACTTTTTGCCTTCTTCTTCAATACTTTCCGTACGCCCGACCCGAAGAATTCTGATGTCTTTATTTGCTAGCAATCGACCAAGGGCATTGTCGACCGCTAAATTTGACTGTGAAGCAACCAAGGTGCGCAGCCCCGCCTTGGCATTTTGCAGGCAAATTTCAGAAATAACCGTTGTTTTTCCTGTTCCTGGCGGTCCTTGAATTACATATAAGTCTTCAGCAGACATAGCGCCTATAACCGCTTCTTGCTGGAACTCGTTCAATCGATTCTGAAATTGAAGCGTTGCTCGCTTTTTCACTGTTTTAACCGGTGGTTTGTTTTCAAATAAAAGGCGTTCAAGCTCCGGATTCGCAGCCAGGCCTTTTTCTAATTGCTTAAACCCTTGCCGTAGTCTTTTCACCTGGCTTAAGGTTGCAAAATTACTAAAGGTAACTTCTTTTGGCTGGTTGTCAAGCCGCTGCCGGCGAGCCTGTTCCTCCATATAACCGTGTAATTCTACTTCAACCGTGGAGGCGGAACGATTCGCTTTTAGGACCTTACCAATATCCTGGTCCATTCCCTTGAGCTTAACACTCAAATCCTTGAGAGACTTCCATTCCTTTTCATTCAGCTGACAACCCATAATCGTGACTCGGCTGAAATCATCATTGTATATAAGCCTCGAATAGCGAGATGTCATATCAGGAATATCCGCAGATCGCTCCTGGATTTTCAAGTAGCCTTCCCAACTCGCTATTCGCTTCTTCACGTACATTGAACTTTCCTGCGCAACCGGCATGTTGTGAATTAAGTTCAACAAATCAGTCGATACCTGTTGATTCCGCTGAACGTTCAGATCAAACGTGAGGTCTACTGGGCGGCGCCAATTAGACTGCAATGGGATATGCGCAGCTCTGCTTGTCACATTCGTTGCAAGAAATCGATCCTGCTTGACTACACAATGCAGGACCACCACAAACCCTTTGCACGTATCGGCCAGCCTTATGCTCGCCTGATTGTCAAAAAACAATGCAACTGAAACTGTTCGATCTGCTGCCTGTGGATACTTTTCTATATACACGTGAAATGAATTTTCCAATAAAAAAAACGATCGCTCATCCAACCCGAGCTCCCGCATCTTTTCCTTTGCCGTCTTAGTCAAAGTTATCGGACAACCATATGTCGTTGTATTCTGTTTCTTCACTTTGTGTCCACCTACTTTTAAAAACACTAAAACGTTTTGAATGGTTAATATTAATCTATCATTTATTTTATTAAATCATTTTTGAAAATTAAAAAGAAAAATTATTTTATAACTGAATTATATCATACTGTTTTTGCGCTTGTGGAAAAGTACCCGTCACTTCTAAGTAGATTTTTTCTCACTTTAAGTTTGAATAAGATACAAAAAAAGGAAGTCCCATTCAATTTACGAAGGTGACTTCCTTTATTTTTGGTGTCAGGCACCATTTGGCAAAGGCAACATTTAATTATTTACCTGTTAAAGCCGTAAACGCATTAGCTTCACCTGATCCATACAATTCATCATGGCCTGGTTTTCCATAATCAAGTGCTGTTTTTTCGATAAGAGCCTCTACTTGAGATGGAGTATAATTTGGATGGGCAGCCTTAATGACTCCTGCGATTCCGGCTACTTTTGGTGCTGCCATTGATGTTCCATGCAAGTAGGCGTAGCCTTCATTATTTTGCATCGTGAAATAGGCATCCAGGTACCGTGGCCATGTGGAAAGTGCTCGATAGGTAAAGTCACGTTGATTTAAATCTAGTGTTGAAGCATATACTGGTCCGTTATCTCCTCCTGGGGCTGCTACATCGATAAATCCATTACCATAGTTGGAATAAAACGCAAGCTTATTGCTTGACCATTTATTAGAGGACGAAACATTAATAACTCCAGGAGTGCTGCCGGGCACCTCAATTGTTACGCCGCTAAATCGAATTCCAGAATCTGCATAGGTAGCGTTCATATAGTCTGTAAGTGACTTTTTATCAGCGTAATTGAGAGATTCATTGCCTGCCGAAGCCACAATTGTTACATTTTTTTTAACGGCATATTGAACGGCCCGTTTCCAAAGGAGAACATCTGCAATATCACTATAACGAGTACCTTCATAGTAATATTTCAAACTATCAAATCCACCAATGGACATGTTGATGACATCCACCCCGTCGTTGGCTGCTTGAACAATCGCATCGACAATTGGTGCTGTTGGAGCACTACCGCTATCATCAAAAATCCGGTAGGCACGGATTCCTAAGTTTGGACCGACACCTTTCACTTTTCCATTGCCGGCGATCGAACCGGCTACATGTGTTCCGTGACCGTTCGTATCGGTTACATCGCTTTGAATCCCCTTCTCAGCCGGAACATCTCCATAATAGCCGCCGGCAGGAACAAAGTTTTTACCACCAATAAAGTTAGCTTTTAAATCTGGATGTCCTTTATCGATACCTGAGTCGATGATACCTACAACCGCCTTATGTTTCACACCGCTGATTGTTTTGGTACCACCGGATTCAATTGCGTAGGATTTCCCTTCATTTGTTAGATGACGAATATCCCATTGCGAACTCCAATATGTACCATTTGAGTCCGGAGTAAGGGCAACAGGCTTACCATCCGCCCCCTCTGGGTTACCATTTTCCAGTTTAAAGGATTTCTCTATATTTGCTGCCGCTATGGAAGTGGTATTCAGCTTGGTGAGAAAATCAGGGTTTGTAGAGCGTGCCTCAACAGCCCCTAATTCTGGAATGGCTTTTACTACCACTCCACCTGCATTTTTAATTTCCGTTTGATAGTCCTTTGGCAATGTCTGCTTATAAGCAATCAAATAGTTTTTGCTTACCGCCTGTGAACTGACCGTCTGCGTTTTTGCCGATGTGTGAATGCTAGTTGAAAAAGATAATAGAGACATGGCCAAAACACTGCTAGCTACCATCGCCAATCCCCTTTTTTTATTCTTCATGAATAAAAACCTCCTCTATTAATTTTTCTTACCATTCTAATTTTAGGTTGATTATATTTGAAAGAAAATAGCTACTTCTCCCTTCAAAACGACATGCTGCTGAAGAGATTAGCTAATTTTGTAGGATCATCGTAAAAAAGATGAATAATCCACCTATAAAAATACCAATATATTGAAAATGTACCTATTTTGTCAAAATTATAGTAAAATAGTACTATTGACCGCATCCCTAACTCAACAGCTTCAACGTTTGTGTAAATTGTAAAATAGGGTCAGCCCCGTTAAACTAAAGCTTTAACGCACTCGGGGGACTGACCCCAAAATTCAATTGAATTGTTTATGGAGGAATTTTTATGTATGTAACAATTGCGGACTTTATTAAAGAATGGAATAGAGAATCATTATTAACTCAAAAAGTTTTGGCTGGTTTGACAGATGAATCTTTAAAACAAAAGGTTTATCCAGAGGGGCGTACTTTAGGTAGAATTGCGTGGCATTTCACTACAAATATTCCAGATTACTTAGGTCATTTCGGGTTAAAAATGAAGAAAGTTGAAAATGCAGTAAGCGTCCCAGCTTCTGCAAAAGAAATAGCAGAAACATTTAAAAGGGTAAGTGAAGAAGCATCTCAAGCTATCGAACTACAGTGGACAGATGACTCATTGAGCCAATTACAGAAGGCGTTTGGAAGAGAAGAAACAAATGCTCAAATTTTGATGGGTCTAATTAAACACATTGTTCATCATCGAGGTCAATTAACCATTCTTATCCGTCAAGCAGGTTTAAAGCCATTTGGAGTTTATGGACCCCCAAAAGAAGATTGGGTAAATTTAGGAGTTGAAAACCCACCGCTTTAATGACATTAGGACAGGAGCAAGAAAATTGTCCAATAGGAGCACCCTATTGGACAATTTTCACTAAAGGAACAAGAGATTTGTCCTTTAGAAACTTCTTAAAACAACAAAGTTTACGTAAACAAGTCAATATTTCTATTGGTCCCTACAAAACTTGCTATCCTTGAATTTCAAATCTTAACACCATCAATTTCCAGTATTAGTAGTGTCTTCATCTTTTTTGCCCCACTGTCTTGTCAGTTCGTCAAGCTTCTCCATACATAGTGTAATTCGATTAACCTCTGTTTGGTGTAAAGAAACATGGGCATGTAAACTAGCTTCTCTTTCCACAATCGCCCGCTTCATTTCCTCCGGTGCTGGTCCGCCAGGAAGCGACCTAATTTTAACAAAGTGTTCTGGGTCCATTGCTGTCCGAATGATCTCCTCCGATAAATTCAACGGAATTCCGACAACTGCTATTGCCGCTTCATCTACGAGTACAGATGTGACATGAGTCGCATTCAGTCCTCTTGCCAAGGCAATTTTCACCACCTGGCTGGCTATGGTATGTGAGGTACGAAACGAGATGTTTGCTTCCCTAAACAGTGTGTCTGCTAATTCGGTAATCGTCGCAAAACTTTCTTGGGCCCTTCTTTTTAACAGTGCTTCATTTACTTCAAGTGTTCCAACCACCACTTTTGTTAACCGAAAAACTTGATTAACGAGGTGCAGGCCCTTCCATAAATACGGCTGAAGGTCATCCTCGGTATCGTTTATATCTCCGTATGGTGTGTTATGTAACATTTGAAGTACGGTTTGAGCATTTCCAATTCCGCTCGAGCTTAATGCACGAATATGCTCAAGCGAAACAGGATTTCTTTTCTGCGGCATAATGGAACTTGTTTGAACATAGGGGTCTGCCACACGAATCGCTGAAAATTCCTGGCTGGACCATAAGAGAAGATCTTGGGAAAATCGTCCGAGGTTGATAAAGGTTAATTGTATCGCTGTGGCAATTTCCCCTAAATAATCTGCACCGCCAATTGAATCATAGGCACTCTTGATGATTTTCGGGAATCCTAATAGCTCTGCGACTGTATTTCGATTAATCGGAAATCCAGTTGTAGTGAGTGCCGCCGCACCGAGAGGACTGGCATTGCATGTATCATAGGCTGCCATCAATCTTTTTAAGTCACGATCAACGACATCGTACATTCCCAAAAGATAATGGGAGAACGTCATCGGCTGGGCCTGCTGCGTATGCGTATGCCCCAGAACAATGGTTTCCTTATAAATGTCAATCACTTTCAAAAGTGTTTCTTGAAAGGAAAGCAGCGCCTCGATGGCGAGTAAAATTTTGTCCCTAAGAACCATCCTGTACATTGCAACACCCATATCGTTCCGGCTCCGAGCAAGGTGCAAACTCCCACCTATTTCGCCGGCAACCTTCATAATTTGACTTTCTACAAAGAAAAAGAGATCCTCATATTGTCCATCATAGTGGGTTTGAAGAAGTGTCTCTTTATCAAGTGCGCAAATACCGGCCAGGATTTGGGAAGCTCCACTCACCTGCAACAACCCTTGTTTCACCAGCATAATCAGGTGGGCTTTATGGACTGCAAGCATTGGCTCTAGTAAAGTATGCTTCGCGTGCTCATAAGCAGGTGCCAATACTACCTCCGAATAGGTCGCCCCTGGAAACTTCCGCCCTTCCTTTTCGAAAATGCTCTCCTTAATACTCATCACCATACCCCCTAAAATCCCTATCAAGGTTCATTCAATAAAAAGACTTCAAGTATGAATAAACTTAAATGACTAGTAAACTTTTGAAAATGAAACAGGAGAAAAAAGTTCGCTATCTTATGTTTATTTTGGACTGCAGCCTTTTTATGTTAATAAAAAATGGTTAACCTATATCTGTGTGAGATTGATTTTTCCTCTTTACAATACCTGGTCACCATTATTTTTAAAAGTTGAAAGTAGGAAAGTCACTTCACCAGTTCCTTTACCTGTAAAGCATTCTTAACAATTAATGTTTAGAATGCTTTACAGGTTGTAAATATATCGTCCTTGAAGGGCACTTATAGTTAATCAGATAATTATTTATACACTACATAATTATTAAATGTTTTGACAAAATGATCAATATGCTGTAAATTAACAAATGTACGAACGATACATAATAATTTAACTAAAATATTCGTGTTTAGAGGTGTAATTTATGGATACTGTATTTGATTATGAAGATATTCAACTGATTCCTGCTAAATCTATAGTTAACAGTCGTTCTGAGTGTGATACAAGTGTCACTTTTGGTGGACATACATTCAAATTACCAGTTGTACCTGCAAATATGCAGACGATTATAGACGAAAAGCTAGCAATTTCCTTTGCGGAAAATGGTTACTTCTATATTATGCACCGTTTCCAGCCTGAAAAGCGTCTTTCCTTCGTAAAGGACATGCATGCACGAGGACTTATCGCTTCTATTAGTGTGGGTGTAAAAGAGGGAGAGTACGAATTCATCAACCAGCTGGCAAATGAAAATCTAACACCTGAATTTATTACCATCGATATCGCCCATGGCCACTCCAATGCCGTGATTGAAATGATAAAGCATATTAAGAAACAACTGCCAAATAGCTTTGTCATTGCCGGAAATGTCGGTACTCCAGAAGCTGTAAGAGAATTAGAACATGCTGGTGCAGATGCAACGAAAGTAGGGATTGGGCCTGGGAAAGTATGTATTACGAAAATAAAGACTGGATTTGGAACAGGCGGCTGGCAATTAGCTGCTCTAAGATGGTGTGCCAAGGCTGCAAGCAAACCAATTATTGCTGACGGCGGCATTCGTACACATGGTGATATCGCGAAATCCATTAGATTTGGGGCATCAATGGTCATGATTGGTTCTTTATTTGCGGGACATGAAGAATCTCCTGGGGAAACAATTAAGAAGGACGGAAAGCATTTTAAAGAATACTTCGGCTCGGCTTCAGAATTCCAAAAAGGCGAACGAAAAAATGTCGAAGGTAAAAAAATGTACGTGGAATACAAGGGCCGTTTAATCGATACATTAATCGAAATGGAACAAGATCTTCAGTCCGCTATTTCCTACGCGGGAGGGAACAAGTTAAAAGACATCCGTACGGTAGACTATGTCATCGTAAAGAACTCAATCTTTAACGGTGATAAAGTTTATTAATAATTAGCTGCCTGTCCCCTATTTTACTTGGTTCAAACACACGAATCTATTAAAAGTGCCTGACACCACCGAGGGTGGTGTCAGGCACTTTTTTACTTTTTAACAAGTTCTAAAAAGGAACAAATCGTTAAGATTCCTTTATCAAAGTTTTCTAGGTTAAAGTGTTCGTTTGGAGCGTGAAGATTTTCATCTGGCAAACCGAATCCCATTAAGACAACCGGTGCATTTAGAGAATGATTGAAATCCGATACAATTGGAATCGAGCCGCCTTCTCTTTTGTAAACAGGCGCTTTTCCATAAACGGTTTCATACGCTTCGGCCGCTTTTTGAATCATCGGACTGTCGATCGGAGTTAAGAATGGATTGCCGGTATCTTGTAGCGACACTTCCAATCTGCATCCTTTTGGTGCATGTTTCTCAAGATGGTTTTTGACCAATCCTTGAATTTTTTCAGGGTTTTGATTGTGAACTAGGCGGCAGGTGATTTTGGCATGAGCCTCATTCGGGATGACCGTTTTTGTTCCTTCTCCCTGAAATCCGCCCCATAAACCGTTTATTTCTAATGTTGGCCGGGAACTAATTCTCTCAGCGTAAGGAAAATTGTTGTTTTCCCCTCCCGTTAAATCGGTTAACCCTAACGATTTTTTCAATTTTTCTTCATCAAAGCCTAGTGCTTTAATTTGTTCCTTTTCAAATTCTGTAAGTTCGACAACATCATCATAAAAATGGTCCACATTTACCTTACCATTAGAATCATGAAGACTAGAAAGCAGCTGCACCAATAGATGGTTGGCGTTTTGAACTCCTCCGCCGAACATGCCCGAGTGCAAATCAGAATTTGCGGTTTTAAGGGACAATTCTAATGCACACAGACCTCTTAAGGAATAAGTAATCGCAGGGACGCCTCTATCCCACATATCAGAATCAGAAATAACGACTACATCACAGGATAATTTCTCTTTATTCTCGGATAAGTATGGCGGAAGATGAGGACTTCCGATTTCTTCTTCTCCTTCGATGCAGAATTTTACGTTTATCGGTAACTTACCTTCTACTTTCAATAGTGTTTCCACTGCTTTGATATGTAAGAACGTCTGCCCTTTGTCGTCAGTTGCCCCTCTAGCATAGATTTTTTCATCACGAATCGTTGGCTCAAATGGAGGCGTTTCCCATAAATGCAATGGATCAACGGGCTGTACGTCATAATGGCCGTATACTAAGACTGTTGGGGCGTTTTCCTGATGAAGCCAATCTGCATAGATAATCGGATGCCCTTTTGTTTGAACGATTTCAACATGTTCAAGTCCAATGCTTTCTAATTTATTGGCAATCCATGAAGCTGCTTTTTGGATGTCCTCTTTATTCTCCGATAAGGAACTGATGCTTGGAATCCGGAGCAATTCTTTTAATTCCTCGACATTTTGATCATGTTGATTGGATAACAACTCGGATAATTGACTCATGTTCTCACCTTTTCTAGTTTATTTTCCATTCTTATTTTACACAAAAAGAATGGAGAAAAGCTACAATCCGCTTTAATTCATATATCGATATTCCCTCAAACTATTCAAAATGGAAATTTCCTGTAATAGTTCTTTCCCAATATTCGTTTCTCTTACCTTTTTTCTTACCAGTTCTTTATCCACTAACCTTTTGACTGATAATACATCCGTTGTGTCACCTAATACAACTTCTTTGGAATGAAACTGTTTATGAGCCACCAACTGCATACCGTAGGAATTATATAGTAAGGTGTATCCTGCTATACCTGTAACCGATTGATAAGGTTTTGAGAACCCGCCATCGATGACAAGCATTCGTCCATTCGCTTTGATGGGATTCTCTCCATCAATTTCTTTTACTGGAGTATGACCGTTGATAATATGACCCTGCTCAGGGTGGAGATCAAATTCAGCCAGGATTTTTTGGCAAATTTCTTCCTTCTCACGCAAATAATAATAAGGGTTCTTTCCCTCCTTATGCGTCTCCTTCTCCTTAATAAAGTACCGTTCAAAGGTGGTCATCTCTCTTTTACCAAAGAGGGATGAATATTCTCCAGTCCATAAATACCAAACCATATCTGTTGCAAGGTCATCTGTCATTTCCGGGTGTTCAAACGCATATCGTAAATATGATTCAAAGGTATCTAATAATTCACGGCCGGCATACGTTTTGTTTTCAATCGTCATTTTTTCCATATTCCCTTCTTCATCTAAAGGAATACAGCCATGGATTAACAAGTTTCCGTTATATTTCAAATATAGGCTTCCCTTTTTCATAAGAAAATTCATATGTCTAGCCAGCTTTTCGGAATGCTGAACAGAAAATAATAATTTTTCGATCACTTGTTGTTCTTCCTCTAATAATCGATCTGGCTGCATTGGATTAACAGTAGCAAAGCAACTATTTTCTAAAGGATAGGTTTTCCCATGGATTGTTATTTCTTTCTTTTCATAATCAATTTTCTCAAGTAAACGCCTTTCTGACATATTAAAATACGGGCGCCTCTTGATGATCGGGATTTCCAGTTTGAATTGAATCATCGCGATTGCCTGATGTATTTTCGTAATTTGCAGTTGTTCATAATCTGATAGTTTCTTTTCAGATTGGACCTTTGGTCTAAAGGCTGGATTGTCTTCATAGTACTTTTCCGCTAGATTAAGTAACGGTCTAAGATTGATTCCATATACGTCTTCGATAATATCTAAATTGTCATATCTCGCACAAATACGAATAATATTTGCCAGACATACCTTTGATCCCGCAAAGGCACCTAGCCATAGGACATCATGGTTTCCCCATTGGATATCAACCGAATGGTAATCAATCAATGTATCGATAATTTTATCGGGCTCGGGTCCCCGGTCGTAAATATCACCCACTACATGAAGATGATCGACAACTAATCTTTGTGTTGTATAGGCAAGACCTATGATCAGTTGATCCGCCTGTGCTAAGGAGATGATCTGCTGAACAATTTTTGAATAATAATCGTCCTTATTTGTGGAATCATCTTTTTTGTAGAGTAACTCTTCAATGATATACACAAATGGTTTAGGCAAAGCTTTACGTAACTTAGAGCGTGTGTATTTGGAGGAGGCATAAGAAATGAGCTTAATCATTCGCTCAATGATTTCTGTATACCATTGGTTTAATTCTAGTTCATTCCCAAAATGACTTTTTATTAACTTCAATTTTTCTTCTGGGTAATAAATTAATGTTGCAAATTCATTCCTCTCGTTTTCAGAAAGCGTATCTTGAAACAAGTCATTAATCTTCTCTATTACATTCCCTGAACCATTTCTTAATACATGTTGAAAAGCTTGATACTCTCCATGTAAATCACTGACAAAATGTTCAGTTCCTTTTGGTAGATTTAGGATGGCTTCGAGATTAATAATTTCTGTTGCGACTTTTTCTGCACTATCATATTTTTGGGCTAGTAAATCTAGAAATTTCTCGTTCAAGAATATGTATCCCCTTTCAGAATTGACTGCGTTGCTCTGATTAACATCATTCCATAATGATATTATAAGGGATA
The DNA here is from genome assembly GCF_001591445.1 of Neobacillus drentensis NBRC 102427. GTDB lineage: Bacteria > Bacillota > Bacilli > Bacillales > Cytobacillaceae > Neobacillus > Neobacillus drentensis. Next base: position 70,131 of record NZ_BCUX01000015.1, on the reverse strand, counting down.
AAAAGAATATATTTGATATCATAATGATATTTTTATTATCTTTATTTGCAAAAGAAGGAAACTTGATGGCTGAAATGGCAGAACACATCACTTTTCCAGCAAAAAAAGACAAAGCGATACTTTTTTAAGTATCGCCACCTTCGAGTGAGGCACCACACCACTAATCTCTTAATGCCTTCCTTGCCACTTCAATTAATTCACTGGTTTCCTTCTCATTCATATCTTCTGCGATAGTTCTTAACGATCGTTCAAAATACATAGCTTTTTCGGCTTGCCCCATTAACCATTTTAAATCTTCTAAACGGAAATGATTTTGTGGAATAATATCATGTCTACCCTTATAATCCAATTCTACAAAAGCTTTCAATTGGTTAAATCTTAAAATTTCCAAATTTCATTTCCTCCCTCTGTCACAGAACTTGTTTTACAATTTGATAAGATTATATTCATCCAAATCAAGTTTCATACCAAATCGTTTAGCAAGTTTACTAGGGCACGAAAGAGCGAAACCACTAGGAGTTATCACAATTCGGTATACAAAAAAAGATGGAACCATTACGAACCATCTTTTAACTATCTATTTACTTTAATCAATTATTACCAATTAAGGAACATATTGGCATGCTGCAAAAAAGTGCCAGGCACCATCCAATTTTCTGGGGAGTGCCTGGGACTTTTTTTCTTGAGTGATTTTTAGCTTATTTTGTGTGAAGGTGTTTTTCATTCTTACGTAAAAAAAGCCGATTTTGTTTGGCTGGTTGGATGGAGATTTCATTTGAAGAGATAATAGATGTTAATACATATGAGGAGTTTCTGACTATTAAATAACTTTATTTCAAATGGTCTTAATACAATTATTAAATTTTGCGGTTGAATCGATACTAGGAAAGCCCCATGGTTTTTTGAACCCTCAAGATACTTTTCTTATTATTCCATGTCTCATCTTTTAATATTTCAATGCTGTCTTCTTGGTTTTTTAATTGTTCTTTAATTTCGCTAAAGTCTTTAGCATTTTGAAGTTTCATTTCACTTAATTCGGCTTTTTGAAATTCTTGTTCAGTCCTCAATGCGCTTAAAGTTCTACTTTGTTCTTTTAAGGCTTCGCTATGCTCATTCAACGTATTGCTGTGCTCATTCAACATCTTGCCGTGCTCTATCAACATTTCGCCTTGCTCTTTCAATATTACGCTGTGCTCTTTCAGCGTTAAATCTAAATGATCCAGCTTTTTATTCATTTCCTGCAGTAAGGTAAATATTTGCTTCTCCATTTAAACACCTCCGTTTCATTGCCTATATTATATCACAATATCAGTTTTCGAACGATTTGAAGAAAATTGTCGAAAGAGGCAAGCGATTCTGATAGAGGTGCTCCCTAGTCCTTTTAAGAAAAAGGAATTTCTGTGAACAGATAAAATAAACATGTTGGTTTTAGTTGTAATTTTCAGGAAATTTTCATTTTCCTATTGTAAAATTTAGGTAGTAGGACAGTCTCTTAAACTCATCGAATCTTTTAAACAGAGGAGGAAAGGCAATGTTTGAAGAACTAATTTCACATATTCACCCTATTATGGTGCATTTTCCAATTGCTTTAATCATTATGGCGACGTGTTATGATTTATTTTGGATGGTTACAAAGCGGAGGTTTTCACCGAAGAGAGGTTTTTGGCTGTGGGCCATTGCATTTATTAGTGCTTGGATAGCAATTGGCACTGGGCCCGAGAATGATGCGAGAGGAAATACTAATGTATTCGAATATCACGAAAGTCTGGCTGATATTGCCACCGTCCTTGCCTTTCTTGTTGTCGCATTCCGTGCTTCCTTTATTTTTAAAAAGAAAGAATTTCATAAGATTTCTCTGGTCATGTATTGTCTTCTTACCTTAATTTGTTCTGCTAGCATCCTTGCAGTGGGATATTTTGGAGGGAAAATGGTCTATGACCAAGGTGTGGGCGTCAAAATGGATGGTAAATATGTTAATCCTCCTAAAACAGAAGCATTCCGGTCCAATGATTAATCGATTTTCCCACACATTAAAAAGCTTGGAATAATAATCCAAGCTTTTTGTTTATTTATCAAGTTTTAATAAAAAAACTCTGTTTCATTCCCCGTCACTGCATCTGGCTTATTATCAGGAATGGATGTTTTGAAGCTTGTAATTTTCTCATATTCTCCAGGTTTTAGTACGCTCTTATCTCCTCTCATTAAATAGGTGTAGGCGATAATGGAGATAAACAATCCAAATGTCCACGCATTATCCCATAAAAAACGAAGTCCAGGAATGAAAAGACCCAGGACGGGAATACCTACACCAATAATTAGGGCATATACGCCATTTTTATTAAAACCAGATGTATAACTATACCGGCCATTTACATCATATAGCTCATTTAGTGCCATTTGTCGCTTGCGAACCAGCCAGTAATCTGCAATCGCAATCCCATCAATCGGTCCAAGTAACGCTCCATATGTTCCCAACCAGCCAAAAATATAATTCCCAAAGTTCTCCATTATGTACCATGGCTGCATTAGAATCGCAAAAATCCCCGTTATTAGAGCACCTAATCCGAAAGTAATTCGTTTTGGATTTAAATTTTCAATTGCGCGCGCAGGTGCGACGATGTTTGCACCGACATTAATGGTTAAGGATGCAATAACAATGATTAACGTGCCCAAAAAGATAATGTATGGAGGGAATTTCGCTAGCAGTTGAACTGGATCCCAAAGGGCTGTTCCGAAAATCACCACTGTTGCAGAGGTGACGGCGATGCCAATAAAGGAGAAAATACTCATTGTCAGTGGAAGAGAAAAGCTTTGAGCAAGCATTTGTGATTTTTGACTTTTTGCATATCGACAGAAGTCTGGAATATTCAAGGCTAGTGTTGCCCAGAAAGCAATGACACCTGTTAATGCTGGGAAAAACACTTTTAAAAACGCCCCTGTTGTCGTGAATTTTGATGGTGTGTCCAAGATAGGGCCCCAGCCTCCAGCATTCGTATATGCCCAAATAAGAAGGATGATCGAAGCGATACCTACAATCGGTGTGGCAATTAAACCAAGGACTTTCATTGCTTGAGGTCCCTTATAGGCGACGACCACATTTAACCCCCAAAACAAGGCAAATATTATAGCCGTATGTCCACTTAAGTTTCTCCAGGCAGGAAATGAAGCCGATAAAAGTGTATCTATTGCACCCGTACCAATCCAAGTGTTAATACCGAACCAGCCAGCAGCAACAATGGCTCTTGCTAAAGCTGGGATGTGTGCTCCTTTTGAGCCAAACCATAACCTTGCAAACACGGGATAGGGAATTCCAAATTTAGTACCAGCATGTGAGTTTAATAGAATAGGGATAAGGACTATGACATTCCCAAGAAAAATCGTTCCAATCGCTTGCCACCAATTCATTCCCAAAGATATCAAGCCACTTGCCATCGTGTAGGACGGAATACACAAACACATGCCAATCCATAAAGTGGCAAAGTTCATCCCCTTCCATGAATGTTCTTCCATTGTCGTTGGGCGCAGGTCATCATTCCACATGTAACTGCCACTTAAACCATTAGCTACTTCAGGTGTCAGGGTAACAATTCCATTTTGTTCAATTTGCGTTTTCAACAAATTTCCCCCTATTTGGTTATTTGACGAGCTCTTCAAGTGAAACATATTCCTATCCTATATTATATATCTTCAAAATATCCTGTCATTGGACAAATAGTTCAATGATTTCTATCAATTTTTTTATGTTATGTAAGAATTGTTGCAACAGAAAAAAAGCGACGGAATCCATCCAATTTCCTGGAAGGTGCCCGTCACTTATTTTGTCCTACTCTTTATTTTCCTCCTATTCTTCAATGTCAAAAAACTACTTCAATGCAATACAAATATTTTTCGCTTCGGTAAAAAATTCCAGGCTGTGATGGCCGCCTTCACGACCCATTCCGCTTTTCTTAAATCCGCCAAAGGGAGCTCGTAAATCGCGAACAAACCAGCAGTTCACCCAAATCGTCCCTGCTCGAACCGCATGAGAAATTCTGTGCGCACGTTGCAGATTTTCCGTCCAGACGACACCATTCAATCCATAATCGGTATCGTTAGCAATTCGCAGTGCTTCTTCTTCGGTATCAAATGGGATAATCGTGACGATTGGCCCAAAAATTTCTTCCTGGCAAATCCGCGCTTTTGAATTTTCCTGAACATACACAGTCGGTTCTAAATAATACCCTTCTTGTAAATATTCAGGCAGATCAGGCCTCTTTCCACCACAGATCAAGGTCGCATTTTCTTCTTTGGCAATTTCAAGGTAGCTCGTGACCTTTTTATAATGTTCTTCACTAACGACTGGACCCATTTTTGTCTCAACATCCTGTGGATCGCCCACTTTTAGTTCCATTGCTGCTTGCTTAAATCTTTCAAGAAACTCGTCAAAGATGGAGCGTTGAACTAAAATTCTTGAACCCGCGAGACATATTTGCCCGGAATTCATAAACGCAGCTTGAATGGAAACGGGGATGGCTTTATCAAGATTTGCATCTTCAAACACGATATTAGCTGCCTTTCCACCTAGTTCAAAGGATACTTTTTTCAAGGTATCTGCGCCACTCTTCATGATTCTTTTCCCAGTAGCAGTAGAGCCTGTGAACGACACCAAGTCTACCTCTGGGTGAGTTGTCAGTGCATTACCTACCACTCCTCCAAGACCATGAACGACGTTGACGACACCATCTGGAATGCCAGCTTCTTTCGCGATTTCACCAAGTAAGGAAACAGATAGCGGGGTCATTTCCGCCGGCTTAATCACCGCAGTATTCCCGGCAGCAAGACATGGGCCCAGCTTCCAAGTTGTCAGCATGAACGGAACATTCCAAGGTGTAATGAGCGCCGCAACCCCAACTGGTTCGTACCGAGTATAGTTCAAATATGCTTCTTCCATCGGATACGTTTCTCCACCCTGTTGTTCCATGAAATCTGCAAAGAACTTGATATTGTTCGCAGCGCGCGGAACCTCGTGCTGGACGGCAGAGTGAAATGGCTTCCCAACATCTGTCGCGTCTAGTCGAGCGATTTCTTCTTTCCTTTCGAGGATAATTTCAGCCATGCGGCGAAGTTTTGCGCAACGCTCCGCTACAGTCATTGTCCGCCATGGACCCTTTTCAAAAGCATCCCTTGCAGCACGACAGGCTTTATCGACATCTTCTTCTGTCGCTTCACTTACTTTCGCAATGATTTCTTGCGTAGCAGGGTTTTTCACATCAAAAGTTGCCCCATTGCATGCTTGCACATACTCACCGTTTATATATAAACCAACTTCCCTTACTCCGGTTTGTATTTTAGTCATGTTGAAACCTCATTTCTTTTTTTAACTGAATCTCCCGCGATACCCCAATGTTCTGGTTCTACTTCATTGATCATCACACGCACATTTTGAACAGGAGATTCTAACACTTCAGATACTAAGTCAGATACTTCTCTAATCAAACGTTCTTTCTTTTCAGGCGACCTGCCTTTAAGAATATTAATCTGAATAAATGGCATAAAAACTCTCTCCCTTCACCTTGTTGTTTATTCAGTAAATACTGCCTCTACTGAACCAAGCCCATCAAAGCTTGCGGAAAAATGGTCACCCGTTTCAATCTTCATTGCGGCTGATAAGGAACCACTTAACACGACTTCACCTGGTTGAATGCTCTGTCCAACCTTATATAATCTATTTGCTAGCCAGGCAATCGCCCTTGCCGGATGCCCCATCACAGCTGCCCCAGCACCCGTAGCAACTACTTCTCCGTTTTGCTTGAAGACCATTCCCATCAATTTCAAATCGAAATTTTCCGGTGAATAGAATCTTTCTCCTATAATAAAACGGGAAGAAGAGGAATTATCGGCAACTGCATCTGCCAGTGTAAAGCTAAAACCTTGGAACCTGCTGTCAATGATCTCGAGTGCAGGAGCTATATATGCTGTTGCAGCCAGTATATCTGCTACCGTTACATGCGGGCCTTTTACTTCATTTTTGAATATAAAAGCTATTTCCGGTTCCACTTTTGCATGGATAAAGGGTGAAAGCGAAATACGTTCCCCTTCAAACAGTTGCATGCTTTCTAGCAATACCCCATAAGAAGGTTCATGAACACCCATCATTACTTGTTTTGCCTTACTCGTTAATCCAAGCTTTCGTCCGACTCGTTTTGTGTTTTCTTCCTTGCATTTCATTTCAATTAAGCGTTCTTGTACCTGGTAGGCTAATGCTTCATCCAGTTCAGGATAGGCTTCAACAAACTTATTAACCGACTTTTTCTGTTTTTCCGCCTCGTATAGTTCAAAAGCGATTTGATCAATCACATCTGTCTTAATCATGTAAATCACCTAGTTTCTTTTTTTATCGTTTAAAGGAGGCTGTGACGGAACCAATATGAGCAAACTCAGCAGTAAACGTGTCATTCTCATTCACTTCGATTGCACTGGTCAAAGCACCAGAAAGAACGATTTCCCCGGATTTTAAGGCCACATCATATTTTCCTAATGAATTCGCAAGCCAAGCAATTGAACGGAGCGGATTTCCAAGGACGGCTGCACCCGCACCTGAATCAATCATATCTCCGTTTCGATAAGCAACCATTCCAATATGGGTAAGATCCAGTCCTTCAAGCTTCGTCGGTTTCCCGCCAATAATCGCACAAGCAGAAGATCCATTGTCCGCAACGGTGTCTTCAAATTTGATCTGCCAATCTCGAATGCGGCTATCAATCACTTCAATTGCCGGAACAATATAATCTGTTGCTTCAATGACATCAAGTATGGAAACATTAGGACCTTTTAAATCCTTTTTCAATTTAAAAGCAATCTCAAATTCTACTTTTGGCTGAATATATTGTTCAAGTGAAATTGTTTCACCTTCGACATGCATCATATCAGCCAATAAATGACCATAATCAGGCTGGTTGACGCCAAACATAGTTTGAATGGCTTTGCTTGTTGCCCCAATTTTTTTCCCAACAATGATTCCGCCATTATCGACTTTTCTACGGATAATCTCTAATTGTGTATGGTAGGCTTCATCCACTGTAATCCCCGGATAGGAAGCCGTTAACGGTTCAATAACCTGCTTTGTTTCCTCGGCTTCCAATAAGCGAGTTGCAGCTTCAAGAATGATCGTCACAACTTATTCCTCCTCTTTCTACCCTTAAACCTTTAATGCTTTTTTCTCTGCTAGTTCGACCGCCACATCTAAAATCCAGTCTTCCTGACCAGCAACTGCTTTCCTTTTACCCAATTCTTCCATAATTTCTGAAGCCCTTACACCGAACTTTTCGGCAGCATGCCTAACATGTAATAAAAAGCTGTTATACACTCCTGCATATCCGCTAGATAAGTTGTCACGATCGATCACGATCGGAGTCTGCATCAACGGAGCCACTACTTCCTCGGCGACATCCATTAAAATGGAAAGATTTATTCCTGTATCCAGGTTCATTTTATTAAGTACAGCGACAAGTACTTCAGTCGGTGCATTCCCTGCACCAGCCCCTAGTCCCCTAAGGGTACCGTCAATTTGGTCTGCTCCGGCTTCAAGCGCTGTTATGGTATTTCCAATCGCTAAACCAAGATTATTATGAGCGTGAAAACCGACTTCGATGGACAACGCCTCTTTTAGTGCAGAAACTCTTTCCCTGACACCACTTTGAACAAGTGCCCCCGCAGAATCGACCACATAGACGCAATCAGCACCGTATGATTCCATTAGCTTTGCCTGCTCAACCAGCACATTAGCCGGTTGAGTATGAGACATCATTAAAAAGCCAACTGCCTCGAGGCCTAATTCTTTCGCAAGTCGGAAATACTGCTCCGTTACATCTGCCTCGGTACAATGAACGGCGATACGGAGGATAGAAATGCCTAATTCTGCAGCCTGTCTTAGTTCATTGCTCGTTCCAATTCCAGGAACGAATAAGGAGGCAATTTTTGCTTGTTTCGCTGTTTCTACTGCCACTTTAATCAAATCAAATTCGGAGTATTTTGAAAAACCCTGCTGTATCGTCGACCCATTCAAGCCAGAACCATGGCTAACTTCGATAACAGGTACACCTGCTTCATCTAAATTTTGAACAATCGTCCGGACCATTTCTGGAGTATAACTATGGCTAACAGCGTGGTCGCCATCTCTTAGTGTGGTATCTGTCAGTCTAGGAATCTTCATCGGCTTACCTCCTTAGTTCCAAGGAAATGTGCGGCATATAAATCTCCCACTTTATACGCTGATGCTGTCATGATATCCAAATTCCCCGCATAGGTCGGGAAAAAGTCTCCATCACCGACAACCTCATTCATGATTACCACTGTTGGTAGCCGTCCCCAAGGTGTGTCACGGTAATCGATAAAGGGAATGCCTTTTAATCTGTATCCTGGAATATAACTTGAAATCTCCGCAACAATCGATTGAATAGATGCAATGACAGCTTCTTCATCAAACTCTTCTTTTATCACTGCATAAACAGAATTGGTCATATTAATAGGTGGTTCTGCCGGATTAAACACCGGAATCGCCCTCGCTAGTTTAGCTCCGCCAACTTGTTGAACAGCATTCGCGGTCGTTTGAACAAATTCATCCACGTTTTGTCTTGTTCCCGGACCAATCGAAACACTCGCTGCGGTTGTTATAACCTCCGCATAGTGAACACTTGCTACACGATTGACAGCGTAAACAAGAGGCGTCGTTGCCTGGCCTCCACAGGAAATCAAGTTAACATTCATGGATTCAATATGTTCCTTTAAATTTACGGTTGGCACGACAAACGGTCCGATTGCCGCAGGGGTCATATCAATGGCTAATTTACCCTGTTCACGTAGTGATGGTGCATTCAACTTATGTGCTTTTGCGCTTGTCGCATCAAAGACAATTTTAATCTCTGAGTCCTCCAAAATAGCATCCAATCCGTGATGGCTCGTACGAATTCCCTTCGCCTGAGCTCTTGCCAGTCCTTCTGAATTTGGGTCAATACCTGCTACCAAAGCTAGCTCCATATTCCCTTCATTTTTTAAAATTTTGTACATTAGGTCTGTTCCAATGTTTCCCGACCCTAAAATTGCAGCTTTTACTTTAGACAAGACCTTACACCCCACTTTCTATTAATATATCCATTAAGGTTTTACTACTTCTATTGGCTGGGGAGCTGTAATCGGTGTACCTTGCGTCCACCAAGATTCAGGGAATTCGGTACCAATCCAAGTATCCCCGTAGCCAGGTACATCCTTCATTTCCCACACAACCGGTTTCCAGGCTGGATCGGTGATAATATAGCCTGCGTCACCAAACAGTTCAATTCTGTTTCCGCCTGGCTCAATCACGTACATACAGAACGCTTGGCTGATTCCATGTTTATTGGGAGGGACTTCAACGAATACTCCATGATCTTTAAGTAAATCGGCAATATCATAAAGATTTTGTGGAATTCCATACCAGTAGCAAAGATGATGGAGCTTCCCTTTTACTCCATTTGGCTCTTGCATATAGGCGATTTCATGAACAAGATTAGATACGCTAATCCAACTTCCAAGGACATGACCGTTGTTTTGAATTTGCTCTCTCAACCGGAAGCCAAGTGTATCTAGCATAAAGTCCGTATCAGCACCGGGATTAGATGTCATTAGATTAATATGATCGAGACGACGGACGGGCACACCACGATCTGGCCGCTTGGATGGACGATTCAATAGTTTTGATCTTTGGTCATCTTGAACCTTGTAATACTCCACATCCCATAAAATTTCCATTAAATGACCATCCGGTGTCATAAACTGATAGGCCTCTCCATGACCCACATCCCCCTCGATCCAACCTTTGCCCAATCCGGTTTTTTCGATTTCCTCGACTCGTCGTTGAAGAGCTTGAGGGGAAGTTGCACGCCATGCGACGTGTCCTACTCCCGCTTCTTTTGACTCCGTTATTTTTAATGTATTGTGGTAGAAATCCTCATAAGCGCGAAGATAAACCGATTGACCAGAACGAGCAGTTACTTCCATCCCTAAAAACCGTGTAAAAAATTCAACTGACTGTTCAAGTTTTGGAGAAAGAATCTCCACGTGTGCTAGCTGTGCCACATCAAAAATTGGTTCCATAAAATTCGTCATATCCCGTTCCTCCCTAGATCTCTTAATTTTTTAGTAATACATAATCAACCGTATTGACGAAATACACTGTATAATGATACCGTTTACATTATATTCGCCTTTAAAACTTTCTGAATTGTCTAAAACCTAGTGTGTACTTATATCTTAATAGTCTTGATTGTTGCCTTCAACAAGCTGTCCCTTCATATGGGACACTTTCTGATTTTTTATATATTTTTTCATAATCGGAGGAAAATATGAAAGAGGAACAAGATAATTTACTCTCATCCGTAAGAAATGCAATCAAAATTTTACGTTCTTTTAAAATGGACCAACCACAAAAAGGGGTGCGTGAACTTGCTGCTGAACTTGGATTAGGGAAAAGCAGTGTCCAAAGAATTCTTGCAACACTTGCTTCTGAAGGATTAGTTCATAAAAATGCCGAAACCAATAAATATGAATTGGGCTTAGCTGTTGTAGAATTGAGCTCCATTGTCCTTGGCAACATCGATCTACACACTGAATCACTTCCAGTCCTCACAAATTTAGCTAATAAATGTGGAGAAACAGCTCATCTAGCAATCTTAGAAGAAAGTCACGTAGTTTATTTATGCAAAGTAGAGAGTAAAAACTCGTATAACCTACCATCGCACTTAGGATTTCAAAATTATGCGCATTGTACGAGCTCAGGTAAACTCCTTCTTGCCCACATTGGAAGCTACATTGTTGATCTTGTGACGCGAAATGGACTAGATTCTATCACTCCACATACCATTACAGATCCAGATATTTTCCGTCAAGAGTTGAAAACCATACTAAATCAAGGATATTCAGTCAGCGTTGAAGAATTCAATCTAGGAGTGACGTCCGTATCTGCTCCAGTAAGAGATCATACTGGTAAAGTCATTGCCGCTATCAATTTAGTCGGACCAAGTTCCCGATTCTCGAAACAGCGGATTCACTATTTTGCTAGTGAACTAATCCGTTCCGGAGATCTAATTTCTGAGAGACTGGGCTACTGGAAAAGATGAATTTATTCTCAATTTTATTTACCTTTATCCCATTGATTCAACTGTCAGAGTCGCTTTTGATTCTAGTCATGTTTCATTCTCCACGGCACCCATATGTAAAGTTAAAACAGCCACAACATGTTCTACTCCAAAGTCGAGAAGATAACTTTGTACAAATTGTTTGGAGATAAGGAGGCAAATTCAGAATTAAACCGAACGATGTAAAAAAGATTTGCCCCCAGTTTTTTATTAACAGCTAACTTTAAATTGTAAGCCCTTTCAATTAAGGCTTGACTACTTCAGCAGTCTCTACTTTTGTAAGCGGTGTACCTTGTGTCCACCAGGATACAGGGAATTCTGTCCCAATCCACGTATCTCCGTTACCAGGTACATCCTTCATATCCCACACAATCGGTTTCCAGGCTGGGTCGGTAATAATGTAGCCTGCGTCTCCGAACAATTCAATTCTATTTCCGCCTGGTTCAATCACGTACATACAGAAAGCTTGGCTGATTCCATGTTTATTGGGAGGGACTTCAACGAAAACTCCATGATCTTTAAGTAAATCGGCAATATCATAAAGATTTTGTGGAATTCCATACCAATAGCACAGGTGATGCAGCTTCCCTTTTACTCCATTAGGCTCTTGCATATAGGCAATTTCATGAACGAGATTAGAAACGCTTATCCAGCTTCCAAGGACATGGCCGTCGTTTTGAATTTGCTCTCTTAACCGGAAGCCTAGTGTATCCAACATAAAGTCCGTATCAGCTCCAGGATTCGAAGTCATTAGATTAATATGGTCGAGACGACGTACAGGTACACCGTGATCTGGCCGCTTAGATGGACGATTTAATAGTTTTGATCTTTGGTCATCTTTAACATTGTAATACTCCATATCCCATAAGATTTCCATTAAATGACCATCAGGTGTTGTAAACTGATAGGCCTCTCCATGACCAATATCTCCACCGATCCACCCGCGGCCTAATCCAGTTTTTTCAATTTCTTCTACTCGACGATGAAGTGCTTGTGGCGAAGAGGCACGCCATGCGACATGTCCAACTCCCGCTTCTTTTGCTTCAGTTATTTTCAAAGTATTATGATAAAAATCTTCATATGCCCTTAGATAAACGGATCCTCCGGAACGAGCGGTCACTTCCATTCCTAAAAATCTAGTAAAGAATTCTACTGATTGTTCAAGTTTTGGAGAAAGAATCTCCACGTGAGCCAGCTGCGCAACATCATAAATTGGTTCTTGGTAAGAAGTCATTTTTATTTCCTCCCTAATTTTATTTTCATTTAACGATTAGATTACTTACTTGCTAGAACCTAACCAGCTTTATAATTTAGCGGTTTCTTTTTCTACTGCGTCCAGCCACGTCTTGTTTGTCCAACCATTTAGGTCATAATCGTTTAACGCTGTATCAACAAATGCTTTGTAACGATCCGCTGCTCCGACTGCCTCTGCATGGAATAGGGCTTCCATTCTAATATTTTCATGATTGCCTGCATAATTGACCTCATACAGTTCATGTCTTCCTCCAAATTCAGTTCCAATCGAATCCCAAACCATTTTTAACAATTTCACTTTATCCACAGCATCGATTCCAGTTCCGCGGTAATATTGATCGAGAAAGGGTCTTAATTCAGGATTTAGAAAATCACTGGAACTAGACGGCAGCTGAATTAAACCACCGGCAACCACTTGTTCAAAAATACCTTTCACTCTCACCCAGCTCATTGGTGCTAATGCTCGATAAGCAGCACTGGAGGCACCATTTGGCATAACAAGTCCATTCGGTCCTTTATCTGGATCAGTTGCCATCGCTGTAGACAATCCCCAGAACATATTTCGTATCGCCACAACTTCACCAATTTGAGCTTGCACACCTCTAAAGTTCTTTGTTCCGGCTGCTTCCGTTGCTTTTAATAAAAGCCCTGTCATGAAATCCAGCTTAACAGCAAGACGAGTACAACCGTGAAATGTGAAGCGGTTAACAAAGCCACTTTCAGGGACGAAATTATTTGATATATTGATATTTTTGTAGCAAAGAACATCTTCCCATGGAATAAACACGTTATCTAAAACAATGACGGCATCATTTTCATCAAACCGACTTGAAAGTGGGTAATCGAATGGTGTTCCCGTTAAAGCAGCCTGTAGTTCGAACGATTGCCGGCTGATCATTTTTACCCCCGGTGCATTCATCGGCACAAAGAAGATAAGTGCGTGGCTAAGGTCGCCATCTCCTAAATCAATGGTTCCATAGTTCGCAACGAAGTTATAATGAGTTAATGCTGCCGCTGTTCCTACCATTTTGGCACCGCTTACAATTATTCCGTCATCTTTTTCAGCAACAGCTCGAACAAATACATCTTTATTTTCGTGAAGGGGTTTTGAGCGGTCTACTTGTGGGTTGATAATGGTATGATTAACAAAATGAAGCTCTTTTGCCGCTTTCTTGTACCATGCTTTCGCATTATCCTCAAAACCTTGGTAATAATTTGAAAGAGCATCTAAATGACCAATAAACGAAGCCTTATAATCTGGAGTTCGGCCCATAAATCCATAATTAAGCTTGGACCATTCAGCAATAGCATCCCTTGCTTCTAATAGATCTTGTGAACTTTTAGGAGTTATGAAGAATTTGTGTGTTCGATCACCGTATTCATTTTCAGCCGTTAAGATATCACGTGTAGCTGGATCATGAAGGGCATCATACATTCTTGCATACGAACGTGCAGAATTTCGATAAGCAGGATGTGACGTTACATCTTTAATTCTTTCACCGTTTAAATAAACAACCCTTCCGTCATTCAAGCTTTCCAAATATTCTTTACCTGTGTACATTCCTTCAACTCCATTCTTATTATTATTAAAATTTTTGTGTGATCGAGTGTGGCGATCCCTAAATTTATGTTAATTTATTTGAAAATTCTTTACAATAACACCGAGTGTCAGAAAAACCAGAAAAAACAACTACTTTATGTCAGTTAAAAAAAAAAGAATGTCAGACAACACCAATGGACAATTTCCAACGCGCATTATCTGACACCTTTTACTTTATTGAAATTTTTTTAGCCTATCATGGTCGACAATTTTCAATGCTTTTAGAGCCATAAGCAATTGAAACTGTCTTTGTGGATCACGCAGGTCGCAGTCCAGTAGATCAGTGATTTTCGTGAGGCGGTAACGGAGTCCGCTTTTAGATAATGCTAGATTTTCTGCTGTTTGTTCCAGGTTTCCACCATTCAAAAGAAAATGATATAAGGTTTCAATTAATTCAATTTTATTACTATCTAAATTCTCACACAGACCACTGAGCGTATCCCTAATCATTTTCCGTATTGCATTTTCATTTTGGTCATTAATTAATACACCAATAATGCCCAGTTCACTAAAAGATGTGACGGGTTTATCCCTTGAAGACAATCGTACAGCTGAACGGGCTTCTTCAACAGCCACACCTGCATCGACTATTTTGCTGTTTTGAGAACTAATCCCCGCTAAAAACAGGGCATTTTTTATTTCCTTTTTTAAATTGGATACTAGAGACAATAAGGTACTTTCAATCTTTTCCTGGTTTAATTGTTTCTCCGTAAAAAGGAGAACGATGCTATCTGGCTGCTGGCCAATTAAGACATTGATGCTCTTCTCTCTAAAAAAAGTAGAAACAGCTTCAAATGTGTTTTTATGGAGAGTAAATTCCTTTTCTTCACATTTTTTCAAAAACTTGTAGTTAAGGACGATCATATGATAATGATCAGATAAATCCAATTGAATAAAATCAGCTTTCCTAATGATTTCCTGTTGAGAGTACTTTCCACTAATAATTTCTTCTAGAAAATGTCCTTTTACCAGTTCCAATGATTCGATTTCCGCTTTTTCCTTTAAAAACAGCAGCGCACAAATCGACGCTAATCGATCGACAATCATGGAGTCAATTTCATAGTTAGGTGTCCTTCCTCTATCATATAGAAACGAACAATATCCTACAATTTTACCTAAAAGGTATATGGGGGTAATAAGTCGTGTCCCATTTTCAAACGAGAGAACCTTAACTTTTGTCACATTCTGACGCTTATCTACTGAAGCATTAAATGCTTTTCTTATTGTTTCATAGCCATCCACTGTTATTCCTTTCAGTGTAATGACCTGATGCCGAATATCCTCAATAACAATGGGCAAGTTTAGTTGTTTATTTAAAATTTCTAAAATGGAATCAATATTATTGCCTTTTATTAGCTCATTTGTCATCTCATTATACGTTTTAGACACCAGTGCTATATTGTTCTTTTCAAGCATAAGCATTTCGTTTGTCTGTTCAAGTTCCTTAAGAATTGGCAGTTCTTTATTATAAGAAAAAAATTCTTCTGCCTCTTCCTTCCATTCAGAGATAAGACGCCCCTCCCAAATACAACAAGGTGCCCCTTCCCCCTCACACTCCAGTTCTTTAAAAAATACTTTCTGCCCAAGTAAAGTGGTAATATATCCAGTTGCATAACCAGTTAAGGTATAACAAACGGTACCTTTTTTTATCCCAAAATTTCGAATATGTTGTTCGGCTTCAAATGAACTTTCCCAAATTCCCTTAAGTCGAAAGGATGTAATTTCGTTATTCTCCATTTCAAGCTCTTTTTCCGTGATTCGGGGTTTTGCATGTCCTTTTAAGGCATGAATTATGGGACCATATTCAATTTTTTCAAGCATACTTAATGATTCGTTTTTCGCAACCTCAATCGCGTCTTCCTCTCCCAAGTGATACCCATACTTGAAGAAAAATGTTTTCAAACGATTAATCCCCATATTTTCAATTAAATCATGCTGCATCGCCCCAAATGCCTTTGTAGAAACGACAACAGACCTTTCATTATTTGCAAACAGGAGTTCATTTTCTTGTCTAATATGCAATAGGGCATTTAAAGAAAACGTTTTCATTCTATTGCTCCCCTTCTAATTTGAACTTGTAGCAACAGGATTCCTAAACTATCCTTTTTCCCAAGCTCCAACTGGCAAATCCCATTTTATTGTCCTGACTATAGAGGTTGATAGACTAATTCTACTTATTATCAGAAAATACCTTCTTCCACTTCATCAATAATTACATCCTTAAAATCAGACTAAAATATTAAAAATGTTGGGAAATATGCCTTTCATCAAATATTCCTAATCCAGCTGTCTTCTAAAAATTATCCTTTGGAACGGCCCGTATAGCTTTTTATAGCGAACTCTGTCTATCACTGTTCGTCTATTATGTATCCTTTTGGAAGTGTTTGTCGGAACTATTGTTTCTGAATAAAGAATCTATTATTCTATTTACAATAATCAAAGAGGAGTTGGCGCATTGAAAAAGAAAATAAGTATATCCTTTATTGTGTTGATGTTTAGTCTTTTGACGATTGTTGGGGGAGCTTCGGCCCAAACCGTTTCGTACAAGCCATCACTAGTGCATAAAAATGGTGCAATGGCTTATGAACATATGAAATACATAGCCTATGAAATAGGTCCAAGGGTGGCTGGATCGGCCAATGAACGAAAAGCAGAGCAATATATTCAAGGTCAATTCGAACGAATTGGAATGGAGTCAACCGTACAGGATTTTAGCTATTCTAGAAGAGGTTCGACAACCAAATCTTCAAACGTGATTGCCT
Source organism: Neobacillus drentensis NBRC 102427 (assembly GCF_001591445.1). GTDB lineage: Bacteria > Bacillota > Bacilli > Bacillales > Cytobacillaceae > Neobacillus > Neobacillus drentensis. The sequence goes on along the minus strand of NZ_BCUX01000015.1, from coordinate 53,365 downwards.
ATAAGCCTGGAAAATCAAGTAAACAGATTATTGTTGGAGCACATTATGATTCTGTTTCTGTCGGGCGGGGTGTCGATGATAATGCGTCAGGGGTTGGTGTCCTTTTGGAAGTTGCTGAGGTCTTGAAAAATATACCAACACCATACTCGATTGTTTTCATCGCATTTGGTGCTGAAGAAACCGGATTAAGAGGTTCAAATTTTTATGCAGCCAATATGACGCAAGCAGATATTAAAAATACGATTGGTATGATTAATATGGATAGTCTTGCAGTTGGTGATAAGATGTATGTTTATGGTGGGGCTGGAGAAGCCGGATTCATTCGTGACCAGGCCTTGGAGATTGTGAAGAAGAAAAAGTTAAATGTCGGAACAAATCCAGGTTTAAATCCTGAGTACCCAGCCGGAACTACTGGTGACTGGAGTGATCATGCACCCTTTATAGGGCTTGGTATTCCATACGGATATTTAGAATCGACCAACTGGGAAATTGGAGAATTAGATGGATATGACCAAACGGTTAAACATGGAGGAGTATGGCATACCGGTAACGATACGATTGAGTTTATCGAATCTGAATACCCTGGCAGAATCCAGGAACATCTTTCTTCATTTAGTACCCTATTAACCGAATTATTAAAGTTCATGAATAAGACGAGTACTTCTAAGTAATAAGTAGATTCATTGATTAACTAATGGAAGTAATTGTTACATCCCGCTTAAACTTGTTTCACAATTTATTCCACAGCAAAAAAAGTGTCAGGTACCAGCCAATTTCCCGGCGAGTGCCTGACACCTTTTTCCTGCCAACTATACTAACACCTTACATATTTGCGTTTGAAACCAAGTTTCTTCCCTCTATCTAACTCCTTTTGAATATTTTCTGATGCAAGCAGAACGCTGTTTTTTTTCTTGCTCCGCTTCATTTCAACAGGTCCTACAGCCTGTGCGGTTTCAACTGCCTTATCATGAAGCGGTAAATATGAAATCGCAACTGTGTACATAAAATTATTCATCGCCGATTTGGTTCGATCAGGAGAATCGTGAATTGTATTTTCCACCTGATCAAGCATACTAGCTATCTTGCCAGCGCTAAATTCAGCGTCTTTCCGATTCCCCAAAAGCCAACAATAACAGCTCCAGCCCGCCGACATTCTAAGTTCTTCCCCGCTTGCAATCCATTTATCGGCAACAGCTTGCGCAATATCGGTTTCTGCCAAAGTTACGGCCACCACATAATCAGACAGCATATAAAAATACGCCGCATCGATCCAACGCTCAAAATCCGCCTCGGTCATTATCTTGGGGTCCGCAATGATGCCGGCAAAATACATAGCATCGTAGTTCCCAGTGGCGTAGAGTTGCTCGGCCAATGGCTGATTTATCTTAATTTTCTTTGCAATCGGCTTCATTTTGCCTGTAGCCACGCCAAATAGGGGCTCGTGTGCCCCATTGCTTATGTACGTCTTTTTTATTCGCTCACTACTGAGCGATTCCAGTTCCTGTATAACCATTTCAAAATCCATCGTTTTGCACTTCCTTCCATTATCATCATTTCCACTGCATTGTAATTATTATCAAGCAATTAATTATTCCACGCCACTTTCTAATATCGTGAAAGTCTTTTTATCACAATTAATTTCCGCCATGGCTCCATAAGGCAAAATAAATTTCGGTTCGGTATGACCAAAATTGAGATTATAGAGGATCGGCAAATCCTCCAGATTAAATTCCTTCATTACTTTTTGTATTTCCACTTTATATTCATCGTAAAATTTCTCATCTTGCGGTTTACCAAAAATGATTCCATTCGCTTCTTGTAGAATTCCTTGAATGGCATAATTTCGCAACCAATACTTAATATTATTGGGCTCTGGCTTTTCCTCTGATGTTTCAAAGAAAAGAATACTATTCTTCCAATATTTCTCTTCTGGCCAAAGCACGGTTCCTTTCGCAAACTCTAGTACCTCAATACAGCCTCCAATCAAATGTCCTTGGGCTACACCTGAGCCTTGAAGTATATCGTAACCTATATTTTGTCGCATTGTCCGTCGGCGGTTTTTATTCTCTTCGATCCATTCTAAACGCTCACTTGTCCACTGTTCGGCCGCTTGAATTTCGCCAATCATCTCATTTGAAAAAAGCGTTCGCTTCACCATTTCAATCGTATATGAATCCATCTCAATGTTTTCAGCAAAATCGGTTAAAATGGCCGGACCATAAAAAGAAGAAATACCTGCTTTATGACAAAATAAATGTGAAACAGTTACATCTGAGTATCCCATAAAAATTTTCGGGTTTTCACGGATTACATCAAAATCAATATAAGGAAGTAAACGAATACTATCTTCTCCGCCTATATTTGCAAAGATACCTTTAATGCTATCATCCTTAAATGCTGTCATCAAATCTTCCGCACGAGATTGTGGATTTTTATAAAGATAATCGCTCCCTTTTAAACTATTCGGCATAGGGATAACTTTTAGTCCAAAAACTTCTTCTAATCTCTTTACCCCTTGTTCATACCGCCATCTCAGTCCTGGATCACCGGCACCTCCCCAGGACGGACTTACTGTTGCCACAAGATCTCCCGGTTGTAATTTCCTTGGCTTTTTTAACATATTTACTCCCACCCTTGTATCATTCGATTGGCTAAGAATATAGATACCTCTTAGTTTAAGAAAATATCTCTTGTCACTAATTTCTACAGAATTAGAAAAATACCTGCTTTAATTCGTTAATATGCCATTACATAAAGAAATACGAGCTATATGAAAGTGTTTATAACTACCTTTGTCGCTTTATGAACGGTTTATAACAAAAAAGTGCCTGACACCATCCATAATATTGGATGGTGTCAGGCACTTTTTTTATGTTTCTATTTGACCTTTGATGTTATTATTTTAAAACTGCATCGATGTACTCATTATGGATTTGTTTTTTGTAATTAAATGCTTTCTTGATGTACCCCGCTTCAGCTAACGTGTCAATGGAATCTTGCTGTGCGTTAATAGACTCTTCAGTAAAACGTATATTGGGTTTTTCTGCTGTGATGATTTTCTTAATGAGATCAGCTGGAAGTTTTGTTGCACGTGAATAGATTTTAGATGCTTCATCCGGATTTTCTATTTGCCAATCGGCTGCTTTTTTGTATACTCTTAAATAGGCTTGAACAATCTCGGAATGTTCCTTCGCAAAGCCTTCTCTGGCAATAATAGCGCCTGGGGCAAATATTTTTTTATTTACATTTAGAGTTACTCCGTTCCCTTTTTCAACATTATTTAGATAATAAGGATTCCACACGGACCATGCGTCTAATTTTTTGGATTCGAAGGCGGCTTGTGCATCATCGGGTTGAAGATTGATGAGTTTAACATCATCAGTCGTTAAACCATTCGCTTTCAATGCTTTAATTAGATATACATGAGCCGTTGTACCAAGAGGAACACCCACTGTCCTGCCCTTTAAATCTTTAATATTCTTGATATCCCCATTTTTTTGTACTAATATTCGAACATTCGATTCTCCTGTACCGGTTTGGGCAATCACTTCAAATGGCAGTTTTTTATCTAAACCTGCTATTAACGCACCATCTCCTAAAAACGATAAATCCACACGATTTGAAGCAAGTGATTCCAAAAGCGGGGGTCCGCTTGTGAATTCACTCCATTTAACTTCGGCATTCATCGCCTTAAACTCTTCTTCGAACCAGCCCTTTTCCCGAGCAATGACCAATGGTCCCATTTTCCCATTTAAAGCAATATTTACTTTAACCTGAGCACCTTTGGCATTCGTTTTTTCTGCAGATGAACCGCATCCTGCTACTAAAAATATCATGGAAATGACCAAGAATAATCCTAATAAATGCTTACGATATTTCTCCATTTTGTAACCTCCTCAAATCATATGGCTTCACCTGCCTGCATGTGTGTATCCTGATTAGGATAAGAATAGAGGTTCGACAATGAGAGTGATCTCTCTTTATCGGAACCTCTAATTATTCAATTGGTTAGATTTTATTTTTTAACTATTAATCTACTAACTTCATTTTCCTGATTAACGGTTACGTTCTTTCCAACTGTTACACGTCGTACAACGCGGTGACGATCTCCGTAATCTGCAACCGCATAATGTTGCGTGGCCAAGTTATCCCAAATGACCACATCCCCTTCCGTCCATTTCCAGCGGACGGTATTTTCTAAACGTGTCACATAAGAATCAAAGATACTTAATAATCTTTCAGATTCACTTGTTGTATAGCCTTCCAACTTTCCTGCAAATCCTCCTAATAACAAATGCTTTTTCCCTGTTTCTGCGTGAACATGTACAACCGGATGTCTCGTTTTAAAAACTGTTGATTCAAAAACAGCACGATATTTTTTGGTAACGTCATTAACATGAATATCACTTTGTTTATACTGTGCATAATCAAATTCATTTGAATGAATTCCCCATAACTTATCTGCTAATCTTTTCAAGCCGTCCGGAAGGTCTTCATACGCTGTATTCGTATTTGCCCAAACAGTATCACCGCCAACTTCCGGAATCGTTACCCCTCTTAATACAGAGTATTTTGGAACTTCAGGAACAAACGTAACATCCGTATGCCAATGATTCGCTTTTGCACCTTGCTCAGAGTCCAGTTCAAAAATAAAGTTCGTATTATTTTTTACTGGTACAGTCGGATGAGCATATGGTTCGCCTAATAATGTTGCAAATGCTTCTTGGCTCGCATCCGTTAAATGATTTTGACCTTTAAAAAATACTACCTTGTACTCGTTTAGAGCTTGTTTAATCTCATTTAAAATACTTGATTCTAAGTCTCCACTTAATTGAACACCTTGAATTTCTGCACCAATTCTGCCTGCTTGCGGTACCACTTTTAATTGTTTTGTTTGAAAAGCTGTCATTTTCAAATTCCTCCTCATTATCATGTTTTATTTTTTTTCAAATACAACGTAAATCTCCTTTGAACCTCCTCCTGACTTTTTATTTCCCACTTAACCAAGTGATATAGTCGGTTTAATGATCATCAAAAATAAAAAGAGATCCAACAAAGTAAGCGTGAAGGCTTCTCTTTGTTAAATCTCTAGACGACTAGTGGATTTTTATCACTATATTTAATTGGACTAAATTGGTAAGTGGTTTGTTTATGATTGCATCTTAACAGGGTTCGAAATACTCTGTCAATTATTTTTTTAAGTAATCCTATAAATTTAGTTGGATTTAAAGTATTGAATATTAATATTAACCATGGTAAGTTATTATCAATAAATTCATTCGAATGAATCGACTAGGCTACTGGAGATTCGGTGAAAGGACATCTATGTCTTTTCGCTGAATCTCTTTTTTATTTTAGAAAGGATGATGAATATTTTGGAATCAACAGTGAAAATCGATCATGTTAGAAAAACTTTTAAGAGTGACAATGAAAGCATTAAAGTATTAGAGGATTTTAATCTTGCAGTAAAATATGGTGAGTTTTTGACCATTATCGGTCCCAGCGGTTGCGGAAAAAGTACTTTATTAAAATTGATTGCAGGACTTGATTTAGATTTTGAAGGCGAGATTATGATAGCTGATAAGTCAGTGAATGGTCCCTCTAAGGATCGCGGCTTTATCTTTCAAGAGCATCGTTTGTTTCCCTGGTTAAACGTTGAAAAAAATATTGCAGGTAACCAGTCATTAAAAGATCCGGATATACGTTCAAAAGTGGACCATTTAATTTCACTAGTAAAACTTAAAGGATTTGAAAAAGCATATCCGCGTCAATTATCCGGGGGAATGTCACAACGCGTGGCAATTGCCAGGGCCTTGCTGCGGAATCCTAAAGTGTTATTGCTAGATGAACCGTTTGGCGCATTAGATGCATTCACTCGCAACCATCTCCAAGAAGCTTTACTGGAAATATGGGAGGAAAATCGAACGACAATGATTCTTGTAACCCACGATATTGATGAGGCGATCTTTTTGTCATCTAAAGTCGTCGTCATGGATGCAAAGCCAGGGCGAATAAAAGGGATTGTTCCTATTGATTTGCCTTATCCAAGAACAAGGATCAGTAAAGCTTTCCAAGAATACAGAACCGTTATCTTGAAATACCTTGATCACCAAGATAACGAAATAGAAGATTGGATTATCTAATTAAAAAAGAAAGGATGATATAAATGTCTACACAAACAATTGCTCAGAACAATGCCATTTCAATTAAGAAAAAGAAATCACAAGTAACAAAAAGCTACTCAATTTGGCGCGGATTATCCCTGCCTGTTTTCGTATTGATTTTATGGCAATTGTTAAGTTCACTCGATATCTTGTCCGCTCAATTATTTTCTTCACCCTTGTTAATTATCACGCGCTTCATTGAACTAGTTCAGTCAGGGGAGATGGCTAAACATCTTCAAATCAGTTTAATCCGAGCATTTCTCGGTTTTGCGATAGGCGGTTTTCTTGGGTTATTAATAGGTGTCATTGTTGGTATGAACAAAAGGGCGGAGGAGTATTTAAACCCAAGTATCCAAATGCTCCGCACTGTCCCACTGCTTGTGATTACACCGCTATTTATCATGTGGTTAGGGTTTGGTGAATTATCTAAAGTATTACTAATTGCTTTAGGCGCCTTTTTCCCTTTATATTTACAAACCTTTTTAGGCATTCGTAATGTAGATAAAAAGCTATACGATGTGGCTCAAATATTAGAGTACAGCCGAATGGATCAAATAACTAAGCTTATGATTCCGGCTTCATTACCTAATATTTTACTGGGTATACGCTTAGCTCTTAGCGCTGCCTGGATGTGCTTAGTCGTCGCTGAATTGTTGGGCGCTGATAGAGGTGTGGGTTTCATGATCCAAGATGCCCGTTCTTTTATGCAGACAGACACTGTCTTTGTAGGCATTATCATCTTTGCCCTTGCCGGTAAAATATCCGACTCGTTTGTCCGCTTTTTAGAAAATCGTTTACTAAAATGGCAAGATAGCTTTAAAGCCTAACTAAAAACCAATGAATTCTTCATTCTTATCTTTGAACATAAAAAAGACTACTTCCTTTTTATACGGAAGTAGTCTTTTCTGTAGAAAAAACTATATTGTAACTTTGGCCGGCAAGCTGAACTTACTTTTTATAGTTGAGACCAAAGCCGAAGGTGTAATCGTCACCTGCTGCATTTGTGTAAGTATAGTCAAACTTTTCGGCGTAGCCTGGAACATCAGATGCGTTTTTCTCGACAGCATCTTGGTTGGCTGGGATCGTGATTGGCAGCTTTCCTGTTGGGTTGAAACGTCCGCGAAGGACATCAAGTAGTGCTTCAGCCTTGACACTGTAAGTAGCCACAACTGCCGCAGCGCCAGGCTCTACCTCATCGATAACCCATGGATTGGTCATGTTGATAACCAGCGTAGTTGGGACTTTTTCTTCGATTTGTTTAACTCTTGCAACGTCAATGCCGGTATTTGTACCTAGTTTAATATCTACAGTAGAATTGTCAGGGAACTCGAATGGACTTGGGCGCAGCCAAACAACAGCGGCAGTTGCTTCACTAAGTGTGTTTACGATTTTTACTGTTGGGTCTTCCTTCGCAATAATTTCCTTCAATGCGGCTGTGCGACTGTCACTGTTGGAACCGCTAAACACTTCTACGTATAGCTTTGTAGTGGCGACTTTTTTATCAGTCAGTGGCAGCATGCCCTTGTTGTTGCGAAGAAGCGTTACGGACTTAAGATGCGCTTTGTCTGCTTTGGCCTGTGATTTTTCTGAGCTGGCAATATTCTGTGCTTCTGTCGGATCCGTATATGGGTCTTCGAAAAGTCCGAGGTTGAATATTTCAGTAAGCAGCTGGGACACGGAAGGATCAAGGTCTTTCACTTCAATTAGGCCTTGTTTTACTGCAGAAATTAGTCCGCTCGGGTCGTTGTTGTCAGAGAAAATATTAGTTCCTGCATCGATTGCCTTGGCAAACTTCTGCTCGATTGTTAGATTATGCACGCCCCAGTCGCGGTTGGTCAGCACGCCGCTGTCGCTGTTGACGTATCCCTTAAAGCCCATCCGGTCACGGAGCAGGTCTGTGAGGAGGGTCTTGTTGTAAGCACCGGCAACCTCTTCGAACTGCTTTGTCTCCGATTGCCAAAGCTCACGTGGAAGCTGTGCTGCGCTGCCCTCATTTTTAGGGGCATTGTAGTAGGACATGACCGAGCTCACTCCAGCATCGATGGCAGCTTGGAACGGCGGCAGCTGGTATTTGTACAGGCTGCCAGCCGTTGGATAGGTCGCAAACTGACCGGGCTCATTGTGCGGGTCGAGGCCACGGACGACAGCTCCGTCACCAGGGAAATGCTTAACAGTCTGGGCAACAGACTTGTTGCTTAGCTCCTCACCTTGGAAACCAAGGACGAGTTCTTTGGCAATTTTTGCGTTCAACGATGGGTCTTCTCCGAAGGTGCCGGAAATACGACGCCAGCGCGGTTCAGTCGCGGTTTCAATCTGATAGCCGTAGTTTTTCTGGATGCCGGCTGCGCGCCACTCAGCGGCTGCAATCTCGGCGAAGTCGCGAATGAGGCTGAGGTCACGCGTTGCCGCAAGACCCAGGGTTCCAGGCCAGGTGGAGAATTGACCGGAGGCCTCGCTGATGCCGAACTCGTTTTGTTCATTTATGTTATTCCTAGGATTAGAGGTGAAAACGATCGGGATACCCAGCGGTGAGGCCTCGGCAATCTCCTGATATTCGTTTGCTCGCTCCGCTAGAGCTTTAGCTGAAGGATTATCTCGGATGATAAGGTAGCGAATATGACGATTATTGATGTAATCGTTGATGGCGGTTTTGCTAAGTGAGGTGATTTGCATGATGCCTGCTTTCTCCTCCATGCTCATTCGCGGCAGGAGATCGGCTACACGCTTTTCGGTGGACAAGCGCCAATCCTCGTAAGGATCAAGCTTGCCGTTTGCATTGAGATCTTTGAATAGGCGTTGACCAATCTTAATAGTGGGCTTAACATGAGCTTCAACCGATGGCGACTTTTTCCCACCAGCATTTGAGTGATCCGGTGGTGAGGCAAATGCCCCGCCTGCAATCGTGGCAGCAGCCACACTTGTGATAAGAGAAGACATAACCATTTTTCTTAACCGTTTCGATTTTTTCGCCAATTTTGCTACCCCCTTGAAATTTTGTTGAAAGTGAATCATAAAAGCTTTTGCATTAAAATAGCTATATTTTCCCTCCCTTGCGCCCAAAAACTTGAGGTTCATAATTTGTAACCGGATACAATATGGGACAACTAAATTATAAGAAAATTAAGACAATTAATCGTTGTATTAATTTTAGGTTTTTTTGTGATATTTTTATTTCTTATCACCATAGTAAAATGAATAGATTTAATTAAAATTAGCACCATCCCAATGTTGGATGGTGCTAATTACGAGCTATGTGTAACGGTTTATAACGACCTTCGCCACCTATTAATCACTGAAAAGGGCTATATGAAACGGATTTTTCATTTAATTTGTTTAACTTTCCTCCGGCTACGATAAATCCCGCTCCTGTGAAAAGAGCGCCAATGAGTTCGACAATCTTCTGGCTGTCGCCTGAAACACCGGCCGCTGCAAATACTAGGGTGCCAATCAATAATAGATAGCCTGAAGATCGAGGAAATACCTTCCCCCTAATCATCGATACTCCCAAAAATATCATTCCTAGTACAAACAGAAGCGGTCCAAACGTATAAATGGGCTCAGTATAAGCTGTGGTAAAAACTTGGCCAACCATTTCCCCAGAAGCCTGTGCAATTTCCACAAAAACAATGGCTGTTACGATGATGTTTCCTATATTTCCTAGTATCATAGCCAAAAGGCCAAGCATGCCGTTTCTAACCCCTTGAAGAAAATACAAGCCAAAAAATGCAAAGACGAGCAGTAAGTGGGCTGCAAAAACCAGAAATGTACCAAAAATGCTTTCATGTTCGCCTGCTGCAAGATTTATAGTATGAGCCACCACGAGAAGGATTCCAGCGAGAATGGAAGTGATTCGCCCTAGACGAGCAATTGATTCATTCATTTTTTTTAACACTCCTTTAATTTTTTTAAGCTAGGATGTTTTAACGGTTTGGAAAAAAGTAAAATGATACGCAGACATTATGTCGGATAGTGCAGGAACAAGGATGAGTGGCAAAAGTCGACGAGTTCTTATACAAAAACAATACTCTGAGTTGAAATTATTTTACTATTTAAAATATAGAGGAACAGTTAGAAAATGGAAAGTACTATTTCCAAAAATTTACGAAAACTATAGAATTATCGTCTAATAGTTTAAGAGCTTTAAAATAGAATAGAAAAAAGCTTTCAATTATACTGATGATTAGGATGCAATTGATTCTGCAAGAAAGAAGGTCTATAAATGTTATTTTACCTGATTGCAATTCTTGTTATTGTGATGGACCAGCTTTCTAAATATCTAATTCGGGCCAACATTGATATCAATGAAACATTTACATTATGGGGAATTCCACTCACACATATTGAAAACAGCGGGATGGCAGGCGGTTTATTTCAAGGCTATGCGCGATTCTTCGTGGTTGTGGCGGTGTTGTTCGTGATAGGTGTTTTATATTTTCGCAAAACTGAAGAAATGAAGGGTGCCCTCATCGATAGTAGTTTCGGATTCCTAGTCGGAGGAGCAATTGGAAATGGAATTGATCGACTTCTGTTTGGGCAGGTAACAGATTTTATCATTCGCTCTGGTGGAATTCTTAACTTGGCTGACCATGCTATTGAGATTGGTGGGTTACTGCTTATTATTCACGGAGTCGTTAGCTGGTTAAAAAGCAAAGCAATAGATTCTCTTAAAAATGGGGACCAATAGATAACTATTGGTCCCCTCTCTATTAATCAATAAAAACTAATCCTGAAAAGCATTTTATAGTTTCTTATTTTACAATTAAAACTGGGCAATGCGCCTTTTGGACAACATAATGGCTGACACTTCCCAAGAAAAGTTCCTTCAGTCCACTTAATCCTCTGCTTCCCATGACAACAAGGTCTGCATCATTTTGCTTCACATAGTCGACAATCATGAGTCCTGGATTCCCTTGTAATAAAAGTGCTTTTGTTTTATTTGGAAGTGACTTTAATTCTTGTTCAATTTCACTACGCACGGCATTAGCTTTCTCAAGCTGCGACTCAAGAATTGCAACAACTCCATAACCGGAGGCGTATGGAATGGGCTTTTCTGGTTGCATGACCATTACGACAAACAATTGAATTTGTTGATCCTCTTTTGCCATATTCATTGCCATTTTCAAGGCTTTTTTGCTTAAGTCAGAATGGTCATATGCAACAACAATTCGCGAATAATTTGTTAACATTATTCTCATCTCCCCATTATTAAACTTTCCTTCCTACTTTTATTATACGTCTGGCATTTTAATCGCGGATTGAAGATATTGACAATTTTGTGTTAAATATGAAGATTTTTCCTAAAAAGCTGGCGAACAGTGACTGTTACTGTTCGCCAGCTTCTAAATCCCTCCAAGCCCTATTATTGCTAAAAAAAATGACTACAAATTAATTGATAATTTGAGTCACTTTTTACATTTTTAGTTAATCATTTTTCCTTTTTATAAAAACGCTCTCCAGTGAGCGGGTTATAGTACACCCTTGTTTTCTCATTGGTGATTGGGTCAATGTTTATTTCATCTGTTTTTTCAAATCCTGCGGGCACTTTTTCACCCTGCCGACCTTTGAATCGTTTGTCATAAATAAACACTCCTAATAAAATAAACACAATAACAGCGATGACTTGCAAGCCGTAATAGGTGATAATTATCCAAAGTCCGTTCATTACATTTTCTCGACTACTACTGCCGTACCGTATGCAAAGATTTCAGTCATATTTTTTCCAGCTTCTCCTGAGTCGAACCGAGTCATGACTATTGCATTGGCTCCCATCGCATTGGCATTCTTGATCATCCGGTCCATGGCTTCTTTTCTCGAATCCTCTAGCATCACAGTATATTGTTTAATTTCTCCGCCTACCAACCCTTTTAAGCTTGCCATAATATCCGCACCCAAACCGCGGCTTCTAACGATTAAACCAAAAACAGGTCCTTTAACTTCAACCACCTTGTAACCTGGGATATTTTCTGTAGTTACTACTAGCATACAATCACTCCTATTAAACATTTTAAGATATATGAATGACCTTACCTCATTATGGCGCATCCATTTTTCCTTATTATACCATCAAAAAGGTGTCAGGCACCCTTCAATAGGTGCCTGACACCTTTTTTTTTCACATTTTATCGAAATGGATGGATTTAACTTTATTTAATAGTAATTCTGACGGCGCACTCGCATATAAATACAACCGATGCATCGGTCTTGTCATGGCTACATACAACAATTTGATGTCTAATTCTTCCTCTCTGTATGACTCTTCTAAGGTAATAATCAGTACGGCATCAAATTCTAATCCTTTTGAAAGGTACGAAGGTAAGATCACTATGCTGCCCTTTTTCATATCTTGTTTTTCTTCTAGGAGCTGAATTGGAAGTTTGCTATTTTCAAGCATTTTATGTATTCGTGTGCACTCTTTGTCGGTTCTTCCAATAATCGCAATCGAGTTTAGCTCTTCCTTTTTGAGTAACTGAATATCATGTTCAAGGATTGCTCTTATTTGTTCTAAATTGGCAGGGTCTATTTTGGTTAACCGGGGTTTGTCCCCATGGCGAATGACGGGTTCTACTTTTGGCAAGTCTTTATCCATGATGGAAAGAATATCGTTTGCTAAGTGCATAATCTCGACTGTCGTTCGATAACTCTTTTGTAACGTTTGATAGTTTGCATTAGGGAAAATATCGTTTTTTAGCGGTTCCCAACTATTCAACCCTCGATAAGAATGAATCCCTTGGGCTAGGTCACCGACGATCGTAAACAAATCTGTTTCAAAACCTTCTTTTAATGCGGCAAATTGGAAATAACTATAGTCCTGGGCCTCATCAATAAAAATACTTTTCATTTTATAGGGTTCTTCGAGCCCTTCTAGCTTTGCCTTCATATAAAATAATGGTGCTAAATCTTCGAGCTCGAGCGCCTTTTTAGCAAAGATCCTTTGACAATAGTTACTTAACCTCGTGCAGTCTGCCTCGGAAAGTGTACGCGAATATTTTTGCAACAGTTCAGGCGATGCCATAAGTTCCTTATAAAGCGTAAAGATATCTTTTTTAACAAAAGCAGCCATATAATTTTTTATCGCGACCTTGGACTCTTTCTCCACCGAACTGATTCTCTTTTCTTTTGAATCCATGAAATTGACTACTTTTTCCTTTCTTTTTTCAGACTCCGGCCTGCTGCTAAAAAGGAGCTTTTCTAAAGCATCGTCATATTTGCTATTAAGTTTAGAAAGAATCAGCGATTTTTTTAATCTTAAATCATTGGCTAATAAATTTTTAATTTTATCCAGTCTCTTATAGATAGGTAAGTATTGAAATTCATTTATAAATAGTTTTTTTAGTTTCGCGCCTCTCATCAGGCGTGATTTTTCAATCATAAAGTCCTCGGAAGGTGCCAAATTATACTCAATTTCTTTTAAATAGTGGTCGATTAACTCTTTAAAATCTAGCGACCCTTTATAACTGGAAACCCATTGGATCATTTTTGATTTTTCATTTCCGTTTATAAGAGCCATTAATTTTGAATTAGGCGATATTAATGTTAATTTCTTGCCTAAACAATTTCTCATAAATTCAATATAGGTCGTTTGCTTTATCTTATTTACTCCTAAATCTGGCAGAACGGCGGAAATATAATCGATAAATAATTTATTAGGTGCGAGAATCATCAATTTTTCTGGAGGAAATCGATATCCAGATGAGTAAAGAAAGTAGGAAATTCGATGGAGTGCAATGGTTGTTTTTCCACTGCCGGCCGCTCCTTGGACAATAATGGGGTGTTTAAGTGAAGCTCGAATAACTTCATTTTGCTCATTTTGGATGGTCGCGACAATTTCAGTTAAGCGATTGTCTGCTTTTCCTGCTAAGGATTTCTGCAATAACTCATCATGTGTGGTTAAGTCGATATCTCTAATATCTTTTAATAATCCTTTCTCGATATCGTACTGTCGCTTTAGCGATAAATAACCACTTTGCGTTTCCCCGTAAGCGTCATAAGTGACATTCCCAAGCCGTCCATCATAGTAAACATTGGCAATTGGTGACCGCCAATCGACTATAATCGGTATCTGATTGACACGGTCAAATAGTGAAGCTTTGCCAATATATAAAATCTCTTCGATGGTGTCACCACTGCTTGTAAAATTGATTCTTGAAAAGTAAGGTTTGCCGATGACGCTTGATAGCCGTTCCAATTCACTCACGGCCAATTCTAAATACTGAGCATTCGTCAGTAGGTTCATGTAACTTAAACTACTGTCTGATGTGTCCAAATCAGCAAAGGCCTCTTTTAAATTCTCAACGAACTGTTCTTTATTTCCCTTCGACATTTCCAAAACACTTTTAATATATTCCTTAGTAAACTCTAGGCGCTCCACTTCTGATTGATAATCTTTATGGTCACGAATTGTTTTTTGTTTTTTCGAGCTCATAGTCTTAATCCGTCACCTCTCCATATGGGTTTTATAAGGGTGGAACAGCACAAAAAGAAACATCTACCCTTTTTAGTAGATGCTATACTTAAGATTGGAGTTATATTTTACCATTTGATAGATGTTTAATCAACCTACTTTTAGTTAATGGTTTTACCCTTTGAAAAAGAGTAAAACCATTAAGAAAATAATCAATCCTATTAAAAAAATAGGACCCAGACCCGTACTATATACAAAATATATTCGAATATTAAGAAGGGCATGAATAATAAGAATGATCAGTAAGCAAAACAGCAAAAAAATGGTTAGCTGTACATTTTTATTCCGATTTCGATTCAAAGAATTGGCTCCCTCCTAGAAGCTCTACAGGGATACTTAATGGACGAACTTACTCTTGTTTTTTATATAATTATTTTGGGTTGGTTTGAATTATTCCTTTCGGTTCAAAAAAAACCCGACCTCTGATTCACTCAGGAAGGTCGGGTCTTCATGGAATTTAGCTTACTTTGTTTGAGATATTTCGTTCACAATTTGAGTTAATGCCTCACTGATTGGCGTAACCGGACGTCCGAGAACCTTCTCAAAGTCATTACTTTCCACTGCAAGTGAGCCATTTCGAATACTCTCTTGAATTCCAACTACAATTGGAATGACAAAATCCGGTAAACCTAACCCTTTCATGATTTCGGCATACGTCTCGTCAGATACTTGCTGTACAGGTATTTCTTTACCCAATACAGCGCCAAGAGCAGCTGCTAATTCTTCTTGAGTTAATAGAGGAGCAGAAAGTTCATATACCTTATTTTCGTGACCGTTTCCTGTAAGCACAGCTGCTGCGGCATCTGCATAATCTTGTTGTAGTGCCCAGCCCACTTTACCTGTTCCTGCTGATGTTACCCACGGAGCACCTGCTAACGCACCTTGAATGCTTCCAATTTCGTTTTCCAAATACCAATTGTTACGCAAGAAAGTATATGGAATTCCTGTTTTAATTATTGCTGCTTCTGTCGCAACATGGGGCGGCGCCATTAAATTTTTGCTTTCTGTTGCATTTGCCAAACTTGTATAGGCAATAAATTTCACTCCCGCCCGTTCAGCTGCTGCGACTGCATCTGTATGCTGACGGATCCTTGTTTCATTGTCACCATCAGCAGAAATAATTAATAGACGATCAATTCCAGCGAAAGTCGTATCTAAGTTTTGCGGCTGATCAAAATCACCTTGGCGAACCTCTACCCCGCGAGATACTAATCCCCCTGCTTTTTCGGGATTACGGACACTGACAGCCAATTGATTCGCTGGGACAGTCTTTAATAAACTATCCACCACTTTTGATCCTAATTTACCAGTTGCACCTGTTACTAAAATTTTCATTTATTTTTCCTCCTTGTGCCACAGGGATGGTCCCTGTAACCGACTTAATTACCTGTAATCATCATAATAACATGTCGGTCGTTTGTCAACTAAAAATCGCTCTATATATTTTGTTCGCAAATTTGGTATAATACACTTGTAATCAAATTGATTACATTTCAATATTCTGGTGATATTAGAATATATAGATCATTAGGAAGGTGAAGAAAGATGTCGATCAGCAGCCGTTTTGCGGTTGGGGTTCATATATTAACACTCCTTGAGGTAAATAAAGGCGGGGTAAACTCCTCCGAGTTTATTGCGGGAAGTGTAAATACAAATCCAGCTGTCATAAGAAAAATAATGGGCATGTTAAAAAAATCAGGGTTAATAAATGTACGCCCTGGAATTGCAGGGGCTGACCTAGCAAAGGATCTATCGATGATTACCTTGTTGGATGTATATAAAGCCGTTAATGTTGTTCAGGAGAAAGAATTGTTTAGCATCCATGAAAATCCTAATCCTGAGTGCCCTGTTGGCAGAAATATTCAAGATACGATTGGTCCTCTGTTTTCAAGTGCTGAGACAGCAATGGAGAAAGCGCTTGGAAATGTAACCATTGCGGATGTAGTAAAGGATATTTCTAAAAAAGAAAAATTGAATACTGTATAGGAAACGACATCCTTTCATGGATGTCGTTTTTTCATGCATCAGATCAGATTTTCTTACCCAAATATTTTAATGTGATCCCTTCTTTTACAGCTAACTATGATATAATTATGATATCACTTTTATATCACTAATTAAATTGGAGGAAATGTAATGAGAGAAAAATCAATATTTAAAATGAATGGGTTTGCCGCACTTATCATTGCACTATTGTGCATCGGCTTTGGAATCTTTTTAATTGCTACTGGAACTATCCCTGAAAAAATAACTGGTGGATTCGTCATTATTATAGGATTGATTGTTGCAACAAGTTTAACGATTGTTCAGCCCAACGAAGCAAAAGTATTAACGTTCTTTGGTACCTATCTCGGTGTAATCCGGGATCAAGGATTATGGGCCACAATCCCCTTTACTTTCAAACGAAGTGTTTCCCTACGAGTGACAAACTTTAACAGCGAAAGGCTAAAAGTAAATGATCTAGAAGGCAACCCAATTGAGATTGCAGCTGTTGTGGTTTATAAAGTGAATGATGCAGCAAAAGCATTGTACGACGTTGAAAACTATGATAAATTCATTCAAATTCAAAGTGAGACCGGTCTTCGTCATATTGCGAGCAGATATGCCTATGATTCATTTGATCATCCTGATAACCCATTAACGCTTCGTCAAAATAGCGATGAAGTCGCAGACGTACTTATGTATGATTTGCAAAAAAGACTAGATGTTGCAGGTGTTGATGTCATCGAAGCCAGAATTATGCATCTTGCCTATTCTTCTGAAATTGCTTCTGCCATGCTGCAAAGACAACAAGCGCAAGCAGTATTATCCGCTCGAAAGGTGATTGTCGACGGTGCTGTAGGGCTTGTAAAAGCTGCAATTGACCAACTCGCAGAGCAAGAAATTGTTGAACTTGACGAGGAGAAGAAAGCGCAGATGGTCAATAACTTAATGGTTGCGATTGTCTCTGAAAAAGGTACGCAGCCGATTATCAATACAGGAAGCATCTATTAAGGTTGTGTAGTAAATGAGCAAACGAAAATCATTTCCGCTTCGGATTGACCCGAAGTTATATGAAGTGCTGGAAAAATGGGCTGAAGATGAAATTAGAAGCGTCAATGCCCAAATCGAAGTCATCTTAAAAGAGGCAGCCAAAAAGTCTGGAAGATTAAAGAAAGAATAGACCAAAAAGGTGGAATTAATATTAGGTTAAATGTGGTCAGTCCCTTGGCTCATTAATAAAGTCGTACAGCAATTGCTGTACGGCTTTTTATTGTTCATTTGAATTTTGAGCTCACTCTTTATGAATTAAAGGAGACAAGCATAAAATTATTTCAGAATAACTATCGTAATATAATTGTAATATTGATGTGATGTCACTGTTACACCTTTCTAGTATATTGAACCTATCAAATCACACTAGGAGGTAACAATCATGCTAAAGAAATTCATTGCAGCATTTGTCATCATCGTTTCTTGTGGCTCTTTGTTTGCTAACATGGGTGATAAAGCGGAAGCGGCTTATTATAATACAAAGGCAGTTGCGGTTGCAAAGTCTAATTTAGGAGTACCTTATCGTTGGGGTGGAATGTCAACCAATGGTTTTGATTGTTCAGGTCTAGTTAAGCATTCCTATGCAAAAGCTGGAAGAACGCTAAATCGTACCGCCGCTCAAATGTACTACGGAAACGGATATCGTATCTATAATAATATACAACCGGGTGATTTAATGTTCTTTGCTCCAACCAAAGCAAGTCGACCGACACATGTCGCGATGTATATCGGGAATGGTAAAATGATTATGGCTTCTTCATCAAAAGGAGTAATGATTACAAGCACAAACAATTCATATTGGCATCCAAGATACGTTGGAACTAAACGCGTGTAAAGACCATCCTAGATGGTCTTTTTTCTTACCTATATATTCTATTTGCTATATCCCCCCTTACGAAAATTCTAAAAACAACGAAAACTCCCTCTACTTATCCACCAATTCGTATTTCATAAAATAATATCCTAATGGTTACATTATAATAATAAAACTAGGGGGGTTTAGCATGAAGACTTCAAGTCAAGCGCCTATTACATCATCAGAATTAGCTAATTTGTGGATAGCTTTTCAAGAAAAAACCATGATGCTTAGAGTATTGGAACATTTTATAGAGCACGCCGATCATGAAGGAAAACAACTGTTACTGTCACATTATAATGGTGCCACCAAAAACATTGAGATGATTACAAGTATTTTTCAACAAGAAGGAGCAGTAATTCCGATTGGTTTTACGGAAAGCGATGTAAAAAAAGGCGTTCCAAAATTATTTGATTTCTTGTATGATATTATGTATTTATATTTGATGACTAAAGTGGAAATGAGCCTTTATGCACTTTTCACAGGTATGTCTTACCGAAAGGATATAGAAGATCTTTTTATCGGCATGACTACTGAATCCCAATTAATGAACAGCCAAGCAACTCAATTCCTGCTGGAAAAAGGTGTACTGGTACGTCCACCTTTTGTTTCCATGCCAAAACAGGTAAATTTTGTTCAAGACAAAAATTATATGGATGGGTTTAAGTGGTTTAGTGATGAAAGATCCCTGAATACAGTTGAAGTTTCACTAATCCATCATGCGATTGAAACAAACCTTGTAGGGATGCAATTAATGATTGGCTTCGCGCAAGTTGCTGCTGATAAAGAAGTTCAAAAATATCTTACCGAAGGAATGGAATTATCCAAAAAAATTGAAATAGATCTAGGTGAATTCTTACGCCAAAGTTATATTGAGCCCCCCGCTACTCATGCTGGTAAAGCAACAGCATCAAAAGTCGCGCCATTTTCTGACAAATTGATGATGTACAATACCAATTTGTTAACTTCATTTGGGCTCGGAAGTAATGCATTAGGAAGTGGATTCAGTTTACGGAGTGACTTGCCCGCAAAAATGGCTTTTAATGCAAAAAATATTTTCACTTTTGCTCAAGATGGGGGAAAGATTATGATCAAAAATGGCTGGATGGAAGAACCACCACAGATTGAGGATCGAAATCAACTAACTAAATAAATGTTTTATAGCACAGCAAAACTAACCTAAAAATAGGCTAGTTTTTTTCTTTTTACAGTGTCTTCTTTTACCCCTTTCCTATTGCTCCATACACCACTTTTTAATTATTTTAATTTCAACTTAATGGTTTCACTCAAGTACCCTCTATCCCTATGATACAAAATAGTTGCAATTACTAATATTCCCGATGCGATAAATATAGAGAAGTTCCCCAAATAGGTGGTTGAAAATGTCCCTGTCAACGCTCCAAATAAAAAAGAAAGAATGATCATAAAAAATTCTATGAATTGTTTTTTTGCTTCCAGATTTCGTTCTTTTATTGCCAAGTAGGCGGCTTGTGTCGCCGTTCGAAGATTACCTGTTGTTATTGTTGAGTTATAGGCCCACTTGTCCAATTTATCGAACGTCGAAATCTGCAAGGAAGATACAAATGCTATACACACGGTAACCACGATGTTTGGCACACTTCTTGGCAACAGACCTACTGTAATTAATACCAAGCATTCTAAGATAAGGATCGATCTTCGATAGCTATGTAATAGATCGCGTACATGAGGAGTCTTTACTATTTCTGAAACCAACACACCCAAAATGAAGGCGATAATAGGCGGAATAAAAAGTAGAGAGCCTCTCCAATCCTTGCTTGCTGCTTTTACAGCCAGTAATACCATATTTCCCGTTTGCGCATTGGCAAACACTCCATCGCGGCTGATAAACGTATAAGCATCAAGAAACCCGCCAACTATGGCTAACAAAATACCCAAATAAATGGAGTTGGACGATAACGAAGGGATTTTATCTTTCATTTTGTATCTCCTTGATTCTCTTTATTAACGTGAATAGTATTTCCAAGAAGGAACAAGAAAACCAATTTAAATGTGGTTAGTTCACAAGAACCGTCAACCTGGTCCTCTCGGGTAATTTGTCAACCAAATTGACGATTCAACAAAAAAAGAAGTATAATGAACATAGTCATCCTAATTAGAAAATAGTTTGAAAGGGGTTTGCGCTTTGTTTAATATTGGTGATTTAATTATTTATTCAGGACATGGGATATGCCGGGTAGATGAAATCTGTGATAAGACCTATACCGGGATTACTAGAACGTACTACGTTTTACATCCCATTGAAAATAATCATGATTTGACGATCAATACCCCTGTGGATAATGACAAAACCTTGATACTGAAATTAATAAATAAAGAGGAAGCTGAAAAAATATTAGAGTCGTTTCATTCGGCAGGAATTAATTGGATAGAAAAATTGCATTTGCGGGGTCAAGTTTATTCAGACATTGTGAAATCCGGTAATCGTATGGATATTGCTAAAGTAGCCAATACCCTGCTTCGGAAAAAGGCTGAAATTGAAATGGCTGGAAGAAAGTTTTATGAACAAGATAGCAGAATTTTGAATCCTATTATAAATATCCTTTTCAAAGAATTGGCCATTGCACTCAATAGTTCACCTGAAGCCATTATGGAAAAGGTTAAGAGCATTTCCAATGGAACTGCCTAACTATAACAACCATCAAAACCATCCTAGCACGTTAATAAAAAACGCCAACCCATTGAAATGAATCAATGGGTTGGCGTTTTTTATTAAGTTAATGAGAGGATTTCACTTTCCCAGTGAGCACTAAAGATAACAAAGGCTTTGGGGTTAAAACGTTTGCCCAATTCAGATAAGAAATGGGAATATTCATTTTGTTGAACTGCTAAAAATGGTGAACCATGCCCTATTAATAAAGACGGGACCAAATAAACTCCTCCTACCAACGTCCAATTGCTACAAATATTGCCAAGGCTAATAAAATGATATTCATTCCGATTGCCTGATTCTCTTTCCTCTTCAAGTGAAACCCAGCTGCCAGAATCATGACTACCCCTAGTGCAATTGCTGCAATCGGTGTCAGGATTGGTGCGATTCCTATTGCATAAGGTACGATCAATCCAATTCCTCCCAGCAGCTCTGCTATACCAATAAATTTAACCAAGCTTTTGGCAGAATCTTTTACCCACGGCATGCTGGCCTTCGCTTTCTCATAATAAAAAGCCTTCATTGATCCGGCCATAATAAAGGCTAATCCTAAAATAATTTGAACGACCCATAATCCTATGTTCATACCTCAACCCTCTCCTTTTATACTGTTTTTGTAATGATTCTTCTCCGACCGAAAAACACGACAACAGCTAAATTAGAAGAATGATAAGCATTAGAACAATCCCAAAACCTTTCTCTGCATTGATATGAGAATGAATACTCCATTATGCCTCTTTGTGTCCATGCATGAATGGGGCTTAACACATTTACAGCATTTAGATGAGCTTTACGCGGCGAAACAATTAGAAAATGACAATTAAAAAAGAACTCTTCTACTAATGTAGAAAAGCTCTCGTTTTACGACAATACGTGTCCATTGATCCAACTTTTTTTCAGACCGACTTTACAAAATCAATAAACGCATCTACTTTACTGTCTAAGAAACTAAGTGTCCCTTCATCAACCAACTTCCCAGTTTGTTCATCAAACTTCTGATTCGCCAAACCAATCAGTACCTCATTTCCTCCAGGTGGAAGAATCTTAGCCTGAATACCAGGTGCTGCTAGAATTTCACGCAATTGCATTTGGGCACGAACGGTTCCTAGCAGGCCAAGGGTCGCACCTAAAGCCATTACAGGTTTACCAATGAAAACCTTGTCCACTCTAGAACTCCAATCTAACGCGTTCTTTAAAACACCAGGAATGGACCAATTGAATTCTGGAGTAATGATGAGCACCCCATCGGCACTTGCGATTGCCGCTTTAAATTCCTTGACAGCTTGAGGTGGGTTGTTTTCCTCGTCTTGGTCAAAATGAGGCAGAGAACGGATGTCGGCTATTTCAATATCCATTTTGTCCTTGTAACGATCTTGCATTGTTTTAGCAAGCTGCATGTTATACGATTCTTTTCTTAAACTACCTACAATTGTTACGATTTTCATGATGTACCTCCAAAGTTTTGTTGATATTTTTGTCTCAAAAGCACCAGTAGTTCGATGTTGTCCTTATCTTAATTAATATAGAACATTATTAGTATTGTCAAATAATTTGCTGCCCTGTCATCCAAATACAAATCCTCCTATTAAGAAGTGCTATACAAAAATCCTGATGCCTGCCAAGTGGCCATCAGGATTTTTGTTTTAGTTACATAGTTTTTATTTCTTAACTAATGTAAACTGGGTTACTTTAAAAGCATCAATATTTATTAATGCGCTTTTTGCTTTGCTAGTCTTTTTACCAGTGGCGACAATCTTTATTTTGTGTACTTTATTAACGAGACTTTGCTTGTTAAAAACAATCGCTTTGTACTTACGGCTAGATGAGTAAAGGTCGATTCGCTTTACTTTTACACCATCAATGTAAATATCAGCTTTTCCCATATTCTTATCTTTAACCGCATAAACTGTGATTCCCGTTCCGCTAAATGCATATTCTAGGGATCCGGCACTTCCTTTGGTTTGATTTATCGTTCCTCCGGAAGCCTTGGTATATTTCGGTTTGGTCCAAATTCCTGAATATTTAATAGCGGCATTTGTATTTTCAACCATTTTTGCTGTTTGGACGGAAAGAGATAGACTATATTGGCCCGAACCTTTTAACGCAGAAGGAACAATATAATATAATCCGGATTTCGATGGTTTAAATACAATTTTTTCAGAAGAAGCAGTCCCCTTCGATTTTTTCAAGGCAGTTGTACCATATATAGTAGAGGTACCAACATTAAATAAAGAAAGATCAAAATTAGCTGCTGAAGGCCCAGACAAGGTGATTTCATATGTTTTTCCCTTGTCCAAACGTTTAGACCAAACGTCATAAATATCCTTTGTGTTAGTATTCAGACTTCCTTTAACGGTCCCTGCTATTGGCAGACTTCCTTTAATTTCATCATCATAAACAAAAGTGATAGGTGATGAAAAGGGAGTTTCCCATTTCTCTTTTGTATGAATAACTACCGAATAGTTATAGGATTTTCCTGGCAGTGCAGTGGTGTCCGCATAACTTGTTGAAGTAAAAGGGTTTTTATTAATCTTTACATAGTTCGCTTGTGAAGACTCTTTCCGATAAATGCTGTAGGATTCTGCCCAACCGACACCTGACCATGTAATAACAGGAGTTTTCTTCCCCTTATCGTAGTACGCTTTTAATGACACAGGATTACTGCTTACAATGAATTTATCTAAATTGATCCCTGAAGCACTTTTTCTCGAAGCGGGATCGTTTATACCAGTCCAGACAATTTTTACAGTGTGTCTGCCGTAAGATGCAAAATCCTTTTTATAGATTGTTTGTTTTGCTTTAAAAGTATCTGCATAAAGTGATGGAGAGGCAATCTTACTACCGTCGATATAAATATCGGCAATCCCTTGCGAAGGATCTTTATACCCTTGCCACTCGAACCTGTATCCAACAAAAGAAAAGTTAACTTCCCCCATTGAATTCAGGGTATTTGCAGTATTACCTGAATGCTTGGGATTAAATACAGGCGTCCATCCCCCTAAGAAAGTCATGGAGTTTGAATCATCCTCATACGTTCCTCCAAAATTACCAGTGAAAAGCTTATAGTCCCCTGCACCTTTGTAGGCATACACATCGACAAAATAAATCCCAGTTTTAGGAGCAGTAAACTTAATTGATTCATTGGATGTTTTTGCATTCTCAGAGTAGGCAACCATTCCATTCGTATTATTTATACTTGTTGTTGATTCATTGAACACATACAAATCAAAATCGGTCCCTGCTTTGCCATTCAAAGAAAGCGAAAGAACCTCTCCTTCTTTTAAAGACAATGCATAAACATCATTTTTATCTGTAGTCCCATCTAGTTTGTCGTTTTGAATGCTATTCTCCAATGGAATTCCGGGTGTTTCATTGTCATTAAAGTTATCTAGATTTGAAGTTTTAACAATTTTTCCGCTGCTAACGCGGCCTTTTAATGTTTCTAGACTCTTTCCTTTTGCACTTGTATACAGCTTAAGCATTTCCGGCGACATGCTTGGACGTAATCCTAGTAAAACTGCTGCGGTCCCAGTAGTATGCGGGGCCGCCATCGATGTTCCACTATAATAATCAAATGCTTGTGAATAATCAGAAACATATTTAGAATTTATAACTGTTCCGGAATCATTTGATTTAATAAAATCAGCAAAGTAGTAGGGTGTCTCATATCTATTTACATCATATTTGGTATTTTCATAGATTCCACCAGATAAACCTTCCACATTCAAACTTGGTCCCCTATCCGCATAAACTGTTAAATGCAAATAATCCTTAACAAATGGGGATTTCTCTTGACCAGATAGGGCATTCTGTCCAGTTAACAGCAATTCCCCACCATTAGATAGGTAATTCTTTAACATATCCGCATCTGTTGTTGTTAAAGTGGTACCTTGCTCAGAAAAGAACCCAAGACCGTTTCCTGTAAACCATATGACCCCATCGTAGGAAGACAAGTCGCTGCTGTTCAGGTAATCTGACAGAGATGAATCAGAACTAACCGTAATTGTTTTTAGTGAGGGATGGTCAGCCAATAGTTTTTGATAAACAGGCAAATAATTTTTAAATAGGGCGCGAAGTTCTGGCTCATTCTTAAATAATTCTGCAAGATCACTTTCATCATCTTGGACAAGAAGAATTTTTTTGTTCGGATCGATTAAGTCTAAATAACTTAATGCTTTGTTGAAAGCTTCTTGCCTTTGTGACTCGGAATTAGTTTCTCCCCTGTGTGCATCTGAATATTTTTCGTACCCAATGCCATCAAAGATCGCTTTATAATTGTCCCCGGAGATTTGTGCGGATGCTCCCGGCTGTTCAAGATTCAATGATTTTGTCAGCTCAGCTAATGGGAATTTCGGAACGGTACTTAAAATATCAACACCTGGGGCAGCAACGTCTACCGAATTGGTGCCATAATTTGAGAAAGGTGCTAGTTTACCCTTGTTATCAACAGCAGCAACTGCCAATATATTCGCATTTTCAAAGCTTGCAGGATAAGATCCGCCAAAATCGTTATCCATTGCATCATTACCTGCAGCGGCGACAAATAAACATCCACAATTCCCGATAGCTTCTTCAAGTAATGGGTCGTATTCTTCTCCGCCCCAACTGTTATTCGTTATTTTTACACCCATCTTTTTTGCGTAAGAAATGGCCTCGATGGCATCTGATGTTGTTCCCCCATCAGGACCTAAAAATTTTATTGGTAAAATCTTTACGTTTGTAGCAACACCGACGACACCTTTATTATCCTTTGTAGTTGCTCCTTCTAATTCTGCAGCAATCGTTCCGGAGACGTGTGTACCGTGCTCATCTCCTTCAAGTGCATCATAGACAGTATTATCATCATTATAAAAATCCCATCCATTAACATCGTCAACATAACCGTTTTTGTCATCGTCGATATTATTGGCCGGTATTTCTTTTGTGTTCCTCCAAATCCTCCCTTCTAAGTCAGGATGGTGGATGTCTACACCCGTATCAATGACCCCGACAACCACTTCTGGTAGTTTTGAACTGAATTTCTTCCAGCCTTCAGGTGCATCGACATCTATATCTGCTAATCCATTAATCTCTTTAATAGACTGTCCAGAATTGTTCAGGCCCCATAATTGCTCATAATAGTTAGGAGAATTGTTGGTGTCAGAAGCATAATATTTGTAGTTAGGTTGTACGGATTCAATCGTTACATCTTTTTCTAGTTTATTTATGAATTCACTAGTACTTTGACCAGCAGGGATCTTTACAACCTCTGCATTTAAAGATTTAAATTTCTGCTTGGATTTTAAAGAATATTTCTTCAGAACTGTACTAACTTCCCCAGTCGTCACTTTTTTTTTATACTTAATGATTAATTCGCCTGTTTGATATTTATTCGTACTTTGGGAGTCTTCAATATTCAATTTTGCCTTAATCTCTTTTTCTAGTTCACTTTCTTTATTTTTTTTAATAGGAACCATTTTGTTTTCTGTCACTAATCCTTGAATTTGGCTTTTTCTAATGTTTTTACTAGTGTTCACTTGCGTTTCATCCATTGCGAAACTATTAGTTCCTGTTTGAGCTTTTGTCTGCACTGCTGCTGTGAAAATAGTTGAAAATAACAGAAGGGCAGAAACAGGTAAAGCTAAAAATGTCTTTTTCTTCAATACTTGCACCCCTTTAAAAGATTAATAGTAAATTTAATCTATTCTTGTAAAATTATACATTAATTGAGAATCCAATATTAATAAATCGGACGACAAATTTCTATCTTTAGTATTTGATAGATGAATTATTTTGAGAAAAAACTCACTTATAAAAAACTCCGGCCCACATACTGAGCCGGAGTTTCTTACGTCTGCTTTAATTCTAGCCGTCGAGCCACTAGTGACAAAGTATAATTAACGATAAAGTACATCAACGCCACCATGACAAAGACAGGTATCACATACGACCCCTTTTGCGCGTAAATAATTTGTCCATTGTGCAATAAATCCGGTAAGGCGATAACCACTGCTAAAGATGTGTCTTTTAGCAAAGAAATAAATTGACTCACCAAAGGAGGAACCATTCTTCTCAGCGCTTGGGGCAGGATGATATAACGTAAGGTCTGGATGTAGTTCAGTCCAGACGCACGTCCTGCTTCCACCTGTCCTTTTTCGATCGAGTTTAAACCGCTTCGGATAATTTCTGATATCATAGCAGATTCAAAAACCGTCAAGGCTGCGATTGCCGCTGATGTAATTTCCATTTCAATTCCTATTTCGGGTAATGCAAAATAAGTGAAGAAAATGATCAGCAATAAAGGAAGGTTACGAATGGTCTCAACAATCAAGGCAAGTAATTTCGAAACAACGGGAATTCTCGCATATCTGAGCGTCCCTATGAGACTGCCAATAATGAAACTAAGCACAATTGATATGGCAGCAACCTTTAAGGTAACCGCAAATCCTTCTAGTAAAAATTTAAGATTGTCCAGTGTATATACTTCAATGAACGGTGCTAGAAACTCCATCTATGCACCTCCTTAATTACTTTTAGCCATGCGTTTTTCTAAAAATCCTACGCCAAGGCTTAAAGGTATCGTTAAAATTAAATAAAATAAGGCCACGAACACATAGGTATCAAATGTTATGTATGTCTTTGCCGATATTAAATCTCCCTGATACATTAAATCCCCGCCTGCGACGACTGCTAACAAAGATGAATTTTTTACTAAATTGATAAATTGGTTGCCAAGTGGAGGGATGACAATCTTTATAGCTTGAGGGAGAATAACCATTCTCATTGCCTGACCATAACTCAATCCTGTCGACCGAGCGGCTTCCATTTGTCCTTTTGGAACAGACATAATCCCGGCACGTATGGCTTCGGCAATGAAAGCGGCTGTATAGATAGTTAAACCAATTGTTCCTGCTGTCATTCCACCAAAGTTTCCAGATAAGTAAGTAAAAAACACGATAACTAGTACAGGTATATTTCGGATAAATTCAATGTATACCGAACCCAGCCAGTTAAGAAGTTTAACTGGGGCAATTCGCATAACCGCAATAAGTGTTCCTAAAATAAAACTCGATAATAATGCTATTAAACTGGAAATAATCGTTATTTTTAATCCTTCTAAAAATGAATCGAAATTATTCGTTAGTATCGAGAAATCCAGCAAACGATCTCCTCCTAATGAATCAGAATGAGCAGGTCCGTCACCTTGAAGACGAACACTGCTCAACCTGACATGAAACCGGTTATAGATAGTTAATTTTTAATCCATTTATCCTTAATTTCATCGTACTTTCCTGAATCCTTCAAGCTTTTTAAAGCTTTATTCAACTCATCGACAAGCGCTTGATTGCCTTTTTTAACAGCTATTCCGTAAGGCTCTTTTGTAAATGTTCCTCCGACTAGTTCAAATGACGGATCTTCTTCTGCCATCCCATAAAGGATTGCATCATCTGTGGTCAGGGCGTCACCCTTACCTGACTTTAAGGCTGTAAAAGCTTCTGCATAGTTTTCGAATTCTAGTACGGTTGTTTCAGGGGCTTTCTCACGAATATTTACAGATGAGGTCGAGCCTTTAACAGCCAGCACCTTCGTTCCTTTTTTCAAGTCTTCAATACTCTTAATCTTGCTGCCTTTTTTCACTAGCAATGATTGTCCGGCATCAAAATATACATCCGTAAAATCGACTTCTTTTTTACGCTCTTCGTTGATAGTCATCGTCGCGACAACCGCATCAACTTTCCCATTATTTAGAAGACCTACCCTTGTTTTAGAAGTCACCTCCACATACTCAGGCTTAACATTTTTGCCAAACATTTCTTCTGCCAGTGCTTTAGAAAGGTCAATATCAAACCCTTCCACCTCACCAGTTGAAGGATTTTTCAATCCAAACAAACGAGTATCATGTTTTACTCCAAACACAATTTTTTTATCTTCTTTGATCTGGGCAAGTACATCCTTACTGCCTTCCTTAGAAGCCTTGTCCCCGCCGCAACCAGCGAGAAATAAGGCAGCCATTGTTGTTACTAAAGCCATTTTTACGAAATTTTTTCTTTTGAACATTCCTTTACCTCCAATTAATGATTTAATATACGGCTGAGAAATAAGCGAGCCCGTTCTTCACGCGGGTTCTCATAAAATTCAGCCGGAACTGCTTCTTCCAATATTCGCCCTTCATCCATAAAAACAATTCGGTCAGCAACTTCTCTGGCAAAGCCCATTTCATGGGTCACCACGACCATCGTCATGCCTTCTTTGGCAAGGGCCTTCATCACATCTAATACCTCGCCGATCATTTCGGGATCGAGTGCTGAGGTTGGTTCATCGAAAAGCATGATTTCCGGTTTCATTGCAAGACCGCGAGCGATAGCCACACGTTGCTGCTGACCACCTGAAAGCTGGGAAGGATAAGATTCGGCCTTATCTAATATGCCTACCTTTGCCAGATAATGCTTGGCAGTATCCTTAGCCTCTTTTTCGGATAGACCCAATACTTTCATGGGAGCTAGAGTTATATTTTCAAGCACTGTTTTGTGGGGATACAAATAGAAATGCTGAAAAACCATGCCAATATTTCGCCTTAGCTTATTGATATCTGTTTTTTTATCCCCTACTGATATTTCATTTACGGTGAGTATCCCGTCAGAGATTGTTTCCAGATGATTGATGCAGCGCAGCAAGGTACTTTTTCCTGAACCGGAAGGACCTATTACGACGACTACTTCCCCTTGATTGATTGTGAGATTAATATCCTTTAAGACATGAAAATCCCCATAGAACTTATTTACCTGCTTAAATTCAATCATTCCTGACCTCCTGATATAAACCTATTAAAGACACAAATTCCATTTTTGGAAATTTTCAGAATAAGTTAAATTATATTAATATGTTGTCGAATTGTCAAATGGTGACAATTTACCTAGTTTATTCCTGAATTAACACTTTCTTCTTTTTCGAAAGCGTATCTATATATCTAATGCACTAGAAATTTCAAGTAAAGCAATCTACTATTCTGTAAAATTAGGTTAAATATGTACGTTATCTAGGAATAATGTCACAGTCCTATTTTACTCATAATTTTAGTTCATCAAAAAAGTCGCCCAAGTACGGATTTTTTGCTTGTAAACAGCAATTTATAATTCAGAACGGCCCCCGAATCCCGGGAGCCGTTTTAATTTCATTTATTTATCTGACAGCTTAACAAGCTGTTTGCTAGTTTTCAGCAGCTGTCCCGCTATTGTTGGACCAAAATTATATCCTTTATCAAATTAAGATCCGTTACCAATATAGCGATCCAGAAACTTTACCATTTCCTTATAGGCAGTAATTTTATTTTTTTGTTTTACGATGGAATGGCCCTCATCCTCAAAGCTAATAAAATCAACTAAATGATTTCGTTTCTTTAGTTTATCCACCATTTGCTCAGATTCTTTTATGTGGACACGCGGATCGCCCTTACCGTGAATAATTAATAATGGGGAGGTGATTCTATCTGAAAAATTCAATGGATCAATTCTATCAAAAAATTCTCCGTCTCTTTCTATTGTTCCATATTCACTCTCCCTGTGCTTCTTACGCCAGGGGCTTGTTGTTTGAAGGAATGTTCTAAGGCTGGACATTCCTACAATATCAATCGCAGCAGACCAAAGATGTGGATAGTGACTGATGGCTGCAAGAACCATAAACCCGCCATAGCTCCCCCCCATGATCGCGATCTTTTTAGGATCTACGTTCCTATTCGTCTTTAGCCATTCCACTAAAAAAATGATATCTTTTACCGCATCCATTCTTTTCTGGACATCATCCAAATGTGTATACTTTTTTCCATAACCTGTACTTCCCCGGATATTTGGTGAACAAACGGCATAACCATTGTTTAGTAAATACTGCTGAACTGGGTTGTATACCGCACGAGCTTGACTCTCCGGTCCGCCATGAATATAAATAACAACTGGAAGTTTGTCAGTGGATTCTTTCGGCCTCGAATAGAAGGCAGGAACTTCGAGGTTATCAAAAGAGCGAAAGGATATAAGTTCTGGCTCAACTAATTTATTTTCCAATACTGGTGAACGGGAAACATACGTAAGCCTCTCCGCCTGAATGGTCTTTAAGTCTAATTCCCATATATCAGAGGGATATGCCGCTCCCTTAAACTGATAGGCTAGCTTATGGCTATCAGGGGAAAATTTTAGATTTGAAATGACTCCGATTGGAGTTTTCCACGTATAAAGGGTACTTCGGTTTATGTCTAAAAGGACCCCCTTGGATATTCCTCCCTCATTAATCGAAAAAGCTAATAAATTTTTATCACTATTCATTGCCAAATCCTCAAAATCCCAATTTCCCAGCTCTAGCCAGTCGAGATGTTTGGTTTTTATATTTATAAGGGCAAGACCAAAGAATTCTTTGTCTTTATTGGATAATAAATAAATATAATCCCCATCCTTACTAAAATGGGAATCTTTAAAACTAGCTTCCCCCGTATGATCAGTTATCCAGTTTAGAGACCCTGTTGCAAGCTCGAATATGCCTAAGTCATTATCAAGAGGGGAATTTATCTTCTGAACCAAAATGGATTTACCATCAGGAAACCATTTAACCGCTGAATATACCCCATCACCAGTATTCAAATGACGAATTTCCAACGACTCCAAATTTTGAATATAAATATCAAAAAAGGAGGGATTTCGGCGATTACTCGACCAGGCAATCCATTTTCCATCTGGAGAGCTTCCGCCATAACGGTGAATATGCTTTGGTGAGTTTGTCAACCCTACTAATTCTCCTTCTTCCTTAAGTAAGTACAATTGCTGATTTTCATTTCCGCCAACATCCATACCAATAATCAAGTTGGATTTGCCATTAAGATAACTAATAAAAGTGATTCTTTCTTTTGTAAAGGAGGTTTGGACAGGCCATCCTTCACTCCCTTCCCCAACATTAATTTCCCAAACTTGTGGCAAACCAGAGTAATCAGCGATAAAGCTTATCCTATGACCTATTGGATCGTAGGCTGGATTTTCAGCAAAACGAACATGCAAATACGGTTCTATACCAACGGCAGTCATCAACGTCCCCCATCTGATTTAGGCATTTTTTGAGACACTTAGGAGAATATGTAAAAAGGTCTTAAACCACGATTCATAATATTTTTATCCATAACAAGGATCGATCATGTTTGTGTCATTTTATTCAAACTATTATATTTACAACCAATTCATATTATTCCAGGTGCCTAGAGTTTTGTTTATTTATGATTGTAAAAGTAATAAGCGAGACCTACCACACAAATTGGCCCCCATTGATTCAAGCAGTGCATTTTTTAAAAGGTAGTTTCATACATAAGAAATATGCATTACTTACATGTTTTACAAAAGCTCACCCCAGGGAGGTTTATTATGATACAACAAACTGTAACAATTAACAGAAATGCAGGGTTATATGCTCAGCCGGTCAATAAATTAGTTCAGAATGCTTCGCGATTTAATGCAGATATTTTTCTTACTTACAAAGGACGAAAAGTCAATGTAAAATCAGTACTCGGCGTGTTATCGTTAGCCATTCCTAAACGGGCAGAAATTATATTAGAGGCTTCAGGAGACGATGAAATAGAAGCACTTAAAGAGGTAATTCAAACGTTGGAAATGCTAGAGTAGGAGTTTTTTTAATAGAAACGAGGGGATCTTGTCGCTTTTCGATCTTTATGCGATCCCCTTGTTTCTATTTACTTACTTGCACTATTAAAACTAAGTCATTTTTGCAGTTTTTTAGGATTAATGAGCGGATTCTCTTAGCATTCACAGATTCTATCAGCGGATTTCTTCGTCCTATTGGCGGATTAGCTACTTCTATTGGCGAATTTCCCATTTCTATTGGCGAATTCCCCACTTCTATCAGCGAATTAGTTTTTTCGGGGGAATCCAAAGAAAAAACGTCTAAAGGCGTTTAATAATTACACTTTGGACAAGGTTGATGCCGGTCCTTCCCATGTCCGCATTGTCTGCACTTGTCTGAGTATTGTTTACCATTTTTAAATTTCCATTGTTCATACGTGATGCCATGTGACCCTTCATCGTTTAAGTACTTGATATAATCATTCCCATAAGGATAAATCAACAACATCACCTCCAGTGCTCTCTATAAATGTATGCGCTTACATACCTTAAAAACACTGAATTATATAAAAAATTGTCTGGCACCATCCATTTTCTGAAAGGCCCGTACATTCTAAATAAAAAATTAGGACCCACCGCTTTAGGTAGGTCCTAATCCAATACTACAAATAATAATTCTTCACTAGTTCACCCATGACCCAGTTTGTTCTGGCACCCGAAACTCCACTGCTTGGGCACTGAGAACTACCAGTTGTTAAGTCTGCCACGATAGTTTCGACAAGGGGTTGATGGACATGCTCTGGTGGTTCGAAACTCCATTGCTCTGTTCCGCGCGCTGTTGTCAAAACGATGGGGTCGTTTCCGAAAGTGGAAAAGGTGATTTTCCCTTTGCTCCCAACGATTTCATTGACATCGACATCTTCAAAAGCAGTAAAACACCAATTCCCAACACCATGGATGCCAGATTCAAACCTATAAGTACCTGTAACGATATCTTCGGCACGATAATAGCCCGCTTGATTGGAAGCAAAACCTTGCACAGACGTAATCGGTCCGAGTAAGAAATCTAATATATCAAGCGTGTGGCTGGCTAAATCGAGCAATAATCCCCCGCCTGCCAATTCGGGTTGAACCCGCCACGGGAGATGTTGTGGATCCAACACATCGTCCGAAGCTTTTTGATACTGTTGTGAGGAAACAAACCTTACCTCTCCCACGGCTCCATTTTCCAACAACTCTTTAATTTTTAAAAAGCGCTGCTGTGCCCTTCGGTAGTAGGCAACATATAATGGAACGCCTCCCTCCCGACATGCAGCAATCATTTCTTGGCATTCTTCAAAATTTCGTGCCATTGGTTTTTCTACATATACTGGTTTACCAGCCTTGGCTGCCATGATTGTATATTCTTTATGCGATCCTGGTGGTGTGGCAATATAAACCGCATCTACTTCAGGATCATTAATTAGTTCATCCGCATTATCGTACCATTTTGGAACATTGTGCCTTTTTGCATAATCTTTAGCAAGATCTCCCGTTCTTCTCATCACGGCAACCAATTCAGAGTGGTTAATTTTTTGGAAAGCAGGACCACTTTTCACTTCGGTGACGTCCCCGCATCCGATAATCCCCCAACGTACTTTATCAAATTTCATCCCATTATTCTCCTTTATTTGCCACAGCATTTTTTATATTTTTTGCCGCTTCCACACGGACATGGATCATTTCGGCCCACTTTATTATCCTTAAAGATTGGACCACTTTGTGGACTTCCACCCTGCTTGCTTGCATTTCTAAATTCTATGTCTCTTTCTAGTGCTGCTAGTTTCCAATCCATTAATTCCGGATGCTGCTCGCCTAAAATAGAGTAATAACTATAAACGGTCTGTTCTATATCAACTAGGCTTGAGAAGTATTCTTTTTTCATATGGTCACTAATTTCTGGCAATGCCTCTTTAGATAGCTGATGACAGAGAGCTTCAATTAAAATATCCTGATCTTGGAGTTCTTTAATAGTATGATAAGCCTCTCTTAAAACCTGAACAGCCAGGTCAGACTTAATATTTTCGATAACAGAACTAGCATAAATAATCGAATCCGAATTTATTAAATAAGGTGCTACTGCTTTCACTACTTCATCCGATTGAAATCCAATTAATGCAGATGAAACCTCTTCTAACAAGATATCATCATCACGGCCCAAGAAACTTGCTAATAATGGAATATGCTTTTCTAATTTCATTAATCCAATCATATAAACAGTTAGGATTCCATTAAATGTAAACCATTGTTCATTTAATTCCTCTTGAAGAATCACTTCTATTTCTTCTTCTGTAATCCAGCCATTTTGGGCGATACATGCAGCCAGTTTTTTTGCTTTTATGTAAATAGGATGTTGATAAGTTTCGGCATGGTCAAGGGTATTGATTGTTTTTAAAAACTCGTTGAAAACTTCATCCTCTGTTCCATTCATAATGAGTTCATTTAATGACCAACTATCCTCACTAATGTATCCTTGGAGTGCCTCTTTATATTTTAATGCAAGCTCTGGGCCAATACGGTTTAATAAATTAACTGCTAAATGATTCTTTGTCCCGTCCATCAAAGGGATATTTTCTAGCAGTACCTTGACAGCATCTTCATTAATTTTCATGTTTTCTACATAAATTAAAATAGAGGAGCGCTTGTCCTCGTTTTTAAAGGCTTCCTTCAATAACTCTATCGTCCATTCTTCTGGGACATTGGGATAATCGTGTAATGCCTGCAGAACGGTTTCTTGGATTAAAACATCATTACTAATTAAATGCGGTTTTATTTTTTCTAAAAAGGTCATAAGATCAGTCCCTTCACCCACTATTTCTCTTTCTTCTTATTATATTTGATTTTTAGTACCATCACCAAAGGATTCTCTTCGTTTTTGAATAAAATGGTGTCAGGCACCAAAAAAACCTTCTTAACTTGTGGGGGTGGCTGGCAGATAAATGGCAATAAATAGATAAAAATAAAGAAGCCTGAAATTCAGGCTCCTTTATTTTTACTTTACAGGCTTATTTAGTTATTAAACAGCGACTGCTGATAATTTCTTTGCAGCTTCTTTTACTTTTTCCATTCCTTCTGCAATAATCGTTTCAGCTTGAGCTGGCATTGCAGCATGACCTTCAATAATAACTTCGTCAATAATTTCCATGCCGAATACGCCGCCAACTACGTTTTTAATATAAGTTGCAGACATTTCCATTGGTGCTGCTTCAGGAGTTGAGTAAACGCCACCGCGTGCACTTAGGATAATCGCTTTTTTGTGAGTCATTAATTGTACTGCTTGACCATTTTCATCGTACTTGAAAGTGAAACCAGCTTGGTATACGTAATCAATAAATGTTTGTAATGGTGCTGGGATTGTTAAGTTCCATAATGGGAATGCGAAAACAACTAGGTCAGCAGCTGTTAGTGCATCCATTGCTTTTTGTTTTGCAGCAAGAAGACGTTTTTCTAGATCCGTCATTTCTTCCCCTGATTCTAATTTACCAAAAGCGTTGAATAAATCCTGGCCAAAGTAAGGCATATCTTCAGCGAAAACATCGAAAGTAGTTACATTTACACCCTCTAAATTTTCCATAAAGGTTTCATACATCTTACTTGAAATAGCCTCTGAAGCTGGACGATTATTTGCTTTAACTACTAATACATTCATTTATAACATTCTCCTTTTATTTACATTTAATTTTATTATCTTTAAATCATTTATCTCGAATTAATAATATAATAATATACTATCCTTGTCAATGAAACTCTATTAGGAGATATTTCCTATATTCCGCTTCCAATATATATTATTCTTTTAGAATAGCTAATGATGTTTGTTCTAGAATATTTACGTTGACACTAGACAATATAGAATATATAATTATCTCGAATTCAAGATAAATTTATATTTTAATTTTTCATTAGATGGGAGAGATAATTATGTTAAAAAAAATCGACAGTAATCATATGGGTTCTAGTAATCATGGCTGGTTAAGAAGCAAATTTCACTTTTCATTTGCAGAATATTATAATCCAGCTAATATTCAATTCGGGGTTTTACGAGTAATCAACGATGATTTAATTAATCCTCAAACAGGTTTTGGAACGCATCCACATAAAGATATGGAGATCATCTCCTATGTGGTGGATGGTGAATTGACTCATGGTGATAACATGGGCAACCAAAACACAATATCACGCGGACAAGTTCAATATATGAGTGCAGGTACGGGTGTGCATCACAGTGAGTATAATTTAGGAGAGAATACATCAAGGTTTTTACAAATTTGGATTTTACCAGACAAATATGGTCATACACCAGCCTATGGTGATTTTAGATTTAATTGGGATGATCGAAAAGATAATTGGCTGCACATGGTTTCAGGATTAGACGGCGATGCTCCAATTAAAATTAACCAAGATGCAAATATTTATTCCTTAGAATTGCAGCCAGGAAAGGAAATAAGCTTTCCAGTGAGTGAAGGTAGGCAGGCTTATTTAGTTCAAATTGAAGGAACTTCAGTCATCAACGGTTTGGAACTTTCTGATAGAGATGGCCTCGAGGTTGTTGAAGAAGAGATGACAATACTGGCCGAAAAAACGTCGCATATTTTGCTTATCGAAATGAAAAAAGCGAACTAGTTGGGGCAATAGAACAAAGTCTGATGGGAGGATCATCCCATCAGACTTTTTATTTTCATCTGATAAATCTTTAATTTAAGAATTTTAAATGGCTTGTTATAATTTCCGATACCATTGAGCTGCTGCTTCTACCTCTTGGATGGTTAATTGATGACCTCGATTCTCCCAATGAATTTCTACATTCGCATTCGCCTTTTCTAATAATGATTGTAAATCAGTCGATTCCATTGGGGAACAGATGGGATCGTTCGTTCCCGCTGCAATAAACACAGTTTTCCCTGATAAATCAGGGAGGTCCATTCCTCTTCTTGGTACCATTGGATGATGAAGAATCGCTCCTTTTAAAGCATGTTGATAATGAAATAATAGACTTGCCGCTATATTTGCTCCATTCGAATAACCAATCGCCATAATATTATCTCTTTCAAAACCATACTTTTCGGCTGATTCATCAAGAAACTCATTTAATTCTTTTGTTCGGAAAATAAGGTCTTCTTCATCAAAAACACCTTCAGCTAATCTGCGGAAAAAACGTGGCATGCCATTTTCTAATACATTCCCACGGACGCTGAGTACATTTGCCTCATCATCAATCATTCCTGCAAGTGGCAGCAAATCTAATTCATTGCCCCCCGTACCATGTAACAATAGTAGCGTGGGTTTTGTTGGATTTTTCCCCTTATTGAATATATGTTTCATTAGTAATTTCCCTCCAAAAACTCGATATTTCCGTGTGCATCGTTTCCCATTGCTGAAATATGATAACGCCCGCTGTTATCTGCATCTTTACTCTCCCTTTTAAAATAGGATTTTAAGAGTTATTTGGGTCTTTCGATTTCAAAAATTTCACCGATTTTGGCGTAATTATTCCCAGCTAATCGACTTACCGCTGCTAAACCACCTGGATCAATTCTTCCTTTTTCATAAATGTCACTTTCAATATGAAATTGAACTACTTTTCCGATAATAAAATCACACCCCGGTTTATCCTGGTCTCCCAATTCTAAGGTATGCTCTAAAGTACATTCCATTCGAACCTTGGCTTCTGTTACCCCTGGTACAGAAATTTTCGCGCTTTCGACTGGTGTTAAGTGTGCTAACTCTATTTCACTCTGATCAGGCGGAAGGCTTGCGGCTGTTGTATTTATTTTTTCAACATTTTGTTCATCAACGATATGGACAACAAATTGCTTAGACTCGATGATGTTTCTTGTCGTATCCTTTTGTCTCCCCCCAGAGCGTTGAATAGATAGGGAGATCATCGGGGGATTAGATGACACGATATTAAAATAACTAAAAGGTGCACCATTTAAAACGCCATCTTTTGAAATCGTTGTGACGAACGCAATCGGTCTAGGGATTATGCTCCCGATTAAAAATTTATAATTTTCTCTTTCCGACATTAAGGATGGATCAATTGAAAGCAAAGAAATCATTCCTTTTCCTATAATCAGTCCTGTTTTATTATGATGTCATATAATTGATTAAATTATTGATAATATTTATAAATCGAGAATCTTGAATTCGTGGTATTTTTGTTATTTAAAGGCGTTAGCCTCCTTTAGAAGTCAGGAAGTAACGCCCTTATGTTTTCTATTAATTATTAGACAGTTTTCCAGTCAGCGGCAAACTTCTCTAAACCTTGGTCTGTTAATGGGTGTTTTGATAATTGCTCAATTACCTTGAATGGAATAGTTGCGATATGAGCTCCAGCCATTGCTACACGAGTCACGTGATCTGGGTGGCGAACAGATGCTGCAATAATTTGTGAATCTAATTTCTGTACCTGGAACATCTTAGCGATTTTTGCTACTAATTCTACACCATCTTCGTTAATATCATCCAAACGACCTAAGAATGGGGAAACATAAGTAGCTCCTGCACGAGCAGCCAGTAATGCCTGGTTCACACTAAATATTAGCGTAACATTCGTTTTAACACCTTTTTTTGTTAAATAGCGGCAAGCTTCTAGTCCATCTAAGTTCATTGGAAGCTTAATGGTAATATTTTTATCACCGCCGTTAATTTTAATGAGCTCATCTGCTTCAGCAATCATTTGTTCAGCTGTCAAAGCATTTGGTGTTACTTCGGCAGAAACAGATTCAACCTCTGGTACGGCATTTAAGATTTCAGCAATACGGTCTTCGAATTTCACGCCTTCTTTTGCGACTAAAGATGGGTTGGTTGTTACACCTGATAATACGCCGATTTTATAGGCTTTTTTGATTTCCTCTAAGTTTGCAGTATCGATAAAAAATTTCATAATAAAATTCCTCCAAAATATTTATTTTTTTAACAGCGTGTCCGCTATATTCATGGAGCGGGCGTATAAATAGTGAAATAGCAATAACTATGTTGCTGTTTTAAGATCTAAAGCTGCATCTACTTATTTTATATGTTTTCCCTCAAAGATTTCAATATTTTGTTATATTTTTCTAACAAATCTTTTTAGGTTGGATATAACATCCTTTAGTAGTCTCTTCTAGATCTTAAATATTAAAACCGGATTTTTTTATTTGCGGACTTTTGTAATTAGGTTTTTATTACTGTCTAATGTAATGACAGCATCTGTCATGTCAACAAATAATCCATTTTCAACAACACCCGGAATGATATTTAGCTCTCTCTCCAAGGCAATTGGATCCTTTATTTCTATAAAATCACAATCAATCACATAATTACCGTTATCTGAAAGATATGGGGTCCCATTTGTTTGCCTCAAGTTCGGGCTGCCACCGAGCTCTCGCATGTGCTTCATGGTCATTTCATAGCCAAATGGGACTACTTCTATTGGCAGCGGAAAAGCTCCTAAGGTATCTACATATTTGTGTGAATCGGCAACTACAATAAAAGTTCTCGCTGCTTTCGCAATTATTTTCTCTCTTAAAAGAGCGCCTCCTCCACCTTTAATAAGATTTAAATCTGGATTTACCTCATCAGCTCCATCGATTGCGACATCAATTCCCTCGATCTCTTTGAAAGATACTAGTGGGATGCCGAATTCTCTCGCTAATTTTGCCGTTTGTTCTGAAGTTGGGACTCCCTGGATGGAAAGTCCTTGTTGGACCAATTGACCTAGTTTAGCAATGGAATAAAACACAGTAGACCCTGTACCTAGTCCAACAACCATGCCGTCTTTCACGTATTCTACCGCTTTTTCACCAACTTCTTTTTTTTCATTCAAGGTTTAATCTCCCTTCAACTTAAGCTGGAGGCCTCGTGATTAATTTGTCCCTTTTCTTGTAACTTGTTCCCTTGCTTATGTAAAACTTATTTTTCTGGTGTGTCCATTTTTTACACTTTACCTATCCATATTATAACTTTCCGACAAAATCCGTCAATAAATATATCTCGAATTAAATGTATTATTATTTTATAAAAAATTCATGACACGAGTTGAGGCCTTCTTATATGTTTCATCCCAATCATTTTTCTATGTTGATTAACGCTTCCGAAAACCTTTCGATCCCTTCATGGATGGAACTTGTTTCCACCCTGCCATATGTAAAACGCTGACACCCCTTTTCAGAACCTAATATCCCTCCCGGAACAATTGCAATCCCCTTCCTAATTGATTCCTCAAGTAACTTTTGTTCATCTATAGGCTCATTTAATTTGCACCATAGATGAATTCCACCATTTGGAATAGAGAAGGAAATTTTGTCATCCAATAATTGTTTAAGGCTTAGAACAATCTGATTTCTCCGTTGTTTCAGTTGCTTTCTTAAAAAATGAATATGTGGATGAAAATACTCGGAACCGAGAAATTGATTGGCTACCCACTGGGGAAAAATACTGTGTCCAAAGTCCACTTGTTGTTTGGCGTCAGCAAGCCGATAAACGACCTTTGCAGGACCTATTACCCAACCGATTCGCAACCCTGAAGCAATAATTTTGGACAAAGAACTTATATAGAGAACATTTCCGTTATCATCCATTGATTTTAAAGTTGAATTTACCACTCCATCAAAGGAGGTTAAACTATAGGGGTCATCTTCAATAATCGGAATACCGTATTCAGCTGATAGGTTTAAAATTTGTTTTCGTCTTTCCATTGAAAGAACTGTTCCCGTTGGATTTTGATAATCAGGGTTTAAAAAAATCATTCTAATTCGATGTTTCTTATGAAAATGAACAAGGTCATCTGGATTGACTCCATGTGAATCGACGGGTAATCGATAGATTTTTAAACCAGCCGTATGGAAAATTGGAAGTGAATAGCAGTAGGATGGATCCTCAATCGCAACAGCGTCACCAGGTTTAAGCAGGCATTGAACGATTAAATGGAGAGCTTGCTGGGCACCCGATGTAATTAGAATCGAAGAAGAATCTGTATTTATATTCTTATACTCCTTCACATGCGTAGCAATCGTATCCCTTAGTTCTTTACTCCCCTGTGGATCGTTATATCCAAGATAGCCTGTAAAGGGCCGCTCTGACAGGATACGTTGAAATTGCTCATTTGGGAATAGACTTGGTGACAATTCACCGCTTGCCATATTAATAAGATCATTTTCCTGTGTTTCCTTACGAATTCTTTGAACAACAGGAAGGTTGGGAAGAAATGAGCCTCGCTCCAAATATCTGCTCCAGTTTGGAATACGTCTATGTTCGAGTCCCCAAATATCTGTACTGACAATGGTTCCACTCCCTTTTTTTCTCTCCACAATCCCCATAGACTGTAATTCTTCATATGCTGCTACCACTGTACTACGATTCACTTGCAGCACTTCAGCTAAGGCCCGTTCTGAAGGTAACATCGTTTCCGGTGAAAACAGACCTGTGGAAATACCTTGTTCAATGTAATCGGCAATTTGTTTATAAATTGGTCTTTTATTTGTTCGATCTGGTTTCCAGTTCACAATTTCCTCTCCTCTCCATTCAATTGGGACCTACTATGATAAAAAGTGGATGGTCATTTTTTTTAGTAATTGGATGGTCATTTTTTATCATTTTAACCTTAAAATAGGAATCATACTTTGTCTAAAGAAAATAAATAATTTTATCATATAGTGAGGATGAAAAAAATGAAGGTCGGTATGGCACTTATTATTATCGTTTTAGTAGCAGCCCTTGTTGGTACGCTTGCGCTCTTGGGGAAACCAGATGAAAACTATAAAAGCTCCGCAAAACAAAACACAATAAGGTTGACAGCGATTTATGTGATCGTTATCTTAGGTGCAATTGGAGGATTAGCTTGGTATATCAGTATGAACTAATATTCCTATCGTAGAACACACATAATAAGCTTAAAAAGGTGTGTTGTTCTGTGGATTTCCCTACCATAAAAACGAACTTTTGGGATGCAATTTTTGCAATACCCATCATAATATTGTTAACTCAACTAATAAAGGTGTATTTTGTATTACCAAAATGGTTTGTACCAACGATTGCACTTTTATTTGGACTAGGTATTTCCATTTTTATCAGTCACAAACACAACATCCTTGGCGGCATATTTATGGGCTGGTTTTACGGCTATGCAGCGGTCGGGACATATGCTTCATTAAAAACAAATCTTATTGCTTATCGGAATAAACGAAGTAAAAAGTAGTCCTCGGATATTCTCTCCATTCAAAAAAGACTTACATTACTGGGTAAGTCCTTTTTGACGAGCACTTTATTACTAAAAACCTGAACCATAAAGTATACTAAAGATATAAATTTGTCATCTGTAGAAGGAGCATACTTCATGGGTTTTATTGTTTATTTTATTCTAATCATGATCATACCACTATTCGTGCAAATGTACTTACGAAATACCTATTCTAAATTTTTAAAAGTGGGAGCCTCCTCTGGTTTGACCGGGGCCCAGGCAGCTAGAAGAATTTTGGATGAAAATGGCTTATACGATGTTTCGGTCGAAGAAGTGAGAGGTCACTTATCTGACCACTATGATCCAAAAAGTAGAAGTGTAAGACTATCTTCAGCAAACTACCATGGTACCTCCATTGCTTCGGTATCCGTTGCGATTCACGAAGTTGGCCACTGTTTACAGCAAAAGGACAGATATGTTCCATTGCGTGTAAGACATGCCTTAGTGCCTGTGGCTAATATTGGCTCGAATTTTTCATTCATACTAATTTTAATTGGCATTCTTCTTTCATCTGCCAACTTTTTATTACTAGGAATACTTGCAATGGGCGCTGCAGTGCTCTTTCAGGTGGTTACCTTACCGGTTGAATTCAATGCAAGTTCTAGAGCATTGAATGTAATGATTGGTTCTGGTCTTATCAGAAATGAAGAGGAATATCGAGCGAAGAAAGTTCTAAATGCTGCTGCATTAACCTATGTAGCTGCAACAGTGGTCGCAATTGCCGAATTACTTCGTTTTGTTCTCATGTTTACTGGAATGCAAAATAATGATGACTAATAAAAAATAAGACTCCCTGTATCGGGGTCTTATTTTTTATTAAATGATATATTCAATGTACAGTTGGCTGGAAGTGTGTAAGTTTACATAACATTATTACAGTCAAACTATGTTAGCTAATATCTTTTTTCATATACATTCCAATATTAAGTAAATCTTATGAGCCAGGAATTTACAAAAAATTTTCATTGAAACAGGTTTGTTAAAGATGCGAACCAACTCTTCATCATGTATAATGAAAACCCACTCAGATACTCTTTAAATTCAAACATGGACTATAGAAAAACTGGCTTATCAAGTGAGATAGCATCATAGGAGTGTGTTTTATGAAATACAAAGTTGTCATCTTAGATATAGACGGAACCATCCTCCCGCATGGTAAAACACTTAGTCATGCCACAAAGGATGCCATTCAGCGCTTAAAAGAGAAACAGATGAAAGTGGTTATTGCTACCGGAAGAGCACCATATTTTACAGAGTCGATTATTCAAGATACCGGGGTCGATTCTATGGTCTTTTTTAATGGCGCCTTTGCCTTCCATGAAGGAAAAGAAATATACAAAAGCTCCATGGAGAAGCATGTATTAGAAAAAGTCCATCAATTGTCCAATGGCTTTCAGCACCCTCTTACTTTTTTAGGCGATACGAGCTTTAAAGTTACCCATTTAGATCATCCCTTCGTTGTAGAAGCGTATCAGCATGATCCATGGAAACCGGAGCTTGCCCCGCCGCAATTTTGGAAAGACCAGGATATTTATCAAATCTTCCTTCATTGTGATCTAGAGGAGGAGTCATCCTATCAGACAAAGGTTCCAGAACTTGATTTTCGCAGATGGAG
Organism: Neobacillus drentensis NBRC 102427; assembly: GCF_001591445.1. Lineage (GTDB taxonomy): Bacteria > Bacillota > Bacilli > Bacillales > Cytobacillaceae > Neobacillus > Neobacillus drentensis. Next base: position 8,701 of record NZ_BCUX01000015.1, on the reverse strand, counting down.
TTCAGGGGCACGAACCTGTGATGTGAATTTGTCCAATTCAAACAAAGCTGTGGGTATTACTAAGTTATTAGAAAAGATTGGGATTGCACCTGATGAGGCGGTGGCCTTTGGGGATGGTTTAAATGATTTGGAAATGCTATCACTGGTAGGAATGGGAGTCGCCATGGGAAATGCCCGTGATGAGTTGAAAGCTGTGGCCAATATGGTAACACTCTCTGCCGAAGAAGATGGTGTCCGCTACGGATTAGAGCGTCTCGGTTTAATATAAACAGAGGGCTCTTTTCTGAGTTGCTAAATGACAATGTAAGGAGTGGGAGAAATGAATTTATCATACGAAGTGATCTCGGATGGAGAAATAGAATACTGCCGTGATTTATGTAATGAGCTGATGGCCTTTCAAAAGTCGAGAGCTTACATAAGACCAGAATTGTTTGACAGTATGAATTTCGAAACTAGGATGGTTCCTTCGATACATAGTGCTATACACAATTATATCGTAGTCGTAAAAGATGGTCGACAAATCGTTGGGTATGTTTATTCCAATATTTCTCCTAAAGAGGCATATTCTAATGAGTTTGCGACTTTCTTTGACCTTTCTTCTGTTCTTAGACCTAATGTAGGTTGTTTATCGCAATTTTATATAAAAGAAGAATACCGCAAATATGGAATTGGGACTAAACTTCTCAATATGTCGATGACGTGGTTGAAACAATTTGCTGAGATCGAAGATTATTTTGTCTTTGTCTCAAATGGCAATAATGAGGCGCTGGAATTTTATCAACGTAAAGGATTTTCAGTCAGTCATGATATATTGGATGGGTTTATTACTGTTTTACGGAGAAATAAGTAAAAATAAAAGCTTGTAGGTTTTGGTCCATTTATAGGACTTGTTTCTACAAGCTTTTTTATAAGTAATCATCGACTTCGTAGTTTTACATCCATCCTTCTGCAATCGTGCTGTTATCAGCAACAGTGAAGGCTGCATTAGTGATGGCTTGTGCTAATGTTTCGCCCGTTTCGCATATGTTATTAAAGCAAACTTCAGAAACCCCATTCGTTGTATAAGTAAAGCCGAAATCTTTTAATTTTTCTACGATGAGCATCGCATGGTCAAGATTTTGTTCAGGTTGAAAATCAGTTACTGGAATGAATGTCCCCTTTTCAAAATCAAACCATCTGTCCCACCTGTTTAACTTCCAACCTAGTATTCTCCGAGCGATAATTTCTACTTGGTTCATAGCCTATTAACTCCTTTTCTCTAGATTTTTTTATTTTACCATTTTCATCGTCCCGGTCCTACCAAATCATCTTCAATTTAATGACACTTTTTTGAGTTGAGGCTCGTTGTTTATTACTTTAGGTTCCAGGTTTTGTACCGATAATGATCGTGGCGTCCAAATCAGCATTTCTGGCTACTTTCGCGATCAGCCCCATACTAGAAAAAATATCTAGGGTTTGGGATGCTTGCTGTTCGCTCGTTTCTACCAACAAGTTACCTCCTGGAGCTAACCAGAGAGGTGCCTCTTTCGCTAGCATACGCTGTAGGTCAAGTCCGTCCTTTCCTCCGTCGAGTGCCAACATAGGTTCAAACAGGCGAGCCTCCCGAGGTAGCAACTTGATTGCCTCGGTAGGTACGTAAGGAGCATTAGAAACTATGATGTTTATACGGCCTCGAATCGAGTAGGGTAGAGCTTTATACAAGTCCCCTTGAAAAACGCGGCCACCAAAAGCTGATATATTGCTGCTAGCACAGTGTACAGAGGCGGGAGCGATGTCAACAGAGTACAAGACTATCTGCCCTACAGTCGCTGCAAGTGCTGCACCTACTGCTCCTGACCCACAACACATATCAACGACGAGATCCCCTAATCTAGTTAGGGTTTCTGCCTGGTGGACAAGAAACTCTGTTCGTTGGCGAGGGACGAAGACTTTAGAGTCTATCTTTATCCTCAGACCACAGAACTCTGTGTACCCAATGACATGTTCAAGAGGTGTACCCCCGGCTCGCAATTCTACCATTTTCTTAAGGTCATCCAATGTCCGTGCTTCAGATATAAGTAGGAGAGCCTCTTCTTTTGCAAAAACACATCCAGAGGTCCGAAGCCTATGGATAATACTTGCTTCTGTTTGGTCATCCACAGAGAAGTTAACATGCTTTACAATAAATACCAACCCCTCTTTCCCTATAAATTTGCTATTTGTTTATTTCTATAAAAATTCTCTGTGTAAGTTAAACTTATACAAGCTATCAATAAAAAATGACCATCAAATCAACTAACACAATTTGATGGTCATTTTTTATTACTTTTTTTAAGGCGAGCTAGGCCCTGTTCCTTGTTATATTATTCCATTAAACCATTCCATTACTTGTTCAATCTCAACTTTCGTCGTATACCTGCCTAAACTTAAGCGGATCGCACCCATTCCTACCTCTTCAGGAACATCCATCTCTTTTAAGACAGGTGATAGGTCAATACTACCTGCATGACAGGCCGATCCAGTTGATGCTGCTAACTGAGGGATGGAATCTAACAGCTCTTGACCTACTCTTCTGACAAAACTTACATTTAATGTATTTGGCAGACGGTCTTCCGGGTGCCCATTCAAAACGACTTGATCCCCGAAGGCATCCTTTAGTCGCTTCCAAAAATAATCGGTTAAATCTTTAATTCCAGTATTCCCTACCTGTTGCTTAGCAATTTCACAAGCCGTTCCTAATCCCACTGCTAATAACGTATTTTCTGTACCTGCCCGAAGTCCAAACTCATGCCCCGCTCCATGGATAAGTGGTTCCAAATGGATTCCCTCTCGAATATACAATGCACCAATTCCCTTTGGTGCGTATAGCTTATGGCCGGCAATCGTAAGCATATCCACTTTCAAATCTTCCACATTCACCGGGACTTTTCCAACCGATTGTGATGCATCTGTATGAAATACAATCCCAAAATTTCGGGCGATTTCCCCAATCTCCTTGATGGGCTGCAAGGTACCTGTTTCATTATTGGAATGCATAATCGAAATCAAGATTGTTTCCTTTGTGATCGCTTTTTTTATTGCTTCTATTGTAACTTTCCCGTCCCGATCCACGTCTACATATGTGACCTTTGCACCCATTTGTTCAAGAAATTTGCAAGGATTGATAATCGCAGGATGTTCAATTTTAGAAGTAATAATATGATTGCCTTTATGTCGATTTTTAAAATAGAACCCTTTTAATGCAAGGTTATTGGCTTCGCTGCCACCACTTGTAAAAATAACTTCTCTTGGGGTACAGCCGATTAATTCCGCCACCTGACCTCTAGATTGATGTAATAATTCCTTCACTGGTAACCCTGCCCAATGTAAGGCTGACGGATTCCCAAAAAAATGATCTAACAGCGGTTTAATCGCCACAGACACTTCAGGAGCAATCGGTGTACTAGCATTGTAATCCAGATAAATTTTTTCCATCAATTGAATCATTCCTTTCCCTTAAATCGAAATTGGGACCTTTATACAGCTGTTTATAAATTCTTTGAACACATTATTCATCTCATCGTTTGTGCTAGCCATTGATTCAGGATGCCACTGAACTCCGACCGTAAATGTGGTTGGATGGATATACTCTACCGCTTCAACAAGCCCGTCGGATGATTGGGCAACAACACGAAGGTCATTGGCTACCTTATCGATTGCCTGATGATGGAGACTATTTACACGTACTCGTTCAGAACCAACGATTTCAAATAATTTGCTATCCGTGTTGATGGTCACCCAGTGAGTTTCCCGACTTCTATCTATTTTCTGTGAGTGTTGGATTGGTTCTTTGACTTGACTCGAGATGTCCTGGATTAACGTACCACCTAGGGCGACATTCAAAATTTGAACACCTCTGCAAATCGCAAGCAATGGGATATTGTTATCAAGTGCATATTTCACCATTGCGATCTCCGCCATGTCCCGTTCGGGTGTAGTTGGACCTAGGTGACGATGCGGGTCCTGGCCATAAAGTTTTGGGTCAACGTCCTCTCCCCCGCTGAGAATTATTCCATCGCATAAGACAAGCGTCTCTAATGCGATTTCAGGGCTAATATAGGGAAGAATAATCGGGATCCCTCCATTAGCAGCAACACTTTTATGGTAATCATGGTGTACATAGACACCTTCCATAGATTCGTTATGTTTCACATAGGCACCTGTTATGCCTATCACTGGTTTCTTACACAAACTGCTTCCTCCTCTAACTAAAAACACTATCATAAGTATTTTATCACACTCATTCTACCAGATTGTTTTTTTGAATGAACCAACCAAGTCACACTCTACAAAAATAATTTACATACTCTTTAATTGAACATCATAGATTATTATGTATGACAGAAATACAATTATTTTTAGAAAGTCAAAGGATGGAGATAAAATGGAACATGTTCTTTACAATGGCAAGAAATATATTATCCTTTACAAATACACTTCCGGATTTTGTGAAATCAAGGAAGTAGATAGTCTGCATAATATTCAATTGGTTCATCTATCAGAATTAACCCATGTAAACTAAAAAAAGCTAAAAAAGGCCATGAAGCCTTTTTTAGCTTTTTTGATTTAACTTGCGGCGACAATTGAGGCGATGATATGTCTAGTATCCCATTGCCCTTCTGAAAAAGCTATAATTGGGTACTTTTTTGGAAAAAGCAATTGAGTCATTTCATCAATCGAGCGACCTTCACTGTAGAGATTTTTCACTTCACCAGATAGATTTTCAAGGTAATCTAGCTTTTGGACTAATTTGCTTTTTCCATCCTTAATATAGCCGCTATGGCAACAGAACAGCCCCTGAAAATCATAGTTGAGCAGGTTGCGAATCGATTGAATGATCACTGGGATGGATTCACTGTCCATAATGACTTTCGTTCGTGATGTGACAAATAAATCGCCTGAAAATAGTCGGCCGGTTTCTTCATGGAAAAATGAGACATGGTCATCGGCATGCCCCGGTGTGTAGATGACTTTCCATTCTTGACTGTGTGATTGAATGTTCTCCCCAAGTGGCAAGGCATCAAAGGCTGACCGAACTCCCCAGGTAAGTTTCCGATACTTCGGGTAGGGACAATGTTCCGCACATATATTGATTCCATTTGAATGGACATAAATTGGAACATTCCTATTCTTTTGAATCCAAGGGGCTAAACCAGAATGGTCTTCATGGCTATGCGTTAATGTAACGAAATCAAAGCTTAGGTCCTCATAAATGGGGATAAGTTCTTTTTCAAGACATTGCGGTCCTGTATCGATTAGCATTCCATCAACTAAAAAGGAATAAACCGTTCCTAATATGATTCCTGAGCTTTGAACATTTCCCTCTATGCAGATAACGTCCTCATTCGTAAACATATTTAACATAATCAACTACACCTCATTTTTAGAATTTTCCAAATTATCAATACAACTGTATCGAAAAATAAATGAATAATCAATCATATTTTCCTGAAGAAATTTAGACCTGCTTATGTATATTTCACCACATTTTCTCAAATTATATGAAAAAAAAGGTGGTTATATAATTGAGTAATTGGTATCTCATTTTGTCTGGTATTGCTTTGTTAGTATTGATTGGCGGTTTAATTTTCACGCTAGGGACTGGAAGAATGGTTAGTACTAGAACCGGTGAATTTGATACGCAAATCAATAAAAACACTCAAAGGCATCCATACTTACTGAATCCTGTATTTCTTGTTTGGATTATCGCAATCGCAGCAATCATTATTTATATTATCTATTTGGGTTTTAATTACTATTGATAAAAATTAGAAGCAAAAGGCCGTTCCATTGATTGGAGGCACCTTTTGCTTTTTTTAAATCAAAAAAATTAAATTTTATGAAATTTACTTATATAAACTGCGATTTTTTCCTGATAAAATAAAAATCAAATAATGATGGAGGAGTTAATTCCTTCAGAAAGAGGTTCTAGTGTGTCACATTACCCGGAATATTCAAAACAAGTTTTGCTCCAGACTTTCATAGATTCACCCGAGAAACAGCAGGTGCTATATCGAAGGACATTGCTCGTTGTTGTCATTTCGCAAATTTTCGGAGGGGCTGGACTGGCTGCCGGTATAACGGTAGGTGCCCTTCTTGCCCAAGATATGTTAGGGACGGACAGTTATGCAGGGATTCCTGCAGCGTTATTAACGCTTGGATCTGCAGGGGCAGCATTGCTTGTCGGTCGCCTTTCCCAACGATTTGGACGGCGGATAGGACTGGCCGGAGGTTTCTTAACTGGCGGAATCGGCGCGATTGGAGTCATCATTTCAGCGATCACCGGTAATATCTTTCTTCTTTTTGCCTCACTCCTTATCTATGGGGCTGGCTTTGCATCAAATTTACAAGCACGCTATGCAGGAACGGACTTAGCCAAACCTACTCAGCGAGCAACCGCAGTTAGTATTGCGATGGTATCAACTACATTCGGTGCTGTGGCTGGACCAAACTTGGTGGGTGTAATGGGCCGATTTGCGACGTCAATTGGAGTTCCTGCTCTAGCTGGTCCGTTCATACTTGGTGCAGCTGCGTTTACTCTTGCCGGATTTGTCCTCCTAGCATTCCTGCGCCCTGATCCTCTCATCGTTGCAAATGCGATTACAAAAGGACTGGAAGTTAAAAAAAAGAATCTATTGGAAAAACAATCTAGCAAAATAGAAATCAATCAACGAGGAATTGTTGTCGGCGCCACCATTATGGTTTTAACGCAGATTGTCATGACATCGATTATGACAATGACACCTGTTTACATGAAGCATCATGGACATGATCTTAGTGAAGTTGGAATGGTCATCGGCTTCCATATCGGCGCTATGTACCTGCCTTCTCTCGTGACTGGTATTCTTGTCGATAAGATTGGCCGGACCGCAATGGCCGTCGCTTCTGGTGCTACTCTTCTTACTGCAGGTATTCTTGCTGCAAGTGCACCTGCTGATTCGATGCTGACTCTTATCATCGCACTGTCTTTGCTCGGGCTTGGCTGGAACTTTGGATTAATTAGTGGAACAGCACTGATCATCGATTCAACGGATCCCTCGACACGTGCCAAAACACAGGGAACGGTTGATGTCTTAGTTGCTTTGGCTGGGGCATCCGGTGGAGCAATTTCGGGAATGGTCGTTGCTCAAACGAGTTACGCGGGACTCTCATTTGCAGGTGGCTTCCTTTCCCTTCTGCTCATCCCAGTCGTTATTTGGTCGCGCAGCAGTCAAAGAATGGCGGATAAAAGCTAAAATTCGATATTTTTAATAAAAAGTGAAATTTTTCACGATTTCACAATTAAATTTATTTTCGGAATTTTATAAGTATGGTATAGTCAGAGAAAAGAAAAAATGGAGTGATAAAAATGAAACTGCAAGTCCACCGCACTTATAATTTTAATGCAGGTCCTTCGGCGTTACCAATTTCTGTTTTAGAAAAAGCCCAGGAGGAACTGATAGATTTTCGAGGTACGGGCATGTCGGTTATGGAACTTAGCCATCGAAGCAAGGCTTATGAAGACGTACATAATCAGGCAATTGCCAGCTTAAAGGAACTGTTGTCCATTCCTGATACGCATGAAGTACTCTTCTTGCAGGGCGGTGCTAGTCTTCAGTTTTCAATGATTCCGATGAACTTTTTACAAGCTGGGAAAAAAGCTGGATATGTAATGACTGGTTCCTGGTCAGAGAAAGCCTTCACAGAGGCAAAGCTATTTGGTGAAGTTTACCATGCAGCTTCCACGAAGGAAGGCAACTACCGAAGCATCCCAACACTAGATCAATTACAGTACAATTCAACTGATGCTTATTTACATTTAACGTCCAACAATACGATTTATGGTACACAGTGGAAGGACTTTCCAGACACTGGAGATGTTCCATTAATTGCAGACATGTCGAGTGATATTCTCTCTAAACCGATCGATGTTAGCAAGTTTGCGCTCATTTATGCTGGTGCCCAGAAAAATCTCGGCCCTTCCGGCGTAACCGTTGTTATTATTCGCAAGGATCTGCTTGAACAAGCCAATACAGCTATCCCAACGATGTTAAAATACAGCACGCATTCAAAAAATAACTCCTTGTATAACACACCGCCAACCTTTGGCATTTACATGCTTGGAGAGGTCCTAAACTGGGTTCGTGAGTTAGGTGGGTTATCTGCCATTGCTGAGCAGAATGAGAAAAAAGCGAACCTGATATACGAGACAATCGACGCTAGTAATGGTTTTTATATTGGCCATGCAACACCGGACAGTCGTTCTCTCATGAATCTTACCTTCAACTTAGCATCAAAGGACTTAGAAAAGAAATTCCTCGAGCAAGCAAAGCAGTCAGGTTTTGTAGGCGTAAACGGACACCGCTCCATTGGCGGATGCCGGGTATCAGCATATAATGCCGTTCCAGTTGAAGCCTGCCAAGCATTCAAAGAGTTCATGATTCAATTCCAAACAGAAAATAGTTAAATAGAAAATCACCCTCACTTTGTTATGTGAGGGTGATTTTTTATGGTACTGAAGAAAAATTCATAATAATTTCATGCTAGTCTGCCTGTCATGGCTTTTTTGATATTAGGTTAAGCACCGGGTTTGATAAATAGGCGGAGAAACTTCTCTTAATTAGAAAATAGCACTGAAAATAGCCTAAATAGACGGAAAGATTCCGATTATTGAATCGAAAAACATGAAAATGAGTAATTTTGC
>NZ_BCUX01000014.1 GCF_001591445.1 Neobacillus drentensis NBRC 102427 | reverse complement strand
CTTAAGCGGAAAACCTCCGCTTATATACCCCGAACCGAGCTCTATTCTTCAGTCTAACCGAAAAATCTCCGCTTATTTTAAATATCACTGGTTACTCTAGGTGTTTTAGTTTATTTTCCGTCGACTACTTCTTTTAATATTTCATACGAACGTTTTTGTTTCTCAGTGTCATAAATATACGATACGGCCATGAGTTCATCGACGTTATAGTACTCCTGAAACTTCGTCAACTGTTGTCTGACCGTCTCCTTGCTTCCTAACAATGTTACACTTTGCTTCGATGCAGCCATTTCTTTTTCCATCGGGGTCCAAATCTCATCCAGATTTTCAACAGGCGGTTGTAACGGATTTTGGGTACCACGAACGACATTTAGGAAAAACTGCTGCATCGTGGTTGATAGAAATTGAGCCTCTTCATCCGTTTCGGCCGCAATGACATTTAAACAGACCATCATATATGGCTTTTCTAAATATTCGGAGGGCTGGAAACGACTCCGATAAATCGAGATTGCTTCTTCCATGTATCTTGGTGCGAAGTGGGACGCAAATACATACGGAAGTCCCAAGCTTGCGGCTAGATAAGCAGAATCAGTCGATGATCCAAGGATATAAATCGGTATATTCGTGCCAACTCCTGGATAGGCCTTCACATAGCTTTGCTTCTCTCCCGGACCAAAATAAGTTAGCAATGCTTGGACATCATCTGGAAACGTATAGACAGAATCATTTTTTGAACGCCTTAAGGCGCTTGCTGTCATCATATCTGTACCGGGAGCCCGTCCCAACCCGAGATCGACACGATTCGGATAAATCGTTGCCATGGTTCCAAATTGTTCAGCCACCACGAGCGGTGAATGATTCGGCAGCATGATTCCCCCAGAACCAACATGAATAGTATCTGTATGTTCTAATACATGCTTGATTAAAATCGATGTCGCTGAACTGACAAGTGTAGCGGTATTATGATGTTCTGCAATCCAATAGCGCTGATAGCCCATTTTTTCGACGGCTTGGGCAAGATCGACCATTGCTTCAATCGCTTGACTAGAACTTTGCCCCTTTCGGATCGGTGCTAAATTCAAAACAGATACAGGTATATTAATTGTTGCCATTTTAGCAATTCCTTTCCCATTAGAGATTACTACTATAGTAACAATAGTGATGCCGAAATCAAAAATAAATGCTTACTATCTTATGGAAAGGGTGTCAGGCACCAGTGAAGAATTCACATGGTGCCTGACACCCTTTCCTACTAGAAAAACTTTCCAAAGGAAATTATGAAATGTCGCTTTTTGGTAAATAACTGATTAGTCGGTAAATAATGGAAAGGGTGGTATTATGACGCAACAGGGAAAGACAACCTCCGATGCGACGAATAAGAAGGAATTACGAGGGACGTTTTTTTCGGTTTTGATTATTGGGTTCCTCATTCTTCTCCAACTTTTCGGTTAGCCGCCTCTACAAAAAAAGACCTCCTCCCACACCATGAACAGGTGCAGGCGAAGGTCCATTGTTTAACTTAGAGCAAACTGAGCAAATTTTTCCGAAAAGGAGGCTTCTTGTTTCATTTGCATTTCTTGCTGTTCTTTAATTTCAGTTTTTCTATTTACTTCAAATCTTTTCAATCTCTGTGCCGAAATGTTTTTTTCCAAAAGCGCTTCGGTTAAGATTGGCGCTAATACATGCGCGTCCTTCATCCCACAATTAATCCCAATCGCACCAGTTGGTGTCATGGTGTGAGCGGCATCCCCGATCATAATTAATCCGTCCTTTACCCATGTATTAGAACGGGAGCTTTGTACTTTTAAGGGAACAAAGTCATTCCATGTACGAAGATGCTGTAGAACGAGCTCCTTCAATTCGGGAAAGCTTTCAATTAATGGTTCAAGAAAGGGCTGTAATGATTGTTTTCTTAACGATGGAAAAGAACCTTCTTCAATATTCCAGCCAATTTGAATGAATCCCCCTGTTTGTGTGAACAAGGCAAGCTGATGGCCGTCAACAAGAACCATTCTTGTTGTGGGCTCCCATCCTGCAGGTGCTGGAATTTTGGCCCACAAAACATCATAACCATGTGTCATCTCGACCGTTGGTATTTCCGCAAGCTTTCTGACTGTCGAGTAGCGGCCGTCCGCTCCGACAACCACGGAGCTGTTAATGATGACTTCTTGACCGTCGCTTATCGCTTTTACACCCGTAAAGGCACCACGTTCATCCTGGATTAATTCCGTTACTTTTGTGTTAAAAAGAAGACGGTAATTTTTATATTGTGCTGATTCTTGGTTCATTGCACTTAGTAAATTCGCTTGAGGTACATGAATTCCTACATGATCCTCAGTGTTGGAAGGTGTAATCGTGTTAACAATCCGGTTTCCTGAAAAAAACTCAACCTTTTTCATTTTAAGAATGCCTAGCTCTTCTATCTTATCAAATAATTGGTGTTCTTTTAAAATGGCTTCTGTTTCAGAGTTTATATGTTCGCCTCTAAATTTCCTGTTCACTCCGGAGGATCGTTCGAGAAGAATCGTTGATACCCCATTCTTAGCCAATAGATAACCCAATAATGTCCCTGCTGGTCCGCCACCCACAATACAAACATCTGCCTGCAGCTTCAATATATTCACCTTCTGGTTATATTTATTTTTGAAAAATTTATCATTAAAAGTTTTCTTATAAGAATAAAAGTTGATTATAGAATAACAAATTTGGCATGATTGGTCAATCTAAAAAAGGTCAGTCCCACAAAACTTGATTTGTGGGACTGACCTTTTAATCATGAACCGTTATTTTTTCCATCTCAATAATTCTTTTTAGATATTCATATTCGTTGTGTTCAAGAATATCAATTTCATTATTGGTAGCAAGGAGTATTTGATTGCGACACTTGGAGATTCGTTGAATCATTGGGTGGATCGTTAAGCTCGATAAATGAACAAAATCATATAAATCTGATAAACAAACAGGCAATTTATATCCCTTATTGCTGCTGGCAATTAATAGCCCGCTATCACGAAGCTTTGAAACGATGTTCGATCGAAAGTAGTGATGATTTATTTTGTTTACGCGGATGGCGTTCAGATTATCTAAAATTTCTTGGGTAAACACATATTCATTTGGATTTTCTCTTAGGTTAAATAACAGGAACTTGAGTAAATCTACCCGGATTCTTTCATCGGCATCTTCACTCTTTTTATTCTTTTCAAGATATTGAAGGGTCAGATTCACCGATTGTTTAAAAATAACCTCATCAAATGGAGAGTCTTGATTCCTGGATATGTAATCATCAAGATAGTTTTTATAGTTTTGCGGCCATAAATTAATGGCAATGATTTTCTTTTTGATGATTTTATTAAAAAGTGGATAATATTCAGAGTACTGAGTTTGATCGTAACCTTTTGCAATTGTTCCCGCGATGAAATTGGCCAATTGAAGTAGTATTTCCGATTTACTTTGATTAAAACCAAAAGTGGAATAATTAAATAAATCGGGAACACTTCTTTCGGAAATATAGGTTTTAAATTCGGTCATAAATTCTTTCGTCCCTTGTTCCCTTAATACAAGATCAAGTTGGTCAAAGGTTCGATTTAAGTCGTCATACACCAATCGATTCATAAACTTGATAAACGTCTTTTCAAATGTGATGCCACTATCTTCCCTAATTTTTCTTTTATCGACTACATAGGCATATATATTGAAGGGCAAATCCTTCAGGTCATTTAATAGTTGAATTCTTAGATGAGGGTTATCCATTTTATCAGATTGCATTTCTTCCGTTTGAAAAAATTTTTGTCGAACCTTTTCAACTTCCTGTTCTAGCCATTCTTTATTCGACTCTTTTGCTAGAACAGCAACCAGAATAAAGTGGGTTGAAACATCATTATTTTCAAAATCAAAACTATAATCACCAGATTCATCAATATACGCAAATCGGATATCGTTCATGCTCCCACCTCACCCAATATTTCTTCCTTTAGATACTTATTTCAACAAAATATGATTCAAAACCTTCAAAAAAGTTAATTTTTCCCTTGAAAATTCTATTTGAGGAGGTGGAAGATGATTAAGTTTGTTTTGATCAGACAGATAAACCGCACGTACATCGGTCATTTCCAAAGGTGATCGAATAGGCAGAAGGAAATTCTTGATTGACCCTTTGAACCTCACGGGCAAATTCTTCTTCATTTTCCGGTACCTTTGATAAGGAATCTGCTTTTTTCTGATTATCAATATGAGCGCCTGGCGGAACAAAGCTGCCAGGCTTAAGTGTCACTCCACCTGTAACAACGGCTCCTGCGGAAATAAAACTCCCCTCCCCGATGACGGCATGATAAACGATTGATTTAAAACCAACAAATACATTTCTACCAATCTGACAGGGGCCATGAATCAATGAGCCATGGGCACAGGATACTTCTTCGTCGATATAGATTGAGTATTTCCGCTGATTAACCTCGACATGTTTGTTTTTTAAGCCATGGAGGATCACGCCGTCCTGTAAATTACAGTTTCTTCCAATATAGAAAGGAGTTCCTTCATCTGCGCGGATACTGACGAAGGGGCCGACGTAGGTATTATTCCGGATCGTAACGTCGCCCACAATATAGGTGAATGGACTTAAGAAGGTCGTTTTATTTATTTTTGGAAAAATTGGTGTGGGATTGATAGAGGTTAACGGATTCGAGCCGACATAGTAACTATTAATATTAAAAGGACCATTTACATTATGAGGATAGTTCCACATGGTAAATTCCCCTTTCTTATCATTCAATTATTCATGATTCATACTACATATACGTAAGTTTTCTAGATTCATACCAAATTTCAGGCAGTGGAATAGATTGGACCGACAAAAAAAGCAGTGATTCCTAAATCACTGCCATGTCCTAATGTCTTGTATTTATCGTTAGTACCAAACAACATTTAGTCTATATTGGAAAATTTCCGCACAATTTCATCCACCACAGTTATACTTCTTCTTAAGATTGTATCAAACATGACTGAGGTTACGGTCACTTCTGTAATAGGTTCTTCCAATTGATTAAAAATTTTTTGTTCGAATACAAAACTTTTAGTACCTAGTTTTTTTGGACGTGTGATAATTTTAAGAGAATCTCCTAGTCTAGCTTCTTTCAGAAACATAATATCCAACTTTAGGATCACGGTCCCTATTTTCTTCTTTTGCATTTCCTCATAGGAAATTCCCGCTTTCCTATACCAATCTCCTCGAGCATCCTCGAGGAAGGAAACAAACTTAATATTATTCACATGTCCGATTGGATCGATATGGTCTTCTTTTACAATGATTTCGGTAACGCTCTCCATCATTCACCCTCTTTTCCCATGTTCACTATACACCACATTCTTTTGATAAGGCTCGCTGAATGGAGGTTTCCAACGAACCACATTTTGACCGTTTACTCCAAATATGGCTCCTGTTTCCTCTAAATTTTTTTCTTCTATCAAGCAAATAATAAAAGAAGCTACTTCATCAGAAGAACCAATTTCCCATGAGGGTGACATCGGTACCCCTTTTTCCGCTGCTCGTTGTTTCGCTCTCTCCACGTAGGGTCGTGTCATTTCGGTTAGCGCTGCTGGGGCAATGGCGTTAACAATAATTTCATCTCTTATTAATTCTTTTGCCAGTGTCCACGTCATTCCATTGATTGCTGACTTTGCGGCACTATAATTAATCTGGCCCATATTCCCCGCTAATCCGGAGTCTGAGGTCATATTAAAAATGAAGCCGCCCGTGCCTTGCTGTTTCGCATGTTGAATGAAAGGTTTTGTACAATAAAAAGCCCCTTTCACATGAACATCGATTACATCAGAAAATTCGGCTTCTTTCATTTTATGGGCCATTTTATCATGAATAATCCCAGCATTATTAACCAAAATGTTCACCATTCCAAACTCTTTTCGTGCTAACTCTACAAGTTGTTTCCCTGTTTCCGGATTCTCAACAGCACCCGCAAGACCAATTACACGTCCACCCATTGATTGTAGTTCCCTTATCGTTTGTTCAACCTTTGTTTCGTTACGCCCATTGATGACAACACCTGCACCCTTTTCAACAAGGGCTCTGGCAATACTATATCCAATCCCTTTCGTCGATCCCGTTATAATTGCAACATGTTCGTTTATTTTCACAAAAATCTCCTCCTCTGTTTAAAAATTAGCGAACGTGATAATTGCCATTGTTCTATTTTTAGGTTCGTTTGCTAACAAATTGAAGGGCTCTTTCTTGTGCTTCATCCGATACCATTAATTCCCCAATTCTTTTTGCATCAGCATGTAAAGCATCATCAATATGCATCTCAAGCCCGTTATTAACAGAAGATTTAAGAGCTGTTAATGCACCCAAGGGGAATTTTGAAATTTTTTGGGCGAAATCATTTACAAAATCTAACAGCTCCCCTTGTGGAACAATCTGCTCAATTAGTCCCCATTTTTCAGCCTCCTGTGCTGAAAACATTTCCCCGGATAGCATCATGTATAAGCCCATTCCCTTACCAACCAATCTTGGCAGTCTTTGCGCCCCACCATAACCCGGAAATAGGCCTAACTTTATTTCAGGAAGACCCAGTTTGGCATTCTCGGATGCAATGCGAATGTCACATGCCAGGGCTAATTCAAGTCCTCCCCCTAATGCATACCCATTAATCGCACAAATCACCGGCTTTGCTAGTTTAGAAATAGACGAAAATACATTTTGTCCTAGGAGCGAATACTCTCTTCCTTCTTCCGCGTCCTTTAAAGAAAGGAATTCATTAATATCTGCACCCGCTACAAAGGCCTTCCCCTTACCGGTAATAACGATGACTTTTACCGACTCATCACTTTCAGCCTGAATAAGTGATTCCTGAAGGCGATGCATCACTTCTTTATTTAAAGCATTTAATACCTCAGGACGATTAATCGTTAGAAATAAAACATGGTCTTTTTGAGAAGCTTCAATCATTCCAATATCCTCCTCGTTATCATTAAGCTCTTATGTAGTCTTTAATTCGTTTAGAAAGGGATTGATGGCTAGTTTCTTAATTGGTATTCCATAGGGGCAGGGGCAGCCAGGGCAGGATTCACATTTCTCCATGCCAAGTTCTTTTGCTTTCCCTGAATAATTATGCTCATTTTGCGGATGATTCTGAAGCTGGGCGAGCTTGACAAAAAACATTGGTCCAGCAAATGAATCCATCTCTTTATAGCTATATTCTGGACATCCTGATAGACAGGACTGACAATCAGTACATTTATTTAAAATATCAAATTCTTTGCTGGTAAGTGGGTTTTTGGAGTGATTCAGTAGTTGGGGAAATAGTTTTTTCTGTTTAATTGTCTCTGTAATAAATTTTCTGTCCACGACCAAATCCTTTTGAACAGGGATTTGGTCTAGTGGTCCTATAACCATCCCCTCTTTAACTTTGGTCATACAACCCATCCTTGGGTTTCCATTAACGGTAACAGCACACAAGCCGCATTGTTTAAAACGGCACCCATAACGAATGGCTAAATCATCATCGATCTCTTCCTGAATGGTTTGAAGCGCTTCTAATACAGTGGAATCTCCTAGTGATAGCGGAAGCGTATATTTCTCAGTTGTTTGTGGTAACTGCCTATTTTCTGAATGGTTCGTTCTGTTAACATAAATTGAAATTTCACTCATCCTACATCACCCCTCAATGGAAAGCTCCTCTTGTGAAGCTTTGACCATGACATTTTTCCTTTGCCATTGTTCGACCTTCACAGGATAATCGCTCCGGTAATGACTGCCCCTTGATTCTTGTCTGTATAAAGCACTTATGGTAACTGATTTTGCGGTTTGAATCATAAATTGAAGCTCGATTAGTTCCAAAAATCGGTGGTTATTGGTTTGCTCAAAGGAAACTTTGACACATTTGGATTTCTTCTCAATCTTATTAATGACGGATAAGGCATGTTTCAAATTCTTTTCTTCTCTAATAACTCCAACATTTTCCCACATGGTGTTGCTTAATTCCCTTTTCAAACGGATCGGTTTATAGTCACTTTTTCCGGTGAATTGGTTAATCACCTTTTGTTTTTCTAAAATAAAATCGCGATCTTTGAGAACAACTTCTGCATCTGTTGGTTTTTTTATTTCCTCCCCGACAATCTTCCCAAAGGTTAGTCCATCAAATAAGGACATCGATCCCATCCTTCCTGCCCCGTGTAATCCCCCTGCTGTTTCACCAACTGCATACAAACCAGGAATTTCCGTTTTGCCAGACTCGTTAATAAAGATTCCGCCCATGAAATAATGCTGAGTGGGACAAACTTCAAATCGCTCTAACCAATGCGAGGCTTTTGTTCCATACGCCAACTTAAGGGTATTGATTGTCCCGATTGATTTCCAATGCTGCCAGTTCTTTTCACCATCTTCATGCTTTCTATTTTCTGTAGGATCTAGCCAGAGCCCCCCATGTGGCGTGCCATTGCCCTTCTTAACTTCTAGCGCAATTGCTCTTGCGACAAGCTCCCTGGTTTTGTTAGGTAAATCATCGACCACGATTTCATCCTGTTTATTTCTTAATACTCCATACGGACCTGCGGCAGATGTATCTCCCACTTCGAGGCCTTTCATCCCGTTTGGGAAAAGTATACCAAATGGGATGTACTGGATTTGCTCCATATCAATTAATCGTGCCCCTGCTCTTAAGCCTAATGCATATCCATCACCCGTTGATGAGCGCATATTATCTGAATGAGGGTAATAAATCATCCCTGCTCCACCGCATGCTAAAATAACATTAGGAGCGTTAATGCCAATCCATTTATTCTCAACCCAGTCATAACATAGAACACCGCAAGCCTTCTCTTCCCGCATCATCACTTCACAAACAACCACTTCTTCTAGTGTTTTTATATCCAACGCTAAAAATTTACTCCGCAATGAATTGGCAATGGAAATCCCTCGATTGGAGGATTTTAACGTCCTCGGGATCGTGTGCCCACCAGGTTTTACTAGTTCCTTTTCTTTTGGGTTTTCAGGATTACGGAGGTATATATGGCCCCATTTTTCGATTTGATCATTAATATTTCTACTTCCGCTTAAAAGCGATTTTACTAGACTTTTTTGGTTAATTTGTTCGCCGGTCCTTAATAAATCATCATATAGTGCTTTTTCATTTGATTCGTTGGTTGTAACAATTCCGCCTGAGATACGAGTATTTCCCCAGCCAATCGGGTCTTTTGATACAACACAAACCCTTAATCCGCGTTCGGCTGCCGAAATACTAGCCATCATGCCCGCTATTCCACTTCCAACGCAGACGACATCATAATGATAGATTTCCACTTTTAATGCTCCTTTGTTTCTTACCCCTTGAAATGAACAATTACTAGAAAAAAGAATGAAAGGGAGGGGGTAAAAATACCAACCTCCCTTTTCACCTTTTTATACTATTAGAGGTCCAGAATTAAATAGAAGAATAGTGTAGTTGACAATTTGTAAAATACAATTCAATTGGTAGTCCCTTACATTTCTTCAATTCTTTAAAGCGCTTTGACCAAAGTTAATCACTTTCATTTCTGCTATGACCTGATTTGCTTCTACTGCAATTGCCTTTACCACATCAACCGCACTATCAACACTCGTTATTAAACTTACACCTTGACCGGCACTAGCCCAGCCATTTTCAAAGTCGCCTTCAATGACTGCTTTTTTATTTTCTGTCCCCCTTACGTATGGTAGAATCTCTTCAATCGTTGACGCCGCTTGGTCAATTTTTTGTACTTTGTTAGAATAATTGGATTTAAGGGCACGGATGACACCGCCTATTTTCCGTGTCAAAATGGTGGTTGCATCATCACTAGAATCTACTATATATTGCTTATAATTATCATGCGCTTGACATTCGATTGTTGCGACAAATCGTGTTCCTAATTGAACAGCCTCCGCTCCTAACGCCATGGCTGCTGCCATACCATGTCCATCCATGATTCCACCCGCGGCGACCACAGGAACATCTACCATTCTTGAAACATGCGGAACCAATGCGAATGTGGTTAATTCGGCACCCCCATTGTGTCCTCCCGCTTCATATCCTTCACAAACTATAATATCTGCTCCGCTTTTTTCCGCTTTCAAGGCATGTTTAGCCGTCGCTGTAATGACCATTACAACTAACCCCATCTCCTTAAAAATCGGAATAAACGGCGACGGATTTCCAGCACTTATACTGATCGCTTTAATCTTATCTTTATGCTTTGTAATTACATTTACATATGGTTGGTTGTCCTTATGCTCACTTATGGGCAGATTGACACCAAATGGATACTTAGTAAGCTGTGAAGCAAGTAATATTTCCTCTTCAAAGTTTTCTGGTGATCTCCCTGCCGAACCAATTTGCCCGAATCCCCCACCATTTGAAACAGCCGCAGCCAGCGCCCCATTCCCGACGTAAGCCATGCCACCCTCAATGATTGGATACCTTACATCAAGTAATTCACATATACGATTTTTCATGTTTAAAACCTCTCTTTTTTACGAAATAATAGGTCCTTTTAAGGTTGATACGGAACAATAATTCCATCCTTCACCATTAACAGAGCATCCTCACCTTGAGCCTGACCATCGACAAAATCAACATTGCCCCTTGGCGATTCCCACTCCGTGTCTTCTAACACTTTCGAAATTGCTTGATAATCATCAACCGTCCCCGCTTTATCCATTGCTTTTGCGAGGAACCAAATGGCTTCAAATCCCAATGTCTGGATTTTTTCTGGTTTATATTTGTATTCTTTTTCAAATGCAGTGACAAACGTATGGTTAAACTCATTGTTGGCAGAACTTAGGTAAATATCTGCTGATATCGTACCCTCGACGGCATCTGCCCCGGCGAGTTTGATAAATTCTGTATTAAGATTTCCAGGTGCCAAAAGTTTCACCGTGTCATTCATGCCTAATTGATGGGCTTGTTTAAAGATGGCCGAATTAATCTCAATCGCCGAACTAACAACATAGATTGCATCTGCTTTTGCAGCCTTTAATTTCGTCAAGGGATTGGTAAAATCGGTTTCCGTTAATTCAAAAAACTCTGTGCCAATAATTTTCGGGGCATCTTTACCCGACCAATTCTTTTTCAAAATCTCTAACTCCACTTGACCATAATCGGTATTTTCAGCAATAACGGCAACCGTTTTAGGCTTTAATGTATCTTTTACAAACGTATGAAATACTTTCCCCCTCATATCATTGGTTGTGTTTAAACGGAAGCGAAAAGGATCGCGATTTTCCATAATTTCAGGTGCAGAAGAGATAGTAACAATGTTTACTAATTTGTTTTTTGCAATATCTTTCTCAGCAATTGAAACAGAACTATTCACTCCGCCGGTAATGGCATCCACTTTATCTTTGTTAATTAATTTATTAAACATATTGACACCATTTTCAGGTTTTGCTTGATCGTCCTCAACGACCAATTCAATCTGTCTTCCTCCTAAAATTCCGCCATTGTCATTGATCATTTTTGCAGCTAATTTTCCACCTTCTTGTGCTTGCTGGCCATACAATGCAGCTGGACCCGTTAAAGGAAGAACGACCCCGATTTTCACCGCCGATTTAGAAGAACTGGAACCATCACTACTCTCATTACCAGATGTTTGATTACAACCAGCTAAGATGAGAAAGACAACAGCACATAAATAAACCTTCCATTTTTTCAATGCATAACCTCCATTTTTCTATTAACTACTGTCTAAAGCTATATCTAAAAAGGTAGTTGCAACATTGAAATTCTAGATAAAGAGTATATAACTTACTTTTAGCTACCGAATTAGGGGGAATAAGGAGATCAATAAACCTTTAAATGAGGAAAATTCAATATCTCTGCAGAATAACTATAAAATCCGGAATTTGTTTTTTGACCTAAGTACCCGGAATAAACCATATTTTGCAATAAGGAGCAGGGTAGAAATTTGGGATTACCTGTTCCTTGGTATAGCGAATTTAACATATTTAATATAATATCCAGCCCTATTTGGTCAGCAAGGCGTAAAGGTCCTGCCATTAGACCAAGAGCCAGTTCCATTTCCTTGTCAATTTCATGCGGGGTGGAAATTCCTTCATTTAAAAGATGAATTGCTTCATTAATTAATACCATTGTCATTCGATTTAATAAGAAGCCGGGGGAATCTTTCACGATGTTCATTTCTTTTCCCAGTTCCCCCATCAACCACTTCGCCCTCTCCAAAGCCTTCGTCGATGTATGAATCCCTTTCACCAATTCAATTACTTTGGACTTTTCAAAAGAATGTAAGTATTGTAGACCAACTACATTTCTCGGATCCTGTAAATGTGATGCTATTTTTGAAACGGAATAGATTTTACTAGTTGTAAAGAACACACTACCATTTGGTATTTCGATTTTACTCTTTTTTAGGTAGCCTAACTTTTCTTCATTGTCAGGCAAATAATCGAAAAATACCACGGGCTGGTTAAGATTTATGTCAAGGTTTGAAGTAAATTTAAACTTTTTCTTGATCCCTAACCTGTCCTCATAACCATGTTCCATTTCATCCTGTAGGAATTCTAAGGAATCTGTATCTTCATCAATAAAAGTGATGGAAGCTGCTTTATTTTTACAAGATAAGGCTAGGCTTAAAGCCTGCTCATTTGACCCCATTATGATAACATCCATCTAAGTCACCTCCATTTAAAAAAAGTTTATCTCTCTAGTTTTATCGATCATTCATTCTAATCACTAGTTATTTCAAGTTAATGTCGAACTTTCTTAACTTTTTATAGAATGTTCTCCTGCTAACCCCAAGAATTTCCATAGCATTTGTACGGTTATACTGTGCTTCTTTTAAAGCAGCTATAAACTTTGCACGCTCATCTGCGAATTCATCATCTTGTTCATCCTCTTGTTCCTCTTCCGGTTCAACTAGTTCTATTTCTTCGACATTGTTTTTCAACACCTTAGTAGCTTGAAATTGAATAATTTCCTGTGGAAGATGCTCCTTTTGAATAACCGAACTATCACAAAGAATGACTCCATGTTCAATCGTGTTAATCATTTGCCTTACATTTCCAGGCCAATGATAGCTTCTAAGTATTTCAAGGACGTTTTTTGATAGAATTAATTTTTTATTATACATATTGGAAAAATTTTCAGTAAAAAAGTTGGCTAATATTTCAATATCTTGAGGTCTTTCCCTAAGTGCTGGGATGTGAATTGGCAACACATTTATTCGATAATAGAGGTCCTCACGAAATTGCTTATTTTTTATCAGTTCAGGCAAGTTTTGATGGGTTGCCGCAATGACTCTAATATCTATACTGATTGTTTGATCACCGCCAACCCGCTCAATTTCCCTTTCCTGTAATACTCGAAGTAATTTTGCTTGAACATTAATCGGCATGTCACCAATTTCGTCTAAAAATATCGTACCTCCATGTGCTAATTCAAATTTCCCGATTTTACCGCCCTTTTTTGCACCGGTAAAAGCACCATTTTCATAACCGAAAAGTTCAGATTCAATTAATGTTTCCGGAATGGCCGAACAATTAATTTTTATAAATGGCCCATCTTTGCGATAACTGGATTCATGAATCGCCTTTGCAAAGACTTCCTTTCCCACACCGCTTTCACCCCCTAATAAGATGGAGGCGTTGGAAGAAGCTACCAAGGAGGCCTTGTTTAAGCAGGTCAAAAATAGCGGGTCACTGCCAATAATTTTCTTAAAAGGGTCTTTCAATTCTGAGGAATGCCTATTTTCTGTTTGCTCTCTCTTTTTAATTTCATTTAATTTCGTTAGTGCATTATAGTATCGGATGACTTCTTTTACTTGTTTAAATACAGTTACACCGCCAATGATTTTCCCGTTACTATACAGCGGTGTGGCATCAATAATCACTTCAGCTTTTAAGTGGTCCAGATAAACGGGCTCCTGCAATATCGGCACACCGGTTTCCATGACAGTCAAGATTCTTGCATTTGGTTCTACCCTTTTCATTTTCCTGCCAATGACTCTTTCAACCGGGACACGTAATATCCGAGTATACGAGGGGTTCGCATATACGATTACACCCTTTTCATCGACGACGACCACCCCATCGTGGATATAGTTCAACACTTGGGCTAGAGGAAAGTCATGTATGGAAGTCGGTTCGAAACTTTCTTTAAAAATAAACTCTTGTAAGGAATTATTATTTAGTAACATGATTTCACCTACCCTATTAATCGATAATCGCTAATGCACGTACCTGTCCACCCGTTTTACCAATATACGGAATTGGAGCTCCAGAAAATGTAAATCTTGATTTTGTAATTTTATTAATATTTACCATATTTTCAATAATGGCAATAAAATCATCATTTGGTAAGCCTAATACACGAGGACGTAAGAAATTCATGTGAACCGGCATCGATAATTCTCCGGCTGCATCCACATTACAATTATCAATTCCAACCGTTTTAACCCGCTTTTCTCTCAGCCATTCTCCTGCATCTCTGGCTAATCCCATATGCTCAAAAGAATATCGAATTGGATCATTCACTGTTGACCAGCCCGTAAAAATTAACACAATATCGCCTGGAAGGATTTTGGTCCCCGAACGGAACTCTGCTTCTTTAAGGTCTTTAGCTGTTACAACTGCTTTTGATCCAAATCGATACGACACATCCAGCCAGACCGCATTTCCGTACCCACAGTCGATTGGCATTTTATCAATGGTATATTCAGATTCCGGGTCTCCATGGAAACAGGAATCCATATGTGTACCTGAGTGACCACAAATAATGATTTGCTCATTTTCAAATGAGATAATGTCTGTTTCATCATACTGATTGAGCCGCTTAAAATCTTTATAGGCTTCATGATTTCGAGTTCCGGATAAAAAAAGCGGTGTCCGTCCATGCGCTGGATGCTGCGGCATCCCTTCATAAATTCCCATTGTTAAATCAATAATTTGTGTCATTGCCATTCCCCATTTCCTTTTCATTAAGTTTTTAGGAACATTCGACTAATTACTAACCAATATGTGAGCCACCAGAAATATTCAAAACGTGACCGGTAATATAATTGGAACCACTGGATGCTAAAAACACAATCCCTGGGACGACATCATCGACTGCAGCAAAACGGTTTAACACGATTTTATTTTTGTAAGTATCAGCAAATTTATCGCTTCTAATTGTTTCAGTCATATCCGTTTCTACCACTCCAAATGCAACAGCATTTGATTGAACACGGTATCTGCCCCACTCACGTGCAGTGGACATAGTCACACCAATCACACCAGCTTTGGCTGCACTATAGTTCACCTGCCCAATTGTTCCTCCAAGACCAGCAGTAGACGTCACATTAATGATTTTTCCATTTGATAATGCTTCAGGGTTTTCTTTCCCTCTCTCTATAAAAATTGGAGCAACTGCTTTAATACAATTGAATGTCCCTTTTAAACTTACATCAATTACTTGATTCCACTGGTCATCATCCATTTTGTGGATCATCGCCGGCCTGATAATCCCAGCATTATTCACGAGAATATGTACGGTCCCAAATGTTTCCCTCGCTGCGTCTACGATTCTTTGTGTGTCCTCATACAGAGCTACATTTCCTTGGACCCCAATTGCTTCCCCATTTTGACTACGAATTATTTGAACTGTTTCTGCAATATGTTCTTCATTGATATCATTAACAATTACTTTGGCACCTTGCTTTGCTAAACCAATCGCGGTCGCTTTTCCTATCCCATTTCCTGCGCCTGTCACAATTGCTACTTGATCTTGTAAAAACAATTCACTCAACCCCAATCTCTTATTTTAAATATGAAAATAGTAATATTTGATTGTTAAAGACCCAAATATGCGGCTTTGATTTCCTCGTTCTTTAATAAAGAACTAGCCTTGTCTTCTAGGACTATCCTTCCCATCTCTAAAACATAGCCTCGATCTGCCATTTTCAAGGCCAAATTCGCATTTTGTTCTACAAGCAATATACTATGGCCATTCTCATGCAAAGTTCGAATAATACTGACTACATTTTGTACTAATACAGGACTTAAACCTAATGATGGCTCATCAAACATCATCAACTTAGGCTCCGACATGATGCCTCTCCCAATGGCGACCATTTGCTGCTGGCCACCGCTTAAGCTGCTGGCCAGTTCATTCCTTTTCATATACACATCTGGAAAGTATTCATAGACCTTTTCCAATAATTCTCGTAAACTTGCACCTTTTTTCGATTTCTTGTATCCCATTTCAAGATTTTCTTTTACCGTCATATCAGGGAATAACTGACGTCCTTCTGGGACAAGTGTAATCCCAAGATTGTTGGTCTTATAGTATGGAAGATTTGAAATAATTTCTCCGGAATAATTGATTTCACCCGATTCTATTGGTTCAATCCCAGCAATAGCCTTAAGGGTTGTACTCTTACCCGCTCCATTTGCACCTATTAAGGCAATCATTTCTCCTTCATTAATATGGAGAGATATTCCTTTAACAGCTTTAATGGGACCATATGAAACATGGACATCCTTTAACTTAAGCAAATTCCACACTTCCTTCCTTTTCTGTGTGGTGATCCTCATCAGGAGTACCTAGATAAACCTCGATAACCTTAGAATTGTTACTAATCTTTTTTGGAGTGCCTTCCGCTATTTTTGCCCCCTGATCTAGAACAACAATATAATCACAAAGATTCATTACCACCTTCATATCATGTTCCACAATTAATACTGTAAGTCCTTTTCCTTTTAGCTTTTTTATAATTTGAACGAGTTTAGCAGACTCCGTTTCATTCATGCCTGCTGCCGGCTCATCCAATAGTAATAATTTAGGATTAGCAGCTAAGGCAATTGCAATTTCTAGCTTTCTTTGTTCACCATACGGAAGACTTTTGGCTTGTGCTTCTCTCTTATCTTCTAATTCCATTAGTTTTAAAATCTCAATCGCTCTTTGTTTACTATTATTTTCTTCTTCGATGTATTTTTTCCAATTAGTAAAGGCATATTTTAATAGCCCTTTCACTTCCAAATGCTGGCCCGTCAGAATGTTATCCAATACAGAAAGTTCGGAAAACACGCTTGTATGCTGAAATGTTCGAACCATTCCAAGTGATGCCGTCTGATGGGCATTCAATTTAGTTATATCGGTACCGTTGAACAAGACTTCTCCCTCTGTGGGTGGTAAAAAGCCACTTATCAAATTAAAGCAAGTCGTTTTTCCAGCACCATTGGGACCAATAATACCAACGATGCTTTGTTCCTCAACGGCAAATGATATATTGGAATTCGCACTCAAACCTCCGAATCGTTTACTTAAATTGGAAACTGATAATAATGTCACGTTATGACACCTCCTTTTCTTTCTCCATACTACTTTTACTCTGCCGTTTAGGCCCTGTATCCTTTTGCATTTTTGTTCTAATCTCTTTAATCAGATTAGCAATCCCCTTCGGCATAAACTTAATTGATAAAACTAAGATAACACCGAATACTAGTAGTTGTACTTCCGGGGACATCCACAAGAATTCTGGGATAACGGTGAAGATAAAGGCACCAAACAATGGTCCTAGCAAGAATCCTTTTCCACCGACAATTACCATTAATAATGCCTCAGTTGTATAATGGACGGATAAGAGGTCGGGGGTAATAATTCCAACAAAAGGTCCGTACAATGCCCCAGCCAACCCCGCAATCACCGCTGAAATCGTAAATGCAATAATTTTATACTTAGAAACATGAATTCCAATTGAACTTGCTAACAGACTTCCTTCTTTTATGGCTAGTATTCCTCTGCCAAAAGGTGTTCTTAATATGAATTTAATAAAATAGATGACCCCTACTAAAAACAGACAAACGAAGTAGTAATAAATCATTGGATCAGTAAGAGAAATTTGCGTAAAGGGTATAGTCGGGGAAGAAACACTTAGCCCCATGGCACCTCGGGTAATATCTGTCAGATTGAGAATGATTAGGCGAAACACTTCCGCGAATGCCAGCGTAATGATGGCAAAGTGAACGCCTTGGAGACGGAGTGATAAAAATCCAACACACATTCCAACCAAGCCAGTTAATACTAAGGAAATGAGTAAACTAATAAAATATGGAAATTCTAAGCTTTGATGGATCAAGGTGGTAAAGTAGGCACCTAAGCCAAAAAACGCGGCATGACCAAATGATATTTCACCAATGTAACCGACAATAAAGTTTAGGCTTAATGCAAAGATCGAGAAAATCCCAAATGTGATGATAATATTTAAGTAATAAGGATTATTAAATACAAATGGGAGAGAAATTAAAATTAGTAATAGCAGGATAAAGGGCAGTTTCTTTTTCATTATTGTGACCTCCTTTGAAATCCAAAGATTCCCTGAGGACGAACTAATAAAACGAGAATCAAGATCACATAACCAATGATATCCTTCCAAGAGTTCCCCACTAAAGACGATGCCCCTGTTTCAACGAATCCAAGTAACATACCGCCGATAATTGCTCCAGGAACACTGCCTAAACCACCCAAAATAACGATGACAAAACCTTTTAACATAACACTTGTACCCATTGTTGGTGTTACATAGGTGGTAGGTCCGATCAGGATTCCAGCTAGTGTGGCTAATGAAACCCCAAAAATGAAGGTAAAAGAATAGATTCGTTTAATTGAAATCCCTGAAACCATGGCGCCCATGCTATTCTGTGAGACAGCTCGCATGAGTTTCCCTAAATGACTGTGCTTGATAAACAGGTTTAGCAGCACGATGACCACAATCCCCAAAAGGACAACGACTATTTTTTGCTGAGTGATAAAGACATTTCCAATATGGACGACACCATTAAACGGACTACTTATCTGCCTGGGAGTTGTTCCATATGCAATTGCAACCAAGTTCAATAAAACAATACTTAAACCAAAGGTGGCAAGTAATGAGTTTAAATGATCGGTAGCAAGTAATGAACGGAGCGTAAATTTTTCAATTAACCATGCAATCAAACAAATAATGACGATGGTCACAATTCCTGACTGGAAGTAATTTAATCCTAATTCTTGTTGAAGGATATATGATCCAAATGCCCCAAGCATATAAAATTCACCATGGGCGAAATTAATCATTCCTAATATTCCGAAAATTAATGTTACTCCTAAAGCAAACAAGGTATAAGTTAATCCAATAACTAATCCATTCGCGACTAATTGATTGATAATTTCCAAAAAAATATCCCCCTTTCTTTCATTTAAAGGTAAGTATCCTCTTTATTCATCGGGAAATGAAAATAAACAAGGAAGATCCTTGTATTATTGAAATTTTTTTAACCAAATAGCTTCTTTTATAGAAGCTATTTGGTTAGTGTCTATCAATCTACTGCTGATAGGGAATAACTTTACCACCCTTAACAGTTAACGGAATTACTTCTCCTAAAGCTTGGCCGTCTTCAAACTTTAAATCGCCTCTAGGTGATTTCCAATCTTCACTCTCTAAAGCTTTAGATATAGCCTTATAGTCAGTGGACGACCCAGCTTTATCCATTGCTTTAGCCACAAACCAGATGGATTCAAAACCTAACATCTCCATTTTTTCCGGTTTACGGTTGTATTCTTTCTCAAATGCGGCCACAAATTCTTTGTTCATCTCATTATCAATCGTATTTTGATATAGGTCTGCAGAGATAATACCTTCTGCACCCTCACCGGCTAACTCCACCATTTTTGAATTGATATTACCGGGTGCAAGTAATTTCATCGTGTTATTGAATCCAAGTTGATGTGCTTGTTTGAAAATCGCCGAATTTATTTCAATCGCAGCACCAACAACATATAATGCATCAGCATTGGCTGACTTTAATTTTGTTAACGGGTTAGTAAAATCTGTTTCAGCTAAGTCAAAAAATTCAGTTGCCACGATTTTAGGATTATCATTGCCAGACCAGTTTTTCTTCAAGGCCTTTAATTCAGCTTGACCATAATCAGTATTTTCAGCAATAACCGCAACTGTTTTTGGTTTAAGCTGTTCAGCCATAAACTTATGGAAAGCCTTACCATCCATATCGTTCGTGCTATTTAGCCGGAAGCGGAATGAATCACGGTCGCTCATAATTTCTGGAGCCTTAGAAACAGTAACAACATTTAACAATTTATTTTTAGCAACATCTTTTGTTGCCATGTTAACAGAACTGTTTACCCCTCCAGTAATGGCATCAACTTTATCACTTTCAATTAATTTCTTAAATTTCGTTACACCTAACTCCGGTTTTGATTGATCATCTTCAGTTAATAAGGTAATCTTACGACCTTTTAAAATCCCACCATCATCATTAATCATTTTGGCTGCCAATTTCGCACCATCTAATGTTTGCTGGCCGTATAGGGCTGCTGGTCCTGTCAATGGAAGCACTGCACCAATTTTTATGTTTCCGCTTTCATTTTTACCAGTACCATTTGATGACTGTGCACATGCTCCCAAAATCAAAACCAATACTAACATTAAAGTTGTAAGTATTCTCTTCCTCATAATGGAACCCCCTTTTATTTTAACTACTATAATAACTTGCAAGTTCCATGCCAAAATAAATATGCTAAAAACTGTCCATTTCGCGAGGCAATTTTGAATTTTCTGTAAATAAACTGTTTACTTTTTACTTTGTTTTGGTACAGGGATACAGTTTGTATACAGTCCAAAAGAATTATGTATGCTTTAGCAACACGCCTATCCTAAATGAAACTTCTAAGACGTCAATGTATCTACCTTTTCACTATGGGGAGAAAATCTAGCTGGGGGATACAACTCCCCCTGTATATCTTAAAGAAATTTACTCACTTCTACGTATGCTTGCCATATTCCATTTAAGATTTTTCCAGGTTCATTGCTTCCACCGATTTTTATGATATCTTCTTGGTCTCCTAGAATTGAATTTGCATCAAATCCCCTAGCTGAAACCACAATCTCAGGCTCAAATGGCAAATGGATTCTTTCCTTGCTTACTGTATGACTAAATAGTAGATTACCTTTTTCATCGATGGAGATATCCGTATTATTCAGAATGTCTACCTTTTTCAATTTAAGGTCTTTTAATAGGTCCATTCGATTAATTAAATCGATATTTAATCCATTGGAGCGTTTACCTGACCTTGCAATGACGACTACACGATTATTTTTGTCTGCTAGATAGTTGGCAGCTTCTAGACCGGCACCTCGTGAACCAAGTATGATGATATTTTTGTTTTCCATTTTATTCGTTTGTAATACCTCAACAACACTTACAATCGGAATGTTGGCATTGAATAATTTATGGAATTTTGGTGTCATACCAGATGCATCCATGACATAATCGTTAGCCATCTTTGCTAAATCCTTAAGCTCGATTGATTTGTTTAAGCAAATGGTAATGTTCGAGAATTGCTGAATCTGATGGACTAAATATTCTTTAAACCATTGCCAATTTTTCTTACCAGGAGGGGCACTAGCGACATCTAATAATCCCCCTAACTGATTTTCTCTTTCATAAAGATAGACTTCATATCCCCTCTTTGCAGCAAGAACGGCCGCGTACATCCCTGTCGCCCCCGCACCAATGATATGAACTTTTTTGAGTGGATTAACGACTGGCTGTAATTCTGGCTGTGATAATTCACGACCCGCTCTTGGGTTAACGGAACAGCGAATACTTTGATGCTGTCTTAGTCGGTCGGTACAATAACCGCAAGTGGTACAGCGATTAATATCTTTATAGTTTCTTTTACGTGCTTTTTCCGGCCATTTTGGATCTGCGATTAATGCTCTCCCCAATGCAATGAAATCTACACTTCCAGATTGAATCACTTCATTTGCATATTCCGGCTCACGAATGACACCTACGCCAATAACGGGAACCGTTACCTGTTTTTTTATTTCACTTGCGAAATGAATACGCCATCCTTGTTTAGCCGACATGGGATCAATATTCTTATCATTAGATTCAAAGGTTCCTGTGGAAACATGGATGGCATCAACGCCATTGCTTTCTAACAGTTTGGCAATTTCGATGGATTCCTCGAGCTCTAATCCACCGTCGACAAATTCATCTGCACTAAACCGAACGATGACCGGGAAATTCCGCTCTACTTTGGCTTTTATCCCTTGGATGATTTCCGTTATTACTCTAGTTCGATTCACCGTACTGCCACCATATCGATCCGTTCTTTTGTTAGAGTAGGGAGATAAAAAACTCCCTAATAAATAGCCATGAGCGGCATGTAATTCAACCCCATCATAACCAGCTAGTTTAGCTCTCCTTGCTGCTCTAACAAACTTTGTAACCAAATCTTCTACCTCATCTGTTGTTAATTCTCTTGGTTCTGCCCTCATTACTTTACAGGCAATCGGCGAAGGGGCCACCGGCTGGAAGCCAGTTATTTTAGAATTGGTTTGTCTTCCAGCATGGTGAAGCTGCAAAAATGCTCTACAATTATATTTTTGAATTTCTTCTACTAGGTAGGTGTGACCCGGAATAAAGCCATCATGATCGATTACCAACTGGGCTTCCGTTCCTTTCCCTACTGGTGAATCAACACAAGTAAATTCAACAATAATCGCACCGGCCCCACCTTCGGCTCTTTCTTTATAATATTGAATTACCCGATCG
Organism: Neobacillus drentensis NBRC 102427; assembly: GCF_001591445.1. Classification (GTDB taxonomy): domain Bacteria; phylum Bacillota; class Bacilli; order Bacillales; family Cytobacillaceae; genus Neobacillus; species Neobacillus drentensis. Next base: position 25,870 of record NZ_BCUX01000014.1, on the reverse strand, counting down.
TTTACCTCTCCATTTAAGGATGGCATATTTGTTTCCATTGGTGCCATTAGGATTCTGTTTTTCACCCTTACAGTTCCAATATAAAAAGGAGAAAAGAGATCCTGCTTAAAATTAACCATCGTAGTGTCCACCAGATATTCACCTCGTCGATTTCTATTGAAGGCGTTCGATGATAGTAGCGGTTGCCATTCCACCCCCACAGCACATTACTTGCAGGCCATATCTCTTATCCATATCCTCTAATTCATGTAGAAGGGTGGTCATAATTCTAGCACCACTTGCACCAGTCGGGTGACCTAGAGCAATCGCTCCACCTCGCGGGTTCACCTTATTCATATCAGGATTGATTTCCTTGCTCCATGCTAGCGCAACAGAAGCAAATGCTTCATTGCACTCAAATACATCGATGTCTTCCACCGTTACACCAGCCTTCTCAAGAATTCTCTTTGTGGCTGGGATTGGTCCGGTTAACATCATCGTTGGATCAGAGCCAATGACATCCCTTGCAATAATTCTCGCTCTAGGTTTCAATCCTAATTCCAATGCTTTTTCTTTTGACATAATCAGCACAGCGGCAGCACCGTCGCTAATTTGACTAGAGTTTCCAGCTGTTATCACGCCGTCTTCAAAGAAAGCAGGCTTTAATGCGCCGAGTTTTTCTAATGATGTACTTGGTCTTATCCCTTCATCATCAGTGACAAGGATTCTTTCTCCATCTTTTACTACTTCAATTGGGACAATTTCTCTTTTAAATGCGCCACTGTTTCTCGCTTGGTCTGCTAATTTATGACTTCTTAGGGAAAACTCATCTAAATCTAGTCGGGTAATATCCCATTTTTTAGCGATTCTTTCAGCAGAATCCCCTTGTTGAATCATCTCATACATATCTGTTAATTCTTTGGGCGCTTCAACCCGATCAGAGCCTAGTGGATGTCTTGTCATATTTTCGACACCTGCTGCTATGACAACTTCTTGATCCCCTGCAATAATCGCTTGTGCCGCCTGATTGATTGCTTGTTGGGAGGATCCGCATTTTCGGTTAAGCGTCGTCGCAGAAGTTTGTACGTCCAAGCCTGCCATTAAGGTACAGATTCTCGCAATATTGTTACCTTGTTCCTCATTCTGTGTTACACAGCCTACCACGACATCATTGATTTCCTTTGGATCAATCCCCGTACGCTGGACGATGGTTTTCATAATTTCACTCAATAGATACTCAGGTCTTGTATCTGAATAGACCCCTTTTCTTCTGCCCACTGGTAAACGCAATGCTTCAACAATGACTGCTTCTCTCAAAGATATCCCTCCTCTTCCTTAGCCAACAGTATGGCCTCGCCTAAAATGACCGGTTCATTATGTTGGTTTAAAGCTTTTAAATCTAGTGAAATCACTTGATTCTCTTCATTCATTACTTCTGCAGCACATGTAATCGTATCACCAGGTCTGACCATGGCCCGAAACCGTACTTTAAAATTCTTTACATGAAAATCATCACCAGCGATCTTGTCTAAATATTGGCCTAAAAAGCCCATCGAAAGCATTCCATGCGCTATAACTCCTTTTAATGGCGAGTTTCTCGCAAACTCCTCATCGATGTGAATTCGATTAAAATCACCAGATGCACCAGCATATTGGGACAGCTGAACACGAGTAATTGGTTGTTTTACTAGTTTTGGTATTTGTTTATTTAGAAGTGTTTTAGATTCCATTCCCATGTTCACTTCATCCCCTTACAACTAAAGTCTGGCGTTCCCTGAATATTAATTCCTCAGCCCCGTCAAAGCCTTCCTTGTCACGAACAATAAACGTTAATTTCCCATTTCGACCTGTTTTTTCAAAAACATCTATCACTTTTTCAATGCACTTTATACGTTCTCCGGCATAAAAACGTCTAAAATATTCATATTCTTGTTCCCCATGCAGCAATGTACTTTTGTCGATTTTGGTATACCATTCAGGTTCTATTTCGCGAAAGGTAGTCGGAAAGGTCAAGGGAGCCAGCAGTGACGGATACCCCTTGGCCTTAGCCGCTGCTTCATCGTGATAAACTGGATTATCATCACCGATGGCTCGTGCGAATTTACGTATCGCTCCTTTTTCGATATCTAGGTATACCGGCTCATTTACTTTTCCTATTAAACTTCGATCTATCATTTCCATCACCTCACAATAATACTTTTTCAACACTGTCATCTATGAAACTGCCATTTATCATTCCTCTGCCAATTACCATATGTTGTATTTCCGTTGATCCTTCATAAATAGCTGCTGGACGAACTTCACGATATAGTAACTCCAGTGGGTTTCCTTTAATCATTCCATATCCCCCAAATATCTGTTGACCCTCGTAGGCGACACGCTGTGCAACCTGAGTTGCATAAAGTTTGGCAATCGCGGCTTCCTTAGTTACCCGGTTTCCTAGGTCTTTCCGATGTGCCGCATAGTAAACCAAATTTTTTGCCGCTTGAATTTCTGTATACATATCTGCTAATTTAAATTGAATCGCCTGGAACTGGGTAATCGGACCACCAAAGGCATGACGCTTTCTAGCATATTCGGCCGCATGTTCTAATGCTGCCTCTGCAAAACCGACTTGTTGTGCCCCGACAGAAGAACGGAACATATCTAAGCTTTGCATCGCATATTTAAACCCTCGTCCTTCTTCCCCTAGAAGATTCTCTTTGGGGATTCGGCAATTGGTGAAGGTTACCTCGCCAATTGGATGCGGGGCAATCATTTTCAACCTCTGTGTGACTTCTAATCCAATATTGTCATCTTCCACAATAAAAGTTGAAATGCCTTTTGAACCTGGTGCATCACTGGTTCGAGCAAAAACCACATAGACTCCGGCATCCCCGGCGTTGGAGATGAATATCTTTTTGCCATTAATTACCCATTCATTCCCATCTAGTTTCGCAGTTGTTTGTAAGCTTACAGCATCAGATCCGGCATTTGGTTCTGTCAAAGCAAACGCAAATACTTCCTCACCCGATGTCATCTTTCCTAAATAATGCTTCTTTTGTTCTTCTGTTCCAGCAAGCAAAATAGGGAAACTTCCAAGACAGGTAACCGAATAAGTGGATTCTGCTAATGGGCATTGTCTTGCCAATTCTTCTCTTATAATGCATAGCTCTGTGGCATTCGCTTGGTCTGCCTCATTTAATCCGCCATACGCAACCGGTATATGTCTTCTATAAAAATCATTTTCGGCCAGCGCCCGCACCATATCAAAGGATAGGACATCTTGTTCACCAAATTCCTCTTGAATCGGAATTAATTGTTTCTCACAAACCTCTTTAATTTTTTTAATTAATGCTTGTTCTCGTTCATTAAAGCGATAGTCCATAATTAACCTCCTTTTCGTTAACCCCAATGTGATCAATAACATATTTTGCAATTGTAATCCGCTGCATCTCTGAAGTCTGACCAAAAATCTCTGTTAAACGTTGAGAACGATACAATTGGGAAACAGTCGAGTCATTTAAGAGCCCATGTGAACCATGAATTTGGACAGCATGGTTCACGGCTTTACTGGCAATCTCTGTTGAAAAAACCTTCGCCATCGCTGCCTCTGTTTCAAACTCTTCATTTCTATCAAGTTTCTGTGCAGCAAGATATAGTAATGTGTTGGCCGCATTAATTCCTACCGTAATATCAGCAATTTTAAATTGTATCGCCTGAAAATCACCGATTGGATTTCCAAATTGCTCTCTAGCACGAGCACGAACTAATGACTCCTCTAGGGCAGCTTCCGCAATTCCAATCGCTAATGAAGAAATTGATAGTTTTGCCAGCCCATTGGCATAATTTAACCCTTCAAAACTGCGATCCACTGATAGGATCAAGGAAGATGACGGGATGGATACTTGATTAAACATAACTTTCGATAGCTTTAGACCCTCTAATCCCATTTTCTTTTGTTCTTGTGTAATAATACCTTCGGCCTCATTCGATACTCGAAAAATAGAGAAGGTGTTGTCTGGGGTTTTCGCTAACACCATATAATGATCTGCCAGTTCGGCATTTGCAACAAACCATTTTTCTCCTGTTAATACCCAGTTGTTCTTTATTTTCCGCGCTTCTGTCTGAATAACCGATAAGTCTGACCCAGCTTCTTCTTCAACAAAGGCCGCTGAGTAGAACTGACCATCATATTTATTGGCTAAAATCGATTTAGTAAAAATTAAGTCAGTAAACAAACTGGCAAAGGATGGAGAGGTTTTGGCCAATTCAATTAAAACCGTGACCTTTGATATCCATTCCGTCTCATTGCCTAAAACCATTTCCCAAATTCCGGACTCTTTAACAGCATTTATATCGTCAGCCGTTATGACACCTTCTGTCTCCATCCGATCTACACTGTTTACTAAGTGTTCTGAAATATATTTCTTTGTTTGTTGTCTTTGTGCAATTTGATGTTCGTTCAATTCGTAACTCATTAACATCCCACCTCAACTATTTTCATAAATTTCAGAAATTAATCCGCATACCTACCATCATTTATTTTTCATCGTTAAATTCTGATATTCGTCCTTTAAATGGTTTTTAAGAACCTTACCGGAAGGATTTCTTGGCAATTCATTTAAAAATTGAACATATTTTGGTACTTTGTAGTCTGCAAGATATTGTCCAACAAACTCACGAACTTCCTGTTCTTGTATTGAATGACCATCCTTCAATACAATTGATGCCAGCACTTCTTCTCCAAATACTTGATCTGGCAATCCTACCACTGCTGCCTCTAAAACACTTGGATGATTAAAAAGTACATTTTCTATCTCGGCAGTATAAATATTTTCTCCCCCGCGATTTATCATGCTTTTTTTGCGGTCCATTAGAAAAAAGTAGCCTTCATCATCGACATAACCAATATCTCCAGACTTCCAGTAGCCATTATCAATAAACTCTTTATAGGTAGCTTCTGGATTTTTCCAATATTCCGGAATTACAGTAGGTCCTTTAATGCATAATTCGCCGACAATGTTCCTGCCTACCTCTTCTCCAGCATCATTGATGATTTTCCAATCAATAATTTTAGTGAGAATCCCAACAGAATCAGGTTTCGAGATTGCTGACTCAGGTCTAGAAAAGGTGCACGATCCGGTGCATTCAGTTGCCCCATAATTGTTGATAAAGTTCATATTCGGATATAGGCTCATAAGTTGTTGAATCGTACTTACTGCCATTGGTGCACCACCCGTAACGGCTAATCTTAAATGACTTAAATCATATTTGTCCCGATCAGGATAGTTTAATAGGAACACAAAGATTGTTGGAACTGTATTGATATATGTTATTTTTTCACGGTCGAGCAATTCGAGAAATTTCTGTGTTTTATACGTGTACATTAAAACAGATGTCCCGCCAACATAGACCATGTGGGTGAATCCAGCAATTAATCCGGAAACATGAAACAATGGGATGTTAATTAAGGTGCGGTCTCTTTCATCCGTATCCAAGTTTAAACTGAAATTTAATACATTTTGTGAGATTCCTAGATGAGTGCCTAATGCTCCCTTTGGTGTACCAGTTGTCCCGGATGTATACATAATGAATAAGGGATCCGTTCTTTCAACTTCAGCCGGTTGTGCAGGCTTATTCTCCTCTAACAAACTATCAAATGGGAACCAAAAACGGGAAGGCTTATTCTCTGTATCTCCGGTTACAAACACGTTCAACTCCAAATTAGCTAGGTGGACCGAATCTTTTGCCACTTCAACTAAAACGTCTTCAACCACCAATACATTTGTACCTGAATTTTTTAACATAAATTGTAATTCCGACGGGCGAAGCCGTGTATTTAGTGGCACCACAATGCCACCCAAATAGGAAGTAGCGAATACACATATACAAAACTCAACCGTGTTGTTTGATAAAATAGCCAGCCGGTCTCCCTTTTTAAAATGGAAGCGATGTTGTAAATTAGCGGCCATTTTCTCAACTAAATGATAGAATTCAAGGTACGTAACTCGTCTATCATCACAAATAATTACTTCCCGGTCTGGAAACCGGTCGACAGAGTTCTTCAGGATTTCGTTAAGATTTTTGCATGCTTTCTGATAGACTTTTAAATCACGTCCATATATCGTTTCACTTTTAGTAATTGCTCTATTTGACAACAAATCTACACCTCCGTACTACATCCCTTTGGTTGTTTAGCTTTTACAATTATTTTCCGGTAAAGTTTGGTTTTCGTTTTTCCTTAAATGCTAAAACAGCTTCTAAATGGTCTTCCGTTTGCTGAAGGATTGCTTGAGCAAAATTTTCATATTGGATGGTCGCTTTTAAATCGTTATTCTGGAATTTCTCCATAATCGATTTTACAAAAACCATGGTCTGGACTGGGCCTCGTGCTAATTCTTTAGCAAAACTTACAGCCTCATTTAATGCCTCACCTTCTTCAACTAATCGGTTCACAATTCCATATTTTTGAGCTTCTTCTGCTGACAGCACGGCACCTGAGAAGATCCATTCCTTCGCTTTCCATGGACCAACGATTTTAGGCAGGAAGTGGAGAAGCCCACAATCAGGAATTAGCCCTACTTTAGAAAAACTTAACCCGAATTTTGAATTGGTTTGTGCAATGACTATATCGGCTGCCAACGCTAAACTAAAACCTGCTCCCATTGCATACCCATTAACGGCTGCAATTACTGGTTTTTGTAATTCAGCTATGCGGAGAATCAATTTAGTGGTATGGTTAATTTTTTCTACAGATTCAAGGGTTGTTCTTTTCCCCATTCCTTTTACGTCTCCACCTGCTGAAAAAGCTTTTCCTTCTCCTGTAATTATGACAATTTTTACCTCTGGATCTGATTCAACTTGATTTACACACTTCAATAAATTACTTTTTACGTCTGCTGAAAGGGCATTAAGAGAATCAGGCTCGTTTAAAGTTATGATTGCTATACCTTCGTTCAATTCGTATTTAACACTTGGGGTGTCTAACAAATTCACGTCACTCCTTTCAAACCATTAATCTAGAAGACATTAATTCTTCTCTAAACATTGGATGAGCAATAGAAATCATTTCTTCCATTCTTTCTTGAAGTGATTTTCCAAACAGACTAGCAATGCCATTTTCCGTCACTACATAATCTATTTCGCTTTTCAGTGACGTCACATGTGCGACGCTGTTAGTAATCCGTGAGATGGTATGGTTCTTCGCTGTCGATGGTAATGCAATGATTGATTTCCCACCTAAGGAGGCCTGTGAGCCTTTAATAAAATCCATTTGTCCACCGACACCTGCGATTGGATAGGAACTATATTTTTCAGCGTTTATTTGTCCTGATAGGTCTACTTCCAATGCAGAGTTAATTGAATAGAGGTTATCAATTTTTGAAAGAGTAGAGAGATTATGAGTGTAGTTCACCGGGTATAGCTCAATTAAGGGATTATTATGAACATAATCATATAATTTTTTGGTTCCCGATATATTCGTAGCGACTACCCTTCCATTATTCAAATTCTTATATTTGTTTGTAATGACGCCATTTTCAATTAAATGAATAATGCCATCGGAAAAGGTACCAGTATGAATGCCTAAATTCTTTTTGTGTTCTAAATTCAATAAAATACTTTCAGCAATGGAGCCAATGCCTATTTGTAATGTAGATTGATCAGGAATAAGTTCTGCTACATTTTCACCAATTTTTCGTTCAACCTCTGTTAGTGGTTTAGGTGTCGTTTCTATCATTGGTCTGGAGGTGAGAATAAAGGAATCTATTTCCGTTACATGGATGGTTGTTTCACCAAAAGTCCATGGTACTTCACTATTTACTTCAGCAATAATATTCTTACCGGAATGAATGGCAGATTTCATATAATCCACCGAAATTCCGAGGCAGCAAAATCCTTTTTCATTGGGAGGAGAGACTTGAATTAGAACTGTATCTAATTCATTCTGTTTTAACCATTCTGGAATCTTCGACATATTTATCGGGATATAATCACATTCCCCATCGATAAAGGCCGTTTTTAGCAATGGTGAGGAAAGGAACGTTCTGATTTTAAAAAAAGGTAAACATTCCTTATTTGCAAAGGAACACTTACTCCCTTGGACCATCGTATAGATATAAGCATTTTGAATCCGTTGCCTCTGTTCAATTAATTGCTCCACTAATGTTTGAGGTTCATTGCTTAGAGGGGCAATTAAAATAGTTTGATTGGGCTGGATTGAGTAAATTGCTTGCTCCGCTGTAACTTTTCTTGCTTCAAAGTATTTCTCCCACATCTTTAGCATCAACACCACCTCTCACATCTGATTTATGCATACCCCTATGAAATACTGATATTTTGATGGGACAATCTTCCGTTACCCGTACAAGGTGAAGGAAGGAGTCTTTTTTCTTGGAATACGTTTATCCATTTTTTTATCATCGATTCTGAGTCCATAACCTCATGAAACCCTGCTTGGCGCAGTTTAATGGTGGAAACGAGGAGTGGATGATGCAATTGATTTAAGTATCGGTCTGCGAATTGGAAGGATTGCCCAACAAACTCAGTTATTCCAGGGGCAGCAAGTTGATATTTGACACAGATTCGATCCCAATCAGAAGTCCTTTTAGACATTTCCTTTGCTAATGAGATTGGGACGTTTTCACCAGAATCCATATCTAGAGCCTCAGCAATGGCAGGCCATATATTTTTCATTACCATTACATCACCATTCGTAATATTAAAGGTTTCATTGGAAGCGGATTCAACACTTCCTGCCCAATCGATTGCCCGTGCTAAAAGATCGGCATCGACCATTTCCATTACGGAAGTTTCTTGCCCAGGATAGTACAATGGTTTCCCTTCCTCTTTAAGGAGGGCTCCATAGACTCCAATGGCAGGGATTAGATTCATCGCACTGCCAATAGACTCACCTATGATGATTTGTGGACGAAAAATTGTCCAATTCCAATCCTTCCCTTGTTGCTTATTCTTAATATAATCCTCTTGTGCCCAATAAAAATTTGGGATATCACGGGCGTCAGACTTTCCTTCCCTTGCAGGCACCTTAATTGGACGAACATGTCCCCCATATGCCTTTGTTCCTTGTAATAAAGTGACATGTTTTAATGTTTTAGACGATGCTTGTTCCAATGGTTCGAAAATATTTCGTAGCATTCGGTCATTGACTTGAATTTGGTCTTGTTCCAGCCATCCAGTTGTCAGATTCTGTTTTTCATAAAGAGCAGCATACACAATATGGGTAATGTCGGTCATATTCCCAAAATGGTTAAAACATTCTTTTTCATTGGTAAGATCAACAGATATGAATTTTGCACTGTAAGGGTTGGCGGGTTTACGGCGTGCTACAGCTACAACAGATGTATTTTGTTGGTTAGCCAGATGCTTCATGACTGCATTCCCTACAAGCCCGGTTGCACCCACCACTAAGACTTTTTTATGGCCTGTCATTAGTTCCTCCTTGACAAATGATCTTTGAAATGAATCACTAATAAATATTTCGAAACACGAATTTTTTAAATCTCTATAATATTTTGACATTTATTGCCGCATTACCTGTTTATTTTTAAAAAACTTTTAATTGACTTTTTGTGTGACTAATGATGAGGTAATCATTGGCCACAAGTTTTCTGACCCATTTGCTAAAACTTGTTCTCCTAAAAATTCAGCCCACTCACTCTCAGTACCGTATTCATCCCGCCATGACCACAGTCTTCTTGTGAGAAGATGAAGTGGATGTTCGTCTGTAAAGCCCATTGCTCCATGAACCTGATGCGCTATTTTTGTGACTAGGGAAGATGCCTCCCCCACTTGAATCTTAGCCATTGCCACTTCATTGACCATCTTTCCACTGCAAAAAGCCTCAACAGCCGAATCAGCAGCCGTGCTCGAAGCAACAATTTCACCTGCCATAACAGCTAATTGTTGTTTAATTGCTTGGAATTTACCAATTGCCCTCCCAAACTGACTTCTTTCATTCGAATAGTCAACGGAAAGCTCTAAAACTTTTTCAAGTGCTCCAGCCATAAGCACTATCCTCGTCAAAGTACTAATGTTCCAATAATCGACTTCTTTCACTTGCGTGTTAATCGCTACACTTTCATCGAGAATGAAAATATTAGTAAGGACGACTTCATCCCTAGGTTCACCCGCAAGATTTACCCCCTTATTTATTTGGCAATTTTCTAAAGGAACAGTTGTCACAATCGATTTTCCATCCTCCGTTTTTCCAAATAAGGCGATTTCTTTCACATTCCGAGCCCATGGGATATCTCTTAATTTTCCAAACACCAACCAGCCCCCTGCTATTTTCGTAAAATTCAATTGGTCCTCCTTTCTTACGGGTCCAACTGTTAAGGCTTGAGTAGAGGCTTCCCTACCTGATGTGCTAAACAGCCAATTGGCAATAAATGTTTCTGCTAGAGGAATTGGTGCAGCATATTTTCCAGCCACTCTTAATAGACTTAGTGCATCCCCAACATCCCCGCCAACACCGCCGACTTCCTCGGGAATGCCTGCAATTGTCATTCCTGTTTCATTTAAGATATTCCACAATTCTTGTGGCCAAATTCCCTTTTCTGCATCCATTACTAACTCTTTCATACAAAAGTCTTTCAATATTTTATTAGCCGTCTCAACGAGCATGTTTCTAATATCACTCATTAAACTCCCAACCCCTTTGAAATGATGCTTCGTAAGATTTCAGTTGTACCGCCTCGCAGTGTAAAACCAGGTGCATGTAAGATTGCTTCTGCTAATAAAACTTCCAGTCTATTTTTTGAACTTAGGGACGGCCGGACCGAAACAAGGTCTCTTGTCACCTCAATGACTTCCTTTTCAAATGCTGTCCCTAAATCTTTCACTAGTGCTGCTTCAATATCAGGGGATTTTCCTTCTAGCAGTAACGTGGCTACGCTTAAGGACATTTGACGCAAAGTCCACAGCCTTGCTACTAATCTTCCAATCTTATTTTTCACATGTGGATTGGAGGAATCCTCTAGTTGGACCAATAATTCCTGCAGCAATGGATATGTACTTAGAATCCTTTCCGGACCACTTCGTTCGAATGCTAATTCAGCCATACTTTGCTTCCAGCCTTCTCCCAATTTCCCAACAACCATTTCCTCTGATACTTCAACATCCTCGAAAATGACCTCATTAAAATGATGCTCACCTGTCATTAAATTAATCGGGCGGATTGTTACTCCTGATGAAGAAAGGTCCACGATTATTTGGCTTAAGCCTGCATATTTTTTTCCATCTTCAAGTGGTGAAGTCCTTAACAGAACGAGCATATAATGAGCATGATGTGCCCCGCTTGACCAAATTTTCGCTCCATTTATCACCCATTTATTACCAATTTTTTTAGCTCTAGTAGAAATAGATGCTAAATCCGATCCCGAATTTGGTTCACTTAAGCCTATCGCAAAGTATAATTGGCCTTTTGCCATTTTGGGCAGAAACGTTTGCCGTTGTTGTTCCGTTCCATAGTTTAATAGCAGGGGACCCGTTTGGCGGTCAGCAAACCAATGTGCTGAAACTGGTGCACCCGCTACCAAAAGTTCCTCAGTAAGAACAAATCGCTCTAATGATGTTCGTTCATGTCCACCATATTTCTTCGGCCAAGTCATTCCCAACCAGCCACGTTCCCCTAATTTCTCACTTAATTCAGCGGAATGACTACCTAACCAGGAATCACAGCGTGGTTCAAATGTTCCAGCAGCCATTTCGTCAGCAAGAAATTCTCTAATTTCATTTCTGAGTTTTTCTGCCTCATCTGGTAGAGTAGTTGCAGGTAAATTCAAGGTTTTCAAATTAATTTGCTCCCTTCTTTAAAGATTTAGTTATCTCGTTATTATTCAAAACTTGGTTTTCTCTTCTCCATCAGAGCTTTTACGCCTTCCTGATAATCAACATGTTCCGTGACCAATCCCATATAGGAAGATACAAGATCAAGGGATGTTCGTAAATCCGTTTTTAAGCCTTGTTGTACGGTTCTTTTGATTAGCCGAATCGCCTGTTGCGGTCCTTGTGCCAATCTTTCAGCAAACTTATAGGTTTCTTCTAAAAACTGTTCATGGGAATAAATATGTGTTACAAGTCCAATATCTTTTGCTTCTTGTGCATCAATAATTTTCCCAGTCCAAAGCATCTCAAGTGCCTTATCCAAACCAATAATTCTCGGTAAGAAATAACCACCGCCATCTCCGGGAACAATTCCTAATTTTACATATCCTTCTCCAAATCTCGCTCTATCTGATGAGATTCGAATATCGCATTGCAAAGACATATCTAGTCCCGCACCAATTGCATCTCCGTTAATCGCCGCAATAGTTGGTTTATCGATTTCTTCCATTAATAGAGGAATTCTCTGAACATATTTCCACAAACTGTTTTTTCGATTTAACCCGGTCGAGGAAAAGTCCTTATCTTCATGCCCATCCTTATTTAAAAAACCGTCATTATTTTTTATTGCTTTAATATCTCCTCCAGCACAAAAGGCTTTGCCATTGCCAGTTAAAACTAACACCCGAATTTGATCATTATCTCGAACTTCAGTAAGTGCATGAATCCAATCCTCAATCATTTTAATACTAAAGGCATTTAATGAATTGGGACGATTCAGTGTGATCGTCGCTATACCGCTATTTACCTCAAAATATAAATCCTTCATCTTTACCCCTCCAAATAATGTAATTCTCAATTGATTGCTAGTTTATAATGACTCTATACTCTATCCACTTTGTATACCTGTGTTTACACTCTCATCCTCAAATTCCTTAGAGATATACAAAATGTATACACGAATCTTCTTACATAAGGATCCTGTGTTTACATAAGGAAATGAGAGCGTCTTCATCTTGACAAGGAATCATTAAGGGTCGTCTGCCTAATTTTCTAGATATCTATAAATCAATAATTAGAGGGATAATCACCTCTTACTAAATAATTATGCAAGAAGTGTGCCAGTTTGTAAGAGGGACAAAAAAATGTGATTTTTAAATATAATAGATTCTATCCGAAAACCAGAAAAGTCAAACTTTTCATTCGATATCTGTTATAATAAAATTATCTCAGTTTGACCATATTATGGTTTAATACTAAAAAGCATTTATCGTTAGGTAAATTCTTTTTTATATAATCATTTCTAGGAGGTTATCCATGTATAAAATCAAAAATAAAGAAAAATTATTTATCTACACAGGGCCAGATGGTTCAGGTAGAAAAACGATTGCCAAAATGGTTGCAACTGCATTTGATATGGAAACCGTACTCTCTTACACCACACGTGCTCCGCGTCATTATGAAATAGATGGTGAGGATTACCATTTTATCAACGAAGAAACGTTCAAAAAAATGCAGGAAAAACAGGAGTTTCTTGAAAGTGTGGATATCGATGGAATTCACTACGGCATTCGTGAAGAGGATATCGTTAAGGCATTCGAATCCCATAACCTTGTCTACCTCACTTTAAATCCTGAAGGGACCGAAAAATTAAAACAAATGTACGGTGAACGTGTCATGCGTTTTTTCATTTTTGCCGACCGTGATACCGTTATCGAAAGACAAAAGGAACGCAAAGATAATGATCAAGATATTGCCCGTCATATGGCCCATTATGATGAAACGATGAGCTATAAAAACAACTGTGAACATGCCTTTGAAAACTATGATTCGCCCCAAGTATCCTTTCAAATTAGTGAAGTAATTGAAGCTTTTCTTGAAAGAGGCTTCATAGTTACTGACTAATAAATAGGTAAAAAAAGAGTGTCAGGCACCATTTGGTGCCTGACACTCTTTTGTAAAATATTAGATGATTACTTGCTTGTTAACTTTTCAAGTTCATTAAATACTGCTTCATAATCTTCTTTTTTATCAGCTTTAAATGAGGTGTTTATGTAGGTTATGACTCCAGATTTATCCACCACGAAAACTGAGCGAATGGCATTCTGCCCTTTTTCGTTAAACACATGGTAACTCTTGGTTGTTTGCTTAAACCAATCTGATAATAAGGGATATGGCAGAGTGCCCATACTCGCGGCAAAAACTCTATGGGAGTGGATGTGATCGACACTAATTCCCAATACTTCTGCATCTAATTGCTCAAATCGTTTGTAATCCTCTTTCCAAGAGGAAATTTCCTTTATTCAGCCTGGGGTAAAGTCCATACCATAGAAAGCAACGACAATGTTTTTCTTTCCACGATAATCAGACAAGGAAATCTTTTCTTTATTCGTCGCGGATAATGAAAAGTCCGGCGCCAGATCTCCAGTATTCAAAGATGGTTCCATGTTCTGCATCCCTCCCTCACTCGATTTTTCTAAAATTCTCAGATTTGACTAGTATATGTGCACGCTTGAATTATTTCCCTTTATTACTCGCAGGGTCCTGAATAGGAACATGCTTTGGCCGCTCTGGATAAGTAGCTTTACCTTCATCAGGACCTGTTAGGTCATTTCTTTGGTCGAGAACTTTTCCAGTATATTCTATTGGATTATTTTTTGGCATTTTCTCACCTCCCGCCATTTCCTTACCAAGTTAAAATTGTTAACTTTTTTTACTTGGAAATTTTAGCTTCTGCTCTGCTTCACTCATGTTTGGGTTACTTCTAGGTTGGCTTTTGTTTAATGCCTTCTTTAATTCTACATTGGCATCATCACCTGTATTATACTTTTGGTCCATTATACTCCCTCCTTTTTGTTATTTATTATGAACCTAATTGGACGGTTCATTCTTTCCTTGAAAAAGCTTCAAAAAAAGAACTCTGAGAAACAAATTAAATTTGTTTCTCTGAGTTCTTTGCATTTTGTTTATATATTACTCTTGCATTTTAACTTTTATCTTCCGATGGCGAGTTTCTTCCGGTTCTGTCTGCCGGCCTTTTTTAATAAAAAAGGAAAGGACGAGAGCTACTAATGAAAGGATCGACACGACCATAAAAGCCATATTCGCTCCGTGCATATCGGGATAAGAAATATCCGGGCGTCCCTTCGCATTTTCCGCAGTGGTTGTCATAACCGTGACAAGAATTGCGGTACCAACAGAGGCTGCAATCATTTTCATCGTATTATCCACAGCGGCACCATGAGGGATCAATTGTTTAGGTAACTGATTCAGCGCAGCGGTTGCAACAGGCATCATTACCATCGAAAAACCAATCATTCTCACCCCGTATAAGACAGTTATATAGGTCATCGTAGTAGTAGGACCTAAATTAGTAAAAGCAAACGAAGAAGCTGTCATGATCGTTAAACCAATCATTACTAACCATCTCGCACCGACCTTATCAAACACTCTTCCCACAATCGGTGCCATTATTCCGCTGATAAGTGCCCCGGGTAACAGTGCTATTCCAGCCTCCATTGCCGTAAATTCACGCATCCGCTGCATAAATAAAGGAATGATCGTCTCTGCTCCAATCAGTCCCATAAAGCCAATCATTCCAATCATAATGGCAAAAGGGAAAACGGAATATTTAAATACACCAAATTCCAGCATTGGTTGTTTCAATTTTAACTGCCTGGTAATAAACATTACCAGCGACAAACCGCCTATGCCTAAAGTTAGCAGCGTTATAAAGTCTGACCATCCGTAATTTCCTGCGCATGTAAATCCATAGAGCAGGCCGCCGAAGCCTAATGTAGATAATGCAATGGATATTATATCTACTTTTGGTTTCGACACCTCGGTTACATTTTTTAAAGCAATGAATGCAACAAGGATATCGATAATAGCAATTGGCAAAATGATAAAAAACAAAACTCTCCATGAAAATTGCGATGTTATCCACCCAGACAAGGCAGGGCCAATTGCCGGAGCAAAGGAGATAACTAGACCGACCAACCCCATTGCGGCACCACGTTTGTTTATCGGGAAGATCATCAAAAATACCGTTGTCATTAACGGAAGCATAATTCCTGCCCCGCATGACTGGATAATCCTTCCTAATAAAAGAATTTCAAAATTATGAGCCATCCCACAAACAAGTGTACCCACAGCAAATATACTCATTGCCGAAATGAACAGTTGTCGTGTGGTAAACCGTTCTAATAGAAAGGCACTTATCGGAATCATGATCCCATTAACTAACATAAAAACCGTTGTCAACCATTGCGCACTGTTGGCGGTGATGTGCATTTCTTCCATAATTGGAGGTATTGCTGTGATCATCAATGTTTGATTTAAAATAGCAATGAAAGTTCCTGCAAGCAACAGAGCAACTATCGTCGAGTGCTTATTACTTGATATCGCCATCTATCTAACCCCCATTCTCCTTTTAATTCTATTGTGATTGTAAGTTTCGCTGTATGCTTAAGTTAAAAACGTACTTTTACAGATTACCTGATTTAACCATCAAGTGCCAATTAAATGCTTTTCAAATTAACTATTTTCCATCCTTTCCGTTATGTAACCTGATATAAAAAAAGAGTCCTCCCCCCCACTCTAATTGAGTTTGGGGAAAGAACCCTTAAGTCCAAATAGGACTAATTCACTCGCTTTGGGCCTGTCCAGTACATTTCTCTTAACCGAAACTTTTGTAATTTTCCTGTGGCTGTTTTGGGTAAGGCATCTACAAATTCAACCGCTTTCGGTGCTTTAAAGTGGGCTAATTCGGACCGGCAGAACTGGATTATTTCTTCTTCTGTTACTTTTGAATCTGGTTGTAACACTATAATTGCCTTTGCAACCTCACCCCATTTTTCATCTGGAATGGCAATGACGGCAGTTTCTAATACGGCAGGATGCTTATAAAGAACACCTTCAACTTCTGTCGAAGAAATATTCTCCCCACCAGAAATAATCAAATCTTTGGCTCGATCGCGAATCTCTATGAATCCATCCGGATGAGTGACTGCCAAATCACCGGTATGGAACCATCCATCCCTGATCGCCGCTGCAGTTGTGATCGGGTCCTTGTAATAACCGGACATAACGACATTACCGCGCGTAATGATTTCTCCTAATTCTTCTCCGTTCCAGGCCACTTCTTCGCCGTCTTGATGGACAACTTTGGTTTCACCATTAAAAGCAAGTTCAATTCCTTGTCTTGCCTTGATTACAGCTTGTTCATCAGCAGTCTTTCCATCAAACTCTTTTTTCCACTCACAGTAAAGTATAAATGGGGAGGTTTCCGTTAGACCATAGACATGAATCATATTTAAGCCAAGAATTTCTTGTGCTTTATGAATCAAGGCAGCAGCCGGGGGTGCACCAGCAGTGGCCATCCTTGGGTTGGTTTGCATCTTAATTTCTTTCGCCTTTGGCTCGTTGACCAGCATATTCACGACTGTTGGCGCACCGCATAAAAGGGTGATTTTCTTTTTTTCAAATAAATCAAGAATAAGTGGCGGATCCACTTTCCTTAAACAGACATGTGTTCCACCTGCTGCCGTTAGTGCCCAAACACCGCCCCAGCCATTGGCATGAAACATCGGCAATGTATGAAGATAGACATCATCATGGCTGACACCTAGATGATACATGAAATTCGCCGCATTTAAATAATTTCCACGATGGGTAAGCATAACTCCCTTGGGCTTGGAGGTCGTACCGCTCGTATAATTTAGGGTAAGCAGCTGATTTTCATCGATATCCGGCTCTGGCAATGTAACCGTTTCCGAAGCATGTTGTATAAAATCCTCATAATCGATGCCCTTTAAAGACGTATTCTCTCCCGGTACCGATACAATAATGATTTCATCTAAGCTTAGGTTTTCAACAATTTGTTCAATCGGACGACAAAATTCTTCATCGACAATTAACATTTTTGCATCACTGTGGCGAATGATATATTCCAAATCACCTGCTGACAGCCGGTAATTTAGTGGTACCATTACAGCTCCAAGCTGACAGATACCATAAAAGCACTCCAGCATGTAATGCGTGTTTGGCAGCATAACCGCAACATGGTCACCTTTACCAATTCCTGCTTGAAGGAGAGCAGCAGACAGTTGATCGGCCCGCTTGCCAAATTCTCGATATGTAAATTCCTTGTCTCCATCGATGACGGCTATTTTATTTGGATAATACTTCACCGCCCTGCGTTTCCAGTCTAATGGGGTTAACGGGGAAAACATGTAACCAACTCCTCTTTAATAAAATGAGAGTGATGGGTAATATATTCGCGAATTGGTCCTTTTGAAAGTTACATCACAAGTCTATTCTTGTTCCAAAAGGTGGATTTTGTCAATTAATAATTTAATTTTTCTGAATATATTTAGACACAAAAAAATGAGTGGAGATTTTAATCCCACACTCGACTTAATATGGTCAACCTTTTACTTCTTAATTTTGTAATTTTTATGGTTTACAATGGTTGTAAGCGGTTCATCTTTTTCTTTTGAAAAACCATATTGGACCATAACAGAATTTTCCCTAATCCCGGAAACGACACCTTCATGGTTTTTTCCCTCCCGTTGAAAGGAAATCACGTCACCAACTTTTGCCGTGGCCATTCCATCACCTCAGCAATATAATGTCCATAAATTTCCGAAAAAATACTTTCAAATTGTAAGGAAATGGTGCAGAAAAAAAGCTTTGATTGGTCAAAGAATTGATGTTTTTCAGATAATTAAAGTATGATTGTGCTTTCTAAAATAGATTCGTTAATGGTTTTTCTAAATCCCCAGATAATGTCCGATAACATTTCTTCATCCATATCTATTTCTCTAATATCCCAATACTGTTCGTTTTTTCTATGGTAGGTAAACATTCCATCAGGATACTTCATAATCGTAAGTGTTCCATTGGGACTGACCGTGTTTAAGGTAAGAAAATATTTCGTCCCATCCAAACTAGCATACCGTTCAAAATTATTGATAAATCCAGTAACTTCGTTAATTCTTGTAATCATCTTTGGTCACTCCTTAACTCTTATTCGCAAAAAGGAACAGGAGGAATGAAAATAACATTTCCTTCATTAGGTTATTGAATTGATTATAAGAGGAAATAACTGTTAATTCAACACTAATGTAAAATAGCCAAACATCATTTTAACAACCATGGTGTCAGGCACCAACATAAATTTGGAAACACATTTTTGAGTATAAATCTGCTATAGTAGTCTTTATGATGGAATGGAAAGGAAATATGACAACTATGAAATGTATTTCAATTGATTTAGATGGCACCCTCTTAAACTCTCAGCATGAAATAAGCGTGGAGAATGAGAAAGCTTTAAACGAATTGAAAGAAGCAGGCCACTGCCTTATTTTAAATACCGGTCGCGCTTATGCGGATGTCATTAAGTTAAAAGCCGTTCAAAATATGGAGATTCCTATTTTTTGCATTAACGGTTCGGTTTTATATTCAGAAATGAGAGAAATGCTATACGAGGCAACTTTAACAATGTCAACCTATAAAAAATTTTTTACGATTTTAAAAGAGCTTGGCGTTGGGATTCTGGTTTACACAAATTATGGCGGTTTTCCTTCGACCTTGCCTCCATTACACGGGAAAACAAAGCAAGAGCTTGATACCCTTTTTCAAGAATTTGATTATGAGGAAATCCTTCGAAAAGACGATGTAAAAATCTATAAACTTATTGCCTTAGTACATCCGGACCAATTAGAAAGAATAAACGAGGTTAAAGCAGCATTAGCTGGAAAATTTGAAATTTCAATCGCTTCTTCCTTTCCTAATAATGTGGAAATCACTTCAAATGAAGCACATAAAGGAAAAGCTATCTTACGCTACCAAAAAATGATGGATCTATCCTTTGAAGAAATTATCGCATTCGGGGACGGCGGAAATGACCTTGCCCAGTTTGAAGTAGCTACCACTTCTGTAGCGATGGGAAATGCCCCTGTCTATGTTCAACAAAAAGCCGATCTCATCACAAAAACAAATGACGAAGATGGTTTTGCCTATGCGGTTCGAGAGCAATTACAATTATTGAACTCCGGAGAACAAACACCTGTATTGAAAAAATAAAATCTTCTTGTTGAAAGTGAAAGTAAATGCGTCACTTCAAAAGAGGTGACGCTATTTTTGTCGATTAATTTTGTTTAAGTCCTTGAGGCATGTCCGGTCATTTAAAACAATGGAACGCATACCCTTCTTACTAAGGGGGGATTTTTATTAACAGAGAATTCTCGAATAAAACGTCTTCCAAATCTTCTGTTGTTTTTGGACTTATTTTTGGTGTTATTGGGATTGGCTTCATGTTGATTAATGTTTTCATTGGGGCACTTATCTTTGTAATTGGGGTGGTTATCTTTTTATGGCTGCGTTACTTTGGTAACGACACCACCATTTCCTGCCGGGAAAAAGGGTTTACTGTCTCAGTGACCAATAAACGAAAAGGAATTATTGTCAATGACTACGCCTGGGAAGATGTGACCGAAACCCTTTATTACGAAAGAGAATCTCCCGGTGAGAATAACACAACTACATGCTATTTTCAGGTAAAAACAGAAAATGGTGTTGCTTTTAATGTTTATGAAATGAAGAATTTTCATAAATTGATAGAAATATTCAATCAATATACTGCTCACTTGCCATACTTCTGGGAAAAGCCAACTGGAATCTTTAAAACACGTTATCAAAAACAGGCCCGAGCTATTTCTTAAGGAAAAAATTGAATACAGATTAAGTGAGCTTGGGGAAATCTTACGAATGATTACCTCTAATCCTATATAAAGGAACATCCCATAAAAAAAGGCCTGACTCAATAAAATTTGAGTTGGCCCTTTTTTGTTATGACAGCTACTAGAAAGTGAAGCAGTACTTCGGGAACACTCCACTTTTTTTAGCAATTTTATAATTCCATCCACATCCCTCATTTCTGCTTTATTCTTGGACGAATCAACATCCCCTCCAATCCGTAAAGATGTGAATGCATAACAAGCGGCTTCGTTCTTACTTGTTATTATCCCATTTGTATCGATTCCTGAATTTATCCATCTAGTCCAAGTGCTGAAAAGTCCACCTCCTGTTAAATGGAACCCTACAATGGGTATTCGCTTGTTTATTGCATTTGCTTACACTCTTATTATTTCCATGGTATTTCCATTATTTCGCTACACATGTTACAGTCCTGTGAATATTAAAAAGGTGTCAGGCACTATGTGAAATTTTCACATAGTGCCTGACACCCAATAGTACTAAAAAATATGATGGATATTGAAATTCATTAGTGTTGGTATCAGAAAGGCACCCCAGATTAAGGTAATTAATGCGGCGAAGATCATCGCCAGGGACGAGAATGTGGCTTCCTGTCTCCCGTATTCGATTGCTTTGTTAGTTCCAACACCATGCGCTCCCATACCTAGTGCAAGTCCTTTGGCAATTGGGGTTTTAATGGAAAGTCCTTTAATAACCGATGGACCCACAATACCGCCAATAATTCCCGTTAATATAACAAATACAGTTGTCAGAGTCGGCAGGCCGCCGATTTCTTTTGAAACCTCGATCGCGATCGGTGTTGTAATCGATCTTGGCAGGATTGAATTAATAAAGTCAGTATTCAAGTGGAGCAATTTCGACAATCCAAATGTTGAAAAAATGGCGACGAGCGTTCCTGAGGTGATACTAATGATAATCGTGCCTACATATTTTTTGATGATGCTTAAGTTTTTATAAATCGGAACAGCAAAAGCGACTGTGGCCGGTCCGAGCAAATGGGTAAGCCATTTTGAGTCAACAAGATATTGGTCAGCTGAAACATGTGTAACTGAAATCAGAATAATTAATAGGACCGGTGCTAGCAATAAAGGATGAAAAAAGAAGAGGCTCCATTTGGTATACGCCTTTTTCGAAAAAAGGTAAATGAGAAACGTTAATATTGTAAATAAAATCATCATCAATGCTGCTCACTCCTTTTCCAGCCAGTTATTTTTTCTGCTATTAGCGCCGTAATTCCCATGACAATAATGGTGCTAATTCCAATCAAACCAACGATTTCTGCTCCCTGGACACTAAAAATTTCATCATAATTTACAATCCCTACAGCAGAAGGAACAAAGAACAAAAGCAGCTCCGCTAACAGCCAATTTGCGCCTCTTTCCACCCATTCCAATTTGATAATTTTGAAATTAAGTGCGATAAAAAGAAGAAACAAACCAAACATAGATGCAGGGATGGGAAGTGGAATGACCTCTTTAAGTGCCGCCCCCAGAAACAAAAAAACATGTAAAAATACTACTTGTATGATAATGACACCAAGTTTCCTCGTAACAATCCCCTCCATAATGCAAAAAGAGGAGTTAAAACTCCTCTTCATTCCGAAATTAACTATAGAGTTAATCGTACGCTGATTTTCGCCATTCGTAAAATACATATTTTGAATGATTTTCATAACTGAAAGTTATAATGGTTCTTTTAAAATAAAATCAATAAAGGTTCGGCCGGCGTTGGATATATATCGACCCTGCTTTGTGATGACAGCCAATCTCCAGAGAATATCTTCCTTAAGATCGATGACCCTTAAGTCAGTGTTAAAAGCCCGGTTACAAATGGAGTCCGGAAGAATCGTGATTCCGAGGTTAGCCGCCACCATTTCCGTCATTAGATCCCACTGGGAACTCTGAAACAAAATTTTCGGCTCAAAACCCGCGGCAATAAACTGATTTCTCATAATTTTATTTAGGGCAAATTCCTCATGGTAAAAAATAAACTCTTCATCTTTTAATTCCTTAATATCGACCACGTTACGGGTTGCTAAGGGATGATCTTTGTAGACTAACAGTTTCATTTCTTCTTCCACGATAGGATAGACATCAAATTGCTGTTCATCAATCGGAAGAACTGCGACACCAAGCTCGAATTCCCCTTCCTCGACACTTTTGACGACCCTGGCACCACCATACTCGGTAATATTCAGTTCGATATTGGGAAAGGTATGATGAAACTTGGCCATTACTCTTGGGAAAAATAAACTGCCAATAAATGGAGGAAGTCCAATATCAATCTGCCCCATTGACAGGTTCGTAATATCATTTAATGTAGTTTTCATCTCATTAAGCACTGCTGCCATCTTCTGAGAATATTCAAGGACAATCCTGCCGGCATCCGTCAGGTCACTTGTCTTATTGGTACGAATAATCAACGTCATGCCAAGCTCGTCCTCTAGGGCCTTGATTGACTTGCTCAATGCAGGTTGTGAAAGATGCATACTCTCTGCTGCTTTTGTAATACTTTTGTGCTTTGCCACTTCAAGAAATAATTGTAATTGTCTTAATTCCAAAGCTTACACCTCTGTAAAAGTAATGCGTTTATGGTATTCCTTCAGTAAATTATATATATTTCATTATAATTCTTTTCAAGTAATTCTATCAATTTAAAAAAATTAGGGAATACGATGATTGTATGCTATACTTTATTTACCATTTACTTTACATTTTCATCCCCCGCCCTACTCAACTGCAGAGTAGGGTTTTTTCCTTTTTTTACTCAGTTAATCATCCATAACGAGCAAGTCCAATTTTTTTACCTTAAAAATCCAAATAAGTTTGGGAAACCTATGGTATAATTAATACTTGAGAAAAGAATAAATTCATATTACTAAAAACACCTTACATTTTGCGTATTGGCTTCAGCCTATTTTCTTCAATTTGTTATGGTGTTTTTTTTGTTTGTATTTTGGGAATTTTTACTAACCCAGCATTAAAATGAGGAAAAAAACAAACGAGAAGGGAATTATTATGAAAAAAACAGCAATTATTTATTGTGAAGGAAATTTTGGGACAATGGATGGAAAGACGGCCAATGGTCTCATTCGAAACTCAAAGAAATATATGATCGTCGGTGTCATTGATAGTACGAAGGAAAGTTTAGATTCAGGTGAATACCTTGAAGGCAAAAAAAATAACATCCCGATTTATGCTAGCCTAGAACAAGTGCTTAAGACAGTAAGTCCCTTACCAGATCAGTTTATATATGGTATAGCTCCTGCCGATGCCGTTTTAAAAGAAGAGGAAAGAAAAATTATCTTAAAAGCAATAGAAAATGGAATGGATATCATTAACCCCCTTCAAGAATTTCTTACTCATGATGAAGAATTTATGAAATATGCTGAGCAGTTTGGAGTTACCATTCACGACGTAAGAAAGCCTCTGCCAAATAAAGATTTACATATCTTCTCTGGACGAATTTTAGATATCCCAACCCCCATTATAGCTATTCTTGGGACCGACAGTGCTGTTGGTAAAAGAACCACCTCGGTCATTCTTGAAGCTGCATTAGAGGCAAAAGGGTTTAACGTTTCATTTGTGGCAACAGGACAGACAGGCATCATTCAAGGGGCAAAGTATGGTGTTGCCATAGATGCCATGCCTTTACAATTTATGATAGGTGAAATTGAAAATGAAATCATGAAAGCTTACGAAAATGATCGTCCCGACCTTATTATCGTCGAAGGCCAGGGTGCTTTGAGTCATCCAGGTTATATAAGTTCTTGTGGAATTTTAAGAGGGGCAAGACCTGGTGCGGTCATTGTTCAACATCCTCCGAAGCGTCAGCAATTAGGCGACTTCAACTTTATGAAAATGCCAACGTTAGAAAGTGAGATTGAGTTAATTGAGCGTTTTTCTGAAACGAAGGTCATAGCGGTTACGATTAACCATGAAAATATGACGAATTCTGAGGTTGATCATGTGATCGTCCAATATGAAGATCAATTCGAGATTCCGGCCACAGATGTTATCTTACATGGTTGTGACAAGTTGATTACGAGCATCCTGGAAACTTTTCCAGAACTGAAGGAAAGAAGAAATCATCTTGTAGAAGTACTCGTCAATTGATTGATTTTATGTCATCAAGGGTCGAAATTGATCTTGTAAAGTTAGGGAACAATGTCGAAGTCCTGCTAAATTTGTATGGCTCAAAAAATATAGGAATCATGGGGGTTACCAAAGTGGTCTGTGGGATTCCAGAGATCGCCCAGGTTCTTGTAAATAAAGGCATCCGAATCCTTGCAGACTCCAAAATAGGAAATCTTAGGAACATGCGTAATGCAAAAATAAAGGCGGAATTTATTTTATTAAAAACTCCTTCTTTAAGCGAAGTCGACCAGGTCATTAAATATGCTGATATCAGTATTAATACGGAAATATCAGTAATAAAAAGTCTTTCAGCCGCTGCAGTGAAGAACGGATTTCCGCATAAAATTATTTTAATGGTAGACCTTGGCGATCTAAGGGAAGGTATTCTTCCCGCTGACATCGACGGTTTTATTGAAGAGGTACTACAACTACCGGGAATTGCTATAGTTGGTATTGGAGCGAATTTCGCTTGTCTTGGTGGCGTGAAACCAACTGAAGATAAGATGAGTACATTATCCTTACTGGCTGATCATATTGAGGAAGAATTCAATTTTCCTCTTGCCTATATATCAGGAGGGAATTCAGCCAATTACAATTGGTTCATGGCGTCTGAAGACATAGGTACCATCAATAATATAAGGATAGGTGAATCCATTTTTCTAGGTTGCGAAACGCTCGGTCGAACAAGGATTCCTAATTTATTTACCAATGTGTTCACATTCGTTGCTGAGGTTATAGAATCAAAGATAAAAGGATCATTACCAGATGGAGATAGAGGTCAAAACGCGTTTGGGATTTCTCCCGAATTCCATGACCGAGGGCAGATTAGAAGAGTCATACTAGGAGTTGGCTGTCAGGATGTCCTAGTTTCTGGCCTAACACCAAGATTAGATATTGATATTCTTGGTTCAAGCAGTGACCATATAATAATTGATGCAAAAAGAATGGAATTGAAAGTCGGAGATGAAGTAGAGTTTGACCTTAATTACGGTGCACTGCTTTCAGTTATGACGTCACCCAATGTTGATAAGAAATACATTCGCTCCTCAAAACTGGATAACCAAACTGAACAAGATGTCTTTAAAAAATTATAGTATGTGATTGAACAGTGGTCCGCAGGAAACAAAAAGCGAACCCTACACGTATAC
>NZ_BCUX01000013.1 GCF_001591445.1 Neobacillus drentensis NBRC 102427 | reverse complement strand
TTTTAAGTATTACTTGTTACTCGATCAAGGATAGATAAGACTTCTTATATAAAAAACCCAAGTGAATCTCATTTAGATGCGTTGCGAGAACCTTCCATCTGCGGGGTTCCCCAAGCCCCACTAATCCTGAAGGTGTCTAGATGCCCGTGAAAGTTACCCATTAATATTAAATCCAATAATCTTTGTAATCTCGTTACATTTTTGTCATGATTTTTCTTTTTGCGATAAGTATGTTTCAATCAGCTCAATTGGGAAGCCTTTTCGATATAAGGCCTGCTTCATCTTTTGTTCGTATTCAAAACCACTGAATTTATAAAATTTCCGATGGGCCTTCTCAGCCTGAAATCGGATTGCTTCCATTTCCTCATCTGCTTCGTTATTTATGTAAGTTTCATTAACTGCAATATTTATGACTTCATAAGAATACCCTTTTCTTAGAAGCAAATGCTCAAGCTTTTGTTTTTGAATCTTTAATGAGTCCTTTGCTTGCTTATCGAAAAACTTAGTGCTTATTTTTGTTGCCTTCTCGATTTGCTGCTCCAAGGGAAATTCTTCTAATGACTGATTGAGAATACCCTCAGCAATTCCTTTTTCCTTTAGTTCCTTTTTAATTACATTAGGACCTTTATCCGTGGTATTGGCCTGAGTTCGTACATAAGCCAACGCGAACTCTTCGTCATTTATGTATCTCAGTGAAATTAATTTATGAAGAATTTCATTGATGACAGGTTCATCTATTTCCTTTGAAAAAAGATAATCCTTTATTTCTTTTTCCGACCTCATTCTTCTCGCTAAATAATGAATAGCCTTGTTGTATGCTTTGCGAATGTCGTCCTGATACTGAATTTCCACAAAGGAAAAATCATCAAGCTCCATTCCTTTTTTTAATTGAAATTTGATTAACACATCACTGTCAACACTAAAGGCAAATTCCTCACCCTTACCCTTGCCGTAATCCATAAAGATATTGAAGCGGTCCGTATTTTTCTGCTGTGTGGTGATCTTTGTAATAATGGCCACGTTTTTCACCTCAACAATACTTTACCATATTCCTCATTATTTATTGTAAGATATACGTGATAAGGGGGCGGAAAAAATGAAAATTACGATAGCTGGTGGAACAGGCTTTGTAGGCAAAGCTCTAACAGATCATTTGTTGAAAAACAATCATGAGGTAATTATTTTATCAAGAAAAACGATAGACACACTTCCTGCCGATGGAATTCGATACGTTCAGTGGCAAAATAATAGTTCCAGCCCTATTCAAGAACTCGAAGGTACTGATATTTTTATCAACCTGGCAGGCGAATCGATTAATAGTGGACGTTGGACAACACAAAGAAAAGAAAAGATCTTAAACAGCCGCTTAACATCTGTTCAAGCACTGTTAGACATCATGAATAAATTAGACAGAAAACCACAAGCCCTAATTAATGCAAGCGCAATTGGGATTTATGGAACATCTGAAGAAAAAATTTTCATTGAAAAGGATAACCATGGATTCAGTAGTGATTTCTTATCTCAAACCGTAAGCCAATGGGAAAATGAGGCTAACAAAGCTTCCCAATTAGGAATACGTACTGTCCTATGCAGGTTTGGAATCATCCTGGATAAGCAGCAAGGGGCCTTGCCAAAGATAGCACTCCCTTATCAAGCCTTTATTGGTGGTCCTATTGGCAGTGGACGTCAGTGGATGTCTTGGATTCATATCGAGGATGTGATTCACGCGATATCTTTTATAATTGAAAATGAAAAAATCCAGGGACCCATCAATTTCACTTCACCGAACCCGGTAACAATGAGTGAATTTGGAAAAACATTGGCACAGGTATTACACCGGCCCCATTGGCTCCCCGTCCCAAGCTTTGCACTAAAACTGCTCTTAGGTGAAATGAGCACATTAGTTGTGGAGGGTCAGAAAGTTTTACCAGAGATGCTTTTAGAAAATGGTTATCAATTTATATACCCGGATTTAAATATGGCTTTTAGAAATATATTTTCTTAAAAAAAGTATCATTCCTTTCTCAAAAGGTAAAAATGGAAATAAGTACATAATGTGCTTTTATTTTTTACCACATAGCTTGATGACGATTAACGAAAAAACGTTTGAAAGGAATGAGCAAAATGGCGGAAAAAAAGAAAAAAGATAAGGATCGCGGCAAATACTCCCTAACGAGTATGCAGGAGGTTTCTTACCAAAGAGAATTTAAAATGGCAGATCGTGCAGGCGGGTATCACGACAAGAAAACGAGACTTTAGCAAGAAAAGCGCAATCGGTTCAACTGAAGTTTTTTCCATTCATGGTTATCTTCCTAAATGTAAATGATAGTAAAGGGAGCAATTCGGCTCCTTAAAGTTTACAATGGAAGGGGTTTTTAGTAATGGGTCGTATGCATAACGGAACTGGTAATAGTAACAAAAGTTCGCTTCCACAAACACCTAAGAACCTAAAAACGGATGGAAATGACGTAGAATATTCGGCAGAATTTGCGGATCATGCTGACTTAGAGGCACTTGCTCGTGCCAACGCAGCAAATCAACGTGTAAAAACAAGAAAATAACGTAAGCAAAAAAAAGAAGCAGGTTCTCCTGCTTCTTTTAATATAATAAGGGGGGAAAAACTAAGATCACCGAGTTCAAAGAGAGGTATTACAATTGTTGAACTCGTTTAAAAACCTGATAAGCGAAAGTATGTGAATTGCTTCACTGGATACTCTACTTTTTTAATATACTCCACTCAATAAAAATTGCCAATGACTTTCACAGTTCTTTAACATATTAATGTTAGAAATTTGAAGAGAATGTGAACTTAACAAGTTGATTATATTAGTAATGCGAAAATCCCGTCAGAATATTTCGTGGATAAAACATGCGCGTTATTGTGGATAATGTGTATAAGTCTGTGGAAGACTTATACTATAGGAATTTAGATGTGGATAAATAGGTGGATAACTTAGTGAACAGGACTTTTAATCAATTGGGGACATTTTTTGAAACTAGCGGTTTAAAATCTTCTGTATAGGTGATTGTTTCTCCCCATTCCATAAGCTCATTATCGGCAATCTTCCAGGTATGATTTTCGGCATCGTTCCTAATTACTGCGAAATGAAAGCGATCCGTTGAATAGACCGTAAACCCCTTCTTTTTACATTCTTCAATAAAAAAATAATCCTCTGCCCGATTTACTTTTTCAAATTGAACCTGTTGACATACCTCTTTCCTAAACATTAATGTTGCCCCGGCAACGGTGTCAGTAACTGCATTCTCATTACCTGATACATGGATCAATGCCTGCTTATTTTTAAAATAAATATATAACGAACTTTTTCCGATAATAGAAATATCTTTATTTCTAAAGGCATCCATCGAACTTTTAATATAGTCCGGCCCATAATAATCGTCATCATCAAATTTTGCAATAATATCATAATTTGATTTCATAATTCCAAAATTTAAGCAGTCGCCTAATGCTGCTTTTTCATGTAGTTGATAAATCCGGACATTACGATATTTCTTTGCCTTTTTAATCCATCTATTAATATCCATGGAATCCTTATTTAGGATGATGATCAGCTCTTTATCCTTCCAGGATTGCTGTTTATAATTTTTGAAAACATTATTGATATTTTCCTCTCTTATGGTACAAGTAATAATGGAAACCACACGCTCACTCCTTCAAAATTGCTTGAGAATTTTTTGATTAAGAGTTCATGACCTTTTCCAAAAGGAAAGTTAAATTTGTAAACTTTTTCAGCCCTTTGATAGAATTAATATCCGCTTGAAGCTCCTTTCTATCGACAGAACTATAGCCGGCAGCCCCCAAGATATTTATGTGACGGATGTCGACTTGAAGTATAAGGACGATTGTTTCAAGAATATGAATGAACTTTTCTTGGAATTCTTGAAACCGCTCAGGATAGGATTGAAGGAGCAATTTATATTCCCTTAATACTTTATTCATCGTTAATAAATCGGCAAGTCCAGAAATTTCTAATCCAAGAATAAGGATATCGACGTCATGATGCTTTTTAATAAAAATTCCTAAGTTGTTAATTGCCTCTTTCCATTTACTTTCGCCAACAGGATGTTCTTGGTGATAGGTTTTCAAATCGTCTCTTACAATATAGTTGGCACCCATTTTATATAATCGATACCCTAATTCCCAATCTTCGTATCCGTACTGGACAAAATCTTCATCCAATAACCCTGCCTGAATAATCATCTCTTTACGCATGGAAACATTCCCTGTAAGAAATGCCATCCAAGGAAATTCAAATCCTTTTAAGTCAGCAGCAAAGTTGCGGGTTATTGATTGGAACCACGGGTATCCTTCAACACCTAAATCCTTGAAAACTTGCTTTGCAATATCATTTTTTTCTAACAACGGGTACGGCTCTTCACATGGATATTTAAAGTTTTTTAACCTCGAAGAAATCTCTCTGTTATTTTTTGTTAAAGTAGCGATTTTGTTTATATCTTTTTTGGTAAACTCAGGAAAGATACTTGAGTAAATAACTTTTGAATGCATTGCCCCTGATAAAATTAGATTATTTTTTAACTTGTGGAGCTTGTGATGATTTTCAACAAAGTCAGGTTCTGTGATCATTTCGGCATCAAGAAAAATCAGAATGTTCCCTCTTGCTGAACGAATACCTAAATTTCGGACCTTCGCTCTTCCAAGATTCTTTTTATTACGGATATATTTAAAATTATATGGGGGAGTGTAACCATGTAGTTTTTCTTCCGTTTGGTCGGTTGAAGCATCGTCAATAAAAATTACTTCCATTTTTGAAAGATTGAAAGTTTGAAGTTCAAGTGAGTATAGAGTAAATAGATTGAGTGGGTATTTATTGAGGGAAGGAATAATAATACTGACTTCGATATCCTGTTTCTTTTTTACGGGAGTGTTTACATTTTGATTCTCTTTAGTGCTTAGGTCCTTTTTATTTTGAGAGTTTTTGGTTTGTGTAATTGTCCATTGTGTATCACGCTCGTTTACAGGTGGAGCAGGCCAAATACCATATAGCCCTGCTTCGCTTCCAGTGAGCTTTTTATTCAAATAATCATTAAGATTTTGCTCTGTTCTGCAGTGATCCCAAAGCCTAATCTCGTTGATATCTCCATTAAAAAATAGACCAGGCTGCCCACCTATCATCCCTGCTGGGGAGACATATGATTGAGAGCTTCGTTCACCTTTTTTGACAAACTTTCCATTGATGTATAGCAGCGGCTCTCGATTATCATAGACCACAGCGATATGAATGAGGTCATTAATCCTACCTTCATAGGATAACACTGCGTAGATATTTTTTTCAGTATGTTCATAGACCGTAATTCCATTTAGTCCAACTGAAACACTAATCCCGGCATCATTTTCGGATACACCATATGCTGGTCCAATGATATAATTATTACCATTTACCTCTGCCGGCTTATCGCGTGTTTGTTGATGGATCCGATGAACACCTTCAGGCAATACCCAAAACTCATAGGTGAATGTGTTTTTCAGGTCTGTTAATAAACGTCCATTTAAGCTATTCCCTAACATGATGCACCTCTTCAATTTACTTTTAAATAACTAGTCCATTTGGTCGAGCTTTTACACAATATGAATACCAGTTGATTTTGACTAGACTTATCCCCAGTTTTAAGTTATTTTGTTTTCTTTTTTAGGACATTATTATAAACCCTAAACATATAGAAATTCTAGAAATAAAAAAAGAGCATCTTATGCTCTTTATTTTACGGGAATAATCACTATTAGAGGATTGCTACAGTTTCTTCTTGATTCTTACTTTCTGGTTCATACTCCCCAATTATTGGAAAGCAGCACGTTGCCTTCTGCTGAATAAGTAATTCTTCAATATCTTCCCTAGTTGCTTGGATAACCGCTGCCTCATCCGTAGCTTGAGCTACCCATTTAATTAAAGGGTGATGATAATTCTTTGAAAGACCTTGAATAAACCATAATTCTATTTTGTTCCCTTTTTTTACTTCATTATTTTCTGCTGTTGATATCGTGAAATTCTTATTTGACGGTTGATTTTGACAGACATAGACTAAATCTTCGATAACTGCACTTGCAGTAGGGAACATCCCAGCCCCTGGTCCTTGCAAGGTAATTCTTCCAACAATATCTGAATGCACATTTACGGCATTTTCTACGCCTTCTACAGAATAAAAAGGGTGAGACTTTCCAACAAGGGCTGGCTTAACTGCTGCGTTAATATGATTACAAGTCTTATTAATACTTGCAATATGCTTAAACCTTAAACCCAGCTTTTCTGCCGTTTCAATTAACTCGCTTGTAATCGAGGAAATTCCCTCACGTTCAACATCCCGCCACTTTGGCTCTTCCCCAAAAGCGATTCTGCTGAGAATCATTGTTTTATAAAAGGCATCAAAGCCCTCCACATCGTTTGTTGGATCTGCTTCAGCATACCCCTTCTTTTGAGCTAAACTTAGAGCATCTGCAAAGGACTGCTTTCTCTCTCTCATTTCGGTTAAGATGAAGTTCGATGTCCCATTAAGAATGCCTTGTACGGTATGAACACGGTTAACATTTAATAACTGCCTAAGGGTTTGAATAACAGGAATTCCACCCGCTACTGTCGCTTCGAAACCTATCGAAACTTTATGACGCTCTGCTAGCTTCAACAGCTCATTACCGTGATGTGCAAACATCTCTTTATTTGCTGTTATTATATGACTGCCTCTTTGGATGGCCTGTTTTAATAATGTTAGAGTGGGTTCTTTACCGAGGATTGCTTCGACAACAACGTCTAGCTGGGGAAGACTTAAAATTTCATTGAAATCTGAGGTGATCAGAACATCTTCATTAATATTTCTCTTTTTCTGCTTATTTTTAATTAGAATGGCTGCAACCTCCACTTTTCTCCCTAACACTCTCTCAAGCTCTTCGGCATGAGATTGAATTGTTTTATAAACTCCTTCTCCAACTGTACCAAAACCTAGAATTGCCACTTTTATAACAGACATGTTGATCCACCCTTCAAATAGTATTAGACATAACCAATAGGTTGTTTATTTAAGATTCATATAAATAAAGATTCATATAAATAAGAAAAACCCTCTTCATAAGAAGAGGGTATATTTCCTCCTCTTATCTGTCAGGTTAAAAATAACCTGCAGGAATTAGCACCTTTTCAAGAAATATCTTGATGGTTGCCGGGCTTCATCGGGCCTAGTCCCTCCGCCGCTCTGGATAAGAGTTTTATTTAATTTTTCATTAAATTTCCAAGTTATAAAGAGTATTTTAGTGGAAACAAAAGTCATTGTCAATATTATTCGAAATTTCTTTTTATTATAAGCAACTATACTAAATTTCATTCTAAAAAATAACCCACCAAATGGCGGGCATGTTAAGATTCATACTTATCGCTGCAGTTTCCCCTCAGCTAGCTGGATTTGCTTCTCGACTTGCTCAGGAGCTGTTCCTCCAAAGCTATTTCGAACACCCACAACATGTTCTGGAGCCAAAACGACATATATGTCTTCCTCAAATAGTGGACTAAAGCCTTGATATTCTTCGAAACTCAAATCTAGTAAAAATTTGTTAGACTGGATCGCATATAAAACAATTTTCCCGATCACTTCGTGGGCATCACGGAACGGCAGACCTTTTCTCACCAAGTAATCAGCTATATCTGTAGCATTAGAAAAGTCATTGTTAATGGCTTTACGCATCACGTCTTTATTAA
This sequence comes from Neobacillus drentensis NBRC 102427, assembly GCF_001591445.1. Classification (GTDB taxonomy): domain Bacteria; phylum Bacillota; class Bacilli; order Bacillales; family Cytobacillaceae; genus Neobacillus; species Neobacillus drentensis. The sequence goes on along the minus strand of NZ_BCUX01000013.1, from coordinate 138,628 downwards.
TCGTCATCGTTTCAATCATGGGTGCAAGTAACATTAACGAACCTTCAAGTGTTTCAACCGTATCAAACATGCCTTCCTTGTCCTCTTGTAGATCCTTGTTATAAGCGAGCGGCAATCCTTTCATGACTGTTAGCAAACCGATTAAATTACCATAGGTCCGGCCTGTTTTTCCACGCAACAACTCTGGTACGTCTGGATTTTTCTTTTGCGGCATAATACTTGAACCTGTACAAAATGAATCGTCCAATTCCACGAATTGAAACTCCTGACTAGACCAAATCACAAGCTCTTCAGATAATCTAGAAATATGGGTCATAATTATCGATCCAATCGATAAAAATTCAAGAATAAAGTCACGATCACTGACTGCATCCATGCTGTTAGGGTAAACCGTTTCAAAGCCTAACAGTTCAGCGACACGTTCACGATTGATCGGAAAAGTCGTTCCTGCAAGTGCCCCGGAACCTAATGGAAGCCAATTGATACGCTTTAAACTATCAATCAATCTCTCTTTATCACGCTCAAACATCCAAAAATAGGCCATTAAATGATGGGCAAAGGAGACAGGCTGAGCACGCTGCAGGTGCGTATACCCTGGGATTAACGTTTGGATATTCTCCTTCGCTTGCTCAATTAATGCCTGTTGTACATCTTCTACTAATTTAATAAGCTCAGTTGTTTTCGTTCTTAAGTATAGATGCATATCAGTGGCCACCTGATCATTACGACTGCGTCCAGTATGGAGCTTTCCGCCCACCGGCCCTATTTTTTCGATTAATAATTTTTCAATATTCATATGAATATCTTCATCTTCAACTTTAAACTCAACCGTGTGGTCGTCAACCATTTTCTTGATAGAAAGTAGTCCGTCCTTAATTTTATTAGCATCCTCCATTGGAATGATACCGCACTCACCAAGCATTTGCACATGGGCAAGACTTCCGGCGATGTCTTCCTTAGCCAATTTTTGGTCAAAAGAAATTGATGCTGTAAATTTCTCAACTAGTTTATTGGTTTCTTTTGTAAAACGACCGCCCCATAACTTCGACATGTAATTTCCTCCTTATCCTAACAAGACAGCCCTCGAAAAGGATTCGAGGGCAATCCGACTTATTTTAAAATGGATTCCTTTTTATTCACTTCTGCATTGACCTTTGTTGGCAGACCCCAAATCTTGATAAATCCAACCGCTGCATTATGATCAAATGCATCGCCTTTAGAATAGGTTGCAAGTTCCTCGTTATATAGGCTATATGGCGACTTCCTTCCAACAACCGTATGATTACCTTTATGAAGCTTGACACGAATCGTTCCAGTCACTGTCTTTTGTGTTTCATTAATAAAGGCATCCAGTGCCGGTTTAATTGGGGAATACCAAAGACCCTCGTAAATGATCTTAGACATCTGCTGTTCAACCTGTGTCTTAAATTGACTGACTTCACGAGTCAATGTTAAAAATTCTAGTTCTTTATGAGCATTGATTAAAATGAGTGCAGCAGGATTTTCGTACACTTCACGAGATTTAATTCCTACTAATCTATTTTCAATATGATCGATACGGCCAACGCCATGCTTGCCGCCAAGTGCATTTAGAGTTTCAATTAATTGGACAAGTGGTAGTTTTTCACCGTTAAGAGCAACTGGTACACCCTGATCAAATTCAATTTCCATATATTCAGCAGAATCAGGAGTTAGCTCAATCGGATTCGTCCAATCGAAGGCAGCTTCAGGTGCTTCAGCCCATGGATCTTCAAGAACTCCGGCCTCGCAAGCACGGCCCCAGATATTTGCATCAATGGAAAATGGATTATCTAAATCGACTGGAATTGGAATTCCGTTCTCTTCGGCATATTTGATTTCTTCGTCACGAGTCATTCCCCATTCACGAACAGGAGCAACCACTTTTAAACTTGGGTTCAAGGCTTGGATGGAAACTTCAAAACGGACCTGATCGTTTCCTTTTCCTGTGCAGCCATGAGCAACAGCAGTGGCACCCTCTTTTTCAGCTACTTCCACCAATAATTTTGAAATAAGCGGTCTAGATAATGCTGAGGATAATGGATATTTCCCTTCATACAAGCAATTCGCTTTTAACGCTGGTAGAATATATTCTTTTGCTAGTAATTCTTTTGCATCAATCATATAGGCTTTAATAGCTCCGACATTCAAAGCTTTATTTTTGATTGCTTCTAAGTCTTTTCCTTCGCCGACGTCTAGACCTAAAGCAATCACATCGTAGCCATATTTTTCTTGAATCCATTTTACTGAAACTGATGTATCTAAACCGCCTGAGTAGGCTAGAATAATTTTTTCTTTTGTCATTATTATGATTCTCCTCTTACCGTTTGTGTATTTTTATTCAACTTATAGTATTATTATACAACAAGTCTCATAGAAAAAGAAACTATTTTGCTAGTAAAAGTTTTAAAATTGCTTTCTGGGCATGAAGGCGATTCTCAGCTTCATCAAAAACGACTGAATGAGATCCATCAATGACCTCTGCTGTTACTTCTTCGCCTCGATGGGCTGGCAAACAATGCAAAAAGATAAAATCCTCCTTCGCCAATTTGCACAGTTCATCATTTACTTGGAATCCTTGGAATGCCTTCAATCTTTTTTCCGTTTCATCTTCCTGTCCCATACTGGTCCAAACATCTGTCACGATGACATCTGCGCCTTTAACAGCTTCTAGCGGATCATTTGTAATCAGGAGTGAACATCCCGTTTGTTTTCCAACTTTAATAGCTTTTTCAGTAATATTACCATTTGGCAAATATCCCGTTGGACTGGCAATGCTAATATCCATTCCCACTTTCATTGCGCCCTCCATTAATGAATGGGTCATATTGTTATTGCCATCACCAATATAGCACATCTTTAAGCCAGACAGTTTTCCTTTATGCTCGAGAATCGTTAAAAGGTCTGCAAGCACTTGGGTTGGATGCTGCAGATCTGTTAAACCGTTAATGACTGGTACTGTTGCATGCTCAGCTAATTCTTCCACTGAATCGTGCGAAAAAGTTCTAATCATCAAACCATCCACATAACGGGACAGCACTTTTGCGGTATCAGAAATACTTTCTCCTCTTCCAAGCTGAATATCCTTTGAACTTAAGAAGATCGCGTGTCCTCCAAGCTGGAGCATCCCTACCTCAAAGGAAACTCTTGTACGGGTGGAGGATTTTTCAAAAATCATCCCTAAAACCTTTCCGCTTAAATACGAATGCGGCTTGCCTTGTTTTTGGAGTTTCTTCATCTCTATCGCCTCGTTTAGAAGATAGAGAATTTCATCTGTACTGAAATCAGAAAGCTGTATAAAATCTTTTCCTTTAAACTTCGGCTTGTTAATAGTACTAATCTCATTTATTTTAATCGCCTTACCCATGTACAGCACCTCTTTCTTCCAACTTATAATATTCATTTACAGCTCGAACCTCAAAATCGGATGAATACCCTTTTTCCAGGCCGATTATCGCTTCAATTGTATCTAAGTGTGTAAATACCGGTATCTTGTAGCGGACGGCATGTTCGCGAATTTGGAAACCAAATTTAATTTTATTACGACCCTGATTCGGTATATTAATAACTGCCTTCATGGGCTGATTCCGAAAAAGTTCAATGACCTCATCTTCATTCTTGATCACTTTTTCAACCTGAATTCCAGCGCTTTGAAAATAGGCAGCAGTCCCTGCTGTGGCCGCAATCTTGTATTGTTTTTTTACAAGATCCTGCATAATTGGTAGAGATGCTTGCTTATCTCGATCAGAGATGGAACAGAAAAGATAATTTCCCTCGGTTTGCCCGCCAAGTGATGGAATGGACTTTTCAAGTGCCTCTTGATAGGTTACCCCCATGCCCAGCGCTTCACCTGTTGACTTCATTTCAGGTCCGAGCACATGGTCGACACCTTTAAGCTTACTTGATGAAAATACCGGTGTTTTCACTGAATAATAAGCAGGTTCATCCAATAGTCCTTTTGTTGAACATAGAACGGAGAGTGTTTCTCCTAATTGAACTCGCGTCGCCCATTCAATCATCGGGATTCCTGTAACCTTACTCATGATTGGTACCGTTCTGGATGATCGAGGATTAACTTCAAGTACATTCACCAGATCGTCATAGATAACAAATTGAATGTTCATGATTCCAATCACCGGTGCAGAGTTAGCGATTTTCCAGGCGTAGTCAATTAATGTTTCTTTCATTTTTTCGGACATTGATACTGGCGGGAACACTGAGATACTGTCTCCAGAGTGGACTCCGGCTTTTTCTATATGTTCAAAGATTCCCGGAACGACGATATCTTTCCCATCACAAATGACATCAATTTCGCACTCTAGTCCAGGTAAATATTTATCTACTAATAATGGCCACATCGTTGCTTGTGAATTTTTTTCTAGTTGTAATATATAATGGCTCAATTCCGTTTCTGAAAAAAGAGTAAACATTGATTGTCCGCCAATGACATAGGATGGACGCACAAGGACTGGATAACCCAGTTTAGTAGCTGCTTCTATGAGTTCATCTGGATGAGAAACAGTTTGACCCTCTATATGCGGTATGTCAAGGTCTTCAAGCAACTGGTAAAATTCTTTTCGATCTTCTAAGCGATCAACATTTTTTACAGTGGTCCCTAATATTTTGATTCCTTCTTCTTCTAAATCATGTGCTAAATTAATGGCCGTTTGCCCGCCAAACTGAATCAACACACCTTCAACCTGTTCTTTTTCAATGACATGAAGTACATCTTCAGCTGCTAGGGGCTCAAAATATAGACGGTCCGCAACAGAATAATCGGTACTAACTGTCTCAGGGTTATTATTAATAACCACTGCCTCGTAGCCCTTTTTCTTGATTGCTTTTGCCGCATGTACCGAACAGTAATCAAATTCAATCCCTTGCCCAATTCGGATCGGGCCTGAGCCAATGACAAGAATCTTTTTCTTACCTGTAACCTCAACCTCGTCAAACCCGTGCCAGGTTGAATAATAGTAAGGTGTAACAGCATCAAATTCAGCTGAACAAGTATCAACCATTTTATAGCCTGGTTTCCAGCCGAGTTCCTTCCACTTGTCTCTTACTTGTTTTTCTGGAATTCCATATATTTGCGATAATAGCTTGTCGGCAACATTATTTCGTTTTGCCACTTTAAGCAAGGAAACTGGAACCTTGCTCCAATTAAAGGAAGCTAATTCCGTTTCTAACGTTACGATTGAACTAATTTTGTGCAAAAACCATGGATCAATCTCGGTCAATTGTTGTACTTTTTCAAGTGTGATACCTCTTCTAAACGATTCAGCAATGATGAATAAACGCTGGTCATTTGCCTGTTTAAGTAGTTCATTCAAGTTCAGTTCAGCAATAAATTTATTTTTCTCAAGGCAAAGTCCATAAACATTCATTTCCATTGAGCGAATGGCTTTATTTAAGGCACCTTCAAAGGTCCGATCAATCGCCATAACTTCCCCGGTTGCCTTCATTTGCGTTCCTAAGGTCCGGTCCGCCTCAGGGAATTTATCAAAAGGGAAGCGAGGTAGTTTTACCACAATATAATCAATCGCTGGCTCAAAGGATGCAAAGGTATTCCCTGTTATCGGATTCACAATCTCATCCAAATGATACCCAATCGCACACTTCGCTGCCATCCGGGCGATTGGATAACCAGTTGCTTTCGACGCAAGCGCCGATGAACGACTCACCCGTGGATTTACTTCGATAATATAATACTGATTTGACTCTGGATGTAGAGCAAACTGGATGTTACAACCACCGATAATCTTTAGTTCTTTAATTACTTTAATAGAAGAATCACGAAGCATTTGATATTGAACATCTGTTAATGTTTGCGATGGAGCTACGACAATCGAATCTCCCGTATGAACACCCACCGGGTCCATATTTTCCATATTGCAAACAATGATGCATGTATCATTTGCGTCTCTCATGACTTCATACTCAATTTCTTTCCAGCCTTTGATACTTCTTTCGACTAATACCTGCTGAATGGGACTTGCTGCTAAACCTTTCTTAAGAACCGTTTCTAGTTCTTCATCATTATAAGCAAAGCCTCCCCCATCCCCTCCAAGTGTATACGCAGGGCGAATAATAACTGGGAATCCAATTTCTTTTACGAAGGCTATGCCCTCCTCAAAGCTGTGAATGATTGCTGATTCAGGAATTGGTTCGCCAATTTGAAGCATCAAATTACGGAACTTTTCTCTGTCCTCCCCATTTTGGATAGACTCAACAGAAGTTCCTAATAATTCAACATTGTATTTTTCTAAAATATTTTGTTCGTAAAGTTGTACGGTTAAATTTAAACCAGTTTGACCGCCTAGTGTACCAATAATTCCATCAGGTTTTTCTTTCTTGATAATTTTTTCAATGGATTCAACGTTAAGCGGTTCTATATAGACCTTATCGGCTACCTCTTCATCTGTCATGATGGTCGCTGGGTTATTATTAATCAAAACAACTTCAATACCTTCTTCTTTCAAGGCTATACACGCCTGCGTGCCCGCATAATCAAATTCTGCCGCCTGCCCAATAACAATTGGGCCTGATCCAATTACTAGTACTTTTTTTAAGCTTTTATTTAATGGCATAAACAGTCTCTCCCATAGAAGCTATCTGAGTTATAAAATCTTTTAAGATATATTCGGTATCGCTTGGTCCTGGATGGGCCTCCGGATGAAATTGCACCGTTTGAATAGGGTAATTCTTATGCTTTAAACCTTCAATCGAACGATCATTTACGTTTCGATAGCTAATATCAAATAATTTGTTGTCAATACTCTCGTCAACAACAACATAGCCATGGTTTTGAGCCGTGATTTTCACTTTTCCTGTCATTAATTCCTTAACTGGATGATTGCCGCCGCGATGCCCATAGGCTAGTTTTTCCGTTTTAGCACCGTATGCAAGGGCAATTAGCTGATGGCCCAGACATATTCCCAGTGTAGGATAGTTTTGGGTAATTTTTTTTATTTCCGGAAACCATTTTTTTAATTCCATTGGGTCCCCAGGGCCGTTACTGAACAGAACTCCATCTGGATTCAATGCTTTAATTTTTTCATAAGGTGTATGGTATGGAACAATCGTAACCGCACAATTTTCATCTAGTAGAGCGTTTAGAATTGACTTTTTAAATCCATAATCCATAAGTACCACATGCGGTCCATTGTTTTTGAAATACTGGATCTTTTTTGTTGATACTTTATCCACCCAAAATGATTGATTATCTGGTCCTAAATTATCGTTATTCTTTGTTTTGCTTAAATAGCCTTTTACCGTCCCACGACTACGGATGGTTTTTACTAAGAGACGCGTATCAATTCCAGCAATCCCTGGTACTCCTGCTTGCTTTAGTTTTTCAGAGAATTTATTAACAGATTGATAATGGCTCGGTGTTTCACATAAATCCCCGATCACGACTCCCGCTAATGCAGGTGTGATACTTTCATTATCGATTGCATTAATTCCATAACTTCCGATTATCGGGTAACAAAAGGTAATGATTTGTCCAGCGTAAGATGGATCGGTAATGATCTCTTGATACCCAGTCATGCTAGTATTAAAAACTACTTCCCCGAGAGAATCTTTATCGGCACCAATTAGTACTCCTTCAAAGACTTCTCCCGTTTCCAAAGTAAGGTATCCATTCTGCAAAATATTCACTCGCCTTTCTCTATACTTTGGAAAGTTTTTTCCAATGCTTTAATAAATTCATTAATTTCCTCTTTCGATACAGTTAACGGAGGTAAAATTCTTACTACATTCGGGCCGGCTGTTAAAATAAGAAGCTGGTTTGCGATGGCTTTTTGAACAATTTCTAAGGCATTCGTTTCAACTACTATTCCCTTGAGGAGGCCGAGCCCGCGGATTTCTTCGATAAAAGAGTACTTTTCCTTTAGGCATAGCAATTTTTTTTCTAAGTACGATGAAATTTCGTTAGATTGATTTAATATGTTAGTGTTAACAAAATGTTTAATCGTTGCGAGTCCGGCAGCTGTTGCTAATGGATTTCCGCCAAAGGTACTGCCGTGGCTTCCTGGGTCAAAACCTTTTGCTGCCTCTTCCTTAGCAATAATTGCCCCAATCGGGAATCCCGAGCCAAGGCCCTTTGCAATGCTAATGACATCAGGCTCTATACCATATTGTTCATAGGCAAACAGTGTACCTGTTCTGCCAATCCCTGTTTGAATTTCGTCAACCATGAGGAGGATCTCTCGTTCTTTACAAATTTCTGCGAGTTTACTAATCCATTCTTGATTCGCTGGGATGACTCCGCCTTCGCCCTGAACGAGTTCAAGGAGAACGGCAACAGGCTCGATTGTATATAGCAATTCAAGTGCCTCTTCATCATTAAAAGGAAGATAACTAAACCCGGATACTAACGGAGCAAATCCTTGCTGAATTTTTTCTTGGCCTGTTGCCGATAAAGTGGCTAGGGTTCTCCCATGAAACGATTGCTGAAAGGTGACAATTTCAGGTACTTCATTCCCCTTCACTTTGTTAGCATATCTACGTGCTAACTTAATCGCTGCCTCATTAGCCTCCGCACCGCTGTTACAAAAGAAAACTTGGTCTCCACAACTATTGGCTGTAAGAAGGGCTGCCAGTTGCTGCTGATTCGGAATGTTGTAAAGGTTTGAACAGTGCCAAAGATTCTGTAATTGCCCCTCAAGTGCTTCCTTTACGACGTCCGGAACATGCCCTAGGTTACAGGTCGCTATTCCGGAAGTGAAATCAAGATATTGTGTTCCCAGCTCATCCCAAACATAGCTGCCTTTCCCTTTAATAACTGTGACAGGGAAGCGAGTATATGTTGCCATGACTGGTGATGTTAGTGAGATGGAATTATTGATTGCCATTTACGCGATCCCCTCTTCTAGGACAATTTTAGTGCCGACTTTTTTGCCATCCATATAATCTATCAAGCTATTTTTCTCAAATCCATTGATAATACCAACCTCTGGTATGTTATGAACAAGTCCGTCTATCGCGGCTTTTACCTTCGGAAGCATACCACCATATATTGTTTTATTTTCGATTAACATTTCAATTATCGACTTGGAAGCTTTATCAAGCTTTGTCTTTATTCCGTTTCTTTCGATTAAAATTCCTGGAATATCACTGATAAAACAAAGGTTTGCTTTCAAAGATTTGGCAATCGCACTTGCTGCTATATCTCCATTAATGTTGTATCTCTGCCCGCTATCATCTATTCCGATGGGGGATATGACTGGAATGTATCCTTGTTCAATGATTGTATTTATTACATTGTGATTTACTTCAATAACGTTTCCTACAAAACCTAAATTCTTTGAATCAGAAGTTGGCTCCGCTTTTAACAAACTTCCATCAACACCGCTTATACCTATGGCTTCTCCGCCAACTTCTACAATGTTTCTAACAACTTGTTTGTTAACTGAACCGCTTAATACCATTTCCACTATATCTAATACTTCGTGATTGGTTACTCTAAGACCATTCACAAAGGTGGTTTCGACGTTTAGATTTTTTAATAACGAGGTGATTAGTGGACCGCCTCCATGAACGATGATGGGTATAAACTCGCCCTCTTGATGCATCTTTACGACATCTTCATAGAAGGATCTTGGAAGATTATCTAACACACTTCCGCCGCACTTAATGACTATATATTTCATTTTTAGGTCCTCCCTTACGTGCGGTAGGATGCGTTTATTTTCACATAATCATAAGTTAAGTCGCATCCCCAGGCAGTTGCGCTATATTCACCTTGGTTTAATTCAACACTTAATTTTACATTTTCTGATTCTAAGTATTCCTTTACTTCTTCCTCAACAAAGTTACTTGGAAGACCATTTTCGAATACCGTAAATGGTCCAATTGCTACCTTAATTGCGTTTGTTTCAACTGGAACACCACTGTAGCCGATCGCAGTAACGATTCTTCCCCAGTTAGGGTCTGTTCCATAAATTGCTGTTTTTACAAGATTAGAAGAAATAATCGCTTTGCCGACTGCACTTGCCGCGCTTTGACTGTAGCCGCCATTTACTTGAACCTCTACTAGTTTTGTAGCGCCCTCTCCGTCTCTTGCGATTTTTTTAGCTAGGGATTCGCAAACGATACTCAACCCCTGTTTAAAAGTATTCCATTCAGGGTGTTCTTTTGTAAGTGGATTATTCTCCGCTAATCCATTTGCCATGACTAACACCATGTCGTTCGTACTTGTATCCCCATCCACTGTTATCATGTTAAAAGTTTGATTCGTTACCTCTCGAAGTGCTTCAAGGAGGTCTTCTTGTTCAATGTTTGCATCTGTTGTTACAAATCCTAGCATTGTTGCCATATTTGGATGGATCATTCCTGACCCTTTTGATGCACCGCCAATGGAAACTGTTTTTCCATCGATTTTCATTTGCACTGCCGTATGTTTGACACAGGTGTCAGTTGTTAGGATAGCATCCAAAAAGTTATTCTCATTTTCATGCTCTTTATTTAGTATTTGTTTAATCCCATTTATCACTTTATCCATCTGAAGTAATTCCCCAATAACTCCTGTTGAAGTAACCGCAACAAGATGTTCTTGTATTCCTAATTCGTTCGCAAAGCCCTGTTGCATAGCGAATGCATCCTGTAACCCTTGCTCCCCAGTACAAGCATTAGCATTGCCTGAATTCACGATAATAGCTTGAATCTTTTTTTCCTTTGCGATACTTTCTTGGGTAACTATCAATGGAGCTGCTTGAAAGAGGTTGGTAGTATACACTCCTGCAGCAGTTGCCGGAACCTCTGAAACGACGTATCCGAGGTCAAGTCGTTTTCTTTTTAGTCCACAGTGCATACCGCCTGCTTTGTACCCCTTCGGCAAAGTTACACTACCTTCTTCTATTATAATGATTTCATTAGATGATATAGCCTGCATCAATTTAATTTCCCCCTTCAAATCCCTTTTGTTCTACACCTAAAAGGTAGTTATGCTCATGGATACAGTGGAATGTCTGTAAGCCCTGTTCGCTCATTCCAGCCATTTATCAAATTCACATTTTGGATAGCCTGCCCTGCAGCACCTTTAACTAAATTATCTATCACTGAAACGATTGTCAGCCGATTGGTTCGCTCGTCAACATGTAGCCCGAGATCACAATAATTTGAACCTAGAACCTCTTTTGTTGAAGGTATATTCCCCTCAGGCCGTACCCTAATAAAATGAGATTCTTGATAAAATTGTTTATATAAATCTATAACTTTTTTTGTAGAAATTTCTTCTTTAAGGTTCACATAGATTGTGCACATAATTCCCCTTGTCATTGGAACAAGATGGGTTGTAAATGTAATCGTTATTGGATTTCCGCTCTCGTCAGAAAGTACCTGCTCAATTTCCGGAATATGTTGATGTGCTCCCAGTTTATAGGCTTTTAAGTTTTCATTGATTTCCGAGTAATGTGCTGTTAAGGAAAGTCCTCTTCCAGCGCCGGAGACACCTGATTTTGCATCAATGATAATCGACTTTTCATCAGCTAAATTTGTTTTTAATATCGGAATAAGACCGATTGTGGTCGCAGTCGGATAACAGCCTGGATTGGCTATTAAATTGGACGACTTTATTTGGTCGGGATATATTTCACTTAATCCGTAGGTTGCTTGTTTTAAATATTCCTCATCAGCTGGTTTATGTTTATACCAAGATTCGTATTCTTCCATAGACCTTAGCCGGAAGTCCCCTGATAAATCTATACATTTAATCCCGCTCTTTAAAAGTTGTGGAACTAGCTTACTGCTAACACCGGACGGGGTTGCCAAAAATACGATATCGTTATTTTCACTTAATGTATCTGCGTCAAATTTTTCAAGTGGTTGATCAATAATTTCAGAAAGATGTGGATAAATCTCACTAAAGCTGGACCCTGATTGTGAGTTAGAAACAACTGAACCAATCTCCAAAAAAGGGTGTTTATTGATTAACCTAACTAACTCAATTGATCCATAACCAGTTCCACCGATAATTGCAGCCCTCAATTTCTCCAACTCCTAAATTCTCTTAATAATGAATTATTATACACAGTTATATATAATTATTCAATTAGAAAATAGCTTAATTTTCTGTTTTTATTAAAAAATATCACTTGTATTTTTGGAAACGCTTACATTATTAAGTGTAAGATTATACAATTTTTATGCATAAATAAGTATTAAAAAAGACAGTGAATACCGTTACATTCACTGTCCTTATCTATATGAATTAACATTTACAAAGCTTGCGATTTTAAGTCCAAATCCCCAATTATGTTTAGTGCCTGGATTGATAATAAAAGTTGGTTACTTATGATCGGGTCCCGAATGTCTTTTTGGAGCAGCTCTTCTATTTTAAAAATTCTATAACGTAAACCGCCGACTGAAAGTGATAAATCATTAGCTGTTCTTTCTAAACTCCCACCAGTTAATAGAAAGGCAAAAAGTGTTTTTATTAACTCAATACTTCTGGGATTAGATCCTTTTAAATTCCCCAGCATATTTATTGCCCATTTTCTAACCTCTTCCATATTATTTTCATTTACTAATATCCCAATAAGCCCTAAGCTTTCAAATCCGATGATCGGGTTACTTTTTGAAACCATTTTGCTTGCTGTAATTGCCTCTTGATAGGCATTTGAAGCTTCCTTAATTGATTCTGATCTTTTACTCAGCCCCAAATAAAAATCACCATTTGGATACTTAGTCTGGAGAAACTGATATAAATCCGCAAAAAAAAGATTTTTTTCTTTTTTCTTTTTCCGTTTATCTGTTAATAGTAAGATAAGCTGTTTGGCTCTTTGACTAATTAAAAAATCACGCTTTTGCTTTGTGCAGTAATCAGATATGCTGTCCATTATTTCTTTATGAATTTCTAATAGATTCATAAAGTCAGAATGTGGGATAGAAAAGTCGATAACCCCTACCCTATAAGGCATGGTTAAATCCAGCTGGATTAAACTTGCTTTCGCAATGATTTCTTCATTCGAGGCGAAATGACCCCCAATGATTCCATCCAAGAAGAAGCCCTTCATCCGTTCAAAAGAATCTATTTTAGTCTTTTCTAAAAATAAACAAAGCGAGATCACTGAAGTAACTTTTTCGATGAGCATATTAGAAAAATGCGGTTGGTAATCTTCATGCTTATTAAAAATAAATACACAAACCCCTGCAGGTTTTTCTTGAATGGAGAACGTGGAGGTTAGCAATAAACAGGATTTATATTGATGAATTTCTAGATGATGTGGATGAGAAAATGAATTTGAATTAATCTTTTCTTTAAAAAAATGTTTCAATTCATTTGTGGAAGTATCCAAAGATAGCGAGGATAGACCTGAATAAGCGAGCAATTGCCCATGACTAGTAAAAATGACAATTGGAATTTTCGTTAATTTAAATATTTCTTGAATAATTGAGTCAATTCCCTTACCTCTCATTACCTCCTCTGTTAATCTCTTATGTATTTCACTAGCAGTTGCTCGATTATCCCGTTCCTGTAGCAATTTCTCATAGGTAACTTCTAATTCTTCAAGGATGGGTGTCGCTTGTAAGTAATAGGATTCATCCTTTATTTCGTTCCCCCATTGTGCCGCAGTTTTACCAATTGCCCGACAATTACTTCCTCCGGCTGCACAGCAGCATACCTCTTTAAAAATCACTCTTTCACCGGTAGCTTCAGATACAAAGCCGCTTGCATATCCAGCTAATGTAAAACACACTGGTGAAGTGCTTCTTCCGATTTGTTTATAATGTTCCGAGGCTTCATAAGAATTCTCCCATATACTTTCCATAAGAAAATTGAGCGTATTCTTTTCTTTTCTTATCACTAATTTGGTCGTCCTTGAGTAAACAAATCCTTTCTTGGAGTGTATATTTGGGCCATACTCAATTAATTCATTTAAGGTAAGATGGGGCTCATTTTCTTTACATTCCTTTGCATCTCGCATGCCTAAATCAAAACCATAGCGAAATAAAAATCCATTTGCCCTATCCTGCCCAATATTATTAATAAGATCTTTTCTTAACGAGCCAAAGGCATGAACATCAACTAGAACTGATCCATTAGGAATCAAAATTTGATGAGAAGTTTCCACCCCCTTCCCATTTAAGAATGTAGACGTTGGCTGCATTTATTTATTTCACCCTCTCTTTCATCAAATTGATTTCTAAATGACTTAAGGGATATGTTTTACATAGTAATATCTGTTGGTTCTCCCGCTCCTGGTTCGTTAATGCTTGTTTTGAGTACATATCCATCCGGTAATCTCCATGGAGGACTTTGACCTTACACATCCCGCATCCACCGCTTGCACATCCATATGGTACCTTCACCATTTGAGAACGGGCGGCTTTTAATAGATTATTATCTTCCGAACAAGAAAAAGACTTATCATTGATACTTATTCTAAACATATTGCTCCACTCCTCTTAATAATCATGAACTTTTTCTGAACTTTTTAATTTGAAAAAGGGCTGTCCGCTAAATGCTAAACAGCCCTGCTTTATACCTAAGTTCTTTAATGCAACGCAATACATATATTTTTTGCTTCTGTAAAGAATTCAAGACTGTGGTGACCGCCTTCACGACCAACTCCGCTTTTTTTATAGCCGCCAAACGGTGCCCGTAAATCACGGACAAACCAGCAGTTCACCCAAATAGTACCTGCACGGACCGAATGAGAAACACGATGGGCACGTTGAAGGTTATCTGTCCAAATCACAGCATTCAAACCATAATCCGTACTGTTGGCAATTTGCAGTGCTTCATCCTCGGTATCAAAAGGGATAATAGTCACGACTGGTCCAAAGATTTCCTCTTGGCAGATTCGGGCTTTAGGATCTTCTTGAACATACACAGTTGGCTCCAAATAATAGCCATCCTTCAAGTATTCAGGGAGGTTTGGTCTTTTTCCGCCTGTAATCAACGTTGAATTTTCTAGTTTAGCAATTTCAAAATAACTTGTTACTTTTTGATAATGCTCTTCACTGACTAAGGGTCCCATATTTGTTAAGGCATCTTGAGGATCGCCAACAACTAACTCTTCTGCGGCTTTCTTAAACCTTTCGATAAACTCATTAAAGATACGCCGTTGAACAAGAATTCTTGACCCAGCCAGGCAGACCTGCCCAGAGTTCATAAAAGCAGCTCGAATCGATTCAGGAATAGCCTTATCAAGATTAGCATCTTCAAAAATAATATTTGCTGCCTTTCCGCCAAGTTCAAACGATACCTTCTTCAATGTATCCGCACCTGTTTTCATAATCGCTTTCCCAGTCGACGTTTCACCCGTGAAGGAAATCATATCAACCTCTGAGTGCGCAGTCATAAATTCACCCGCTGAATTCCCCCCATAGCCGTGAATGACGTTGATTACTCCATCTGGAATTCCAGCCTCTTTGGCAATTTCCCCCAAAAGTGAAACAGTTAGTGGAGTGGCTTCTGCAGGTTTGATTACTGCTGTATTTCCAGTTGCTAAACAAGGGCCTAACTTCCATGTGGTCAGCA
The DNA here is from genome assembly GCF_001591445.1 of Neobacillus drentensis NBRC 102427. GTDB lineage: Bacteria > Bacillota > Bacilli > Bacillales > Cytobacillaceae > Neobacillus > Neobacillus drentensis. Next base: position 123,123 of record NZ_BCUX01000013.1, on the reverse strand, counting down.
TAAATGGCAGATTCCATGGAGTAATTAACGCCGCAACCCCGACAGGCTCATAGCGGGTATAGTTTAAAAAATCTTCTCCCATCGGATAGACTTCACCACCCTGTTGTTCCATGAAGTCAGCAAAGAACTTTAAGTTATGAGCTGAACGCGGTATTTCGAACCCAAGTGCAACAGGATAGGGCTTTCCAACATCAAGTGCTTCCAGCCTTGCTAGTTCTTCTTTTCTTTCTATGATTATTTCTGCCATTCTACGAATCTTATTGGACCTTTCTTGGACAGTCATCGTCCGCCATGGCCCTTGTTCAAATGCCCTCCGTGCAGCAAGGCAAGCCCGATCGACATCTTCCCTTGAAGCCTCATGAACCTTCGCAATTACTTCTTGGGTTGCCGGGTTTTTTACTTCAAAGAGGGAATTCTCACTCGAACATACATACTCACCGTCTATAAACAATTTTACCTCTCTTACTTTTGTCTTTACTTCGGTCATTTCGTTCAACCTCCGACCTTTTCTTCTCGCCTTCTCACGGATTCTCCAGCAATACCCCAGTGTTCGCTAGGCATTTCATTAATGAGGATTCTGACGGTCTCCCTTGGTGCCTCTAACACTTCACAAACTATATTCGTAAGTTCGTAGATTAGTTTTTCTTTTTTTTCCGGAGAGCGTCCTTCTATCATATTGACCTGGATAAATGGCAAATCTACCACTCCATTTCCCTACCTTATTTCATGAACGATACATCCAACGACCCTAAGTGGTCAAAGTGGCATGAAAAGACATCATTTTCTTTCATTGCCACTGCTCCAGTTAAGGCTCCACTTAAGATTACTTCTCCTGGTTTCACATATTGTCCAGTCAAGGCGAGCTTATTTACCATCCAAGCAACCGCTCTTGCAGGATGTCCCATCACACTTGCACCCGCACTGGTGGCAACAATTTTTCCATTATGCTTAAACATCATACCTACAAGACTTAAATCAAGATCCCCCAGCCTTGTTAATTTGTCTCCGATTATAAACCGGGAAGAGGAAGAATTATCAGCAATAACATCCAGCAGTGTAAACGAAAAACCCCGGTAGCGACTATCAATAATCTCAAGTGCAGGTGCAACATATTCCGTGGCGGCTAAAACATCTGCAACCGTAACCCCCGGACCCCTTAATTCACGGTTCATGATAAACGCGATTTCGGGCTCTATTTTTGCATGAATAAATGGTGCTAAAGAAATGGGTTCACCACTGTAAAGCTGCATATTCTGAAGCAGCACACCGTAGGTCGGTTCATGGACGCCCATCATTTCCTGCTTTGCCTTACTAGTTAATCCCAGCTTCCAACCAGCAACTCTCGTTTTTTCCTCGATACATTTTCTGTTTACTAATCGTTTTTGAACCTCATAGGCAAGTTCAACATCAAATTGAGGATATCTATCCACTAATTTATCGAGTTCGGTTGCATTTTTTTCTGCTAAAAATAATTCATCTGCCATTTGTTCAATACTTTCTGTGGCAATCATCTTTTGTTCACCTTCTTACTAGTTTGAGTGTTATAACCTTTTATCACCTTCAGCACTCCTTAGGTTAAAGCTAAATTGAAGGATTCCACCAGTTCACGGCGGTGATAGAAAATACCTGCTCCTATTTGATCTTCAGTCCAAGTAATAGTTGGGAAGTCTGCATATGTCATATATCCACTTGCAAATGCCTCATTTCGGTTTCCAGATGGGTCAAAGAAATAAACAGTTTGACCGCGGGTAATTCCATGCCTTGTAGGAGTGATTTCCACTTCCACTTTGTTTTTGGATAAAATATCAGCCGCCTTCAAAACTTCATACCAATTATCCACATAGAAGCCAACATGATGAAGTTTGGCATCTGGGCCTTTAATAAAGGCAATATCATGGGCTTTATTTGTCGTTGTTAAAAAGCTTCCTATCATTTGCTCGCCGTCAACACTGAGAATTTTCTCGCTTTGTTTAAAACCAAGAATTTCAGTGAAAAATCTAGTAGTAGTTTTTACATCATCTCCAACTAGAAGAGCATGGTCGAGTCGGTGCGGAGCAATCCCTCTTAATCCATCAGGCCATGGGTCCGGATTAACAGAACCGGTTGCAATCCCCAAATGTTCAATATCCGTATATAATTCAACATAATGTCCGGTCGGAATTTGGAAGCGGATCGCTTCTCCTTCTGCAACACGAGTTCTGTTTGAAATACGGCTTAGTTTGCAGCCAAATTGTTCAATTTTATACTCTAATAATTCTAAGGCGGCATGGTCAGCAACCTTAAAGGCCATGTGATCCATGCCAGCGGAATCAGATTTTTGAAGAATGAGACTGTGATGGTCAAACTCATCCCAGGCTTTAAAATAAACTCGGTTCTCATCCTGAGCAGTAACATCTAAACCAATGACGTTTTTATAGTAATCAACCGATTTTTCTAAATCAAATACACGCAATTCTAACCGTCCGGCCCTTAAAATTCCATTTCCATTCATTTTTCTCTACTCTCCTTATATTGTTTTTGAAAACATTTCTTTTTTTATAAGCTTCAAAGCTGCTTCACAGCATTGTCGGTCTTCATCCTCTGAGCCCCCGCTTATCCCTATACCGCCAACCAATAGTTCACCATCATAGACGGGATACCCACCGCCAAATACCACTAGTTTTTCAGTGTGAACAATCCCCATTTTTAAGCTCGGCTGGTCTTTAATCATTCCATACCATTCATGTGTTGGAAGTCTAAATGCCACTGCCGAATAGGCCTTGTTTTGAGCTATGTTTATACTTAGAAGCGGAGCATGGTCCATTCGGGAGAAAGCTAATAAATTACCACCTTGATCCACGATTGCAATGTTTACATTTATCTTCAATTGTTGTGCTTTTATTTTTGCTGCTTGAATCAGTTCTTGTGCAAAGGAGTTACTAATGCTTTTTTGTTCAATAAATTTCATTTGATCACGCCTCCTTTGTTTCCGCTTTCATTTCTTTCATCCTATTGAAAACAATTACTTTTTCTCTGGTATTTTTGAAAATAAGCATCACTTCCCTTATCTAAAAATACACATCTAATTAAATAGTAGTGGCTTAGATATCATTAAACAACGACACCAACTGTATAAAAATCCTCTAAAATCCAGCATGAGATGCTAGTTTTATAAACTCATGGTGAATAATATTATCGAAGAAAAATATTTACGATTTCATCTCTGAATATAAATCCTCAATCGACTTCTCCAATTGAAAAAAGCTCCTGCCAATGGCAAGAACTTAGGTTTCTTCATATTTTATTGAGATATTAATCCTCCTTGATATTTATCGGACCGATCGTCTATATATATATTGTTTCCATTGGAAATGGATGAAGCAACCAATACAAAAACCTAAAATGGCTACAAAAGCTGCGACTGCAACAAGAGCAGTGAAAATATACCCAACTGTATTCCAACCAAAAATAAAGCTAAGGATGCCTATTCCAAGACATGAAACTGCAAGCTTCTGATTAAATTGCTGCTGCTCCCAATCTTCAGGAATATAGGACTTTGGGTCTTTTCTTAAAAATTGTTTTCGAATCTCCATAATTGGATTATAACCAAAGATAATCCCCATAAGCCCCGTAATAAATGGAATGAATAAAAACCACTCTTGCCCTGAAACCCATGTTAACACCACACTAAGAACTATAATGGATTGATTTGTTCTAACTAGAGGCTGCGGAATCGAAAGAATCTTATCTGCCAACAAAATCCCCACCTTTCTTATTGGAATTGTATGCTTAAAGTCATTTTAACTTGAATGATTTAGATTGTATAGTTATTTGTTTTTTAGGTAAATCTGCTGATTTTATAAAGAAGTCACTTGTAACCGATGGGTGCTTATTCGTGCCCGTTTCCTTACAAAATACCCGCAGACGGTAACGATTAGTGGCTATTCGTGCCTGTCTCCTTGCAAAACACCTGCAAACGGTAACGATTAGTGGCTATTCGTGCCCGTCTCCTTACAAAATAGCAAAAGCACTCATCTGAGTGCTTTTCGGATTTTTATAGACTTTCATGTAACAGGTTTAATACACTACGCAATTCCTTCACATTTACCTGCCCGGGTGCGGAGGCTTTTTTTGCTGCCCCAAAAGTAACAGCAGACCCGAATACTTCGCCTGCCAATCGACTTATGACCCCTTTACCCGCCATAGACATGGTAATGAACGGCCGATCCGCAAACTGTTCTCTCATTGTATTGGTTGCATCTAAGAGGGTTAGCACATCGGCTGCACTAGTTGGCATTACTGCAATTTTTGGAATATCTCCCCCTAACGCTTGTGCTTTCCTTAAACGCGAGATAATTTCCTCTTTTGCAGGAGTCTTATCAAAATCATGGTTTGAAATAATAACAAATACATTTTTTGCATGAGCATTTTCTATTAATGCTTGGACTTCTTTTTCATCATTGAATAGCTCGACATCAATAATATCTACCATGCCAGTTTCTGCGGCCGTCTTGTTTAATTGAAAATAAAAGGAAGTGGTTATTTCCTTATTGCCGCCCTCTTTATGGCTTCGAAAGGTAAAGATAAGTGGTGTATTAGGCAGGAGCGTGCGAATTTCAACAAGAGCCTTTTTCACCTGCTCAATCTCTTCTACCTTGTCAAAAAAGTCGACCCGCCACTCTACAACATCTAAGTCAATTGTTTTTAGAAATTCGGCTTCTTCCTTTAATTGTGCAAGAGTTTCTCCCACCAAGGGGACACAGATTTTTGGCGTGTCTTCCCCAATGACGATATCTCTAACCGTTATAGTTTTAGTCATTTGTTCCCACTCCTTGTCCCATCCTCCATATGTTTTGCTGCCTATTTTTCCCTAGATTGAATTTAATTCGTCAATAATTTGGTCAGCAATTTCGTTTGCATCCTTGCTATCCGTTGAAATCTTTAAATGATGGTTAATATAAATATCCTGTCTTTTGTAAAATAGATCTTCCATTTCCTCAACTGACTTTCCTTTTAAAACAGGGCGGCTGTCGATAATCAGATCTAATCTATCTTTCCAGCCATCCAAGGATAAATCTAGAAGAATAACAATACAAGATCCTAAACAGGTTTGCCTAATTTCTTCTTGTAGGAAGGCTCCGCCTCCGACGGAAATTATCTTTTGCTGCTGATTTGCGAGACTTGTAATTAAACTTTTTTCTTTCTCTCTAAAAACTTTCTCACCAAACTCAGAAAAGATTTCGGACACTGGCATGTTATATTCTTTTTCAATTACTTCATCAATATCTATAAAATCGCGATTTAGTTTACTAGCAACTATCTTGCCAATCGTAGTTTTTCCAACACCCATAAACCCGATAAAAACAATACTCTTTTCTCTATTCTCCAAAATACTCCAAACCCCCAATAATATTAAACAAATTATTAGTCATAATTATAATGCTATTTTCAGATATTAGACAATTATTAATTATTGACTTCTCTCCAAACGTTATCGGTGCCTGACACCAAAAGAAAGAGACCCACATAGGAGTCTCACTATCTATTGCTTCATTTTCGGGTCAAGGATATCTCTTAGTCCATCTCCCATTAAGTTGAATCCGAGTACGGTTAGCATAATTGCGACCCCGGGGAAGAAAAGCGTCCAGGGTGCTTGGGTGATATAATTTTTGGAATCGGCCAGCATTTTCCCCCACTCAGGAGTCGGTGCTTGTGCCCCCATGCCAAGGAACCCAAGGGCTGCTGCTTCAATAATTGCTGTGGCAATCGCTAATGTAGCTTGGACGATGACTGGTGATATACTATTAGGCAAAATATGGCGAAGTAGAATCCGTGTATCTTTCATTCCGACGGCACGGGCAGCCATAATATATTCTTCTTGTTTAACACTTAATACTTTAGAGCGAACAAGTCGACCAAAGTTCGGGATATTAATCACCGCAATTGCAATCAATGCGTTTTGGAGTGATGGCCCTAAAATAGATACAACAGCAATCGCTAATAGAATACTTGGAAAGGCGAGCATAATATCAAAAATACGTGAAATAATAGCATCTACCCAGCGGCCGTAATAACCAGCGACAATTCCAAGTAATGTCCCTGCCACAACTGATCCTAGGACTGAGAAAAAGCCTACCCACAAGGAGATTCTTGCACCATACACAATACGTGAAAAAATATCGCGACCGAAATCGTCTGTCCCAAACCAATGCTCACTTGAGGGCGGGAGCATTCGATCAGCCAGCACTTGGTCTTTAAAGCTATATGGAGCAATAATAGGAGCGATAATAGCAATTATGATAAAAAAGACTACAATTCCTAAACCTGCTAGTGCTAATCTGTTTTTATAAAATGAAATCCATGCTTCCTTCCAGGGAGGCGTCAGCTTTTCTTCAACAATACCCGCCGAAAAATTTGCCGTTTTTTTTGCAAGTTCCGCCACTTTCAAATCCCCCTCCTCTACTTGGTATATTTAATTCGCGGATCAACAAACACATATAATAGATCCACAACTAAATTAATGAGCACAAAAATTGCCGCAATGATTAATATCCCTGACTGGATCACTGGATAATCACGATAGCCGATTGCATCATATAGATATCTCCCGATTCCCGGCCAGCCAAAGATAGTTTCCGTCAATATGGCTCCCCCGAGTAAAAGACCAGTTTGCAATCCGATGATCGTTAGAACAGGGATAACGGCATTTTTTAAGGAATGTTTATAAACTACCCAGAACATGCTCAGTCCCTTTGCTCTTGCTGTACGGACATAATCTGACTGCATTACTTCCAGCATAGTGGCACGGGTCATTCTGGCAATAATCGCCATTGGAATGGTCGCTAGTGCAAGACTAGGTAATACTAAATGTTTTAATACCGTTATAAACTGATCAGGTCTTCCTTGTAAAAGCGTATCAATTAAATAAAAATGAGTAATTGCTGCAACTGGGTCTCGAACATTCTCTCTTCCAGTCGTTGGAAGCCAGCCTAATTCAATTGAAAATACCCATTGCTCCATTAAACCAAGCCAAAAAATTGGCAGTGATACCCCAATAAGGGCAAGGACCATGGCAATATAATCAAACCATGATTTAGAGAACCATGCACTGACAATGCCAGCATTTACCCCAACAATAATGGCAATTAACATGGCCACTATTGTTAATTCTGCGGTTGCAGCTAAGTAGGACCAGATCTCTTCGTTAATTGGACCCCTTGTCCGCAATGAAACTCCTAGATCCCCATGAAGTAAAGCGTTAATATAGTCTGCATACTGTATGTACCAAGGCCTGTTTAACCCTAATTCTTTTGTTAACGTGGCGATAGATTCTGCTGTTGCTCTTTGCCCCAGAATTACCTGCGCAGGATTTCCTGGAATAGCATGGATGATTGCAAATACCACGAGAGTCATCCCGATCAAAACGGGTATTAAAGAAAAGACACGACGGACTGTATAAGTAAACAATTTTTTCACCTCACTGAAAAGCGTTAGCACCTGAAAAAATGCCTCGGCTAAACAATTTTTTTACGAAAAAGAACGGATGGTCTAGTTGACAAAAGGGGAGGCTAAGCTCCCTCCCCTTTCAGCCAATATTATTTAAATTCAACTTTTGTCAATGCTTCTGATCCAGTTGGGTGTGGTAAGTAATTTGCCACGTCTTTCCCTGCTGCTAATAGCGGAGTTGAGTGAACAAGTGGAACCCAAGGAGCATCGTCATGGATGATTACTTGTGCTTCCTCGTATAGTGCATTACGCTTTGCTTGGTCGATTTCAGTTTGTGCCTTAATTAGGATGTCATGTAATTTGTCATTGCTGTATTGGGAGTAGTTATTACTTCCAATGCTGTCTTTATCAAGCAATGTGTATAAGAAGTTATCAGGGTCCCCATTGTCCCCTGTCCAGCCAAGCATGAACATGTCAAATTCGCCTTTTGCTGCTTTGTCTAAGTAAGTAGCCCAGTCAACAGATTGGATTTTGGCTTTAACATTGATTTTGCTTAAGCTCTCTTGAATAACTTCAGCAACTTTTTGTGCTTCTGGCATATAAGGACGAGCTACAGGCATTGCCCATAAGTCAATTGAAAATCCTTTTTCATAACCAGCTTCTTTTAACAATGCTTTAGCTTTTTCTAAATCATATGGATACGGCTCAACTGCCTTATTATAGCCTTCGATGGAAGGCGGCATTGGATTGACAGCAGGAAGAGCTTTTCCACCATAAAATGCATCAATGATTGATTTTTTATCGACTGCGTAGTTAATCGCTTGACGAACGAGTTTATTATCAAATGGTTTACGAGTGGTTGTTAAACCAATATAGCCAACGTTCATTGATGGACGTTCAATCACTTGGAGGTTAGCATTTGATTTAACGGTCGCCTCATCTGAATTATTTAATCCATCCATGACGTCAATCTCGCCGTTAGCAAGAGCGTTTAAACGTGCAGTATTTTCAGGAATTACACGGAAAATAACTTTGTTTAACTTAGGTAAGCCTTTTTGCCAGTAGTCCGGGTTCTTTTCAAGCGTAATTGTATCGTTTTCTTTCCACTCAACGAATTTAAATGGACCTGTTCCAACTGGATTTTGTCTAAACTTTTCACCGTATTTTTTAACAGCCTCAGGGCTTGCAATACCAAACGGAGACATAGCCAGGTTCTTAAGGAACGGTGCCTGTGGACGTTTTAGCACAAATTGAACGGTATTGGCATCTACTGCTTTAACTTCTTTAATAACGTGGCCCTCATCCTTTTTATATCCACCAAACATGGTGTAATAAGGGAAGCTATCGGCATTACCATTCATCCAGCGGTCAAAGTTAAATACAACCGCATCTGCATTAAAATCAGTACCGTCATGGAATTTAACTCCTTGACGGAGGTGGAATGTGTAAGTCAAACCGTCTGGAGTAACTTCCCACTTCTCAGCAAGGCCCGGATTAATAGTGGTATCTTGATCACCATACTGTAGCAATGTTTCATAAATGTTTTCTGTTACTTTGAATGCTTCACCTTCAGTTGTTGTGATAGGATCTAAAGATGTAGAATCTCCACCACGACCATATACAAGTGTATCTTTTTTCGATTCACTTCCGGCGGCAGGATCCTTCTTACTTCCTGCTTTTTCATTCGTTTTACTGCTGCAGCCGACTAAAAACATACTGATGGCTAATAAAGCTATTAACAGCATTTTAAAAGATCTCTTCTTCATCAATTTTTTGCCCCCCTATATATTTTTTTATCATGGCTGTGTTAAATTAGTCTGTTGATTTCCGCTCCAGTCGCTTCGCTTTCCGCGGGCATGCCGGGGAGCCTCCTCGGCGCTAAAGCGCCTGCGGGGTCTCCCCAGCCCCGTACTCCCGCAGGAGTCTTCGCGATTTCCGCTACAATCAACATAGCTACAAGATCAACATTCGTCTTTACACAGCCTTTATCATAAATGCTGCAAATCACTTGTTATATAAGTGACATGCGACAAAATGACCGTTAAGGTTTTGCTCCACTGGTCTAGTTTTTTTACAAATATCCATCACTTGTGAGCAGCGTGTATGGAAGGCACAGCCGGAAGGAGGATTAGCAGGACTTGGAAGTTCTCCTTCTATTAAAATCGTTTCCCTCTTTATATCCGGGTCTGGTATGGGTACAGCTGAAAGCAGCGCTTTTGTATATGGATGCTTCGGATTTTCATATAGTTCTTCACTTTCTGCTAATTCTATTAATCTTCCTAAATACATCACACCCACACGGTCACTAATATGGCGGACTACTCCTAAATCATGCGCGATAAATATGTAGGTTAGCTGGAATTCCTTTTGAATATCCTTCATTAGATTAAGAACCTGGGCCTGAATGGATACGTCGAGTGCTGAAACAGGCTCGTCAGCAATGATTAGTTTTGGCTTGGTCATTAACGCCTTGGCAATCCCAATCCGTTGACGCTGACCGCCGCTAAATTGGTGCGGATATCTTTTGGCATGGTAACTGCTTAAGCCAACCACTTCCAGCATTTCTCTCACTTGCTTTTTGCGTTCCTCTTTTGTTCCAATTCCATGAACAATGAGTGGCTCTTCAAGAATCTGTTCGATAGAATGCCTTGGATTAAGCGATGCATAGGGATCTTGGAATACCATCTGGATATCTCGGCGGGTTTTTCTTAATTCAGATTTTGACATACTAGTAATCTCTTGATCTTCAAAAACAATCCTGCCCTCACTTGCCTCAATCAATCGCATCAGGAGTCGGCCAGTGGTCGATTTACCGCAGCCGCTTTCACCAACTATGCCCAACGTTTCACCTTTTTTAACATAAAAAGATACATCATCCACAGCTTTGACTTCGCCTTGTTTCCTTCCAAAAAGACCGCCTGTAATCGGAAAGTACTTTTTTAACCCATTAACTTCAAGAAGGAACTCCGACATGGCTGCCACTTCCCTTCTTCAAAGTATGTAGGAAACAACGCACTTCATGTCCGTCATTTTCCATTTGAAATAAATCTGGTGTTTCTTCCTGGCATTGAGCGAATGCCTCTGTGCACCTGGCGGCGAATCGGCAGCCTTTATGAATCGACCCTGGAGTAGGAACTGTGCCAGGAATACTATAAAGCCGATCCTTTTTCCCTCTTAAATCAGGAACGGATTTTAAAAGGCCCTTTGTATAAGGATGCTGAGGATTTTTGAGTATCGTCCTTACATCCCCCTGCTCTAAGATTTGCCCCGCATACATGACAATTACACGTTCACATATTTCTGCGACAACCCCTAAATCATGGGTAATGAGAATGATAGTTGTATTTGTCTTTTTATTTAAATCCTTCATTAATGCCAAAATTTGTGCTTGAATGGTAACGTCAAGTGCGGTTGTTGGCTCGTCTGCAATCAGAACCTTAGGATTGCACGCCATTGCCATGGCGATCATTACCCGTTGTCTCATACCGCCTGAAAGCTGGTGTGGATGTTCTTTTAGAATTCCTTCTGCTCTAGGGATACCGACCAGTTTTAATAATTCGATACTTCTTACAATTGCTTCTCGCTTTGAAAGGTCTGTATGTAGTCGGATTGCTTCCATTAACTGATTTCCAATCGTAAATAGTGGATTTAATGATGTCATTGGCTCTTGAAATATCATTGAAATCTGGTTACCCCGGATTTTACGCCACTCTTTTTCAGAAATATTTTTCAGGTCTTTTCCCTCAAAAATAATTTCGCCATTCTCGATTTTTCCTGGCGGAGAAGGAATCAACCCCATGGCCGCTAACGAAGTGACGCTTTTACCACTCCCCGATTCACCGACAATCCCTAGAATCTCTCCGTCTTTTAATTCGAAACTGATGCCATCAACTGCCGGTACAAGTTTTTTACCTGTTTGAAATGATACCTTTAAGTCTTTTATATGAAGAATAGGATTCTTTTCCACACTTACACCTACCTGTACATGGATTAATTTATGTATTCCCTATAGTCAGAAATATAACAATATAGTAAATTTTAAAATTATTATGACATATATTACTTTAGTGGTAACACCCAAGTATGTCAATTATGTGAAAAAAGTTCAATATTTTCCAATAGCGCTTAGCCGCGTTAATGCAATAAGGTGTTTTTTGTGATGAGAAAAGCAATTTTATTCTTTAAATATTAAAATAATAAAACAAAATAAAAAAAACCTGTACGACTATCGAAGTCTTACAGGGAAATCTCAATATCGTTTTAAGTTTGTGTAAATCTGTATTTTTGCACCCATTGATTTATCTCCTGTTCCTATTGCAAAAATTACTTTTTCATCCCAGTATAAATGTGAATGGCATCCCTTAGAAATTCAGCAGTACCTGGCTGTTCTTTGTCATAATAAGCAGTAAATCTCTCATCATCCACATACATTTGCGCAAGACCTGCATGGGCTTCCTTACTATATTCATTCCAATAGTAGCATAACCATTGCTTATGGAGGTCAGCAGCCTTTTGTGCTAAATCCCCTGCCGGATCCCCGGTTTTATAAGCCTCGGCCAAAGTTACTGTAACCTGTTCAGCTAGCTTTGTGACCTCATCATATTGCACTTGAGTCATATTTTGTAGTTTGGCATTTGACTTATTAACTGTGTCATCCCCGTACTTTTCCCTAATTTCTTTCCCGTATTTCTTCTCGTTCTCATCAATCATTTTCTTCTTAAAGCCCTCGAACTTTTCTTTGTTTGACATGCTCATTCTCCCTTCTGTTACCGCGATCGTTTTATCCACATTCGCTATTAACATTTCTAACTGTTCTTTTTTCTCGAGAAGTTTTTCACGATGCTCTTTCAGTGCAACAGCCCCATCAAAAGAAGGCGCGGTAACAATTTCTTTTATACTTTCTAAACTAATCCCTAATTCCCTGTAGAATAAGATTTGCTGAAGGCGGTCCACTTCCGCTTGACCATAGATTCGATATCCTGACGAATTAATTCTTGCCGGCTTAAGAATTCCAATCTCATCATAGTACCGAAGGGTTCTGGTACTCACACCTGCTAGACTGCCTAATTTCTGCACCGTATACTCCATTCAATCACCTCCTCATAAGCTAACGATACTCCTTTACGCAACGTCAATGTCAATTAGTATTATGCCTATTTTCGGAAAATAGTGCCTGACACCACAGATGGACATTTGTCCAATTGTGGTGTCAGGCACCCATTTTAATTTAATTCTCTTTACACTCTCTGTTAGTGAATATTTTCTACTATTCTATTATAGTGAAAAATCACTTTAATCAGAAATTATTTACTATTTTAAAAAAACTTTCTTTTATAAAAACCACTGACAAGAATTCAGTAATATCAATGTTTTTAAACTTTTATAACTTATTTTCCAAAAAAAGTTTTTGACAATTCAAAACTCTAGAAAGTATTATAGAATAATATAAGGGAGGTAATAACATGTCAAAAATCAATAGACAGAAAATTGTGGATAGTGTCCCTCAAACAGGATTTTTTGGACATCCTAAAGGACTATCTACACTTTTCTTTACCGAATTCTGGGAGCGTTTCTCTTACTATGGAATGAGGGCCATCCTTGTTTTCTATATGTATTATGAAGTCACAAAAGGTGGCTTGGGTATTGATAAGAGTCTCGCACTTTCAATCATGTCCATCTACGGATCACTTGTTTACATGTCCGGAATAATTGGCGGCTGGCTGGCTGACCGAATCTTTGGGTCTTCAAAAGCCGTGTTTTACGGTGGAATTTTAATTATGTTTGGACATATAGCACTCGCTATTCCGGGCAGTGTTGCTATGTTCTTTGTTTCTATGGTATTGATTGTCCTAGGTACTGGGATGCTTAAACCAAATGTTTCTTCCGCTGTTGGTGAATTGTACAGCGAAAAGGACGAACGACGTGATGCAGGTTTCACAATTTACTATATGAGTATTAACCTGGGAGGATTCTTATCCCCATTAATCGTTGGATCGATAGCTAACTTCCACATAGGTTTTGCGATTGCAGCTGTAGGTATGTTCTTTGGATTACTTGTGTTCGTTCTAACAAAGAAAAAAAATCTAGGGCTAGTAGGAACGGTGATCGCCAATCCACTGTCACCTACAGAAAAGAAAAAGACCTTCACTATTTTTGGATTAGCTGTAATTATTCTTGCTGTTTTATGTGCAGTATTAATACCAAAGGGACTTTTAACTTTTGCTAGATTTATTAATATTGTCACTTTCCTTGGAATTTTAATTCCAACGATTTACTTTGTTGTGATGTATCGCAGTCCAAAAACCACTGCTGTTGAACGTTCTAGAATTATTGCTTATATTCCATTATTTATTGCAGCAGTTATGTTCTGGGCAATCCAAGAGCAAGGCTCAACCATCCTTGCTAGTTATGCTGATACTCGCACGCAATTACATTTTGCAGGAATTGAAATTAAACCTGCGTGGTTCCAATCGTTAAACCCGTTATTTATTATTATATTTGCGCCATTATTTGCTTGGATATGGGTTAAATTAGGAAAGCGCCAGCCAACGATACCTCAAAAGTTCTCATTATCATTATTATTTGCTGGTTTGTCATTCCTTGTTATTCTTATCCCATCCTATTTTGGTGGTACGGATTCATTGGTAAGCCCAATGTGGCTTGTTATTAGTTATTTAATTGTTGTATTTGGTGAATTGTGTATGTCACCTGTAGGATTATCAGCCACAACAAAATTAGCTCCTGCAGCTTTCTCAGCACAAACAATGAGCCTATGGTTCCTAGCAAGTGCTGCTGCACAAGCCCTAAATGCTCAAGTTGTTAAATTCTATACACCTGAAACTGAAATGACCTATTTTGGTGTAATCGGTGGAGCATCTATCGTCCTAGGTATTATCCTATTAGTGTTGGCACCGAAAATTCAGGGCTACATGAAAGGTATTAGATAATAAGAAAACGAGGTGCCCAGTCTTCTCATCCAATGTTAACGGATGATGAAGACTGGGCACCTTTTTTATTTGTGATAAAATATACTGAGAATGGAGGAATTCGTATGGAACTTAAAGAGAAAGTAAAAAATCTCCCCTCTTCCCCGGGAGTGTATCTTATGAAGGACTCCAGAGCACAGATTATATATGTAGGGAAAGCAAAGAATCTTAAAAATCGTGTACGGTCTTACTTCCAAAATTCCCAATCTCATTCTCAAAAGATCATCAAGCTTAAAGCAAGTCTAAAGGATTTTGATTATATTCTCACAGATACAGAATTTGAAGCCTTCATGCTTGAATGTCAATTAATCAGGGAAATAAAGCCAATTTTTAATCGGATGATGAAAAGTCCTCAAGCCTATATCTACATCGGGATTCAAATGGATGACAGTTATCAAAGAATTGAAATTTGTAGTACCCCCGATAAGCCAAATAATCTCTATTTTGGGCCTTATACCAGTAAACATACAGTAGAAAGGGCACTTCAAGGGATAAAGAATTTCTATAAGATAAGCTGCAGCACCCCTTCAAAAAAGAATAATCCGTGTTTAAACTATTCCTTAGGGTTGTGCATCGGTGTGTGTATGGGAGGCACAGCGCTCGACCAGTACAATGACAGCATAAACAAAATCATCGGATTACTTGAAGGCAAGGATACGAGCCTGTTGGAGATATTTGAGCGAAGAATGATAGAGGCCTCAGAAACATTCGAATTTGAAGAAGCCGTAAAATATAGGGACATGTTGGAGTCCATTCACTCGCTACTCAATAAGGAAAAAGTGATTGAATTTGCGGAAAGCGATAAAAATTTGGTCGTCATCGAATCCTTAACAGATAGGATTTTTAAGCTATTCCTGATCAAGAAAAACAATGTCCTTTTTAGTAAAAAATATCAATGGTCTGAGGTTGAAACTTTGCGTGAAGCCATCAAGACCACTGTTTTAACCACTTTTAAAACTAAGAACGAAACATCCGCAAAGAAAATCAACAAGGATGAGATAGATGCAGCGCAGATTATCTATAGCTATTTGAAAGGAAGTAACAGCCGTTATCTCATCATTTCTGAACAAATGCTTGATTTAGAATACACAACAGATTTAGATGCGGAATTAATGAAATTACTAACTTATCGTGAAACTAATAGCTGATAAATTAAAAATCTTTCATTAGAATTATGCTCATAAAAGTAAGGAAGCGTAATTTCCTTTTTCAATTCAAAGGAAGTGTCATTTTCTAAATAATAAATATAATCTTCTGATGGGTAGTATAAAATCAATTCAATATTTCGTTCGAATTTTTCAATTGATAGTAATATATTATTAATTGTTTTCATAAAAATTTGAATGGAAAATGGATTGAAAAAGTAAAAGCGATTGTCAATTTGATCAACCTGATATTCTTCTGCCAGGCAGCAATAAAAATAAATAGGGCTATCAATTATTTTAGTTTTCTTTAAATAACTATTTTGATTTTCGATTGCTTCCTGATAGAATTCTTCATTCATTTCAATGCCAACGACCGTTGCACCAAAGTGATAATAAATAAAAAAGTTAAGTCGCCCTTTACCACACCCAAAGTCAACGATTCGATCGCTGCTAGTCAATTGATAGTGGTTAAATAATTCTTCTAGCGCACTATAGGGTGTGGGTTCATAACGATGGTAATGGAAAGACTTATTAAATCCGTTTTGGTCCCCTCCCGTATTAATCCCCAATAATTTATCATAATAATATTCTTTCATCGTAAACTCCATTTCGAACGAATTCATCCCCCACTTAACGTGAGGGATTTCTTTTCAAGCAACCTTAATTGCTTTACCAAAAGGAACCCTTGGTAAGATAGCACCAGGTACAAGCCAAATCATTTCAAAACTAACCGAGTCAATTTCTTCAGCAATAAAGCCTGTTACATCGGTAATATAAAACAGCGTATCGATATTTTCTTCCTCTGCCCACTCAAGTACCAAAGTATATGAAGACTTACCATGTGTATAGTATTTAATTGTATCACTTTTGACTGGTGAAGTACTCCTAATTTTAAAGTCGGCTTGCACCAGAATGGTATCTGGTTTAAGCTGTTCAAACAGTTTTACTATGTTATTGATTAAAATGCTTGGGGCTTCATTCGTGGAAGTGTCAACAGCTAACGCAACCTTTTTATCTTGACGCTGTTGAATCATTGAAAGTATCGTCTTGTGCCATTTCAACACAACCAACTCCTTTGGAATGAATAAGTGAACCATCTTATTTTGGTATATAAAGAAAAGGTTTATGTTTGGATAATAGAGGTAATCAGAGCAACAATAAAAATGAATAAGGCTCATCCTATTCTAGCGTCAGATGAGCACTTTATTTTACTATTCTTTAATATCATTCAGTTCATCAATCAGTTGTTTGGTTCGTTTCGCATTTCCTTCAGCAAAGTTTTCGAGCCGTTCTTTTAGTTCATCATCATCATGAATTCGCTCTGCCGTTATAAGATAGTCCCGCATTAAACTTTCTTCCGTTGCGATGGAATCTTCAAGAACGTCTTTTAGAATTTTCTTTTCTTCATCGTTTTTATTATTAAATAAATTTAAGTCCATCTGCAAAACCTCCTTTTCACCTTTATCGTTCTCTTTTATATTTCCAGATATCCACGTGGCATTATTATATTCAACTTGCCACTTTCAGGTAAATTGTGTAAGATTAAATCGTAGGCGATTTAATTTATTAAAAAATAAATAATAATCCAGGGAGATGCTAAAATGACAACAATATATGATTTTAGTGTAAAGATGACTAATGGCGAGGAAAAATCTTTAATGGATTACGAAGGCAAACCATTATTAATTGTCAATACTGCTAGTAAATGCGGATTGACACCTCAATTCAAAGGACTTCAGGAATTATATGAAAAATACCATGAGCTTGGCTTAGAAATTTTAGGCTTCCCATGTGATCAATTCGCCAATCAAGAATTTGCAAATATTGATGAGACAACTCAGTTTTGCCAATTAAATTACGGTGTAACCTTCCCGATATTTGCAAAAATTGATGTAAATGGCACGAATACTGATCCCCTCTTTACTCATTTAAAAAACAAAAAACCAGGAGCCCTTTCAAAAAATATTAAATGGAATTTCACAAAATTTCTAGTCGACCCTAATGGTCAGGTGATTGAACGCTATGCACCAACGACGGAACCAAGCAGAATTGAGAAGGATATAAAAAGTTTATTATCATAGTTATTTAAAGTTAGGTGATCATCATGGAAGACTTCATGCTTTTAAAAAATCAACTATGCTTTGCGGTTTATGAAACAGCGAGTGAATTTAATAAGTTATATTCCAGTACACTTCAACCTTATGGATTAACCTATCCTCAATACTTGGTTTTATTAGCACTATGGGAAAAAGATAGTGTAACGGTTAAAGAACTTGGAAAAAAATTACATTTAGGTACAGGAACATTGACTCCGATGCTAACAAGGATGGAAGCAAACGGATGGATTAGAAAAGAACGTTCAAAAACTGATGAACGCAGGGTCTATATCTTTTTGCAAAAGAAAGCACTGAATGAAAAGAAGGCAATTACAAAAACAGTCAGTAACGAAATACAATCCTGTAATATTGGACTTGAGGAATACAAACAGCTAATGGAGCGATTGAATCAATTGCATAGGAAGCTGAAAGAACGGGAACGTTAACCTTACAACATGGCACTATATGAATCAATAACAAAAAAACAACACTTTTTGTTTCAAGTGTTGTTTTTTTAGCATTATTTCACCCACATATTTTCAAGCCAATTATCAAAATCAGACCCTTTATTTCCTTCATATGTATCATACACATCAAGTCTCATTTTCTTTACTTTCTCTTTAAACTCTTCAAAGGTATGACCTTCAGGAAGACTTTTCTTAATTCTTAACAAAATTTTATTTATATCTTTATTAAATTCGCCTTTTTTCCTTTGTGGTAATTGAACATCTTCTCCTAAACTTTTCAACTTCCGGAATGCCGCTTCTTGAACTTTATAGACTGAATCATTATTCATGATTCGTATAAGTATATCGACAACATGTTTGTTCTTCCAATTTCCTAACTCTTCAACCGCATCTAAACGCTCTCTCCAATTAGATGTTCGACTGGCTTGTTTCTTTAATTCCTCATAATTTTCCGGTAACGTACTTTTTTCTTCAGTTTTTTTCAAATAATCCAATCTCCTTCAGTCCATATAATATTTCGATCTTAACCTCTCCAAGATTTGAGTGTAATATTTCTAATCATTGATGTCAATTATCACTGATTTTAATGCTAAAAGAATTGGAGAATTTTTTTATGTTCAATTAAAAAAAGCAAGTAAACTTGTCCAACTTGGACTTTGTGTACTTGCAAATGCCTCTATGACTAGAGATATTTATACTTTATCTAACCATTGGATTATTAAACAATCCCAGTTACCAAATATACGGCAATGACAAAGAATGCTGCGATGGTTTTAATTATGGTAATGGCGAAAATGTCACGATAAGACTGCTTATGAGTTAAACCTGTAATAGCCAGCAAGGTAATGACTGCCCCATTATGTGGTAGTGTATCCATACCACCTGAAGCCATGGAAATGACACGGTGCATTACTTCAAGTGGAATACCGAATTGATTTGCTAGTTCAATATATTTTTCTGACATCATTCCAAGAGTGATGGCAATACCAGCGGAAGCTGAACCAGAGATTGCAGAAAGAATGTTGGTTGTAACAGCTCCGTTTAGTAAAGGATGCGAGAATACTTTTGCAATTCCATCTCTTGCCATACCAAAACCAGGCATATTTGAAATTACAGCTCCAAATCCATATTCTGTTGCAGAGTTCATAATAGCAAGGAGTGCACCTGCTACCCCGATCCTCATTCCATCTTTGAAATTCATCAAAACAGGTTTACGATTATAAAGAATGGTAGCAAGAATACCGACTAAAAGGGCGATTTCAACAGACCAAATTCCAATAACTTTAGACGTTTCAATGCTTGGAAAATTCATTCCAATGGATTCAAAATCGAAACCGTTTGGATACCATTTTGGAATAATCGTTGTAAATACTTTGTTTAAAACAGCTACTAATAAAACAGGTAAAAAGGCGAAAATTTTACGTCCAATACTCTCATTTTCGTCCAAATTAATGGAAACTTCATTTGTTTCTTTGATTGTACCGAAACAATCATAACCTTCTCCTGCTTTTTCTGCCTTTTTACGACGAGAGTTTAAATACCACATTCCAATTATGAAGATAAAAATCGCTCCGATAATCCCAAGCGTAGGTGCTGCATAAAGATCTGTTTTAAAGAAGGTTGTTGGAATTACGTTTTGTACTTGTGGCGAACCAGGTAATGCATCCATCGTAAAGGTGAAGGAACCAAGCGCAATCGTACCTGGAATCAATCGTTTTGGAATATTTGATTGTCTGAATAGGTGTGCAGCAAATGGATAAACAGCAAATGCTACCACTACTAAGCTAATTCCACTATATGTTAAAATGGCAGCAAGTAAAACGATGGCTAACATTCCTCGTTTTTGACCCACGACGTTAACAATGGTAGAAGCAATTGATTTAGCAAGTCCTGACATTTCTACTACTTTACCAAAAATCGCTCCTAATAAGAAAATTGGAAAGTAAAGCTGAATGTATTCAACCATTTTCCCCATAAATACATTAGAGTAAACAGGTAGAAGCCATCCGGGTTCTGTTAAAAGCACAGCAAACAATGCACATAAAGGTGCAAAAATGATAACTGAAAATCCTCGGTATGCGATAAACATTAACATTCCGAGAGCTAATAAAATAACAACTAATTCCATAAAATTTCTCCTCTAATCCTATAATGTAAATTTCAGCTAAGATGAAATTAAGACACACACTCTCTCTTCTTAAAAGGGTATAACGCTTACAAGTGCAGTAAAAATAGATAATAAAAAATTATTATTGCGATATAAAATAGTTGATGGAAGGGGAACAGTTTTGTCCCCTCTTCCAAAAACCCTATTCTATTAATCTCTTTTTAGTCAGATATAAAATTTTAGGCCAAAACTATTTTTGACTTATTTTTAGCAATTTCTGCTGCTACTTCAACGATCATATCCTCTTGACCGCCAACTACTTTCCGCTTGCCTAATTCAATTAAGATATCACGTGAATCTACACCAAATTTTGTAGCCGCACGTTTTGCATGAAGCGCAAAGCTCGAGTATACACCGGCATATCCAAGTGTTAGGCTATCTTTGGTAATTTCTTGTGGTACTTGTAAAAGTGGTGCGACAATATCCTCAGATAAATCCATCATTTTATATAAATCTACCCCTGTTTTAATTCCCATCCGTTCACAAACTGCAACAAGTACTTCTGTTTGTGTATTACCGGCACCGGCACCAAGGCAACGAACGCTGCCATCTATACGAGTAGCGCCTTCTTCAATGGCTACAAGTGTGTTTGCCATTGCAAGTGATAGATTATTATGGCCATGGAAACCAACATTAACACCAATCGATTGTTTTAGGGCTCGAATACGTTCGCGAACTTGATCAGGAAGTAAGTATCCTGCGGAGTCAACCACATAGACTGTGTCCGCTCCATAGCTTTCCATTAGTTTTGCCTGCTCAACTAACTTACTGACAGGTGCCATATGGTTCATCATTAAGAATCCTACAGTTTCCATCCCAAGTTCTTTTGCATAGGCAATATGTTGTGGCGCCACGTCTGCTTCTGTTACATGTGTCGCAATACGAGCCATTTTTGCCCCTAAATTAGCTGCTTCTTTTAATTCATGTAATGTCCCGATACCTGGTAATAAAAGAACCGCAATTTTAGATTTATCGGCAACAGAAACAGCTGCTTCAATTAATTCCATTTCATTTGTACGTGAAAGTCCATACTGTAAGGACGAACCTGCTAACCCGTCTCCATGTGAAACCTCAATATATGGAACATTTGCATCGTTTAATGCCTTTGTCACTTTAAGTACTTGCTCCACTGTATATTGATGATTGATGGCATGGCTTCCATCGCGTAAGGCTACCTCAGTGATAAGAATATCTCTTTCATTTGTCATTTTTATTTACCCCTTTCCACAGCTTAAACTGTTGCTTTCGTTAATAGTTTTTTTGCAAACGCTTCGGCAATTTTAACACCGGCAGATGTCATGATATCTAGGTTTCCTGCGTATTTAGGTAGGTAATCTCCTGCACCTTCTACTTCAAGGAAGATGGTTACTTTATTTCCTTCGAAAATAGGTTCGGTCCGTAGTCGATAGCCGGGTACATAGGATTGAACAACTTCAGCCATTTCATCAATCGATTTTCTAATTGCTGCTTCGTCCATTTTTCCTTCTTCAACAAGTGTATAAACAGTATCACGCATCATAATTGGCGGTTCTGCTGGGTTTAAAATCATAATTGCTTTGCCTTTTTTCGCACCGCCAACCTTTGAAATAGCCAGTGAAGTGGTTTCAGTAAATTCATCGATATTTGCACGTGTTCCGGGACCTGCACTCAAGCTGGCAATCGTCGCAACGATTTCTGCATATTCTACTGGAGCGACACGGTTAACTGCATGGACCATTGGTATAGTTGCTTGACCGCCACAGGTAATTAAATTGATATTATCTTTATCTAAATGTTCGTCAATATTTACGGCAGCACATACATATGGACCAACAGCGGCAGGAGTCATATCAATTACTTTAATTCCTGCTTCTTTTAATACTTTTGCATTATAGAGATGAGCCTTGGCCGAAGTTGCATCAAATACGATGTCAGCTTCTAATGTTGGGTCTGAAAGAAAACCATCAATCCCAGTATCAACCCCTGCATAACCTAATTCTCTGGCACGTCGTAATCCATCTGATTGCGGGTCAATCCCAATTACAGCTGTTAACTCTAATAATTCTGAACGTCCAAGTTTAACCATTAAATCTGTTCCAATGTTTCCTGAGCCAAGAACGGCAACTTTTACTTTTGACAAAATAATTCTCCTCCTAAAAATTAATGTGTTTTTTTATTCTCTCTAGTCATTCTATAAGGTGCTTTCCTTTATACCCTAAACAAATAGATATCTCAGCTGCAGCCTTTTTAATTCCAGCAATAACCTTAGGAAGCTTATTTTCATCAAGCCTCATTTTAGGCGCAGCACAGCTGATTGAAGCGATTACATTTCCTTGATGATTAAAAATGGGAGCGGCTATACATTTCAACCCTAGCTCAATTTCCTCATCATCTACGGCATAGCCTTGCTCGCGGATCGAATGTAACTGTTCCTTAATATCCTCAATATTTGTCATCGTGTGCTTTGTGAACGATTCCAATTTGATGGAAGATAAGATTCTGTTTGCCTCATTTTCATTTAAGTAAGCAAGGATTGACTTCCCAACTCCTGTACTATGAAAAGGTGCTCTTTTTCCAATATGTGAATAAATAGTAAGGGTACTATGCCCTTCTACCTTTTCAATGTAAATAACTTCATCACGTTGTAAGGAAACTAAGTGAACGGTTTCATTAAGTTCATCCACTAACTCTCTAATAAATGGTCTTGCAACTTTCCCAATATCGAGATGTTTTCCGACAAAATTACCAAGTTCAAACAGTTTAATTCCCGGCCTATACTTTGCATCTTCAGGATTTTGTTGAAGATAGCCCCTATGTTCCAAGGTCTTGATAATTCCATGAACAGTACTTTTTGATAAGTTTAAATTCTCACTAATCTCTTTGATACTAAGTTCTGGTTTAGTAACCAAAAATAATTCAAGGATATCAGCGGCTCTTTCAACAGACTGAATTAATCGTTCTGACACAAACATCCTCCTTTTATTCGGCATTACCGAATGGCATTCGCATTTCTTAAGGACAATTTAATAGTAACTCTCGTTCATTATTCTGTCAATATTTTAATGATTTATTTTGCATCAAAAAAAGAGTCTGATTTCCAATGGAAATCAGACTCTTTTTATATAATCTCAAATTGCTTAAAACCTGTTGTATCTGGGATAAAATCTAATGTTTTATTATTGAAATAATGGCACTCACCATTGTCAATAATAAAATGCAACTCCCCTTTAGTAATTTCTGCATCATTTTGGTGAATTGATTCTTCGAAGGTTAATTTTACCTTCATAAAACAACTTTTTCGCATTTGTAATCGAATTAATTGTTTTGAGCCTGCTAAATTCAACCTATTTTGCAGTTCTGTTTTGGCATTCTCAGTTAAAATAAACACGAGCATCCCCTCCCCTTTATTCCTTGCTTCGCTACTTTTTACTATTCCAAAAAAATTTTAATTTGATGAACTTATGTCCCACAAAAGGTTCGGTAAGGCTGACCAGTTTGGGCAGGCAGTGTCGAGTACTCAGATTGTTCCTCGGAGTGCGCATATGGTCTTGATAATATGTCAAGCAGCCGCTTTAGAACACTGTAGTCTCCTTGTTCCACTGCAGCTTCTAATACCTCTTCTACCCGGTGGTTCCGAGGGATGATTGCCGGATTGCTGTTTCGCATCAATTTTTTCGAAGAATCCTTCGAATCCTGCTGTCTGTCAAGTCTCTCCTGCCATTGCTTATACCACTGTATAAACTCTGGGGCATCCTTTAAGACCGTATCCTCCGGCTTTTCAAAAGTTAATGCTCGGAAGGTATTAGTATAGTCGGCCTTATACGTCTGCATCATTTTAAGCAGGTCCTCAACTAGAGATTCATCCTGTTTCTCTTCGTTAAATAGTCCGAGCTTGGCTCTCATTCCAGTTAGCCAATTCCTTTGATATAACTCGATAAAATTTGAAATTTCATCCTGAGCCATTTGGACCGCCTGTTCCTGATTGTCATGAATGAGCGGCAATAGGGTTTCAGCAAATCGGGCCAGATTCCAACCAGCAATATAGGGTTGATTGCCATAAGCATAGCGTCCTTGCGTATCTATAGAACTAAAGACAGTTTCCGGGTCATAGGTATCCATAAAGGCACAGGGACCATAGTCGATCGTTTCTCCGCTAATGGTCATGTTGTCAGTGTTCATCACCCCGTGGATAAAGCCGGCCAGCTGCCATTTAGCAATGAGCGAAGCTTGCCGTTTGATCACTTCCTGAAGCAATGAAAGATAACGTCGCTCATCAAGGGCAACCTCATGATAATGGCGTTCTAATGTATAGTCAGCAAGAACCCGGAGTTCCTCAACTGTGCCCCATTTTGCAACGTATTGAAAGGTACCCACTCGCAGATGACTAGAAGCGACACGAGTTAGAATTGCACCAGGCAGAGCGGTTTCGCGGAGGACTTCCTCACCGGTTGTCACAACTGCCAGACTTCTGGTGGTTGGGATCCCAAGTGCATGCAATGCTTCGCTGATGATGTACTCACGCAGCATCGGGCCAAGAGACGCTCGACCATCTCCCCCGCGGGAGTAGGGGGTTCTCCCCGGACCTTTGAGTTGAATATCAAACCGTTCACCTTTAGGGGTAATCTGTTCGCCAAGCAGAATAGCCCGTCCATCCCCTAACTTGGTAAAATGCCCAAATTGATGTCCTGCATATGCTTGGGCAAGCGGCTTAGCACTTTCAGGTAACTGGTTCCCCGCAAACACGGCTAGGCCATTTACATTTTCAAGCTCCTGTTGATTCAAGCCCAGGGAAGCAGCCAGTCGATTATTAAGAATGATCAACTGTGGTAAGCGGACAGGAGTTGGGTTGGTGCTGGTAAAAAATATTTCTGGCAAACGAGCATAACTGTTGTCGAAGTTCCAGCCTGGTTCTTTTATTTCTTCAGACATTTTATCCCCTTTTCTTTTTTTTGTCATTTTTACTTAGTGGAAATATCACCGCATTCTATAATAATCTCCCCATTTATTAAGCAAAATCCAAATCCTGTCCAGGAAATTATTCCAGCCTAGTCCCTATATTTTAGGGCTAATCCTTTTAAGAAATTCCTAGCGTATTTATCCCCGCATTCTTTATAATTCTTATGTCCCTTTTTTCGTAATAGTGCGCTTAGTTCTCCTTTAGTTATCTGGACACCTGCTTCATTTAATATTTCAATTATATCCTCACTAGTTAATGTTAGTGCGATTTTCAATTTTTTTAAAAGAATATTATTTACACTCTCATTTACAGGCTGTGCCGGTCTTTCAGATTCTCCCGGGTTTGAATCTTGTTTACCTCTTTTAAAAATAATAAAGCCGTTTAAAAAGGAATCTAGCATCTTATTATTACATTTTATGTGCGCTTCATCCTCACCTAACTCACTTCCATTATCATCTTCATCATAATTATCAGGTGATTTTGTGAGGATCTTTAATACATCTTCCTTTGTTACATCAATACCGCCCTGTTTAAATATCTGGACCATTTCCGTGTTTTTTATATCCAAAGCATATCTTAATCTAATTAATATATCGTTATTCTCCATCTAAAAACCTCCTACGAAATAATTTACTAAGTTAGACAGTCATTTTCCAACTTGATAATGCTAACCAGTTTTCCATTTGCTCATAACCGGGAACTAATTTTCCAACAAGTCGCCAAAATGATCGATCATGATTCAGATGAATCATATGGCACATTTCATGAACGACTACATAATCAATCACCTTTAATGGTGCCATCGCCAGCTTCCAATTGAATGTTAACTGCTGCCTGGAATCACAAGTTCCCCAGTTCTTGTTATTATCGGTAATACGAATAGACCTCGGTTTTATTTTAAAATTGCTTTGATAGGAACGAATACTTCTCTCGATTAATGTTTTACATTGCTGATAATAAAACCGTTTTAATGCTTGTTTTATTTTCTCATCTTCAAGTTGTTTCACATATATATTTAACTTATCCCCATCAAACACTACATAGTCTTGCTTGATATCTATTTCTTGAGAGATCTGAATGGGATATTCGTTTCCTAAATAAAGAAAACTCTGACCTAAATAATTATGTATCATTAAATCACCTACATTTATGACAATGGATAAAAAGCGTTAAACCTTCAATATTCAAGGTTTAACGCTTTTGAGTTGACGATATTATACCATACCTTTCGAGCGATAGATGATGATTTTGATTATACAGTTAATCGATACCTATTATTAAAATGTTAGTCCATGGCCAAGTTGATAGATATTACCATCGCTATCTTTATATGCATAGTTAAGTCCTTCAGGCATATATTTATCTTTGTCATAGCCCGGTACATCATTTCTCGACACGCAATCCCCATTTTCATCAACCGCAATGACTGCTTCACTCGCTGGTAATGTTAACGGTAAAACACCTACCGGACGGCTATTGCCTGCAATTACCTCATAATGTGCCTTGTAGTAAGTATCGTATCCTGCGATTAAGACATCTGCAAGAGGTTCAACATTACCAAGGATCCAAGGTAGAATGACATTCACACTCATGATTACTTTTCCACCACGAATATGGATACTGTCTGCTACTTCCTTTAAATGGTTCATACCAGTCAAAGTCGTTTCTTGATAGGTTGTACCATCCAAAGCGGATACCGTTTTATCTTCACAGATTTCAAGTTCTAACAGTCCTGGTGTCGCATTGAAATAAGCTCCAGATTTTGGACTTAAGAACAAGAAAGCTATGTCAGCTTCTTCATGGTTATCGGTCAAAGTAAATTGGCCAAGCTCTTGACATTCCTGTCTTGCTTTTTCTGTATAAGAAGTGGCCCGCTCCGGTTCCTTATGGAACACTTCTACATAAACCTTTTTACCCGCAAGCTTTTCACCTGTTAATGGTAAGGTTTGATTATGATTTTTAAGCACGGTTACTGATTTTTTATGCGCTTCATATGCCGCTTCCCAGTTAGCTGGGTTTTTCACTGCTTCAGCAGCCTTTTCGGGTGAAACATAGGTACGATCATCAAATAATCCTAAAGCAAACATTTCTGAAAGGAGACGTACATTTGCTTCATTAATACGCTTTTCACTAATCCAGCCATTTTCGATCGCTGTTTTAAGGTTTTCAATATCATTCGTGTCAGAAATAAGATCTGTCCCCGCATTAATCGCTTTAGCAAAACGTTCTGCCTCGCTTAAGGTTTCAACGCCCCAGCTCATTTTACTTGTGACACCACTGTCGCTATTTATATAGCCTTTGAACCCTAATTTTCCTCTAAGAATCGTATTTAAGAAATAATCATTAAAAGTAAAGCCAACCTCTTCGAAAGGAATGACTTCCCCTTCAAATTCTTGTTCCACACTTTTCCTAATACTAGGAATCGAATAATATGGCATCATGGAAGAAGTCCCATGTTCTACCGCTGCCCGAAATGGAGGCAGGTGATACTTTTCTAGGCTTCCCGGAGTTGGGTATAGGTTCCATTTCCCCTCTTCATAATGGGGATCAAACCCGTTTTCCCTTGGTCCACCGCCTGGAAAATGCTTGGTCGTCATCGAAATACTATGATTTCCGAGGGTTTGTCCTTGAAATCCATCAATGATACGGCCGATAGCATCAGAAATAAATTCCGGGTCTTCACCGAATGTACCATATATCCGTTGCCATCTTGGGTCCGTAACAGTATCCGCCATGTACATATATCCTTTTCTTAAACCAACAGCATCCCACTCATCATGAGCAATTTGGGCGAATTGGCTAATAAGAGAGGCATCTCCGCCATTTTTGACATCGCCCTTTGCCGCTGCAGCAAGTCCTAACGTTCCAGGCCAAGTGGAAAAAATCCCAGCTGCATCATTCATCCCAAAAATGAATTCTGTATTTTCGTTTCTTGAATTCGATGCGATTAAACACGGAATACCAAGACGTGACCCCTCACATACTTCATTCATGGTATTCACCCATTCTGCCATTTCAGACGGGCTCCAATTGTCTCTTAGAATAAAGTGGCGCAAATGCATGTTTTCAATCGTATGCGTTGTACCATATACTTTTGCCAAAGCAAAAATCGTTTCGCCCTTTTCGACAATCCCTTCATCTAACAAACCATCATGGCTTGTCTTACTCTTATCTTTTTGAGTAAGACCCATTTGACGAGTATTAATAAGCATCATACCGACCTTTTCATCGAAATTCATCAATGAGACAAGGTTCTCTGCACGTTCTCTCGGAGTCAATCGCCAGTCCTTATATGGTTCTAATTTGCCGCTGTTATTTAAATCTTTAAATTTCAATCCATCCACTTCAATGATGTTCTTGACTCTAACTTCTAAGTTCGGTTGTGTATGATTCTGTTCCAAAATAATGCCTCCTAAACTTTTTCGACCCAAGTATTAAAGATTGATTTTTGTGAATTATTTTAGTAATAGTTCTCTCTTTATTACTCATCATTTTATTGTAGCAATAGAAATTCAATTTTACACATATTATTTTTCGCTAGTTTTAAATATTTTTTACTTTTGTACTTGTTATATAATAGTTTTTACATGTCTTGATAGTAGATTGCAGAGTACTTCAGGATAAGCTGCGACACGCACTCCACCTGTGTGGACTGTAATTGACAACACAATGGATGTTGATGGGTTTATCAACATTCTCGAGGCATTTTTGGCTTAGAATATCAATTAATTGTTATGCTTATATCAGGTAATTCAAAGAAATCTTTAATTGCTAGGGTACAGGCACCCAATACACATGCATTAGTTCCGAGCTCTGATATTAATAACTCTTTATAATTACTAATGGAGGATTTCAAGTTAGCTTTAATTCTACTCTCTACATCAGGAAACAGTTGCAATAATGCACTATTAAACACTACTGTATCAGGATTTAATATATTTATTATATTATTTATACCAATAGAGATATGCTAACAAACTCTTCCATTTGAATCATAACAGCTGGGTCTCTTAACATAATTAGATTTTCAATATCTTTATAGGTCAATTTTGGTTTATTTAGTTTTTTAGATAATTGTTTAAAGAAGCTGACTTCAGAAGCATAAAGCTCCCAGCAACCTGAATTACCACAATTACATAATTCCCCATTAGGATCGATTATCATGTGGCCTATTTCACCTGCATATCCCTGATATCCTTTTACTAGGTTACCATTAATCAAGACCCCAAGACCTATTCCAGAATACATACTGATACTGATTAAGTTCTCACTTTGATGCCGGTTAAATACCTTTTCCGCAAATGCACATAAATTTGCATTATTTTCAATAATTACATTCATACCTAATTTTTTCTCTAGATCGCCCTTTAGATCCTTATTATACCATTGGTGCTGTGGAACAAAGCCGATGGTTTGTTCACTCTTCACAGTTCCATGAATTCCAATGACTACTCCAACAATTCCAAAACGACTAGTAGAATATTTTTCTTTATATTCTCTAATATGGTCGATTAATAGTTGAAGAACCTCGTCATAGTTCGATTTTTCTAACTTTAAAGTATCAGAATAAACTGGATTCCCCATAATATCAGATACAGTAAATATTATCTTCTGATAGTCTAAATCAACTCCTACCGCATAACCAGCACCCGCATTTAAAGAAAGCATGATTGGCTTTCTTCCAACATGGTTATACTCCTGTTGAGATTCAACAATTATCTCTTCCCCTAATAAATTTGCTACCTGTAAAGAAATAGTAGCCTTCGTTAACTTTGTTATATTAGATAAATCCGCCCTCGAAATCTTTCCATGTTCAATAATTTTACTTATAATCAAGCTTCTGTTTATTTTTTTAAGATAAGTGCCTACACCAATTTCCATGAAGTTCACCCTTCTGATGTGGAAATTCCTTATTATAATCTAAATAGAACTGCACAGTTGCCCACCCAAACCGTATTAATAACAAAGGAAAAACAGTTCGTATAATTAAAACGTTTAAAACCAGATAAACAAATAGGTTTATCTGGTTTTAATACTGGCGATATTTGTGTTTAGAACCAATCAGCATATCCCATTTTTCTTAAGTTTCCAGCAGAAATCTTTAAGCAGTCAAATGGGTCACGTCCGTATTGTTCGTCTTGTTCCACTAAGAAATATTGGGCACCTGCCTCAAGGCCGGCATCAATAATGGCAGGTATGTTAAGATTTCCTTCTCCTACCTCTGCAAATTGAATGGTGCTCATAAAGGCATCGTCAAAATTAGCCCAACTTTCAAAGTCAACATTACTTAAATCCAGTTTTCCGATGCGGTAATCCTTCAAGTGTAATAAGGAAATACGGTCTTTATACTTTTTCACAAACTCTACCGGGTTCTCACCTGCTCTTTGAATCCAGTGAACATCTAATTCAAATCCTAGTTTAGTCGTATTATCTTTAATTATATCCAATAGATAGACTCCATCGAATTTTTGAAATTCAAGATGGTGGGTGTGATAATATAATTCTATTTCCTGCTCTGCCAGGCGATTTGCCATTGCTTCTGCTCTTTCAATGAATCCCATAATTTTATCTCTATCGTCCATTAGATGGATAGGCATCATGCCGATTCTTAAATAATTACAATCTAATATTTTACAATCATTTACAATCTTATCAAAATCCGATGACAGTGTTTCTCCAGGGTCCCCAGGAACTATTGGTTCTAAGCCTGCAGATAGTGCAGCAATTTTAATATCAAAATCTATACTGGCCCTTTTTAACTCTGCAACATTTTTAGACCTCATTGGAATTTGTGATACCTCTACAGCACGGTAGCCTAATTCGGCTATTCTTCGAATTATTTCATATGCACCAAGATCAGCAACCTTGTCTTTTACAGTGTACATTTGAACGCCAATTTTTCCCTTATTCATCTTATTACAACTCCATTTTGATATCTTTAATTTGAAGGATTTCTGGATGCGTCAATTATTTGAATAACCGCCATAGTTTTCCCAAAAAAAACTTGTGGCCTGTAACAAGTGGCAAGCCCATTTTTATGCCAATAATATGAGTTTCTTTTTGAAAAATTATTGTAATACCAGCTGTTTATTTTCTTCTTCAATTTTCTTATTTAATTCAGCAAAATACAGGTCTTCATCAACTGGAAGTTCTACTTCTTTTCCTAACCAGCTTGATAGATGTATCGCATTTGCAAACCCTACCCCGTTAATTCCATCCGTTCCAGGGGCAATTAGTGGTGTTCCTTCAATAATATTCGCTGCAAAATTTTCTAAAACAGTTATATGCTGAGCTCCCCAAACGCTTTCGAATTCAAGTACTTCTTCACTGTAGATCTCACCCATGTCTCCAATTTCGAAAATCCTGCAGGCATCTGCCCAACTCATCGAAGCATTCATTTCATTTTCAGATTTTTTAAGGCGATTAATTGTAATTCTCTTGCTGTCATCGACAACAATTTTTCCTTTATCACCTAGAATCTCAAAACGGTCAGTGCCAATAAAATCATGAGTACAAGTAATAAAGACACCTGTTGCTCCATTACCATAATCAAGGATTGTAGTGACTTCATCTTCAACAGCAATATTTCTTTGGTATCCATATTTCACAGTGGAGTACACTTTCTTTGGCATACCGCAAATCCATTGAAGCAGGTCAATTTGATGTGGTGCCTGATTAACAAGAACACCGCCTCCTTCGCCGCCCCATGTCGCTCTCCATGCACTTTGATCATAGTATCCTTGTGGTCTCCACCAAGTTGTAATAATCCAGTTTGTACGGCGGATTTTGCCAATTTCACCATTATCAATGATTTCCTTTAATTTTATATACAGTGGATTTGTGCGTTGGTTGAACATAATAGCAAAAGTTAATTCAGGTTTTGTTGCCGCAAATTTGTTTAACTCTCGAACTTGTTTTGTATAAACGCCGGCTGGCTTTTCTAACAATATGTGAATGTTTCTTTTTAACGCATCTATCCCCATTTGAGGGTGAAGATAATGTGGAACAGTTGTGACGACTGCATCCACATTGCCGCTTTCAAGCATGTCGATATAGTTGTTGTAAAAAGGAACATCTGGATATTTTTCAGCACACATGGCTTTTGTCTCAGGATCAATATCACAAATAGCTCCGATTACCATGTTTTTAACTTTTCCTTCAGCAATAAAGCCAGCATAGGCATCGCCTTGTGCACCAATTCCAATAATGCCTAATCTTACTTTTTCCATTATGCATTCTCCTTGCTTTTGATAGTTGTTAGAATTTGTATTAATGCTTCATATTGAAGTTTGTAGTGAAAAATAGTGAAAAATAAAATCCCCTCAAACCAGCGATGATTTAAGAGGAAATTTACAAATTAATTTCCTTCACTTCTTCTCTTAGCTAAATCTATCGTAAGCTGCTCTGTACGTTTTTTATTTAATGGATAAAGGAACATGATTATTAATCCAACAACTAAAAAGCCGATGCCCAACCAAAGCGTATTAAGTGCAAATATTCCGTTAAGCGTTTCTGGTGATTGTGCACCAAGGGAAGCGTTATATCCTACTGCTGCAATTGCAAAACCGCCAATACCTCCGGCAATTGCCTGCCCTACTTTACGGAAAAATGAGTAGATAGAGTAAATCGTTCCATCTTCACGAGTGCCTGTTAGGAATTCTTGGTAATCGATACAATCTGTAACAAATGCCCAAATTGCTGTTGAAAGAAAGCACATCGCAAAGTAAGCAATGCTTGAAAGGATAATATAAGTGGTTAGTGACATATTCGGCATAAAATACATCAAAGCATAGATAGCCCCGCAAATTACCATGGATATACCTGATATTTCTTTTTTACCGATCTTTTTTGCTAATGGAGTAATCATTGGAATGACAGCCAATGCCGCAACCATTTGAAGAGTGTAGACTAAACTCAATGACTTTGCACTTCCAAAATAATCTTTAATCAAGTAAGTGGTTACGGCTCCTTGTAACATAGATACAACTAATAAAAGTAATGCTGATATTAAGAGAACTAATAATGGTTTATTTTTTATAAGGCCTCTCGCCGTTTTTCTAAAGTCCAGTTTTTCTTTTTTATCATTAGCAAGAATTCTTTCTGTTGATAATTTATAGCAGGCAATGTAGCTAGAAAGAGCAAGAATGGCAAAAATAATAGCTCCTATTAAAAAACGATTTTCATCTGCCTTATTATCGACAAACAAGATTAGCGGCGCTAATGAACCAACGACTAGATAAGATAAGTTTCCACCAAGGGATCTCCAAGTAGATAAGCTTGTACGTTCTACTGGATCATTGGTGATGACAGACGCCATCGCACCATAAGGAATATTTACTGTGCTGTAGAGAGTTCCCCACATAATATAAGTAGCAAACGCCCAGACCAAGTGAAAACCATCTGACATACCAGGGATTTTCACAAACATTAAAATACCCGATAATACAAGTGGAAAAGACATTCTTAGAATCCAAGGTTTAAATTGGCCATATTTCCCAGGCTTTCTTGAATCAATGAAGCGGCCCCAAGTAACATCGGCAACCGCATCCCACAACCTTGCAACTAAGAAAAGAACTCCCACTGCAGCTGCGCCGATATGAAGAACATCCGTATAATAAACCATTAAGTACATAGAAGTTAATCCAAAAAAGAAATCATTCCCGAAATCGCCAAACATATATCCAATTTTGTCTCTTAAGCCGAATTTCCTGACTGTAACAGGAGAACCATATTGTTCTTCCTTTACTTCTGCAAGCTGACCCATTGTTCCAACCCCCAATTATTAAAATAATTACTAGTAACCTAAAGTACTTAAATGAAGATCACTCAATATTCCCCGGAAAAATATTTTTGTAATATTCATATTAAGGATAGGTTAATATTACTTTCTTGTTAGCGGTTTCACATCTAATATTGTTGTTTTTTCTACAAAATCGAACAAAAATATGGTAGCGCTTTATTAGATTTAATAATTTACATAGCCGTGGTATTATATAAAAAATGGGGATAGAGAAGGTTACAGTATGAACATAAATGAACTTACAGAAAAATGTCGGATAATTAAAAATGCTTTTAAAATTGATGTACAGTTTATTGATAAAGACTTGAAACTAATTTTACATATTTCTAAAGATGATGAGCCGTTAGTGATTACAGAAACACGGAAGAGTATGTATCCCGTTTTCCAAGAAGCACTATTAGGAGCAAAAAAAAATAGTTTCTGTTTCTATACAGATTCCTTTCACCTATCCTACATCACAATTGGGATTAAAGAAGAGGAACACTATCAAGGAATGACCATTGTAGGTCCATTTCTAACTGAAAAAGTTAATGAACATTTTCTATGGATTGTTTTGAAGAAGAATAATTTAGAGCAAAGCTGGATCAAACCTTTAGAAAATTACTACAAATCCATTACCAATGTTGGGTCAACATCCATGGCGTTAGCTGATGTTTTTGTGAATATATTAGCAAATCCTCATCTAGAGTCCCATTTTATAACAATTGATAGTAATCATGTAAACAAAAATCATGAAGTGCTTCCGTTACAAGACGGTGAACAAAGAGAAAAGAATATTAACTTTATATATGAACTTGAAAAGAAATATTTGCACTTCATTGAAACAGGTGATACAGAAAAAGCACTGGCAATGATAGTTGACTTTTCAGGTGATCTTGATTATAGAGTACCTGGAAATCCATTGAGAGCAAGAAAGAATGTTACTTTTGGCTCCAATTCCATTTATAGAATCACAGCCGGAAGGGGAGGTGTGCCACCACAATACTTACATGAAATTTCAGAGAAATTTGCCATCAAAATTGAACAGGCTGTAACCATTTCCGAACTAGAAATGTTGGAAATAGCCATGCTTAAAGAATATGGTAATGCAGTCAAAAATTTTGCTATAAAAGGTCACAGTTCGGCTGTAAAGAAAGCAATCATGTATATAAACCTCCACTTTCATGAAAACATTAATTTACAGTCTGTAGCAGAGGAAATAGGTTTTAATCGTACCTATTTGGCTAAAAGATTTAAAGAAGAGATGAACATTACCGTGATCGGTTATATTCAGAAAAAGCGAATCGATGAGGCAGCCTTTCTCATTGAACAAGGGATGTCGTCGATTACTAATATCAGCGAACAAGTAGGATTTAGTAGCTATAATTATTTCTGTAAAGTTTTTAAGGATGTAAAGGGAATTACACCTACAGAGTATAAAAGGACAAGAGAGTAGACAGCTTAAACCAGTGCCTGATGGAATAAAAAACCACACCTTTTAGTAAAGAGGTGTGGTTAAACTGTTTAGATTGTTATAGCTTTACTTGCTTCGGTAAGAATTATAATACTTCTGTTTCTTCCAACGCTACGTTCCTTATTGTTTGCTCCTTATGAAGAATACTAAAAACAATAATATCAACCAGCATTATAGATGCTGTAAGAATAAATGTCACTGTAAAGCCAAATTTCGTTGAAATAACCCCTAAAACAATAGAGCCCACTGCGATACCTATATCCATTGCAGCAAAAATGGTAGCGTTAGCTGCTCCTCTCCTTTCCGGGGCAACTGACTCCATTGCTAAAATACTAACTATTGCAAAACCAGAGCCACTCCCGAACCCATAGAGTAGAGCTGCAGTAATCATAAGAGGCAAAGAGTATGCAAATGCTAAGAATAGAAATGTTATGAGCTGCATAATTATTCCAGCAATAAACACTTTGCGTACCCCATATGTATGAACGAGTTTTCCGGTTATAAAAGAAACG
Organism: Neobacillus drentensis NBRC 102427; assembly: GCF_001591445.1. GTDB lineage: Bacteria > Bacillota > Bacilli > Bacillales > Cytobacillaceae > Neobacillus > Neobacillus drentensis. The sequence continues at coordinate 87,136 of NZ_BCUX01000013.1, read as the reverse complement.
ATAACCGCTGAAGCAGCATAGAATGTAAAAAATAAGCCGATATTATCAACTCCGCGTGATTTTCCGTAAATAGGGATAAATGTCAATATGGCAGACAAACCAAAGGCTAAAAAGAGTTGATATATTGACGGTTTCAAGGCTGTTTTTTCAAACAAGGTTTTTATGTTTATTTTTTTCTTTGTTTTTATTCGTTCTCCAGCAAAATTTTGTTCCTTTTTTTCATAATTGATTAGAAAAGTAAGGACAATACTTAATAGAACCAAAACAAAGGCTACATTAAATGTTATAGAATAGCTGAATGCATTGATAAGGTAAAGTGACGCTAATGGTCCAACAGCTATTGTAAGATTTGTAGCAACCCCAAACATACTTATCCCTTCTGCCAGTCTCGAAGCAGGCGTTACATCCGCTACAACCGTAGGTGCTGAGGTTGTAATCGCACTAGCGGAAAGGCCATGAAGAATCGCCAAAACTAAAATCGATGTTATGGAGACCACAAGTCCATAAAAAAGTGACGCTAAAGCTAAAGCAATTGTCCCTATTAGAATAATAAGCTTCCTAGTTTTCGCATCCATCAGGTTTCCCATAATCGGTCGAAGAACCAGTGCAGTCGTGCTAATTACAAATATAAAAGCACCTGCAGTAGACGCGTTACCTCCAATTTCAAGGGCATAGAGGGGAATCGTAGTGATCAAAATATAGTCAGCAAAGAAGAAGATAAAAGTAATAAGATTGATAGCGATATATTGGCTGTTCAATAACTTATCATTTCTGTTATTTTTCATTTTTTTGTTCCTCTCTTAATCCAATAACCATTGTATTTGTCCCTTTAAATATTTATTTATATTTATGATATTCTCATTTCCAAGACCATCACAATTTAATCTAAATATATAGTAGTCTTATTAGGACGGTTTCACATCCAATATTGTTGGATTTTATGCAATAATTAAGAACAAGTGAAGAATTCAATTTTATTTAAAATAAATAGCGATGCCTGGCATCTCGCGAAGTTTGATATCTTTTGTCAAATAATAATTAATTTCTTTATGTTTCCTTTTAAAAAAGAAAGGCTAAGTCCCCAACATTTCCAAATCTTTTTCTAAGTATCTGAATGTCTTTAAGATAAAAGACCGCAAAAAAATAGAAAGGCAGATGATTCTACCTTTCTCTAGCGGTTATGTAACACCTATTTTGCATTTGCATCGGGTTGATGAATTCCGATAATATTGCCTTCGGTATCAATATAATATCCCTGCCAAGCCATACCAGGCAAAGCATATTTGGCCATTGCGACCTTGCCGCCATTCTCAATAATTTTGGCTTCCGTGACATCGTAATTTTCCACACCCATTGTACAAGCAAATCCGTTTAAAGGTTGGTTTGGTTCCGGCGGAGCACTTTGGCGTTGCATTAAAGCACCATTGATCCCTAGCTCATTCTCATCGCCAGTCACCGCACCAAAGTATGGCATACCCGCATATTCACTCCAATCTTGAAAAGACCAACCGAAAACCTCTCCATAAAACTTCTTTGCCCGTTCCATGTCACTCACATGTATTTCGAAATGCACTAATCTTCCCATAATATCCTCCTATCAAGAATTAACATATCTTAAAGACATAATGTAATTGCTTATAATTGTCTATTCATTATTATAACAAGAATGGAATAATATTCAATTTTTATTAAAATATAGTTTTTTTGAATGAAATACTTGTCAATTGACTATTTGAATACCAGAAAAATGGACTACTCTGAAACTATCCCCTTCAAAATGCTCTGAAATCGGAGAGAAAAACATTCTATCGGCGAATTATTAGGTTCTATCAGCCAATTCCTGTGTTCTATCAGCGAATCCCTGTGTTCTATCAGCGAATTTTCATGTTCTATCAGCGAATCGAAATGAAGCCCTCAATTCAAACATAAATATTTGTCGTTTCTAGTACGTTTTAGCTGCTTGAAATTTACCTTCACCCTTCACATAACTATTAAAGAATTCCAGTACAATCTCTTCCTTGTTTCTTGGTAATGAAATAGCTGCTAAAAAATCATTCTAATTTAATTATTTTGTTCAAGGCATTGATAAACCGCCATCATATCTCGTTTATTTAACTCACGAATACGAATATAAATTGGAATATCCGCGACAGCTTCTGTATACAAGCTTTCAGCAACAACATCCCTAACTTTGCCCGTTAACCATGTTGCTACTGGTATACCTTCAACCATTTCCTTACGGCCTTCATCATTGATGCCACTTGCCTGACAACTCACACAGGGTATTGCTAATTTAAACACGCCATCATGGAGATTCTCTTCTGTAATGACTTTCTTCCCTTTACAGAATCGACATGGATAACTTTTATTAATTTTATTAATTTGAGTGACTATTTTTTTGAAACCAAATGCTTCATAAACATACGTTAGTTTTTTGTATTTTCCATTCGTGAAGTACTTATCAATGATGGTATCTCTTGTTTCATAAATATTAGGAAAATCACAGATGCTAATCTGATTATGGGTACTGATGGATTCGAGATTGTCTTTAATACTGCCCCAGAATGGTAAGACATTTTGTAATACCATTTCATAACCTGTAAAGCTGGCGAGTTCCAATTCAAACATTTTCAATCCGACTTGGGTTTCCCTAGGCATTAGTGAGACATCTTCTGTCAAAGTCATATCGCCGCCAACAATAGATTTTAGCTTTATGAGTACAGGTAAGTCTCCAACTATTTGTAACACTTGATCAAGTGGCTGATTGATTACCTCACGAATATCTTTGCCACCAAATGTAAGCTGTTTATGATGATTAAGTACCGTTCCATGACAAATCGGACAGGTAATTTTTTCTTTTGATGCTTTCATTTTCTCTTTAATCACTGATTTTGAAATGACCATATACCCACCAACGATGGTATTAAAGCCTACCCAGGTCCTCTGTGTCTTGCCTGCTTTATCATAGAATGTCTTTTCAAAATATCCGTACCAAAAAACATGCTTTTCTTCTTCTGACATCTCATTGTAGCTTTTTGTCAGATCAAACCCGAGCTCATTCTTAATTTCCTCAAATAGAAACTCTATTTTTGGATATTGATAATATTTTAATACTTCCATCACCTCAGGATAAAATAGTCCATTCCAGAATGGAACGGCTTTCTCTTGAATGACAAGATCTTTATCAAAGATATCAATTTTAAGGCGTCCTGAGCATGATGGACAATGATTGTCCTGTGAATAGAAATCGAAGCTCCTCGTATCTTTATTGGTCGGATGCGCCGCCACAATATGGTTGATCACCCCGCCCATTTCATAGAGAAAACTATATTGACTATACAAATGTCTTTCAAAATCTATAGCAATGACAGGCGCAATAGTGTCAGATTCGTATTCGCCGTAAATTAAACGGGCCATTGATGATAAGCTTTTTAAGATACCGCCCTTATAGATATTTTCTGCATCTTTAAAATAGTCGATATGATTTTCTTTTAAATAAGTAATGCCATTTTGCGCTTTGAGTGTCGAAGAAATCTGTGAAGGAAGTGCAATATCCTCCTTACTTTTAAGCTCGTAATATTCGTTATGACTGACAACATCAAGATGCGTTACAGCTTCAATCTTTCTTTTACCAAAATCGACGATAAAATCTGAGCTTTCAAGCATATAGGCATTATGTTCAATCATCATGATAGAAACTGATTCATCTTTTAGTATTCCTCTGACACTATCAATGAATTGATTTAGAATATTTTGTGATAAACCTTTTGAAGGTTCGTCAAAAATGAAAAGTGTATGTGGGTTTCTTGAGTTCGCAAACAGCTCCGAAACTAAATGAACACATTGAAATTCACCAGTTGATAAGGTTTGCGTTTTTCGTTCTAATGTCAAATAACCTAGTCCCAGTTTGATCAGTAAACTCAAACGTTTATGGGCGATGTCTTGATTTGGAAGTTCATCAATAATATCTTCAATCGAACGCTCGAAAAGATCATCAATATCTTCACTATATTTTGTAATTTTCTTTTTAATATCAAGAAATGTCGCAACCGTTGAACGACTAGTAATCGACTGGTTCCGATCTTGCCCGACCATTACTAGTTTATCTTTGGGATAACGTCTCTGAAAATCTTTGGCAATACATTCATTGACTAGCGTAGATTTACCACATCCAGACTCACCGGTAACGGTTACAAGTCTATTTTGGGGTATCTGAATTTCAGCCATTTGAATATTACGGAAGTAAAGATCTTGAAAATGATAGTATTCTGCTGGCACTGCCTGATTTCTTTCCCAAATGATTGGTTTGGGGCGTGGTGATTCTTCCACAATTTTTCCGCCATATTTCCCACTACCGGGGCCAAAGAATACTTTCTCATCCGTTGTATCTAGCACGGTGTCAGAATGATCAATGAACCAAATTTGGTTCTTATAGCCTAATTGTTTAATCTGTTCTAAAATTTTCAATAGTGTTTGGTGATCCAGACCAACTGATATTTCATCAATAATAATCACAGTATTTTCACTGGTTGCCATAAATTCAGCCAAGTAAAGACGTGTTAATTCCCCTCCTGACAATGTACCCATGATTCGATTTATTGTTAAGTAGCCAATATTCATATTGATGATATTTTTGAGAATATGCTGTTTCGCTTCACTTATATGTAAAACTTCTGCTAGTGATAAAATTGATTCCATACTTAAGTTGTTGATATCGGAAATACTATGTAGTTGATCAAGTAATTCAATTTTATATTGTTCAACCTCTTGATTATAGCGCTTCCCCTTACACTTTTTACATTCGACATTTTTAGTAGTACCGCGTCCTTTACAATCCGGACACCAGCCCAACGGATTATTAAATGAAAAAACTTCCGGAGATAGATTATATTTTTCAGCAAGAGTCACACGAATCTCTGTAAATACGCCAGTATGTGTGCCAATTGTTGAACGTGAATTGGAGGAAATGGATGATCTCCCCAGAAAAAGCACCAGTGGCATTTCTTCCATCTTGATCGCACTAAAATTGGTTTCCATTATGTTAGGAAATAAATACTGATATTCGGCCTTTGGCAATAAGGAAACAAGACGCTTCTTGGATTCTTCTCCAATGGTTTGGCAAAAAGTTGTTTTACCAGATCCGGACAAACCAGCAATTCCTAACGATTGATCAGCCGGAAGTGCTGCATCTAATTTGTTAATATTATTCGCAATTAATTGATTTATTTTCATAGCACTCTCCTCCCCATTCTCTAAATCTAGTATTGCCATGATAGCACAACTTAAAAAGTACCACTAATATAATTAATTAGCGGTACTTAAAAATTCACTTTATAACCTTTGAAAGATCCATCTTGGCATATACAACTCTTTTCTCACCAAAATTTAGACCCTTAGCGAGCCACGGAAACCCCTGGCAGCATAGTAGGATTCTGCTCCATTATGGTACACAAAGACAGTGTCGTAGCGACGATCACAAAAGATGGCCCCACCAAGTTTTCTAATATTATCAGGTGTTTTCACCCAGCTCGATGTTTTAGTATCGAAATTTCCAAGTCTCTGCATCTCTCTGTATTGTTCTTCCGTTAAAATCTCTATACCCATGTCAGCAGCCATATCTATAGCACTGTTTTTTGGTTTGTGTTCTTTCCTTGAATCCAGCGCTTCCCGGTCGTAACAAACACTCCTGCGGCCTTTAGGACTTTCCACTGAGCAATCGTAAAAAATGTATTCGCCCGCCTGTTTATCATGATCGATAACATCCGGTTCACCGCCTGTTCTTTCCATTTCAAAAAGTGACCACAGTTTTTCAGTATTAGTTTCTAGCTTTGTTTGAACATTAGCCCATTCAAGTTCTTTATGACGATTCATGTTTTTCTCAAAACGGGCTTTCAATGTCCTAAGTATTTCTTCATGTTGTTCTGGTGACAACATCCTTTTTTCATTGTTCATACTAATTCTCCTCTCCATCCTCTAATCTATTATTACCATATTAGCAAAATTTCAAATGAATTTGATGTGTTTTGTTTATTATTTGTTCTAAAAAAGCAAGGACAAATAGAAAAGGAGGCGAAATCCGATTGGATCCGCCCCAAGTCTTTCTTATCGCAAAAGAAAATGTATTCAAGATTATTATTATGAAAAACAATAGCTCAGTCCAATACTGAGCCATTTGCTTTTTTCTATATGTAGCTTAATACTAAAAAAACAGGTTCAGAGGTTTGAAACTGCTATTTTGGAAAATATTCTAGCAATCCATTTTGATATTTGTGTTTTCCAAAAATTTTTCTAACCTATTTAACCCTTCTACTAAATTTTCCATTGAGTTAGCATAAGAAATTCGAATATATCCCTCACCATAGCTTGAGAAGGCACTGCCAGGTATGCACGCTGCTTTTGCCTGTTCAATTAATTTTTCATTAAATTCCTCAGAACTCATCCCTGTCTTTTTGATCGAAGGAAATAAGTAGAAGGCTCCATCCGGCCAACTTACATCAAGACCCATTGATTTGACTCGGTCAAATACATAATCTCTTCGTTTTTGATATTCTTCCTTCATCAGCTCTACTTCTATTAAGTCTGCCGATAATGCTTCTAAGGCAGCATATTGGCTGGTGGAGGTTGCACAAACGGTATTGTACACATGGATTTTCAGCATTTCTTCTATTAGATAGTTCGGTGCCAGTGCATACCCAATCCTCCAACCTGTCATCGCATGGGATTTCGAAAGGCCATTAATCACAATGCTCTTTTCTTTCATCTCTGGAAAAGAGGCAATCGAATGATGTCTCGTTCCATAGGTTAATTCACTGTAAATTTCATCGGAGATAATAAAAATTTCCTTGTCTCTTAAAAGATCAGCAATCTCCTGCAACTCTTCTTTTTCTAAAATACTTCCGCAAGGATTAGATGGATAAGGTAGAAGGACACAACGGGTCTTATCCGTGAGTTTTGCTTTTATCATCTCTGCGTTAAGCTTAAAGCTAGTTTCCCTTGTATCGATAAAAACAGGTATGGCACCGCATAATCTTATCAGTGGTTCGTACGCCGGATAAATCGGTGCGGGCAAAATCACTTCACTGCCTTCATCCAGAATGGTACGAAACGCAATGTCAAGAGCTTCACTTGCACCTATTGTAACAAGAATTTCATTCTCCGGCTCATATTTCAACCCATAGCGGCGGTCCACAAAGCTTGCAATCGCTTTTCTCAGGTCAGGTAATCCCGAGTTGGTTGTATAACCGGTCCGTTTTTCCTCCAGTGATCTAATTCCTGCGTTAATTACATTTTCAGGAGTCGGAAAATCGGGCTGGCCAACCGTTAAATTAACGATACTTGGATCGTTCAATACTTTATTAAAGACTTTTCGAATACCGGATAATTCTATTTGTCTGACATTCTTGTTGACTAGATGAAGCATCTGCAACCATCTCCCTAGTTTTATTTATTTTTAAATTATAGATTATGGTGAATTATTGATTTTCCCCCTAGGGCGCTATTAAAGACAGTCTAGTTTATCCCCTCAATTTGCATTCCAGCGGCGCAAGAGAGTTTCCGCTCCTAACATTTTTATGTCTCGGAGGTTTTGCTCATCTAATTCCTTTGCCTCTTTCCCAACCTTTAAATACAATGCAATTTCATCCTGCGGCACGACTAAAAGCCCGTCATTGCTGCCGACAATCACGTCTCCAGGCTGGATGACACAGCCGGAAATAGAAACGGGAACATTGATATCGCCGCCGAGGCCGTAGAACTTCGTCGTCATAGGCGACACTGCATGCGAATACACTTTAAACCCTAAATCTCTTATGGCAATGGTGTCCGTAATGGCTCCATTGACAATCGCGGCTACTGCCCCTTTTTCCATCGCAATTCTGGTTATCACTTCACCCCAACATGCATAACGTTCCTCTTCGTTTGCATCAATCACGACTATGTCGCCGGGCCGGATATAATCCAGTGCCTTACAGGTTAATGCCGTATCGTTGGGCGGGGTTCGTACCGTTACCGCCGTGCCTGCAAAAGGCGTTTCAATCTGAAATAACGGCTTCATTTTGCTTGCGGTAATGAATTGAAAATTAAGATTATGGCCATAATCACTTGGAGTAATCTCCCCCAATTGTCTTACCAATTCAGGGTCCGGTCTTTTAATTGAAGTATTTATAGTAATCATTTTCATATTTCCCCTTCCAATTTTTATAAAACTAAACGCCCTGCGATTCCTTCAACCCATCTAATATCCTTCGGTAGCCAGACGCCATGATCATCCGGTCTGTGCTAAAATGAATAAACCGGGCTCCGCGATTTTTCCAAGAATCCGCGATTTCGTAAGGAGTTAGCGCACCTTCCCCTTCCGGCACCTCGGAAAAAACGGCGAGATCGACGCCCTTCTTAACCGCAAGGTCACTTACACGGTATAATGCTTTTACGACTTCCGGATGTGTCGTGTCTCCTTCGTACCCCATGGCCATCGATAAATCGTAAGGGCCGGGCATAATGCCGGTGATGCCGGAATCGAGAATATCTTCAATATTTTCGAGTGCCTCTTCACTTTCGATAATTACCCAGATTAAGAGGTTGTTGTCGCTCCACTCGCGGTACTCCTTATTGTTTTTATAACCATCCATCGCCCTGAGGCTGGGGCTGTATCCCCGTTTGCCGGCAGGTCCGTATTTCGCTGCCTGCACAATCCTTCTTGCTTCTTCCCCTGTCCGGACGTTCGCTATCAGTACCCCGGCTGCGCCGGCATCCAAGATTTTCGTAATGCCGGAATGCTCACTAGATGGAAGCCGGACGACGGCAGCAGTCCCGCCAGCCGCAGCGGCACGGATCATTTCAACTGAACCTTCAAAAGCAAAGGTGCTGTGCTCTGCATCAAGCAGGATAAAATCGAACCCGGCGTGGCCGGCAAATTCGGCTACGTCAGGACTGTTAAAGGAAATAAAGGTTCCAACCGCGAATCCCCTTGTTTGTAATGCTTGATCGATTCTCTTCGTATGGCTCATACTCTAACTTCCTTTCCAACTTTAATACAAGCGACACTATGCCCCTCTTCGGTTTCAACAAGCGGCGGCTCCGCTTCGCTGCATTCCTTGGTTGCCATTGGACAGCGGTTAAAAAAGGCACAGCCCTTTGGCCGATTCATCACACTTGGGATTTCCCCTTCCAGCATCACATGTTCCCGGTTTTCTTCAACAAATGGGTCTGGTATTGGTACTGCCGCAAGCAATCCTTTTGTATAAGGATGAAGCGGGTTCTCATACAGTGACTTCCAATCTGCCACCTCTATAATCTTGCCTAGATACATCACCACGACCCGGTCGCTGATATGGCGGACAACGGAAAGGTCGTGAGCGACAAATAGATAGGTAAGACCGAGCTTTTTCTGTAAATCTTCTAATAGATTAATAATTTGCGCTTGAATCGACACATCCAATGCGGAAATGGCCTCGTCGCAAACAATAAACGAAGGGTTGCTCGCCAATGCGCGGGCAATTCCGATCCGCTGTCTTTGCCCGCCGCTGAATTCGTGGGGAACTCTGTTTTTCCATTCAGGATTTAGACCCACAAGTTCGAATAATTCATTGACGCGTTTCTCATATTCAGCTTTTGTTTTCGTTAATTTATGAATGATCAATGGTTCGCCGACAATGCTTCCCGCCGTTTGCCTAGGATCGAGTGAACTAAACGGATCCTGGAACACAAGGGAGATGTTTCGGCGGATGGGACGCAGTTTATGCTTTGGCATTTTGGCAATGTTTTGTCCGTCAAAAATCACATCACCTGCAGTCGGTTCGTACATCCGTAAAATACTGCGAATAATCGTTGTTTTCCCGCAGCCGCTTTCCCCAACCAACCCAAGGGTTTCCCCTTTTTTAATCGAAAAGCTGACATCGTCCACGGCCTTGACATCCGCCACTTTGCGCTTCAGAATCCCCTTTGTGACTGGAAAATACATTTTTAAGTTTTTAACCTCTAAAAGGTTTTCATTATCCGATTGATTGTCATTGAACGCATCTGCAGAAGAATCCTCCGAAGTGGCCCTAGCAGCGGCCACTTCCTTAATCGCCTCCGTCGTTATATCTTCATGGCAAGCCGAATAATGGCTGCCACTTACAGTCTCAAGCTTTGGCGCAGGCTTGAATGAACAGGCCGCCGTCCGATGCGGACATCTTGGCAAAAAAGCACAAATGTCCTGTTTGTTAATCAGGGATGGGGGAATCCCATCAATTGGAATCAGCTGCCGTCCTTTTGGGTCATCTAATCTAGGGATGGCATTCAATAAGGAAATCGTGTAAGGATGCTTTGGACTTGAAAAAATTTCCTTCGTAGTCCCCGATTCGACGATTTCACCGGCATACATGACATAAATACGGTCTGCATAGCGGGCCACAATCCCTAAATTATGGGTCACTAATACAATAGAAGTTTTTGTTTCCTTTACAATATCTTTTAGCATCTCCAAGATTTGCGCCTGTGTGGTAACATCAAGCGCTGTCGTCGCTTCATCCGCAATTAGAATCTTCGGTTTGCAGGCCATCGCCATTGCAATGCACACCCTTTGCCGCATGCCGCCGCTGAATTGGTGTGGGTAATAGTCAATCCTTTCTTCTGCATCTGGTATCCCGACACTTTTCAGCAATTCAATCGCATGTTTGCGGGCATCCTTCTTATTCATCTTTAAATGGAGGATAATTGTCTCGATAATTTGATAACCAATCGTTAATACGGGGTTCAGTGACGTCATCGGTTCCTGGAACACCACCCCGATTTCCCCGCCGCGTACCTGCCGCAGTTCTTCCCCGCTTATCTGAAGCAAGTTTTTCCCATTAAACAGGACTTCCCCGCCGGCAATTTTCCCTGGGGGCGTTGGGATTAGCTGGATGCCGGAATATTGCGTAACGGATTTCCCGCTGCCGCTCTCGCCGACGACCGCGACGATTTCTCCCTCATCCACGTAATAGGAAACGCCATCAACTGCTTTTACGACATTGCGGTCAACTGTAAATTGTGTTTGTAAATTTTTAACCTCGAGCAAATGGCTCATTTATGTACACCTCCCATTGTTTCTTACAAGCTACCTTTCAAACGCGGATCAAGGGCATCCCTTAATGCATCTCCGACAATATTAAAGGCCACCACTACCAGTACGACTGCCATACCAGGGGCAAAAGAAAGGATTGGATTGGATAATAAATATTTATATCCGTCATTAATCATCGAACCCCAAGCAGCTTTTGGCGGAACAATTCCAAGTCCTAAAAAGCTGAGTCCAGCTTCAGCCAAAATAGCCACACCAAAGTTTAGGGTGATCAAGACAATGAGCGGTGAAAGACAGTTTGGAAGTACATGCTTGATCATATTTCTAATGTTCGTCGAGCCCATGAGCTCTTGTGCCACAATATAATCTGATTCCCTGATTGCTAGTACCTGGCCCCGCATTAATCGTGCGTAAGTCGGTACAAGCGAAAGGCCTAACGTAATGATGACGTTCTTTAAACCGCCGCCAAAGGCTGCGACGAAAACCACCGCCAATATAATAGGAGGAATCGCCATGAGGGCATCCATTGCTCTCATAATAACGGCATCAATCAACCCGCCAGCATAGCCGGAAAATAATCCAAGGATGATCCCAATCACACTTGCAATGGCGACGGATACCATACCGACTAGCAGCGCTGCCTGGCTGCCGTATATAATCCGGCTTAGGACATCCCTTCCAATCAAGTCCGTTCCTAATGGATGGGCGAGAGATGGGTCTGCAAGGATTTGCGTATAGTCTTGTTTATATGGATCGAACGGGGCAATTAACGGGGCAAATATAGCACAAATAATCATAATGAAGATAATGGCCAAACTCGCAACAACCGTTTTTCGGGCAAGAAATACACGAAGAAACCGCTTTTTATTACTTGTCTTTTTTACCTTTTGTTCAACCACTTTTTCTGAAGCGATGATTTCTGTTGTCATCTTTGTCCCTCCTTATTTAATCCGTATCCGTGGGTCTGCAAAGCCATATGAAATATCAATCAATAGATTGGTAAAGGCAACGATAATGGCAATGACGAGTACGCAGCCCTGAACGACAACAAAGTCTTGATTGAAGATACTTTGAACGACTAGCCGTCCCATACCCGGAATATTGAAGACCTGCTCAACAAATATGGTACTGCCCACGATGTTTCGCACCTGCAGCCCCACTAAGGTGATAACAGGAATAATGGCATTTTTCAATGTATGCTTGATAATAATGGTTCCTTCTTTTAGTCCTTTGGAACGGGCCGTTCTGGTGAAATCCTGCATGATCACTTCGAGCATGGCCGACCTAGTCTGGCGGGCAAAGGAAGCGAGCGCCGCAAAGGCAAGGCAGATAACAGGCATAATGACCTGCTGTGTACTTAACCAGAAATCTTTAAATGGGGAGGTATATCCCTGCACCGGAAACCATCCCAGTTTGAGGCTGAAGAAATAAACACATAAAACAGCGAGCCAGAAAGCAGGTACTGCCATTCCAAAGTTTGAGACGACGGAAATGAGGGAATCAATTTTTCCTCCCCTTCTAATGGCGGCAATAATACCGGCCGGTACCCCGATAACGATGGCTAATACCATCGAAAGAATACTGATATATAGGGTTTTTGGTAAGTGTTCGCCAATAATTCCCGTTACGTCTTCTTTAATGGCAATCGACTTGCCCAGATCTCCTTGGACGGCATGTTCAACCCAGGTGATATATTGTACTGGCAGCGGGCGGTTTAGCCCTAATTCGTCGCGAATTTGCTCTACTTGTTCCGGTGAGGCTTCAGGTCCTAACAAAGTCCGTGCGGGATCGCCCGGCAGAACCTGCAGAATGGAAAATACGATGAGGGTAACCATAAACAAAACAATGACGGTCTGCAATAGCCTGCGGATAATAAACGCAATCATGACAGCTCTCCTTTTCTGTTAGATAAGAGGGGAAGATGAAGCATCATCCCCCCAAAGTTTTTCGTTATTTTGAAAGCCATGTCTTTTCTGGAGAATACACATTGCCATATGTTTCATTAAATCCGCTGTCTTGAATGTTCGGATACATGACAATTGGCATCGTCGTAACCGCTAATGGGAAGAACATATGGTTTTCCTCGAAGACAGCCTTCTGTAAATCAAGGTTTGCCTGCTGCTTTGTTTCCGGATCGGTTGCAGCTTTACCTTTTTTAATGAGCTCTTCGACTTTTTCCGGATGGTCAATGTTTACGTATAATTTAGCTTTTTTGCTTAAGTAACGTTCCATGTATAGCGGCAGGTCTGGGGAGGTAATAACGTCAAAGTACATCAGCCCGTCCCACTTGGTGCCAATCAGGTCATACATTCTAGCCGTATCAACAGGCACAACTTCCGCATCAATTCCAACTTCCTTTAAATAGCTCTGATAAACAGGCGGCAGTGATTCATGCTCAAGGCCTGGCCAGGAGAGAAGCTTCGTTTTGAAGCCCTTCGGATATCCTGCTTCAGCTAGCAATTTCTTCGCTTTTTCAGGGTTAAATTCATATTTCTTTGCATCCTTATTGTAAGAAGAACCTGTCATTGGTCCCCACTGGTCTGTTACTTCATAGCCGCCTTTTAGGACCTTTTCGACGATTGTTTTTGCATCAATCGCATAGGCTAACGCTTCTCTGACTTTCACATTTGCCCACGGAGAATCCGGATTTCCGCTATTCGGGATAAGCCCGTTTTCTCTGTTGCCAAGACCTGTTGTAAGTGTGACGACTTTGTACTGATCGTTCTTTTCTAATTCTAGGACCCTATCAACCGGTAAATAGAATGATGCATCCACTTCTCTTTGCTGGAAGGCAGCGGAGGCCGTCATTGCATCTGGAATGATTTTGTATTCTACCCCATCAAGATATGGAAGGCCCTCTTGCCAGTAGTTTTTATTTTTCTTATATTTAATCGAAACTCCGCGCTCCCAACTGTCAAACGCGAATGCACCGGTGCCCACTGGATGGGTAGTTGCCCAGTCTTTTCCGTTCTTTTCATACGCAGTCGGCGAAATCATTTGAATCCAGAAACAGAGCGCGTTGTTCAAGCTGCTGTTCCAATCGGCTAGATTTATCTTGACTGTGCTTTCATCAACTACATCAATCGACTTAATCCCGTCTACTTCGCCGCGTTTGGCTTGCTGGAATAACTCAATATTCCATTTCACAGCTTCTGCATTGAAGTCAGTGCCATCGTGGAATTTAATGCCTTTTTTCAAAAAGTAAGTGATAGTTTTTGCTTGTGGATCCATTTCCCACTTTTCGGCCAGTAATGGCTGCATTTCACCCTTCTCATCAAATTTTCCAAGTGTTTCAAGAACTGGTGTCATCATGTGTACGAAACCGCTTCCAACTTGTTCAGGCGGCAGCCCTAAATTGGCGGGTTCAATAGGTGAGGAAATTTTTAATACCCCGCCATACTGTGGATTTCCTGGATTTTCCTGCTTCTGCGAGGAGGATGCAGAATCTGTGGTAGTGGATTTTGATCCCGAACAGCCGGAAAGGATAACAGCAATGATTAAACCAATCATGACATTAAGATATAAAAACTTTAATTTACTTTTGACCATAAAAAAACCCTCCTTTAAATCTCTTAATCTTTTTTAGAAAAACAATAATTTTTTCCCTGTTTACCTCCTTTCTGATTGATAAAACCAAAGATATACTTTATCATTTTAGATACCCTAGTATCTAATTGATGTTTTTAATCTTACTATAGATTTTTGAATTTTTCAATAATTTAAAAAAATAAAAAGTGCAATTGAATTTTTTTCTAATTTTGATAGATTTGATTCTGTGCTATGATTTACGTATGGATTACACAATATGGAAAAAATGAATTTTGAGTAAAGGAGCGATATCAAAATGGCTCGAAAAAGCAGGGAAGAAGCAAAACAAACGCGCAATACGCTGAACCAGATCAGTTTGGAGCTCTTCATTAAAAAAGGCTACCAGAATACGACAATTGACGACATTTGCAAAAAAGCCGGGGTCACCAAAGGGGCTTTTTATAATCATTTTAAAAATAAAGGAGAAATCATCCTTAGTTCCTGGTTTGATCTTGATGAGGAAGTAATCACCAGAGTATCATCACAAACCTATCAAACTAATAAAGAAGAATTGATCGCCCTATGCAAAGAAATGTACAATTATGTAAATGAGAGCCGCAGAGAATGGACGAAGGCAATCTATACCTTGCAAATCAATGACGAACAACCTTCCTACATGATTTCGAAGGAACGGCGAATGTTTACCCATTTTAAAGTGATTATTCAAAAAGGACAGGAGCAAAGTGAATTCCGCCGCGATATGGATGCAGGATTTATCGCCCACATGATTCTCATTTATACTAGGGGAATTATCTTCGACTGGATGCTCCAGTCTACAGATAAATTAGGACCAGAACATATGACGCTGCTTGTCCCGTTTTTTGATACTTTTGATCCGAAACTGGAGTGTGTAAAACAATAAGGGCTACTTAATGACAAATACACGCCCGAGATTAATATGGTTAAAAGCCAGTCCTGATTAGATTATTGGGGCTGGATTTTTCAAAGTTAAACTAATGGTTTGAACTAGTTCAGCTTATTCCTATTTAGCTAACCCCTTGAATAGTTCAACTCCTGATTCAATCAGTTCATCACGGAAGTCATACTCCTGCGTATGAATATGTGGATAATCTTCCCCATTTCCAATAAAGCAAAATGCACCTTTTGTTAACTTTGTAAAGTGGCCAAAGTCTTCAGAAGCACGGAATGCTTCTTTCACTTCAACTAATTCCATTCCCTTTGCTTTTGCAACCAAACGAATTTTATCTGCACTTTCTTTATGATTGAACGTTTCCGGGAATTCATCATTATATTGGAAACTTACTTTTAATCCGAATTCTTCAGCCTGAACTTTTGCAAAGTTTTCAAGGTTTTCTTGTAGTCGATCCAACTCTTCTTCGTAAAGAGCACGTATTGTCATACGAAGATCCCCTTTTGATGCAGCAATACCAAAAGCATTTTCACCTACATCGATTTGTACAACTGTGCATAGGATAAGACCTTTGTTTTTTTTCGGTGAGGTGAAAACAGGAATCGCTCCGAGAATATTACCGATTGCGAAAGATGGATTGATCCCCTTTTCTGGCTGACTGGCATGGGTAGGAGCACCTTCTAGATGTATCGTCATCCCTCTAGATGCACACATTATCGTTCCATCGATAATCCCTATGATCTTGTAAGGAAATCCACTCATATTATGGTAGGCATAAATTTCATCAATATTGTGTTCTTTAATGAAATCAACACATTGAATAGCACCATCTCCTGTTTCTTCAGCAGGTTGAAAGAGAAAAAAGATATTTTTATCTGCACCCACTTGATCGATTTCAAGTGCAAATCCTGCTAGTGTTGCTGAGTGGCCATCATGACCACATTTGTGTGCTTTTCCAGGGTATTGAGAAGCCCATGGCAGTTCGATGAATTCATCCATAGGAAGTGCATCAAAATCTGCACGGAAAGCAATATTTGGTTTATCTGTTCCTGCTCGATATATTGCGTAAAACCAATTTCCTTTATCTACAAGTTCTAGTTCTGTATTCGCTTTCAAAAAATCCACTAAATGTTGTTTTGTCCAAACCTCTTCGTTAGAAAGTTCAGGATGTTGATGCAATTCGTGTCGTAGTTTTTTTGCCAATTTATAATTTTGAATTTTCATTTTATATAATCCCACTTTCTAAACTTTGACTTTCCTCTGTTGATTTTTGAGTTACAAGACTGACAACTACCGTTACGATTGCGTTAATGATTAACATATTTAAACCATTATTAATATCTAAAATAAATGAAGGTAGGTTCGGGAATAGTGTTGCCGCAGTTGTACCTGTCGCTGCGGAGTATAATGCTAATGATACACCTATGACAATACCACTGATTGCACCTTGCTTCGTAACAAAGTTTTTCTTCTGTAAACTAAAAATAAGAGCTGGGAATAGCTGCATAATAAAGTTATAGCTAATTAATTGCAGGAATACGATTGCACCGTGTGAATTTAATGATGTGTATATACTAATAATCGCTGCAGCAATTGCGAAAAGTCGTGCAATATTCATTTGCTTCCGAACTGAAGTATCTGGTTTCAACGGCATATAAATATTTGAAGCTATCATTGAACCAATTGTAATGAGCGCAACAGAACACGGCACTAAAGAAGCCAATACTCCCGCTGCTCCAATGAATCCTACAAACCATGGATCAAATGTTTCAAATACTAACTTAATTAATGCCAAATCACTTTCCGCTCCTGATAGAGTTGGAATCGCTAATATCGCAGTTAATCCGACAAGACATGCAAATAGCTGCATTAATGAATATAACGGCATTAAAATAGTATTTTTACGAAGAGCTTTGTCATTTTTCGCTGCAAAAGTCGATAAAAATGAATTTGGCCAAAGATATAACCCTAAACACATTAATATGACAGTAGAGACATACCATACAAGACTTAGACCTGTATCTGGAAATATTAATACTTGAGGCTTAACCTCTGCAACCTCCTTAACCATCGATCCAACTCCATCATAATAATGGAATGGGAAGTAAAGACCCAAAAATAGTAGCACACCAAACATAAGAATATCCTTAATAATGGCTACACGAGAAGATCCATGAAGTCCCGAAATTAATGTATAGATTAAGACAATAATACTTCCAAACCAAATTGCTGCACTAGAAGATATTGCCCCGTAGGATGCGACAGACACAATCAGCCCCATCCCCTTTAATGCCATTACTATTGTTGGAATAATTGCAATAGCTCCTACGATTGTAATAAGCTTCCCTAAAAACGGACTATTATATTTCTTCTCAAAAAAGTCTCCTTGTGAAATTAGATTATGCTCTTTACTATAATGTCTAATTTTTGGTAATAGAAAATAGCCAATAATACATGCGATCGAAATATATGACATGATATAAAGAGTCGCAATCCCACTATTATAGGCTAGTCCTACTAACCCAGTTAG
This sequence comes from Neobacillus drentensis NBRC 102427, assembly GCF_001591445.1. GTDB lineage: Bacteria > Bacillota > Bacilli > Bacillales > Cytobacillaceae > Neobacillus > Neobacillus drentensis. The sequence continues at coordinate 69,106 of NZ_BCUX01000013.1, read as the reverse complement.
AGTGAAGGCGGTAAAAAACTCCCCAGCTAATAAGAAGAAAGTAATGATAGCGCCCATGCCTCGTCCACCTAATGCCCACTCTTCCAATTTGTCATTTTTTCCTTTACCTGCTTTTATAGCTGTATACATGCAAAAGATAACAACGGCTATCATAATCATTAATGAAATATTCATTATGACACCTCCTCATCATGCTGATCAAGCCTATACAAAATAAATAGAATTAAAGAACTTAAAATAACCCACAATACGATCCAAAACATTGAAAAAGGCAGCCCTAATACAAAAGGTTTAATCCGATTCACTAAAGGTACACCGATAAGGAAAGCCACAACCGGAATAAACGCCAGAAAATAGAATGGTTTCAAATTAACCAACCTCCTCTACTTTTAATAAAGTTTTTACAAACCGTTTCATACGATTCATGACTTCTCCCAGATTCTCCATATATTTGAGTACATTTTATAAAGATGCAAGAAGCATGCCAATTATAAAACAATGATAAATCAGTACTTTCGAATAATTCTATGTTTGATTCATAATTCCATTCTGACTTAATGATTCTAATTGGACTCAAATTATGTCGAAGAACGTATAACTACGCCTTATTATATGCTATAGTTACTTGTATAGGAGTTCAAAATGAGTCGATTATGAATCAATACTGAGGGTTTAAAACTTTTCTGGCATGCGGTAATTACATATGAATCGAGGGAAATACTTTGACAGCAAAAGTCTTACAAAAATTTGATGGGCAATTACTTTTAAAGATTCTTAATTCATTAAAAGATCCTATTTGGATTATCGAAAACAATGGGAATGTATTGTGGGTGAACCAAGCAGCCGATGATTTTTTTTCAATCGGTGAACTGATTGGTCAAAATGTTTTTAAAATGGAAAAACAAGGATTATTTTCACCTTCTATCGCAAGGCTTGTTATCGAACAAAAACGGTTTATTAGTACCGCCCAGATTACTCAAAATAATGTTCAGTTGCTTGTTTCTGGTGACTACATTCCAGACGAGAACGGGGATATTCAATATATCGTTACCCATGCAAGACAACTATCCCAAGCTATCAATCAATCAAGTGAATTAGGAAAAGTTGAATCTATTTTACAACTATATAAACAGCAAATTCGCGAACTAATCTTGCAAAAAAATCAACAGAATGAAGATTTCTATGTCGGAAAAAGTAAAGCTGCCCAAACCATTTCTGTATGGTCTCAAAAGATTGCTGATATCGATACAACAATTCTATTAAATGGAGAAACAGGTGTTGGGAAAACAGCCTTGGCCTATCGAATTCATCAGCTAAGTAGTCGTAATAATAAACCGTTTATTCATTTAGACTGCGGTGCAATTCCAGAATCCCTCATTGAATCTGAATTATTTGGGTACAAAAAAGGGGCATTTACAGGGGCCAATGCGAATGGCAAACTCGGTTTAATTGCTGCGGCTGACCAGGGGACTATATTTTTAGACGAAATCGGGGAATTCCCTCTTCATTTACAATCAAAGCTTCTGCAAATTTTACAAAACAAGACATATCGAATGATTGGGGATAATCAAGTACAACAAGCGGATGTGCGAATTATTGCAGCCACCAATGTAAATTTAATGGAACGCGTTAAGGAAGGAGCATTTCGTAAGGACTTATTTTATCGGCTAAACATCCTTCCTATGAAAATTCCACCATTACGCGAAAGAAGAGAGGATATTATTCCACTTTTGAATTTGTACTTAGGTAAATTCGACCAAAAATATGGCCATCAACATTATTTATCCAAAAACTTAATGGATACCTTATACAATTACAGCTGGGAAGGAAATATTCGTGAACTTGAAAATTTAATGGAACGATTAGTGATTACATCTGCTGGGCCAAAAATTGATATAGATGATTTACCAAGCGACTTCCCCATTCAGCAGTCTCAACAATTACTCCTTCAAAACGTTGAAGAAGTGAGTTTACCAGTCTATTTAGATCAGATTGAAAAAAGCGTTTTAATTAAAACCTATAACGAAACGAATAGCACTTGGAAAACAGCCAAAAAACTAGGTGTATCCCAATCCTATATTATTCGTCGATTAAAAAAATTCAATTTGAGAATTAGTGAGAAGGAATTGGTTGAGATTTAGTTTTTGGTAAACGCAACGAGGAAAAGGAAACGCTTTAGTGTGAAAGAGGTCAACCCACCAAAACTATTCCACCTTTACCTTTAATAGCACCCCCACTCCACATGTGCCGAATGTATGTGGCAACACAGGGGGTGCTGGTGAGTATTTAGTCTATTGTTCCTGGACTGATTCTTCCTTAAATATTGATTTTGATAAACTATGGATAATATCTCCACGGCTTATTATCCCTACAACTCTACCTGCTCCATTCACTACTGGAATCTTTTTAAAATGATGTCTGGATATTAATCGTATAGCGCTTTCAAAATCATCATCAGGTGCTAAGGTCTTAATATTTTTCTTTATCATAATTTGCTCAATGGGAGTATTCATTCTTTCTCTTAAAATATCTTCTATTTTTTGGGCTTCTTCTACATACACAGTATAGTAAGTTAAATATAGTTTTTCTTTATGTGGAGAAAGAAAACGTACGATATCCCCATCTGAAACAATACCAACTAAATTTCCTTTATCATCAACGACTGGTACACCACCAATTCGATTACCTTCTAAAATAGAAATTAATTCTTTCACAGTCATTGAAGTCTTGGCTGTAATAGTTTTTCGAATCATGAAATCACGTACTTGCATTCAGATTTTTCTCCTTTCAAATTTCATATGTTTACTAATTATATAACCTTTACTTATGCTAAGAAAGAAAGCCTGTCTCCAGATTAACAATTATTCAGAAGACAGGCACCCTGAAAAAGATTTTTATTTATATTTAATATCATTGACAGACTTTAATCCAACGGAATGGCGAGTCTTTTTTTCCTTACCGCTTGCTAAAGCGAAGTAGGCTATGCCTCCTATGATAATAAGGGCAATACCAGAGATAAAAACACTGCCATAACCGAATGAGTTTGCTGCAATTCCCAGCACAAATGCACCAATAGCCATTCCTAAATCCATTGAATTGAAGAACAACGAATTGGCGATTCCTACACGATGTTTTTCAACAGAACTAATAACCTGTGTTTGAAGTATTGGTGTAACAGAGCCATACCCAATTCCAATGATTGCCCCTGCCAAAATCATAATGACTGCTGTTTGAGGCAATGAGAGCATAACCATCCCAATTGCAAATAAAATAATACAAGGATAAACAATTTTGTTTGCCCCGTAACGGTCAGCCCACACACCTGTAAAAGGCCGGAATACAAACATTAAGCCCGCATAAAGAATAAAGAACGTACTAGCGGCTTTTACAAGATTAATTTCTTGTGCATACAAAGCTAAGAATGAAGCAATACCTGAATATGCACATGCTAAAATAAATACGACAATGGCAAATGGTGCAGCTTTTTTACCAATCAAATCATTAAGATCAAATCCTTTACTTGTTTTAGAAACTTTTTCTTGCTTCCCTTGTTCTGGAACATGAATAACCATTGATAGAAGGATATTTAGTACTGAAATGATAATACAAATAATGTACGCTGTTTTGTATGCTCCAATATTAGCTAAGTTAAGACCGATAACCGGTCCAATAACCATCGCTAGTCCCATTGCTAATGAGAACCAACTCATTCCCTCTCCACGTCTTGAATCTGGAATGATTTCCGCACTGATTGTTCCTTTTACCGTAGTTATAACCCCAAAAGTGATTCCATGAATAATCCTTAGGATAAATAATGTCCAAATATTTGTTACAAATGGATAAAATAGTGTGGGAATAAAAAATGCTAATGCAGAATAAATCAGTATTTTCTTTTGTGATCCTACACTTACCCACTTCCCTGCAAATGGTCGAATAATAATAGCCGCAATTAAAAATAAGGTTAATAATAAACCAGCCTGATCCGCACCCCCGCCAAATTCTTTCGTTATTTGAATTGGAAGTGCTGTTAATAAGATATAAAATGCTAAAAAGATAAAAAAGCTGATAGTAGTGATATTTATAAAATCCTTCGTCCATAATTTTGGTCTATCCATCTCATGTTTCCTCCTTTTTTCTCTTGTCAATTGACTGATCTATTTAACGATGGTTTCCTTGAAATATAAGTGACTTATTTAGTATATATCTATTTGCCATGCACACATAATTGTATTTTTTATAGTATCTATGCATAATAGTAATACCACTGATTTACCGAGGAGAATGCCAAATGGATTTTGACCAACTTTTTTATTTCCATACAGTTGCAAAATATAATAGTTTTACAAAAGCCTCCGAAGAATTAAATCTTTCACAACCGGCGTTAAGCCGTTCAATTTCGCGTCTTGAAGAAGAAATTGGTGTCCCTTTATTCGAAAGAAAAAGCCGCGGGGTCGTTTTAAACCAATATGGGAAGGTTTTTCTAAGCCATGCAAACCAGGTATTATCAGAAATGAAAGAAGCAAAACAAACAATCCATGATATGGTCGATCCACACCATGGGACCATTTCACTTGCATTTATCCAAACACTTGGTTCCAGTTTTGTCCCTGATTTAATCAGTGATTTCCAAAAGGAATTTCCGAACATTCAATTTCAATTATCTCAAAATATTTCAAGTAAAATCTTAAAAGAAATAGATGCAGCTAACATTGACATTGGTTTCTGTTCGCCGCTCGAACCTCATGAAGGTCTGTGTTCCATTCCAGTTTTGTCCGAAGAATTATTCCTAATTGTTCCAGCTACCCATAGGCTGGCGGGAAAAAAGCAAGTAAATTTAAGTGAAGTAGCCGATGATCCGTTTATCTTTTTCAAGCCTCAAACAGCCCTTCATGATTTAATACAAAATCTCTGTAATGAAGCAGGATTTCTCCCTAGGAAGATCTTTGAAGGATATGAGGAGAGAACAGTCTCTGACCTAGTAGGAGCCAAATTGGGTGTTGCCATTGTACCTTACATCCCTAATCTAGACGAAAGTAAAATTTCAATGGTCCGTGTACAATCTCCAAAATGCTTTCGAGTAATCCAAATGGTATGGAGATTGAATGGATATATGTCTCCTGCCGTCATAAATTTTAAGAACTTTTTGGAGAAGAGGGCTATAGGTATTATAAAAAAATAAATATAAGTAGTATGTTAATAAATATATATAACAAAAAGGAGTGGGCTTAAGCTCCACTCCATCTTTTAGATTCGTATTTTAAAACAAACAGTTTTGAACACCTTATCCATAAATAGAATCCGTTCGATTAATAGGTAGTTGACCGAGATATTCTTCCAATGTTATGTTTCGACCAGCTATTTCCTTTGCTACCTCTTTTCCTACATAACGAATATGCCAAGGCTCATATTGATACCCCGTGATACTTTCTTTTCCTTTTGGAAATCGTATAATAAAACCAAAATCAGGTGCGTTTTGTACTAACCACTTACCTTCTTTTGTATCACCAAGGGATTGGCTGAGAGAATTACCTACTGATGGACTGGAAATATCTATGCTTAAGCCCGTTTGATGTTCGCTTTCGCCAGGTCGAGCACTAACCTGATTGGCGTTTGGATTCGCCTTTATATTTCTAGAAAAAAGATCGATTTGATAGTCGTAAGAACGATAGCCCGAAACACCAGTTAAATTGATTTTGTCTATCTCTGCTTTAGCGAATAAAGCATCAACTGCCTTAGCCGCTTCTGGTCGCATTAGTTTTTGTTGCCGGAATTCTGAAAAGTAAAATGGAATATCTGTTACAGTTAAATTTTTAGGAACATAGGAAGGGAGGAGTGCATTAAATTTATTTACTAACACCATTGTATTATCGGGATTTTGTACTACTTTATAGTTTGAAGATAACAGCTTTTGTAAAATTTCTTTTGTTTTGGGTCCATATACGCCATCAGCAATTAATACTTCAGGGTATTTATTTTGTAAATCCAAGATAATTTTTGAAGTTATAGGACCATAAACACCGTCCGGTTGAATATTAAAACCCATAGATACCAATGCTTGTTGTATTCTTACTACATTGGGACCATGGCTTCCAATACCAAATACTCCCTCTGGCAGGGTTATTCCAAGTGGTGCAGGGATTATTAGTGTTTGTCCGGGATATATTAAATCACTTGTTAAATGGTTAGCAATCTTTATATTCTGGACAGTAGTATTAAACTTATTAGCAATTGTATATAAGTAATCTCCTGGTTTTACAACATAAGATATAGCTTCTGGAATAGTTAACGATTGTCCAGGATATATTGAATCGCTTATTAAATGGTTTGCATTCTTTATATTTTGAATGGTTGTATTAAATCTCTTTGCAATTGAATACAGCGTATCTCCCTTTTGCACAACATAATTTATGGTTCGATACCCTGCAGTCCAAGTGTTATTCCAAAACACATACCTCACTCCCTTAATAAATCCTACATAATAAGGTATGTATAATAAATGAGGGAGTGTTAAATTATTGGGACTCATTCTTTTCCAAAGTTATCAAGCAATGCACGCACTTCATCTGTTGATTTCGTGTTCATCAATTGATTTCTTAATTCAGCAGCTCCAGGGAATCCTTTGACATAAATTTTGAAAAAGCGATGAAGCCCTGTGATTGAACGTGGCAGTTCTTCCGCATATTGATCTTGAAGATCAAGCTGCAGTCTTAAAAGATCAAGGTATTCATTACTGCTATGCTCTTTTGGCTCTTTTTCAAAAGCAAAAGGATTTTTAAAAATACCTCGCCCGATCATAACTCCATCAATACCATATTGTTCAGCAAGCTGCAGCCCAGTTTGACGGTCAGGAATGTCTCCATTGATTGTTAGCAGCGTATTTGGTGCGATACGGTCACGTAATTTTTTGATTTCCGGAATTAGCTCCCAATGCGCATCTACTTGGCTCATTTCCTTTCTTGTACGTAAATGAATAGAAAGGTTCGCAATATCTTGGTTAAAAATATGCGTTAGCCACTCCTCCCACTCCTGAACATCCTTATTGCCAAGTCGTGTTTTCACGCTGACAGGCAGTCCGCCCGCTTTTGCTGCTTGAATAAGTTCTGCCGCAACGTCTGGACGCAGAATAAGGCCACTACCTTTGCCTCTCGATGCCACATTCGGTACAGGGCAGCCCATATTAATATCGATGCCTTTAAATCCTAGCTCTGCCATGCCAATACTCATTTGACGGAAATTTTCGGGATTATCCCCCCAAATATGTGCCACGATTGGCTGTTCATCTTCTGTAAAAGTCAAACGGCCACGCACACTTTTCATGCCCTCTGGATGACAATAGCTATCCGAGTTGGTAAACTCTGTGAAAAATACATCCGGTCGACCGGCCTCACTTACTACGTGACGAAAAACAACATCTGTCACATCTTCCATTGGTGCAAGTACAAAAAATGGTCGTGGTAAATCACGCCAAAAATTTTCTATCATATTTATATTCAAATCCTCTCATTATCGGATACCAGACCAATCCCTTATCCCAAAATAAAAAAGCAGAATGTCCCTGCTTCTCTTACACTTATACCATGCTTAGGCACTTTTTATCAAATTGATCGGAAATCTTTACTTCCATTATAAAAGTACCCGACAGGGCAGACCTTTTTTAGTGTCTACTCTATCGGGTACAGTTTATATTTTTGTTAACCATTTTTTAATTGGTTTCATTATAATGGTAGCCGGGGTAATCAGCTTGGTACTGTTTCGAATCGATCAACCCATTGTATCGTTAATAAATTCGGTAGTCTGGATATTTCATGATGAATCTGAATATATTTTTTACACTTTACGGTCGCCACACACTCAATAAAAGAATGACGATCTTCAATCAATACTTTATAACTGCCTACATTCGGTAACGAATAATTCGGTAGTATACCATTCTTTTGACAATACTTAGTTTTATAAAAGCCTCCCAATAGATTGGGCAATTCACTAAGCTTTCGTTCTGTTAAGTGCTTCCGAATCAAAGTCGAACTAATCTTTTGATTATTCCACTTTAGCTCCTCGACAACAGTTAGGCCTACTTGCTGTGTAGCTGCATAAACTGCCAGTGTTTTAACAGTACCACTTGCTTTTGCCCCATATGTATAGTCGAAACCGCAAATAATTTCCTTAGCATTCAAACCTATAATATAATCATCTAAAAAATCGTTCGCTTCTACCTTAGCTAATGCCTTTGTAAATTCTACGATATAAAAAATATCCACTTCCAACTTTTCTAACTTTTCAACTTTTTGTTCTAGTGGCTCTAGATATGAGATTTCTATATTCGAAAATAACACACTTTTTGGATGCGGGAAAAAAGAGAGAACCGCTAGTGATAAATTTTGTGCCTGTGCTTTTTCTTTAGCTGTTTGAATTACACTTTGATGCCCTAAATGCACACCATCAAAATAACCAAGCGCCATTGCTGAATTAGGAGATGATTGTCTAATCTCATGTAAGTTATTAGCATCCACATAGATTACCTTCATTGCGATTCTCTCCTTTTTCGTTTATGTGTCAATTTAATACATTAAGTCCGTCCTGATCCAATCATTCCCACTTTGTGCTTTACTATTTTTTCACTACTTCATTCGAGATGTTAACATTTACTTTTCCGAGTAAACCGAAGTCCACTTCGAATTCATCGTCTGTTTCAAAGGTAACAGCTTTTGATAGGGCTCCTGATAAAACAAACATGCCTGGTTCGATAGAAATGCCAAATGCACTCACTTCATTTGCTAACCAAACAACCGCATTGAGTGGGTTACCTAACACTGCCGAGCTCGTTGCTTCGTCTAAAAATTCACCATTTTTCTTCACAATCATTGGAATATTTGTAATGTCTTCGATATCTTTAAGTAGTGTACGCTTTTCACCTAAAATTGCACCTGCTGAAGAACCATTGTCTGCCACTGTATCCTCGAATTTTATTTTCCAATTCGCGATACGGCTATCGATTACTTCTACTGCTGGTACAACATAATCCGTTGCATCGATTACATCCTGCACCGTCACTTTTGGCCCTTTTAACTCTTTATTGAAAACAAATGCAATTTCAAACTCTATCTTTGGTTGAATAAAAGACTCAGCAACTAAACCACCTGCCTCGTCATATACCATCGTATCTAAAATAAATCCGTAGTCTGGTGTATATACATTCAACATTTCTTGCATCGCTTTACTTGTTAAACCAATTTTTAGCCCTTTTACAGTCGCCCCTGTGTCAATCTTTTGACGAATTTGCGCTAATTGCACTGCATAAGCATCAGCAACTGTAATATTTTCATAGGTTTCAGTTAATGGTGCAATTGGCTGTTTCGTACGTTCTGCTTCAAGCAATGCTTCTGCCATTATTTTAATATTCATAGACAATTCTCCTTTTATGACTTAACTGTTTCTACCTCAGTCAATTGACGATATTTACCACTGAAGAACAATAAGGGATCTTTATCCTCAAGATGTAGACCTACTACTTTACCGATGAATAATGTATGGTCACCTTCTACATGTTCTGATACGACTTGACATGCGATTTGAGTGATAGCCCCTTTTAATACCGGTAGCCCAGCTAACGTTTCAAACACTACTTCTTCGCCAGGTTTCCCAGCAAAATGACGTGAATAATGCTCTTGATCTTCCGCTAAAATATTTACTGTATATTTTTTAGATTGTGAAACTTTCTCTAAGAATTTTGCTTTATGTCCAATAGAAATTAAGACAAGCTTCGGATCCAATGATACTGACATGAAACCATTTGCTGTCATTCCATGCGTTTCTCCCTCGTTTTCAGTTAATAGAACCGTCACGCCTGTAGCAAACTTTCCCATTGCATCTCTAAATAAACGATCATCCATCCCAATTCCTCCATTCTTAATCGAATAATTTAATCATAATTGAGTCTATTAAATATTATCATGGTATTTTTTATTGAAAATTCAGTCAATAGCAATAAAATTTACACAAAACCAAATATGAATTTTTTGTGAATTTTTTCTTTGATAAACTCAGATTTATCAATATATCACAATGTCAAAAATTACCCTTTTTGGAATTAGAATTTGGTTTTGTTTTTTTTGTTCTCTATCAAAACACAAATTAGTATCATTCTTTTTTTTCTTGTAAATCTCTTTTTTTTCAAATAGAATTCTTTTCATGGAAGATTCGTAGTCCGAATTTTCCGATTAGACACTAGTATTTTTTTTAAGAAAGTAAAAAAAATGCTGAAATGAATGAGTTTCTTGCGAAACAAATGGAGGTGTGAAACGAACCAAATCATTTTTTGAAAACGCTGACATCACCTAAGAGAGAATATGAGACATGAATTTTCTTTTTTAAATTCAGAAAAAACTAACAATTTAACAAGGAAACAAAGTGGATGGTAAAATACGGTGATACAAGGGGGATTTTCATGCGTTGGGTTGTATTAGGATTTTTATTCTTGCTATCGGTTTTAAACTATACTGATAAATCAGTACTAGGATTAGCCGCAGAACCAATCATGACTGAACTAAATTTATCTTACGATCAGTTTGGTTTAGTGGGAAGTAGCTTCTTCGCTGCATACGCTGTCGGAAGTATTATTTTAGGGACGTTAACGTATCGCTTCAACTCAAAATATTTATTAATGATGATTGCTGCTGGATGGACACTTTCATTAGCAAGTGCTTATTTTGTCGAAACGTTAACACAATTAATTTTGCTGCGCATTGTCTTAGGTTTCTTCGAGGGTGCTACACTCAGTTTTTGCCTAGTACACCTTGCACGATGGTTCACTAGTGTACAGCGTGGTGTCGCTACAGCTATTATGACTTCTGGTACAACAGTTGGTACGTATTTAGCTGCACCACTTTTAGTAATGGGTATTACAAACTTTGGTTGGCAGCATACTTTCGCATTGTTAGGGGTAGCAAGCTTTGTATGGGCACTCTTCTTCTTGTTTATGAGAGACGAGCCAAAGCAGCCACTGGTCGAAGACGTAAAGTCTTTAGCTTCTAACAAGGAAGTACCGTTCAAGTATATTGTAAATGTAATCACCAACCCGTATGTATTATCAATTGTACTTGTAGGTTTCGTGTCAATGTGGATTACAACTTGGGTTCTTACATGGGCACCAACTTACTTAACAAAAATCGTTGGTCTCAAACCACAAAGTATGGGCTTAATATTCGCTGGAATGGGTATTACAGGTACAGTATTCGCAATTGGTGTAGGTAAATTTACAGACTACTTATTCAAGAAAAATAAAAGCCTTATCAAATCTTATGACCGTGTATTAATTACAGTATTACTTGTTGGTGCGGCCTCTTACGCAATGACCACCATTGTATCTTCACCAGTTTTAGCTTGTATTTTCTTAGGATTGGGCTTAATAATGAACACAAGCTTATTACCGTTAAATACCACGATTAAAACGTTAATCATTCCGAAAAACTTAGTAGGCAGTGTAACAGGTATTTCATTATCTATTGCAAGTATGGCTGGTATCATCGGTCCATGGATTACTGGTTACTTAATTACACTTGCTGGTAATGATATTCGCTCTGGCTTCAACTCAGGGGTGTTATTTATAGTTGGACTATACTTTGTATCTGCAATAGTGATATTAGTTACTCGTAAATTTAAAATGACAGCAACTGAAAATGAAGATGTAAATCTTGCTGCTAAAGAAGAGCAAGTGAACTTAGACATTGTTGTAGAGCAATAAAATTCAACATGGGTTTACCACATAAGAAAAAAGACTGTAAACAAACTCAGGAAGTGAGTTTGTTTTACAGTCTTTTTTGATTAATAATGGTATTCACTAAGTATGAGTGCTTGATTTTGCTTTTATCGTGCAAATTCCTCAAAGTTTAAGCTATCCGACAATATGAGTGCCTGAATGACTAATAAGGTATATGCGGCTGTTGATGCGTTTTTTAGTGAAATTTGCAGCTGTTCCTCAATCTGCTTTATGCGATATTGGATCCCGCCGATTGATAAGGTCAACTCATCCATCGTTTCTTTTAAGCGCTGGCTATTTAATAAATAAACGTAAAGCGTGTGCAACAATTCTTTTTTACGCACATCATTGAAATTGTATAAGTCTTTTAATGTCTTTTTCGCCATTTCATGTAGCTGCTCAACACTCATGTTCTTTACGATATCGCCGAGCATTCCTAAATCTTGGTAATCTGTTAGTAGCTTTTGGTTTGGGAACCGCTGTGCGACACGCGCCTCTTGCAGAGAACGTTCGAAATCTTTAAAGTTGTTAAACGTTCCGCTAAGCCCTATTGAATATTTATAATTGCTATTTTGCTTCTCCATCTTTTGAAAAATTTTCGTGATTTTCTTTTGCCACCCTTGCTTATCGCTATTTAGTGAGTTAAGGAGAGCAATTTCTTCCCCGAGTACTGCAAAAATACAAGGTAATTCCGACTCTTTTGCCAGCTTAGACAGCGCTGTTAGCTGGTCATGAATGTCAATAATTTCGTCATTTTTCTTTTTCTTTTTCACACTAATAATACCTGTAGAAAACGGTGGCTGAAACTTAAACGGTAAGAATTTATAGTAAGATTCGATATCTTTAATATTTCGATTATGAATTAAGCGCTCTAATAGCGAGCTACGCAAACGTTGTTGCTCTTCAAACTGCGTCTCCTCGTATAAAATACATAACGCCACGACCGTTGAAATCCGTTCTAAAAATAAGTGGTCGTTTTCATCCATATGCTTCTCATCAAAGTAAACAAACGAACACGTGGCATAACTTTTTTTATTAATAAGAACAGGTGCCGTCAACTTCCAATACTTATCCCCTTGATAATGCAAAACATTATGCTTATCGACAAAATGCGATAACTTCGCCTTATCTTTTTTTATTACTAGCTGCTGTTCTTCCGTTAAACCAATTTGACTTAACGGAGTGCCGTGAATATCCTCAATTAAAATTGGGATGTTCAACAGCTCATACGCAGCCTGTACAATTTCATCCATCGAATGCTTATCTGTTACTTTTTGTGTAAGTTGACCTTGAAATATCGAAATTTTTTCGAGCATTTGCTTATGATGCAAAAGTGCATCATACGTCATTTCGAGCTCGGAAAGAATGTTGTCGTTCTGATAAAGGTCTATAAGATCCTCCTTCTCTTTGAGCCAATCGCGCTCCAAACGAACTTTAAACTCGCAGCATGGGTCCCCTTTTGCGACGCACTTGTACTCAACGGCAATAATTGACTCGCCAAACTCATATGTCAATGCACCACTTGCAAAGCCGCATAACATATGACATACACATTCATTTGCTACACCGTAATTTTTAAGGTGTAATGCTGCTTCGAATGATTCTACCCATTGTCCCCACGTATCGATACATTCAATCGTGCCGTCCGGATGGCGCACAATTTCCCCCATGAAAATAACATCTTTTACATGACCTAAGCGCGAATGTCTTTTACCGACAGCATTCATCGAGTTCTTATTTTGGAGCATATTTTTTGCTGATTCCTCCCCAAACTCTTTACCAAATCGGAATAAAAAACCTTTCGTTTTATGAGAGCCAATGTTGTTAAATAAATTATTTTTTAATGTGTGGAAGGCATTTGCCGACATTAAAATATTTTTCGTTTCGCTAGAATCAAATGCTATTTCACTCATTAAAATCACTTCCCCTTTGTTTTTCTATTTCCCATATTACAAAAATAAAATTCATTTTTCAATAAATTTTAAAGATTATTACTATTCATTCAATAAAAATCGCTATGACGTTAGAATTTTTTAACAGTTATACTCAAAACAGAAAATAACATCACATCCAAGGGGGCAAATTGATGACAATTTTTGAAGGCTTTTATAATAGTTTCGTATTAGCAAACGGTGTACGTACACATTATTCCTGGGCCGGAACAGAGGGACCAGCTGTAATTTTACTACATGGTGCTGGACCTGGGGCTTGCGGCGCAGCGGGTTGGCGTTTGATGTTACCTGCATTAGCAAAAGCCGGCTTCCGCGCATACGCAGTAGACCAACTATCAATGGGCTTCACAGATGCACGCCCTCACGCATGGCCAGTACGTGGGCATCAAAGCTTAGTGGATCATGTACATGATTTTATTGAAGCATTATGCCTCGATGAAGTATCACTTGTCGGCAACTCACAAGGTGCTTACGTTGCAGCTAAATATGCAATTGACCATCCTGAAAAGGTTAATAAGGTTGTATACATCGGCAGTAATACCATTTATCAGGCGATGCAAGAAGTACCCGAAAGAAAGCTGCGTTCATTCTTAGAGGTGATTGGTTACGACTATACAGAAGAATCGTTACGTAAATTTATGTATCGCAATTCAAGTGAAGACACAGTCATTCCTGAAGAACTCATTCAACTACGTCATCAAGCGGCAACTCGCCCAGGTATAAAAGAATCAAATCAAGCATTCGATGCTTACTTAGCAAAAATGAATGAAGATCCAAAGCTTTGGGATCGATACTGCATTAAAGATTCATTCCCAAAATTAAAAATCCCTGGCTTATTCATTTGGGGTAACCAAGATACTGTTGCACCAGTTGAGACAGGTTATAAGCTGGAAAAATTATTACCGAACATTAAATTCGAATATATCGAAAACTGCGGTCACCAAGCACAAACTGACCAACCAGAAATCGTGAACAAACTTGTCATTGATTTTTTAGCAGTGGAAAAAGATCAAGCAGTTACAGCACAATAACTTATTTTTGAAAGGAATGATCAAATGGTTACAGTAGTTGAAAATAAAGCGACGTATGAAGAAATTATGCAAAAAGCAATCCGTATCGGTGAAGCTGCAGAGTTAGAAGCAATCCAAGCAGATCTAAACTCGACAATATCTCCACGCATCGCGGATATTATCCGTGAGGAGGAAATTCATCGTTTAATTTTACCGAAAGAGTTTGGCTATCCACAACTTGATTGGCGCACGTTCGTTGATATGGTAAGTACAGTTGGTTACCATAACTTATCTGCTTCGTGGTTAACATACTTCTTCTCAGTGCACAACTCTTGGGTATGCTACTATCCAAGGCACATTCGAGATGAAGTCATTAACCAAGGCGGCTTCGTAGCTGACGTATTTGCACCAATCGGCAAAGTAGAACCCGCTGAAGACGGCTATATCGTTTCGGGTAAGTACAACTTTGTAAGCGGTATTAATTACAGCGATTGGGTTGGCGTCGGCGCAATTATGAAATTCGAAGACAGCGACCAACCTGAACGTGTAGGTATTTTATTAAAAGTTTCTGATTTAGAAGTTGTGAAAACTTGGGACTCGCTTGGTCTTCGTGGATCAGGTAGTAATACATTAATCGTCGATAAAGTTTTCGTTAAGCCTGATGCAATTTTACGCTTTAGCAAAATTATCGAAAAGAGCCAACCACCGTATGAAGAGTTCGATCAAGACTACTTATACTACAACACACCATTCTACCCTGGCTTCTATGTAGGGTTCGCAGCAATGGCCGTTGGTGGTGCAGAGCGTGTACTTGACGAATTCGAAAAGCATACAGCTGGTCGCGTACGCTTCTCTGGCATAAATGAAAAAGATTCTCCTACGAGCCAACGGGTACTTTCGGAGTTAAAGCTTGAAATGCTTACTGCTAAAAGCTTATTAAATGAATACATCGCAATGATGGAAGCAGATAAAGGTGACCCATACGAAGGGGCAAAATATAAAGCAATCCGTGCAAAGATTATCGATAAGTGTACACAAATCGGCGTAAAATCACTACTTACTTTAGGTGGACACGCATTATTAAAGGGTCACCCGGTAGAACTATTCACTCGTGACTTAATGGCAATCGCAACGCACATTACTTCTTTATATGAAGACGGCATTTTAGGTTACGGTAGACATTTATTCGGCGTTAATACAAACATTCAAGGTTAATATTAGTATTTTAAAATGTAATTTATAAAGTGTGGATTTGTATTTCATATGTCTTCTTATATATAAAAAACAACTAATTATGAGGTGAAAATAAATGGAAAAATTTCATTACGCACCAGAAATTGCAAAATTAGGACACGTAGCTTTAGTGTCAGCAGATCTTGAAAAGTCATTATTGTTCTTCCGCGACACCATTGGCTTAGAAGAAACAGAAGTTGTTGATGGTGTACACTATTTACGAGCTTGGGGAGACTTCGAACATCATACTTTATCCATCACAGCTGGTGAAACTTCTTACATCGACCACATCGGCTGGCGTACCAAACGCCGCGAGGACATCGCAACTTTCGCAACCTTATTAGAAGATGCTGGTGCAGAAGTGCGTTGGATTGAGGCAGGCAAAGAGGTAGCGCAAGGCGAAGCCATCCGTTTCGAATTACCAAGTGGTCACCGTTTTGAACTTTACTACGATATGGAAAAAACACCGGCTGATAAATCTCGTAAATCAGTCCTTAAAAACCAAACGTATAAATCCTGGGCGAAGGGTGTATCTCCACGCCGTATCGATCATGTAAACTTACAAACTTCTCACGACAACGCGGGGATCGTAAAATTTTTACAAGAAGCATTAGGCTTCAAGTTGCGTGAATATTTCGTCAATCAAGACGATGTCCAAGTTGCCAGCTGGTTATCCGTAACTAACTTAGTACATGACGTAGCTGTTATGTCGACACCACGTTCAAAAGAACCAAACGAAATGCACCATATCGCTTACTGGTTAGACAACGCACAAGACTTACTACGTGCCGCTGACATTCTATGCGAGTCAGAAGTACAATTTGTTGGTCCTGGGAAACATGGGATTTCTCAAGCAATGTATATTTACGTAAAAGACCCAGGAAGCGGCTTACGTCTTGAAATCTTTACAAACGGCTACTTAATCTTCGAGCCAGACTGGGAGCCAGTAAAATGGACTTATGAAGAATATTTGAAAAATGGGTCTGCATACTGGGGTGATCGTCGACGTGATGATGTAGATCGTGAAGCACAAGTAAAAGAATTAGCGAAATCATAATAACTAAACCACCAGTATTCATGACCTTGAACGCTGGTGGTTTCTTAGGTAATAAATGTAGTTAGGAATATTATTAAAGGAAGGGGTGTTACTGTTGAAGGCAATGTTAAAGGTGTTAGTTTTATCTTTAATTGGCGGTTATATTTTTAGCCTGCTGCACATCCCTATTCCTTGGATGCTCGGCCCAATTGTTGTCATCATGTTGGCCCAATTTATTTATAAAGGACCACTCAGATGGTCCGGCAAATTGCGTGATTTAGGTGTCGTCATGGTCGGTACCGTAATAGGCGTACAATTTAACATCGATTTATTCGGCATGATGGGTTCAATTTTATTTTACATGATAACGCTAAACGTTATTTTAATCGGTGGCTCAATTGGCATCGCTTACTTAACGAGTAAATGGGCAAATATCCCGATGAAGGCTGCTGTACTAGGTGCTATCCCAGGCGGCTTAGGTCAAATCGTCGTATTTGCTGAAGAAGAAAAAGTAGAAGAAATTGGCGTTATTTCTTATTTTCAAGTAATTCGGCTGTTACTAGTCGTTGTATTCGTACCGTTTATCGTCGCTGGACAAGTAATAAGTAAGCAGCCAACTGACGCAAAGCTAACCATTAGTTTAGTATTATTAATTGCACTTGCATGGGTATGCTCACATTTAATGCAACGCATCCATTTGCCTGTCGCATTTTTCATTACACCCATTATTTTGTTAATTACCTTGCACCTCACAACACCTATCGTAATGCCACAAGTACCTGGCATATTCATGGACGTCGCACAACTATTAATTGGCGCTCATATTGGCTTAATGCTCAAGCCACATATGATTAAGCTTCCAGTACGTGTACTTGTAGGCGGCATTTTCAGCGCATTCGCACTGATTGCTCTAACATTTGGCTCAAGCTTCCTAATGTCGTTTGCATTGGACACAACATTTGCTACAAGTTTTCTAAGCACTGCCCCAGGTGGTTTAGATCAAATGGTATTATTAGCTGATGCAGTTAAAGCAGAAGTCTCGCTTGTTTCGATGTTCCAAACATTCAGGCTACTGTTCATCTTTATTTTAATAATGCCTTTGATGAAAATGTTTTACCGTTGGCGAGAAAAAAAGAGATTGTCTACTATCAAGCAAGCAGTGTAGTAAAGTATTAATATATAACAGCATAATTATGGAAAATTTTTATTGGAAATCTATACCTGTGGTGAAAACGCTCTGATACTTGAATTTATGTCAGTGGGGCCTTTTTTTGATTGAAATTTATAGGGTCAAAGTTAAACATATATAATAGAAGGAATTCGGTGTTTTCTTGTGGTAACCCTGTTCAAAGCATATTGGACTCGATATTCTAGAAAATCAGCATCTCCTTACTTTACATAAAAAAGCTGGCTCTATAAGGTTCGGACGGACCAAATTAGAGCCAGCTCTTTTATTTTTTCAACAATGGTACTGGTAAGATTCCTATAATTTCCTTTTCACAGTTCTAAAATAACTTACGATGCAATATAATCATCTTCCAATATATCGTCAGCTTTACACATGCTATAATATTTTCCTTTTGTTAACACAGCGAAAACTACAGTGAGGATAGAAGCTAGAATCGCCGCAAAAAAGGCTGCCGTACTTTGTAAGAACATCCCCATATATCCTAATGCAGCCACCGTACCTAAAACACTTGCCGTAACTAACGGAATGACTCCAACAGGATTCCATTTATACAATTTCTCCTGTCTGGCCTCATAATAACCAGGACCAATCTTTAATATCTTTTTCACTACTAAAGAATCAGTAACCAAAATAGCTGCCCAAGTCAAAAGAAAAACCCCTTGGAATGTCATGGCAGTATCTAAATGATCCAGTATGCCGCCCAACATCATGGCCATGGATATTACCCCTGCCACAACAATCCAAAAACGTCTGCCTGGTTTAAATTTAAAAACATTCTCAAAAAAGTTAGAGAGTGAAAGTGAAGCACTATAGATATTGGTAATATTAATTCTGATTTGAGTCAATAAAGTAAATATAACTCCACCTAAACCAAGGAGTGATACAATATAAACACCTGGATTGGACTCTCCTAAACGAACACCAAACCATATTCCAAGGCCGCCCATCACTCCAAAACAGAAAACTTGTGGTACAAATCCAATCATGAATGATCCTATTTTAATATCCTTTGGTTTAAGGAACCTTGCATAATCTGATCCAAGAAGAGCTGTTAACCCCATTATACCGTGCTGCATACCTATGCAGAGAAGCAAAGCTGTTCCTCCTGTTTGAATACCATCTGGCAAATATGTCCAAAAGTTCCCATCGTAAACCGAGGTTTTATTGAATGCTACTATGATGGTTGTTACTAAAAATACTCCGAATATAGGCAGTGACCATTTTTCTAATTTATCCAACTGTTTGATACCAAACCAATTTAAAGGTATAACGGCTGAACCAAAGACAATGATTAAAAGCCATACTGGGATGTGTGGAAAAAATGCATGTATGGCAGCAACTAATATCATGCCTTCAAATGCACAATACATGATAAAGTTGGATGCGTAAATAAAAGAGGTTAATGAGGCACCTATATATCCAAATCCTCCTCTGGATAATAAATTCACATTCATACCAGATTTAGCTGATAAATAAGCAATGATTGTTCCGAGTATTCCAGCCACAACGATGGCGTAAGCAGCTGAAATGATTGCGTTAACCGCCCCAAATTGAAGTGCCATTACACTTCCCATTTGAAAGTAAAAAATGGCTGTTGCGATTCCAAAGGTTATGTTTGTAATACTAAACCAGCCCATATTCCTTTTTTGCTTTGGTACCTTATCGAACGAATAGTCATCTTCTTTTTCTTTGAAATCTGTAGTTTGGACATTCCCCATTTTAACACCCCTTCTTTTGTGTATACTTTCACATATTATGAATGAAGGACACTTATGTCAGAAAAATAACTATGACTATATGAATTGGAACCAACTGGCCCTTGTAAAGGCCGAACCTGAAAATAGGATTTTTTTATGATTCATAATTACTGCGGAGGAATCATTCGATCGTTTCAATCAGATCTAAGTAATGGTTTTTCAGAAGGATTAAACCGCCGATTAGGCAGTTAGAAGTGAAGTGGAGGTTTTTAATCTAACAAACAGAACAGCCATGGTTTATTAGGGGGATAAATTAAACTTTCCTTTTATACAATAAAAAAAATGAGTACGAAGTGGAGCATTTAATGCCCGCCGAACCCATTACCAATTCAACATATAGTGTTTTCCAAAGCATTCAATGTGTTTTTTGTGAAGAGTTATGTTAATAGTATAACACAATCAGTTTACATAATCCAGATTTCCAGGAACATAAATGCGTTGCAAGCTTTCATAAGAGTCTAATCATATTCCATATTCAATACAGCTTTGTTCATCCGTTACAAGAAATATGAAAAGGCAACTCCCCAAAATGGTTAGTTGCCTATCCTTGAAATGAGTTGCGCCACACACTCTACGTGTGCGGAGTGTATGTGGCAACACATAGGATGTGGTGACCAGATATTTACGGCTCTAGCAAAAATCTTGTTAGGATACAAAGCCCTTTCTCCAATTCATCGGAGTCCTTAGGAGATGTTAGTGAAATACGAATAAATTGGGGAGCTTCATCTTTTTTGACCAAGAAACGATGCGAATGATAAACATGAATCCCCCGGGTTAGAGCAATATGCTCAAACTGGTTTAGTTGCCATTCTTTATGCAATGGTAACCAGCGAAAAAAACTAATAGGGTTTTCGCTCGGCTGATCGATTTGAAAATATTTCTGGTAAATCCGATTCCTTTCTTGTGAAATTTCCCTCTTTTTCTTAATGATTTGTTCAGCAGCCCCTGTATTAATTAATTCTGTTATAACTTCTGCATTTAAGGCAGATGTTTTTACATTGAGATTGAAAATTCCATACGTAATTTTTTCAACAAACTGATTGGCGTAAGCGATAAATGCAACTCGAATACCAGAGCTTAGTGATTTGGCAATACTCAGGATATAAACAAACCTTTCCGGTACAAAATGTGAAATAGGGAAATAGCCATGCGGAGCCAGGAAAGAGTATACGTCATCCTCTATTAAAATAAGCCCGTGTTTATTGATGATCTCTGCTATTTTCTTTCTGCGATTCATATTCATTGTTACAGCAGTTGGATTATTGCAGGAGGGACTCAAATAAATTCCCTGCAATGAATTTGTTCTGCAGACGGCATCTAATCTCTCCGGCTTCATGCCTAACTCATCCCCCTCAATAGGGATTAATTGGATATTCAACATTTTTGCCAGTTCAATAAAATTAGGATAAGTATACATATCCACCGCTATTCTATCTCCCGGATGAAACAAGGCCATCAGAATCAGCGAAAAAGAATTTTGCCCTCCTGAAGTGATCGCAATATTTTCAATGGGTACATCCATGTTATAACGTTGCATCCACTTTTTGGCTGCCATTCGATGATAAGGCATTCCTAACGGGTGTCTGTAATCTAATAAATTTTCCAGATAATCTTTGGTGGCAATTCTTTTAATCGCTTGTGCGACCAATGAGTTTGTGCTATCAAGGGGCTTGATGATCCCCATCTCTATATAATTCTTATTCTCATCACTTTCTGCCATGAAAATAGCATTTTTTATATTGGGAGTAACAAAGGTTCCCCTTCCGGTAACGGCATAGATTAATCTTTTCACTTCGCATATTTTAAATGCCCTTGTGATAGTGCTCAGGTTAATATCAAGGTAATCTGCTAATTCTCGTTGAGGAGGAAGTTTCGTATTGGGTGCAAGAAAGCCATTGAGAATATCATATTCCAGCAAACTGGCAATCGATCGATACAATGGAGGGACAAGCTGTTTTTTATCCGGCTTCCACGACATAGGATAATTTTCAAATGAATTAACTGGCATATAACACCCTCCTCGAAAAATTGTATTGCATACAATTATATCATTGAAGCCATACAATAAGGATGCTAAAGTTAGTTTACATACAAATTAGTTCTAAAAGTGAGTGAAGGAAGATGAACATAAGTGATAGCACTTTTTTGCGGGAAGAACACAGCTTCTTTGCCGGTGTACGGGATTGTCTGCCCACTGTACTTGGTTACTTAAGTATTGGATTTGCGGCCGGTGTTGTGGAAAAAACAGCAGGACTTTCGATTGTTGAAATTGGACTAATATCCTTGCTTTTATACGCAGGTTCTGGTCAATTTATTGCTGCCGCGATGATTGGGGCTAATAGTCCCACTCTAGCGATTATCTTTACTATTTTCTTTATTAACCTCCGCCATCTTTTAATGAGCGCGGCTATATCGCCTTATTTCCGTCATCTTTCACCCTTCAAGAATATATTAATCGGTTCTTTACTTACAGATGAAACATTTGGTGTGGCAATGAATGAAGCAGCAAGTAAGAAATGGCTCAGCGAAAAATGGATGTATGGTTTAAATATATCCGCTTATTTAAATTGGTTCATTGCCAATATTGCAGGAGCATTTTTCGGAGAATGGATTTCGAATCCAGAAAAATTCGGTCTTGATTTTGCATTGCCGGGTATGTTTATAGGCCTTCTTGTTCTGCAAATGGTCAGCCGAAGAAAATTGATGAAAGATGTTATTGTGGCACTATGTGCTGTTGCCATTGTTGTAGGGGTAAGTTTAGTCGCATCTGGAAGCGTAGGTGTTATTGTGGCGACAATCATTGCCTCAACCATAGGAATGGCGGTGGAAAAATGGAAGTAAGATGGTCTATCTTTTTAATTATTTTAGGCTCAGCCCTTGTAACATTCATTCCACGAGTGCTACCAATTGCGATTTTGAGTCGTGTTGAACTGCCAGAATGGACCATGAGATGGTTGAACTACGTCCCCATTGCCGTTATGGCAGCCTTAGTGGGGCAAGAATTGCTAATGCCAAACGGTAAATTGAAACCTTTGCAAAATAACCTTGAACTAATCGCCGCGTTGCCTGCCTTTATTATTGCCATTGTAACACGCAGTTTATTAGGAACTGTTGTAGCTGGAATCATCTCTATAATGATATTACGTTTTGTGTTTTAAATTGGTAAAGCACTGTCATGACCCGAAGTTTGCTAGATTTTGTCGAAAGAACAACTTATGCCAAAAAAAAGAGCCCATTTCTATTTTTGAAATAGGCTCTTTGAATTATTTTAATACTACTTTTGCTATGCACTCCACGTGTGCCATATGTATGTGGCAACACATCGGGTGTTGATGGGTTTACACTTGTTTTTAAAAAATTTTAGTTTCAAAAAATTAATTTCAAGATAGAAAAAGTAGCTGAAATCTAGTAAGATATCCACATGTGATATTAGATAAGGGGTTATATAAATGAGCGTATTAAACGTACAAAATTTAAGTCACGGTTTTGGTGATCGTGCGATTTTTAATAATGTGTCTTTTCGACTTTTAAAAGGAGAGCACGTTGGACTAGTTGGGGCAAATGGTGAGGGTAAGTCTACTTTCATGAATATTGTTACTGGGAAGTTGCAACCCGACGAGGGGAAAGTAGATTGGTCACGAAAAGTTCGTGTTGGTTATTTAGACCAGCATGCTGTACTTCAAAAAGGTACTACCATGCGTGAAGCTTTGAGTACTGCTTTTCAATATCTATTTGATGCTGAAGCAGAGATCAATGAACTTTATGCAAAAATGGGTGATGAAGGTGCTGATATCGATGCACTGCTTGCAGAAGTTGGAGAGCTACAAGAAACTTTAGATAGTAATGATTTCTATCGAATTAATTCAAAAGTTGAGGAAGTTGCTCGTGGTCTAGGATTAGACGATGTTGGACTTGATCGAGATGTAGATGATCTTAGCGGTGGGCAACGTACGAAAGTTTTGCTAGCTAAGCTTTTGCTAGAAAAGCCTGAAATCCTATTACTAGACGAGCCTACGAACTATTTGGATGAACAGCATATCGAATGGTTAAAGCGCTATTTACAGGAATATGAGAATGCATTTATCTTGATTTCACATGATATTCCATTCTTGAACAATGTTGTTAACTTGATCTATCACATGGAAAATCAAGAGTTAAATCGCTATGTTGGTGATTATGATAACTTCTTAAATATTCATGAAATGAAAAAGCAACAGCTAGAGTCTGCTTACAAGCGCCAACAACAAGAAATTGCTAATTTGAAGGATTTCGTTGCTCGTAACAAGGCAAGTGTGGCGACTCGTAATATGGCGATGTCTCGTCAGAAGAAGCTCGACAAAATGGAAGTAATTGAATTGGGGAGAGAGAAGCCAAAACCAGAGTTTAACTTCAAAGAAGCTCGTGCAACCAGTCGTTATATTTTCACGGCTGAAGATCTTGTTATCGGGTACAATGAACCACTTTCTCGCCCGCTGAATTTGAAAATGGAACGCGGACAGAAAATTGCATTCGTCGGTGCAAACGGTATTGGTAAGTCTACTCTTTTAAAAAGTATTCTTGGGTTGATTAATCCAATTTCGGGTACAGTGGAACGTGGTGAGTATCAACACATCGGTTACTTCGAGCAGGAAGTTAAACAGTCCAACTACAACACTTGTATTGAAGAAATTTGGAGCGAGTTTCCAAGTATGAATCAGGCTGAAGTCCGTGCTGCTCTTGCAAAATGTGGATTAACGACAAAACATATTGAAAGTAAAATCGAAGTCCTTTCTGGTGGCGAAAAAGCCAAAGTTCGATTGTGTAAAATTTTAAACAC
Organism: Neobacillus drentensis NBRC 102427; assembly: GCF_001591445.1. Classification (GTDB taxonomy): domain Bacteria; phylum Bacillota; class Bacilli; order Bacillales; family Cytobacillaceae; genus Neobacillus; species Neobacillus drentensis. The sequence goes on along the minus strand of NZ_BCUX01000013.1, from coordinate 44,358 downwards.
AGAAACGAATTTATTAATTCTAGACGAACCTACCAATCACTTGGATGTGGACGCAAAAGAAGAATTGAAGCGTGCTTTAAAGGCATATCGCGGAAGTATCTTGATGGTATCCCACGAACCAGATTTCTATCGTGAAATTGCGACCGATATTTGGAATTGTGAGGATTGGACTACGAAAGTTTTTTAAATAAAGATTAAGGGGTACCCAATGAATTAAATTCCACTTGGGTACCCCTTTTTATAACCATCCAAAATTTTTAATAAAAATATACTTTAGATTTCTTAAAAAGGTTCAAATGTAGCTAAATGTAGAATTTTTTGTGTGTCCATTTTTTAGGGACTTGACCACTGGCACCTATTTAAACTTTTTTTAGTTTACCTTCTTTGGTGGAATCTCTGCATTTTCAATTCTTTATCCGTATTATCAGTGGTAATAATTAGGTATCCACTTTTTTAGAAAAAAAAGTGAACGAACAAGATTCCCTCTCCACAAACAATCGTGATACCATTTTTATCAAGTTAAAATCATATATGTAGCAGTGCCAATTGCCACTAAATTCCCATCCGAGTTGAATATTTCAGCTTGTCCTGCTGCTAAGGTCTTTCCTTGCTGAAAAAGTTTAGCCTTTCCGATTAGATAAACTCCTTTGGCAGGACGAACATAATTTACTTTTAACTCAACTGTGGCAGAAGCCTGTTCTTTCGAAAGTGTAGAACGTACGGCAGAGCCGACAGCAGCATCAACGAGAGAAGCAAGTACCCCTCCGTGAACTGTACCTCTCCTTTGAGTTAAGTTAGGTGTAATATTTAACCTTAACTCTGCATACCCCTCCTCAATTATTTCCTCTGTCATTCCAATATAATCCCAAAAAGGACTCATTCCTGGTTCAGTTTTCCTCATAGAGTACTCCCTCCCTTTTTTTCGAAATATAATTAATGGCTTGTACCATGTAATTAGGCCTTATCCATTTTTGCACCATTAAAGAATCATAGAAAAGTTAATTCCACGGATGACTCGTTGTTAAAAACGCAGCCAACTCTTGGCTCTTTTGTTTTCTCACTTTTCGGATCTTTGCTCGCTCTGGTGCTGTTTCATGCAATTTTTTCTCTTCTTCTGTTTCTGGAATAATTTCTGGAACGCGTGTAGGCATTTTATTTTCGTCAAGTGCGACAAAGGTTAAAAGTGCAGTTGCTGCTATTTTACACTGTCCGCTTTTTAAGTCTTCGGCAATAATTTTTACGAACACTTCCATAGAGGATGTACCGGTCCAGGTTACATACGATTCAAAACATACAGAATCTGTTGGTCGGATGGGATAGAGAAAGTCAACCGAATCAGTAGAAGCCGTTACACATTCCCTCCGGCTATGACGGGCTGCGGAAATGGAGGCGACCTGGTCCAAATCACTCATTAACTTTCCGCCAAATAATGTATTATGATTATTTACGTCATTTGGAAATACCCTGCTCGTTCGTACAACTCGGGATTCCCTGCAATATTTTGTTTTCATAAGTATTTCTCCCTCAATCCATCTGAGCCCAAATCAATAGGTTACTTTGCAAACCAAACGGTATAAGTGTGCAGGTTAGCCGGATATTCCAGTGAATATGGATTTTTCTAATATTTCCACCACATCTAACGTTTGAACCTGATCTTCAACTTCTTTTGCCTTTGTTCCATCGCTGATCATGGTCAAGCAATAAGGGCATCCAGTACTAATTATTGTTGCTTTTGTTTCCAGAAGCTGCTCAGTTCTTGCAATATTGATCCGGGTTCCTGTATCTTCTTCCATCCACATGAGTCCTCCGCCGGCACCGCAGCACATGGCTGTTTCACGATTCCGTTCAGGTTCTTTAAGCTTCACACCAGGAATGGATTTCAAGATTCCACGAGGCGCATCGTACACATTATTGTAGCGGCCCAAATAACAGGAATCATGATAGGTAATCGTTTCATCCACATGATTTTTTGGCGTCAGTTTTCCTTCTTTAATTAAATTTGCCAGCAGCTCCGTATGATGATAAACTTCTGCTTCTAAACCAAACTCAGGGTACTCATTTTTTAGTGTGTTAAAAGCATGCGGATCGATTGTGACAATTTTCTTCACATCATACTTTTTAAAGGTTTCAATATTGGCATTTGCCAACTCTTGGAATAAAAACTCATTTCCAATTCGACGCGGAGTATCCCCGGAGTTCTTTTCCTCATTACCAAGTATGGCCAGTTTCACTCCTGCTTGGTTTATCACTCGGACGAAGGATTGAGCAATTTTTTGGCTCCGGTTATCATAGGATCCCATCGAACCAACAAAGAATAGATATTCAAATTCTTCCCCAGCTTTTTTTAATTCTTTAACCGTTGGCAGGGTAACATCTTCTAATACATCTCTCCATTTAAGCCGTTCCTTACGGTTTATTCCCCATGGATTACTCTGCCGTTCAATATTGGTAATCGCACGCTGGGCATCAGGATTCATTTTTCCTTCTGTTAGAACAAGATAACGGCGCAGATCAATGATTTTATCGACATGCTCATTCATGACAGGACATTGATCTTCACAGTTGCGGCATGTCGTACACGCCCAAATTTCTTCTTCCGTAATCACATCGCCAATTAAACGAACACTTTCTATTGAGGCAGCCACTTCTTGGACACCGGACAATCTACCCGCTAATGCTAATTGATTTCCCCTTGTATGGTTAAAAGCAAAGGCAGGCATCCACGGTCCTCTCGATGTAATGGCTGCACCTTGTTCCGTTAAATGATCCCGTAATTTTAGAATTAAATCCTTTGGGGAGAGCATTTTTCCTGTTCCAGATGCCGGACACATATTGGTGCATCGCCCACACTCCACACATGCATAAAGGTCTAATAGCTGCTTTTGGTTAAAATCTTCTATTTTGCTCACGCCAAATGTTTCCTGTGATTCGTCTTCAAAATCAATCGTTGATAATCGGCCGACCTTATGGGTACGCCCTAACCAAACGTTTGCAACTCCTGCAATTAAATGGGCATGTTTTCCTTGTGGAACATACACGAGGAATCCAAGTAAAAATAAAAGATGTCCCCACCAAAAAACAAAGAAGAGGGCACCTGCAACACCTTGCGGCAACGAGTTAAATACGATGGAAACAACTGAAGCAATCGGTTCCGTCCAACTAGGTTCATCCCCGAGCCAAATCATGTCCATTCCATTTGCCAATAACGTACAAAACATAAGTCCAGTAAGGAAAATATAAACAAGCCCAGCCATAAATCCCCGTTTTAAACGAGCAAGTTTTTCAATATAGCGCCGGTAGAAGCCCCATGCTGTCGCGAATAAAATCAGTAAGATAACCATTTCCTGTAAGAAAGTGAAATACGGATAAATAGGTCCAAATGGAAGATGGGATCCCGGGGCAAGTCCTTTCCAAATGAGATCAATCGCTCCGAATTGAACAAGCAGGAAGCCATAAAAATACATGACATGCATGGTTCCACTCTTTTTATCCTTCAGGAGCTTTTTTTGTCCTAATACATTGATGAGAATGGCATCGATTCTCTCTTTTGTCGTTCGGTTAAATTCAGCCTTTTTTCCTAACTTTATATAGTGATAGCGAGTTTTGACTAATGCTGCAAATAAGTAAATCGCATAGCCTGTAACAATTAGGAATAGAAGTATGTTCAAAATTTGTAATTGATTCATCCTAATGCTCCTTTAAGAATGGATTATAGCCGAACCCCTTTAAGGGATTCGACATCTTTGAAGCTAGTAAACAGCTACACTTTTAAACTCTTCTATTAATAATGGGATCACTTCAAATAAGTCCCCCACAATCCCATAATCAGCAATGCTGAATATATTGGCTTCAGGGTCTTTGTTAATGGCAACAATGACTTTGGCATTGGACATACCCGCAATATGTTGAATAGCACCTGATATTCCACAAGCAATGTAAAGATCGGGTGTCACCACTTTCCCTGTTTGACCAATTTGAAGAGAGTAATCGCAATAGTCTGCATCACATGCACCGCGGGATGCCCCAACCGCACCGCCTAACAAATCTGCTAACTCTTGCAAGAGATTAAATCCATCTTTGCTCTTGACCCCACGTCCACCGGAGACAATGATTTTCGCTTCGGAAAGGTCAACCCCGCTCGTCGCTTTATGAACAACATCTTTCACAATGGTTCGTAAATCTTTTATTTCAACATTCAATGAAGTAACTTCTCCAAAACGAGATTCATCCTTTTCCAGTGATGGAATATTATTTGGACGAATGGTAGCAAAAACGATTCCATCCGTAATCACTTTCTTTTCAAATGCTTTACCGGAGTAGATCGGCCGGGTAAATACAACCTGATCTCCGTTTACTTCAAGGCTGATTGCGTCCGATATTAATCCTGATTTAAGCCTTGCAGCAATTCTTGGGGAAATGTCCTTCCCTATTGACGTATGGCCTAAGATAAAGCCATACGGATTTTCCGCCTTAATCACTTGCATAATAGCTTGTGAATAGGCATCTGGAACATAGGTCTCTAAATCGGTGTGCTGTGCCACGATCACACGATCAGCGCCATAATGAATCATTTCATTTGCAAGTGGATCAGAATGATTTCCAAGTAGTAATCCCACTACTTCTCCACCATCTGCCATTTGCCTTGCGGCTGCAATTGCTTCAAAAGAGACATTTCGAATTTCACCTTGACGTACCTCACCTAATACCAAAACTTTTTTTGCCATGCTGTCTGCCTCCTTACATTACTTTTGCTTCTGTTTTTAATAAAGAAATGAGTTCTTTTGCTTGCTGCCCCAATTCTCCTTCAAGAATTCTCCCTGCACCTTTAACCGGCGGTAAAAAAATATCGAGCATTTTTGATTTTGCCTTAACATCCTCTTCTAAATCTAAATCATCCAAATCGAATGTTTCAATTTGCTTTTTCTTAGCCTTCATAATACCGGGCAAAGAAGGATAGCGGGGTTCATTTAAACCTTGTTGGCAAGTAACGAGCAACGGCAGCTGGGCTTCAACGGTTTCGAGATCTCCTTCGACATCCCGTTCGATCAGTGCTTGATACCCATCAATGGTTAATTTCGTAATGGAGGTGACTGCAGGAATGCCAAGTTCTACCGCAAGCCTAGGTCCGACCTGTCCAGAACTGCCATCTACCGTTACATTTCCTGCTAAAATAATATCCGCCTCTTTGTCTTTAAGGAATGCGGCTAAAATGGCTGCCGTGGAGAATGAATCTCCATCTTGAATTTCTTCATCATTTATAAGAACAGCCTTATCTGCTCCCATGGCAAGAGCAGTTCGAAGTACTTTTTCGGCTTCGTCTTCTCCAACCGTCACAACCGTCACTTCACCGCCATGCTTTTCTCGAAGGACAATCGCCTCTTCAATGGCATATTCATCGTACGGGTTAATGATAAACTCAGCTCCACTTTCATCCACCTGTCCATCACTGATCATAATTTTTTCTTCGGTATCAAACGTACGCTTCATGATGACAAAAATATTCATCTGTTCTCCTCCTGTTCTTCGTTCTTTTCTAAGTAGTAGAACATTACATTCATCCACAACTCGAAAAAGATCTATAAAGTTAGTAAACTAACATTTTCATAGCAATTAGCCCTGTTTTTAAACTTGTAAATTTTCAACAATCGTTGTTATTCCCATGCCTCCGGCGATGCAAAGGGAAACAAGTCCATATTTTTCACCGCGTCGTTCCATTTCGTGCAACAACTTGGTTAGGAGAATCGCCCCAGATGCACCAATCGGATGGCCTAAAGCGATCGCGCCTCCATTGACGTTGATCTTATCTAAAGGAATATTCCATTCTTTAATGACCGCTAACGATTGAGCAGCAAAAGCTTCATTCAGTTCAATCACACCGATATCATCGAAGGTGAGATTTGCCATTTTTAAAGCTTTCAAGGTGGCTGGCACAGGTCCAATTCCCATCATTTCAGGGGAAACACCCGCTGCTGCCTGTGCAATAATTCTTGCTTTCGGCTTCATGCCGTATTGGTTTGCTGCCTCTTCTGACATGAGAAGCAAGCTTGAGGCCCCATCATTTCTTCCGCTGCTATTTCCGGCCGTAACCGTTCCGTTTGCTTTAAAAACCGGTTTTAAGGTTGATAGTTTTTCAAAGGATGTTTGGCGTGGGTGCTCGTCCCGTTCAAATCGAACCGGTTCCTTTTTCCTTTTGATCTCGAATGGCACAATTTCTTTATCAAAATAACCTTTTTCCATCGCCGCATGAGCCAGTTCTTGGCTGCGGGCGGCGAATTCATCCTGCTCCGTACGGGAAATTTGGTATTTTTCCGCTAAATTTTCCGCTGTTATTCCCATATTCAAATTCCCATAAACCTCAATTGGCTGTGACCGTGGTTGGCTTTCTGTGTTTGGATCTAAAATCTCCCCATTCCCTGCCCCAAATCCATAACGGGCATGCCGAATATAATACGGAGCAGTGCTCATGCTCTCCGCACCGCCGGCAACGACCACATCTGACAGCCCACATTGAATTTGCTGTACAGCATTATTCACAGCTTGAAGACCTGAGCCGCATTGACGATGAATGGTGTAGCCAGGTATTTCGATTGGATATCCAGCCCGCAACAAGGAAAGTCTTGCCAGATTAGAAGAATCTGCACTTTGTTTCCCCTGTCCTAAAATCACTTCATCTACTGCACTCTTATCGATTCCTGTACGTTGAATAATTTCATCCAATACTTTTGCAGCCAAAAAATCTACCTGGACATCTTTTAAGCTTCCTCCTAAACGACCAATACCCGTTCGAACGGAATCAACAATCACCGCATTTTTCATTTGCTACCCTCCTGAAGGTTATAATTATAGAACCCAGCTCCTGACTTCTTCCCAAGTCTTCCCGCTTTCACATATTTCGTTAGAAGTGGGCATGGACGGTATTTTTCTCCTAATGTTTGATACAAATACTCCATATTTCGCAAACGGGTATCCAACCCTACAAGATCTGCCATTTCAAGGGGACCCATAGGATGGTTTAGGCCTAATTTAATGGCTTTATCAATATCAGCAGCCGATGCAACGCCTTCCATAAGCATATTCATCGCTTCATTTCCAATTAAACAGTTCATTCGGCTTGTTACAAAGCCAGGGAATTCATTCACTTCAACCGTTTCTTTTTTCATTTGTTCTGCAACCTGGCGGACTGCCTCGTATGTTTCATCCGAAGTATTTAACCCTCGGATAATTTCTACTAGTTTCATTTTGTGTGGCGGATTAAAGAAGTGCATGGCGATACATTGATCAGGCCGGGAGGTTTGAGCTCCAATTTCCGTCGGGCTCATCGTGGATGTATTGGTTGCTAGAATCGTGTGGTGCGGGCAAACTTCATCGAGCTTTTTAAAAATTTCAATTTTCAATTCCATTTTCTCTAGAACAGCCTCAATAACGAGATCTGCCTCTTTTACTGCGTCCTCCAGGCTTGTCGTAAAAGTAATACGGTTAAAACTTTCGATTCTTACTTCCGCTGTCATAAATCCTCGCTCAACAGCCTTCTCCATTTCTTCCCGAATATAAGATTCAGCTTTATCTAATGCTGCAGCACTAATATCCTGCAGCTGAACTTGAAATTCATTTGTACTCGCAGCATAAGCAATTCCTCGGCCCATTAGTCCGCTTCCGATTACAGCTATTTTTTTCATCTTTTCTCCGCTCCATTTTTGTATGCTTTATTGATATAATCCTGCATAAAATACCAATCTCGCAGGATTATATCGGATTAAAATAGGGTTTTAGATTCTACTTTGCAGCAATTGACTATATTTCACTAAGTAATTCATGACACTTACTACTCGTTCTGGAGATGCATAAACAGGGAAGTTTTCCTTTTCGTAGATAGCCATTGCTTTTGGGGCGATACCATCAGCTCCCAAACGCCCTACCACGATTGGTTTGTCCTGCTCTCTCTGAACCTCCAAGATGGCTTCAGCAATAACCGCTGCTCCGGGATCGGCATTGGTGGTCAACATGACAATGACTCCATCGATTTCCTGATCTTCTGCTAATGTTTGCAGCACCTTTTTGAACATTTCCGGCTTAGCAATGACTTCAGCAGTTACATCCACTGGATTTTGGGCTGATCCAAAAGGTGGAATCAATTCTTTTATTTTTTCTGAGCTTTCTGTTAATTCAGGAACTACCATGCCTCTCTCAGAACACAAATCCGCAATGACACTGCATGCTCCACCTGAAGCCGTCAGCACACCGATCCGATTTCCCTTTGGCAGTTTTTGAACGGTAAATGCTCTTGAAACATCAATGATTTCTTCTAATCTCGAAACTCTTAAAGCTCCAAGCTTTTGGAAGGCTGCTGAGTAAACCGCATCATCCCCGGCAATGGAACCTGTATGCGATTGCACGGCTCTTTTCCCGACTGCCGAACGGCCTGTTTTAAACACTAATACTGGTTTCCTTGCGCTTAAAGCTTTAGCCGTTGCTTTTTCAAATGCTGGGAGATCTTTAATCCCCTCCATAAAGACCGTAATAACCTTAGTTAATTCATCGTCAGCCAGTAATTCAATAAAATCAGAGGTAGTTAAATCGGCTTCATTTCCAACACTGACCCATCTACTGAAACCCGCCCCTTGGTCCCATGCACGGCTTAACAGGGCGCTCCCCATTGCACCGCTTTGCGAAATAAACCCGATATTCCCCAGTGGCTTCACTTTGGATTCCAATGCAGCTCCAAAGGCAGTATAGATTTTTTTAGACGGGCTTGCAATTCCAATGGAATTTGGACCTAGCACTCGAATATTTCCTTTTTCCGCAAGCTCCAATACTTCATCTTGCAGTTTTTTCCCTCCTTCGCCAATCTCGGCAAAACCAGAGGAATAAATTATGACAGCTTTTATACCCTTTGATATACAATCCTCCATAACCTGTGGAATACGTTTGGCCTCCACAATAATACAAGCCAAATCAATATCTTCTGGAACCTCTTTGATAGTTGGATAGGCTTTATAGCCTTTTATTTCAGAGGAACCCGGATTAATGGGGTAAAGCTTTCCAGGATACTGATTTTCAATTAGGTAGCGGAAAAGCCGGCCGCCGTTCTTCTTTTCATTTGCAGATGCTCCCACCACTGCTATGGAAGCAGGATTAATCATTTTCTCGAGGTTTACAAGTGATCTTTGTTTTCGAGCGGTTTCTTCTGTTTCGCCCAACAAGATTCTAACATCACAAATGAAAGCCTCTTGGCCTGAAAGGATCACAGGATTTAAATCCAACTCTTCGATTTCCGGCCTTTGTTCTACTAAATCATTTAACCCCAGACAAATATCTGCTATTAAACTCTGATTCAGTCCTTCTTGTCCGCGGTAACCTTTAATGATGGGATACGTTTTTAATTCCTGCAGCATTTCATCCACATCTTTTAAGGAAACGGGCATCATCCTCATGGCAAAGTCTTTCATGATTTCTACAAAGATGCCGCCGAAGCCAATCACTAATTGATGGCCAAAGACAGGATCCTTTTTCACTCCAAAAATCAATTCCGTCCCTTTTGGTGCCATTTTTTGCACGAGAATCCCTGTCATGATTGCACTCTTGTTATAAATGGTAGCGTTTTTCTGGATCTCGATAAACGCTGCTTCCACCTCTACCGCATTTCTGATATTTAATTTAACGATTCCTGCTTCTGTTTTGTGTACAATCTCCCGTGACATCCCTTTCATGACAACCGGATATCCGATTCTTTCTGCAAATTGTACAGCTTCTTGCTTCGTTTTAACGAGTAAAGATTGGGCAACTGGAAGCCCTAAATCTAGTAAAAGCTGGGCCCCTTCATATTCCATTAAAAAATTTGATTTTTCTTCTAATCCAACTGATTCATTATTTCGTGACAACCTTTTCCCCTCCTGTTTTGGGTTTTCTTTGGCTAAATTTCATACCAAACACATCTTCGGCAATTTTATTTTTTAACATTTCAGGTGTACCCCCGGCAATCATCCATCCTCTTACTCTCCTAAAGATGTATTCCAATGGGTAATCGGTAGAATAGCCATACCCGCCAAAGATTTGGACCGCTTCATTTGCCACTTCAAATGCAGTGGTATTAATGTAAGCTTTTGCCATATTGGCTTCAAGAGGATTCGGAGCCCCTTTATCCGCATTGATTGCAGCTTTATATAATAACAGCCTTCCAGCTTCTAATTTCATTTTCATTTCAGCAATTTTCCATTGGATTCCTTGGAATTCAGCTAACGGACGCCCAAATTGTTCTCTTTCCTTTGCATGCTGTACAGCCATATCAAACGCTGCTTGTGCTAATGCTAATGATCTTGATGTATTTCCCATCCGCTCCACATTAAACATCGTGAATAAACGTTTAAATCCATTATCCGGAACTAAAATATTACCAACCGGTACTTCACAATCCTCAAAATATAAAGCACAATGTTCTTCGCCTGACATATGCGTTTCTGTTTTTCCAACAGTAAAACCAGGGGCTCCCCGTTCAACTAATATAGCGCCAGCGGATTTTACACTATCTCCAAATTTAACCCACACCACATAATAGGAATTATGTGGTCCATGTGTATTAAACACTTTTGAGCCATTGATAATGACCTTATCCCCTGCAATTTTGGCTTTTGTCTGTAAATCAGTTGTTGCAGAACCTGCATTTGGCTCCGACATGGCTACTGAAATAAGCTTTTCTCCAGCTAAAATCGATGGTAAAACTCGATTCTTCAGTTCCTCTGAACCATATGCAGCTAATTGTCGAATGGCTCCAAAGTTTCCTACTTGCAGCATATCAGCTGTACTCGGACATACCTTCGCCACTTCTTCCATTACGATAATAGCTTCGATTAATGACATTCCTTGACCGCCATCTTTAATGGGAAGAGTTATGCCCATTAATCCATTTTCTGCTAGGATCTTAGCATTTTCCCATGGAACCTGATGATTTTTTGTCCATGTATAAGCTTTTTCTCCAAACTTTTCCTTTGCAAAATTTTTCGCCCACTTTTGTAACTCTAATAAGTCCTCACTTAAATTGAAATCCATTGCTCTTTTTCTCCTCTCCCATTATTCACTTATCAGTAAATAACTTGATATAATTGAATACACTTTTTATATATGCAAGAACCATGCCAACACTTAGAATTCATTGATTCTGCTTTATTCTCTGTCTGTTTAATATAGAACTTTAAGATTGTGTTCATTTTTCTAACAAATGCGTTCACACAAATGAAATCAATAATATTCCAACTAATTGTGTTTACTTTCTGAACAAATTTCGTCCACATTTCTAACCCTTTGTTTTATCTAAAAAAACATGTGTCTCCACATGTTTTTTTGATCAAACGTTTTATTATATATCACTTCAATTATTTCCCTTTATAAACTGGTTCTCTCTTTTCCAAGAAAGCACTGGTTCCTTCTATTTTATCTTCCGTACTAAAAAGAATCGATTGAGCAAGTTTTTCTATTGTTAAGGCTGTATGGATATCAGAATCAAAACCTTGATTAATTACTAATTTGGCTAAACGAACGGCCAATGGACCTTTTTTAATAATTTGTAATGCTTTATCATAGACGGTTTCCCATAGATTTTCCATTGGCACTACAGTAGAAACTAATCCAATTTCTTCGGCCTTTTGAGCGGAAATAATTTCACCGGTTATAATCATATCCATGGCTCTGCCTTTTCCTATCATTCTAGCCAATCGCTGGGTTCCACCTGCTCCAGGAATAATCGATAAATTTAACTCAGGAAGTCCAAACTTTGCTTGTTCTGCGGCAATTCGTATATCGCAGGCAAGGGCCAGCTCACAGCCTCCGCCTAATGCATATCCATTTATGGCAGCGATTGTTACCTTACCGCTGTTCTCAATTTTTTGACAGATAGTTGACATACCAGGTAATAGTGGATCGATAATTGTTCTTTGTTGAAGTTGTCTAATATCAGCACCTGCAGCAAAAGACTTTCCACCCTCCCCTGTAAATACAATGACCTTAACTCCTTCATGACTTTCCCATTGATTTAATGCCTGATCTATTTCTTGCAAGGTTTGGGCATCAAGTGCATTTCTAACTTCAGGACGATTGATTTTTATTACCCCGATCGCCCCATCCTTATATACTAAAATATTTTCAAAGTTCATCCGTTTTCCTCCCCAGAATCTCTTATTAAATGTGATAGAGAAAATCCTTCTTGAATTCCAATTGGTTAATATTTTCTACAATCGTTCTTGCAGTTGTTTCTCCAGCAAATGGAATACAATTGGCTAAAAATTTATTCTCTAGCTGCTCTGCTGATAAGGGATTACTCGGTTCTCCTAAAGGATTTTCCACACGTTTCAATAATGTATCTCCATTTTTCAGCGTAATTTCAAGCATTGCAGCTCTTTGGGCAGGATAAGCACGTTCTGCTTCTTTATCTATATATACCGTTACAATTTGAGCTAACCTTCGAATAGATTCATTTGTATCTCTGGGTTCAAAATGATTAATCTCTAATACTGGATAATAGATAGCAGCCGCTATTGCATATGGCAAGCTCATTTGTGCATCCAATAACGTATTAAATTCTTTATGACGATGTAAAAAAGCCATTTGATTTACGCCCACTTTTATTCCTTCTATTTTCTCTGGGTAAAAAGTGGAATACTTTTTGATTTCATATACAGCATCAATCGCAGAGTGAAGATGCCTGCAACAAGGATAGGGTTTAAAATAAATATCCATGATTTCATATTTTTTCCCAAGATCTTCAAACAATCGTTCCACGGAGATTTGATTTCCTGCAAAAGCCTGGAAGATTCCATTCTCACATTCCAGGACTGACTTTGGTCCAGTTAACCCTTTTTTAACCAATTCAACCGCCAAAATGGCATCCCGTGCTGCTTGACCAGGGTGTATTCGCTTCACTTCAGCATTACTTCCAAGAAAAGCAAAGAGTCCTCCTGCAAAACTAGCAGCTACACCAAATGCATTCTGTACCTCCTCTTTGTCCAATTCATATAGAAAACTTACAGCTGCACAAGCACCAAAAATTCCCGCCAAAGGCGTATTATGGAATCCTCTCAGCCTTGAAGAAGGATGAATCGCGGAAGAAATCCGTAAACAAATGTCATATCCTATCACAACAGATTTAGCCAAGACGTCAAATGTTGGTTTCACCTGCTGGGCGGCAGCTAAAACAGCGGGAACAACAACCGCACCTGGATGAATGGATCCGCCAGTATGGCCATCATCCAAGTCTAGGCTATGTGCACTTGTTCCATTGATAAACGCCGCATTTGTTTTTGATAAACCTTTTTCATGTCCAATGACGTTATATTCACCAGGCCCCTCAGATTCTAATAAGTATTGGTAAACCAACCTGCTTACTTCTGTCTTAGAGCCAGTAATCGCCGAACACAAATAATCCAAGAAAACCTTCTTCACTTGTTGTGTCAATTCTTTATCTAAAGAAATGTCTCTTGCGTTTACAACATGGGCAGCTAATTTTTCTGTAGCTTTTATAGCTTCTCGTTCTTTCACTTTAGATTCTTCCATTTTTAGCCAATCTCCTTGTCCTTTTCCTGTCCTTGTTAAGATGTAGCTTCAACATTATCATTATTTTTTGATGCTACATATTTTTTTGTGTTTAATTCCTTATGTGTAAAAGTGACTAATAGGAAAAATATCACGAGTAAACCCAATCCAATCAAATCAGTTATCAAACCGCTATAAATTAAAAGTAATGAAATAACAAGAGCAAAGACCCGTTCATATAAGACGAGTTCTCTCTTAAACCAGCCAGCCAAAGCGGCAGCCAACGTTATGACTCCTATGATTGCCATAAAAAGGCTCAACAAAATATTCCCTAAGCTCCCTTGAGCCAAAAGTGCTGGCCCATAAACAAACATGTAAGGAATCAAAAAGGCTACTAAACCAATCCGAGCCGATGTGATACCGGTTCTTAAAGGATCACTTCCTGCAATACCGGCTGCAGTATAAGAAGCTAAGGCAACGGGTGGAGTAATAGGCGCTAAACAAGAGAAATAAAACACAAACATATGTGCAACTAAGATGTTCACACCTAAATTGATTAATGCTGGAGCAGTAAGCACGGCCAATAAAATATAGGAAGCTGTTGGCGGCAATCCCATACCCATTATGATACAAGCGATCATCGTGACAATAAGTGTCAAAAGAAGTGAATTTTCACCGATATTGACTAATAACGTTGTTAATGTAACACCAATTCCGGTCAAATTAATGACACCCACGACAATCCCTGCCGTGGCACAGGCAGCTGTCACTAAAAGCATAGATTTAGCTGACGATTCTAGCGCTTCTATGATAAATTTCCACTTTATTTGTTTGAAATAAACCACTACATAGGTTCCTACCAGCACAATAATAGAGTAAAAGGCAGAGTTCATCGGTGAGACCTTCGCAAAAACTAACAAATAGATAAGAGTGAATAACCCTGTGTATAAATGTATTCCCTTAAAAAAGATTTTCTTGAAATGAGGAAGTTGATCTTTCGATAGACCAATCATGTTTTTCCTAGCCGCTTCAAAATCAACAAAGGTGAAAATTGATAAATAGTACAGGATAGCAGGAATAATTGCTGCAATCACAATTTTTGAATAGGAAATCCCTGTTAACTCTGCCATTACAAAGGCCCCTGCGCCCATGATTGGCGGCATAATCGAACCGCCCGTAGAGGCAACGGCCTCAATAGATGCGGCAACTTGTGGGGAATATCCAATTTTTTTCATAAGTGGAATGGTAAAATGTCCAATGGATGCAACATTGGCAACCGGGCTACCTGACATCGTACCCATTAACCCACTAGAAACAACCGCTACTTTTGCTGGACCTCCACGATATCTTCCACCCACAATGTAAGCTAAATCGATGAACACTTTCCCAGCCCCTGTTGAATTTAAAAAGGCCCCGAAGATAATGAACATGGCTACAAAGGTAGCGGCAACACCTAACGTTTCACCCCAAAGACCATCTGTTGACAAATAAACGAGCGAAACAATTCTATTTAAGGACATATTCGAATGCTGAAAGATTCCAGGAAAATACTCGCCAAAATAGGCATAAATCAGAAAAATAGATCCAATTAACGCAAGTATATTCCCGGCCACACGCCTTGTTGCTTCTAATACGAGTATCATCGTGGCAATTCCTAATACCATATCCCAAGTATCTGGATTTCCTACCCGGAACAACAAGTCCTCGTAGGTTCGGAAAATATATAGACCTGAAGCAATCGAAAATCCAACTAAAACGAAATCAATCCAGCGAAGATATTTGGATGAATGTATTGGATAAATTAAAAAGATTAAAACCAATACTAAGGTCAAATGAAAGCTCCGCTGCAGCATAGCCGTTAAAACTCCAAAACCACTTGTATAAAGTTGAAAGAGCGATAACGCGACTGATAATAATAGAACAACTGAGGCAATCGCCTTTGAATTTTTTCTTACACTTTCCATTTTACCACCCCTTCTAGCATCCTTTTTTCTAAATATATTTATTTGAGGATTCCCGCCTCTTTATAGTACTTTTCTGCCCCTGGGTGTAATTGAATCAGTTTATTCGTTGCAGTATCCTTTGTTAACTCTTCCATTGATTTATGCGCTTGATGAATGCTATCTAAATGTTCCATTACATATTTCGTAAATTTATAGACGGTATCCTCACTAACATCCGCACGAACAACAAGTTGAGTATTGACAGCCAAGGTTTGAATTTCTTCATTAATTCCTTTATAAGTCCCACCTGGAATGACTTCATGATACATAAAAGAATTTCCTTTTATAACTTTTTGAATTTCTTCATCAGTAAATGAAATTAATTTTATCTTTTTAACAGTTGCTAAATCTTGAATTGCCGGTACTGGAAGACCTGCCCAAACAAAAGCAGCATCAATATGACCATCTTTCATCCCTTCAACGGCCTCGGCAAAAGATAAGTATTGCTGTTTTACATCTTTATCATAGTGAAGTCCCAAATCTTCCAAAACAATTTTTGACTTTACTTCACTTCCACTTCCAGGTGCCCCTACCGCAATGCGCTTGCCTTTTAAATCAGAAAAACTATTAATCTTCGAACTTTCAAATGTCACAAGAGAAAGGGGCTGAGAATACATAGAGAACACCCCACGAATTAAATCTTTATGTGACTTCCCCTGAAACTCTCCGGTTCCATCGAAGGCACCTTGTGCACTGTCTCCACCTAACATCGCCATTTCCACTTCTTTATTTTCCATTAATCTAACATTCTCAACTGATCCTCCGGATGCTTGATTCGTAATTCGAATACCAGTTTTACTATTATTGATTTGTTTTGCGAGTGCTGCTCCAATTGGATAGAATGCACCACCCGTCCCGGCAGTTGCAATGGTAATGTTCTTGTTAGAATTTTTGGAAACCGTAGAGGAACCACAACCTGCTAATGCTAGAATCAAAACAGTCATAATAATCAATACACGAAATTTTTTTGGCTTAAACATTTCTTTTCCCCCTTATCGAATTTGAATGAAAGTACTAAAAATAGTCATTAAAAAAATTTTCCATTAAGCAACCATCCTGAAGACACTTTTTAAATGGCTATTCTCATAGGTTTCACCTCCCCAATCCTAAATGAACGCAAGAACTGTACCATTTTAAAAATATTAAAATTTACCTCTATTTTGAACACTAAGAAATTTCAGTCTTTTATGTTTGAACGAAGTGTAAAATATTTATATTGTTTGGAAGAGAAAAGGATATCACAACGGTCAGATAACGCTTACAAAACTGCTCCTATTCGAACTTCATTCCTATCTTCCTGAAAATACAGGGGCCCGTTTCTCTAAAAAGGCTCTAACCCCTTCTTTATGATCTTCTGTGCCCCGTAAAATGGTATGCCCATCAATCTCCATTTTTTGTACATCTTCCAGTTTTAAATGAGCGGAATTGTTAATAATCATTTTTGATGAAATAAAGGCTTGTATTGGTCCTTCCATTAGTTCTTGTCCTAAGTTTAATGCCTTTTCATGCACCCTTCCTTTCGAAACGACCTCTTTAACCACCCCAAGGAAATGAGCTTCTTCTGCGGTAATAGTTGCCCCTTTCCATATCAACTCTTTTGCCTTCCATTCACCCAATAATCTTGGCAGATGATAATGGAGACCCAAATCTGGAATTAAACCTACATTTTTAAACGAAAGGAAGAGTTTGGTTCCCTCTTCTGCAAGGATCAAATCCGAGGCTAAAGCCAAACTAATACCAGCCCCAGCCACATAACCATGGACAGCAGCTATCGTAATTTTGTTCAATCTTCGAATGCTTTCGATTATTTTTGAAGATTCCTCCATATTCCTTTTTATTTCTATTAGATTGTGCGTATCAGCCATAGCCTTAACATCCCCACCGGCACAGAACGCTCTACCTTTACCAGCAAAAATAACCACACCAATATCAGCATCTCTTTCTAGATTCCGCAATGTGTTTAATAGTTCTTTTTTCAATTGCAGACTTAACGCGTTTAATGAGTTAGGCTCATTTAAGTAAATCATCGCTATGCCATCCTGCTTTTCAACCAATACACTATTTCCCAATTCCCTTTCACCCTCCCATTACTTTTAATAAACAATATAGCAAGATTCATGCCAAAAACATTTCTCATTACCTCCAAACTTAAATTCACTCTCGAAATTACTTTGATATAAGCCTATCTATGAAACCCCATAGATTTCATCCAATCATGAATTACACTTTATTTTTTAGATTGACGTAAAAAAACGACCACTTTTCTGTGTTCAAAAATAAAACCTTTCCCTGTTTTATGTTCAATTTATAATCATGTAAGATTTTGTAAAACATGAATCCATGTTTATAAATGGGGCTTCTCCGTTATATTCCTTTCAGATAAATCCAGTTTTTTATTCTCTGATTTTTGCTTCTCTGAGGGGTCAGTCATTCTTTTTGCTGTCAGGGCACCGATTATAAGCAAAAATGCTTTTAAAAAAAAGATAGGTCCTAGACCAATTACATTGCTTAAGCTGGCAAAAAAGAAAGGGATAATGGTTTGAGCCAATCGATTAGAAGCTAATCGAATTCCTAGCACTTCTCCTGTCATCCCATGAGGAGATGCATTGAAGGCAAGAATGATTGTCAAAGGCTGCGTCACTCCCAACCCGGCTCCTAATATAAGAGCTGTACAAAATAACAATACAAATTGCTGCATAAAGGGGATACTGCCATATGCTAATGCCCCAATCCCCATAAAAACCCATAAAATGGTGATTCGGCCGTAATGTTCGACTAATTTTGGCATAAAAAATCGAGATAACGTATTTCCAAGCGATTGGGCCGCTAAAAGCCAGCCAATCTGAGATGGCCTAAATCCCAATGATTGAGCAAATAACGGAAAATAAACGTAAAAAATATCTAACGCAGATAAAATGACCATACTGACCAGTATGGTCCTGCTTAAGCTAGGGATTAATAGTAATTCTTTAAAGCCAATTGTAAATTTTTGCTTAGATTGATTCATTGTTCTTTTCGAAGTCGGAACAAATAAGGAAATGAATAAAGAGACCAAAGGTACAAGAGCAAGAAGTAAAAATGACTGTCGAAACCCGAAATGCTCTGTAGCATATCCGCCAAATACTGGACCAAGTAGCATTCCAATCGACGAAAAGAAGCTGAAAGTTCCTACTGCCCTATCCCGGTTTTGATTAGAAGCTGACTTGTTTACTCCATTTTGGATGGATAATATCGCCAGCAGTTGAGATGCTCCTAAAAGAATCTGTGAAAGATATAAACTTGGAATCACTGGAAATATGAATGGCAGGGACAAGGATATCAGGATTCCCAATGATCCAATAAATAATGGAATTCTCTCGCCATAGCGATCAATATATCTTCCAGCAAAAATCGCCATTACTAAAGGTGTAATGGAATAGCAAGCTGTTATCAAACCTATTTCGTACATTGACGCATTCAGCTCTTCAGCGAATAAAGATGTCATCGGCCTTGCCGCAAAAACAGGGATAAAAACAAAAATAACAGCTGCAAAAAACAAGGAAATGGGATTTTTCATAACTTCTCCACCTTACTTCTTTAATTACAAGATTCATTCCAATCAATACAACTATAAAACTTGCAAGAAATGTACCAATCTATTTTTACTCTTCTATTTAAGGTCCTTCTTGTCGTTACTGTACAATTTTGGACGTTCAAAATGTAAACGAAAGTGTTAAGAATATGAATTTTTGAAATTATGTCATTTATCAATTTTATTGATATATCAGAAAAATAAGCCTTGGCAATAATTTTGCAAGACTTATAATAAAAGAAGATTAGAAGCTAAATAACAAATGAAAGTGTTTTCGATTTATGATCACTCTTAAAAAGCAAGATTATATAATCTTATAAGGTAAAAAGCTAAAACGCTTACACATCTTTACAAAAAATGAGGTGAATTTTTTGAGCAAAACGATTAAAGCCAAAAACAACAAATTATGGATTATTGTATTGGTCTCCTCTTTTCTTGGGTTAATGGTGGATGCCATGGATGTCCAAATGCTTTCTCTTAGCCTTCCAGACTTAATGGAAGAATTCAAACTGACAAAAGTTGAAGCTGGAGCAATCGCAACTTGGTCAATAATCGGAATGTCCATTGGTGGATTGATAAGCGGATGGTTATCAGACAGAATTGGGAGAGTTAAAGTTATCACCTGGTCTATGTTGATTTTTTCCATCGGGACAGGATTTTTAGCTTTTGTACACACATATGAGCAATTTATCATTTTAAGATTTTTCACAGCATTAGGGTTGGGCGCAGAATTTGCCGTAGCCAATATGCTCGTCTCAGAATACGTTCCCACAGAGAAACGCACAACGATTGGCGGCTCTGTACAAGCCGGTTGGTCCGTTGGCTATCTTGTTGCTACAGTGGTTGCATCGCTCATTATGCCTAACTATGGTTGGCGCCCATTATTTTTAGTAGGGCTTATACCTGTCCTATTAGCCATTTATATGAGATTCACCATCCCAGAGCCCGAGGGATGGAAGGAAAGCGTTCAGAGAAAGAAAGAGCTGCGGAAAGCGAAAAAGCTTCAAAACGAATGGATTTCTCTTTTCAAAGAACCCCAAAATCGGAAAACCCTTTTACTTTGGGTTTTTACAGCTATTTTCTTACAATTTGGCTATTACGGAGTGAGCAGCTGGCTTCCTACTTATTTAATACAAGAGTTGCATTTAGATTTTAAGAACATGACTAGTTATCTTGTAGGTACTTATACAGCTATGATTATCGGAAAAATCATAACCGGTATTTTGGCTGACAAATTCGAGAGAAGAAAACTGTTTGCTATTGGTGCATTTAGTACGGCCTTTGCTATTCCTATAATTGTTCATTACCATACGGCAGAAAATATTGTGATCCTACTAACACTTTTTGGATTTTTATTTGGTATGCAACATGCAGTGAATGCAGTTTATATGAATGAAAGTTTTCCAACAGATATACGTGGAACGGCTGTCGGTGCAGCTCATAATATCGGAAGAGGAGGTTCTGCAATAGCACCTATTTTAATTGGGATGATTGCTATGAACCAAACAATTGGCTACGGATTTTTATTATTAGCAGTTGCCTATGCTTTAAGTGGACTCCTTCCAGCCCTATTTATTCGTGAAAAAATGTATGATCCTTTTGAAAGTGGCAGGGAACAGAATCATGAAAAAGAGGAATCTAAAGAAATAGCACAATAGTTTATACTAGAAGGGTTAAACCAATAAAGCATGTGTTTGTTTGACGGGGTAATCTCCCGAATTTCTGTGAAAGCAGTTAATTCGGGAGATTACTTTTTTGAATTAATTTTACAAAATTTAAAATATTCCGTTTAAAAACTCTCTTCATTAAGATATAATTTCTATAGTTACGTTAATTTATTTGACTAGATGTTCAAATAATTAACATTATTTACTCAAATTGAGCGTTTTCTGAAGTGTTTTTTTACGGGGGGATTGTTTTGGATTTTAAAATCATAATGACAGCTGGATACCCAGAAATGGTACAAATGATAAGAAGAATTGCCGCAGAATTAGAATTAAAGGTTACGGTTGTAGAGGGGATATTATTTGAAGCCGCTCAAGAGGTAAAAAATATTATTGATAAAGGTGGATACGAAGTCATTGTTAGTCGTGCCGGAACCGCAAAGGCAATAAGTAATATCGTAGATTTACCGATTGTATATAGTGATTCCGATCACTTTGACCTATTACAAGCATTTAAAAAAGCAAGAAAGTTAGGGGAAAAAATCTGTTTTATAACTTACCCTGAGAGCGGGTTTCTATTTAATTTTAACCAAATAATTGATTTACTTGGATTTCCCGTTACCATTCTGAAGTATAAAACATGGGGTGAACTCCTTAATCAAGTTAAAACAGCGAAAAAGATGGGAATAGATGTAGTTGTGGGCGGAGGTATACGTGCGTCAGAGGTTGCTCGCAATCATGGAATGCAAAGTATGAATCTAACAACTAGTGAACGAACTATTAAACGTTCCCTAATGCTTGCTTGTAAAGTAGCTAAAGATCGTTTAGTGATAAAAAAAGAAGCAGAACGATTAAAATCAGTGATCAATGTATCTGAAGAGGGTATTTTGTATGTTAATAAAAATGGTAAAATTGAAACATTCAATCCTGCTGCAGAAAAGATTTTTGGAATTAAAGAGAATTTGGTAATAGGTAAAAATGTTGAAGAAATTAATGACCATCAGCTCATCGACCTATTAAACCCTAAAAGGATATTTTCAGATAATAGTAATATTACTTTACAAAATATTAACGTGATCTATGAGCCAGTGATAGTAGAGAATGAAAGAATTGGAACGGTCATTACCTGTCGTGAAATAAAAAAAATTCAGCAATTGGAGAACAAAATCCGTCGTGAATTACATTCAAAAGGACTAGTTGCCCGCTTCACCTTGAACGATATTGTTCATACCGGGGAAAAAATGAATGATGTTATAAAACTTGCAGGAGAGTATGCAGCAACAAGCTCTACGGTTCTATTAATTGGAGAAAGCGGAACGGGGAAAGAATTAATTGCGCAAGGTATACATATCGAAAGTAAACGAAATGAGGGACCTTTTGTTGCTGTAAATTGTGCCGCCTTACCTGAAAACCTGTTAGAAAGTGAATTATTTGGTTATGCTGAAGGGGCCTTTACAGGAGCCAATAAAGGCGGACGTCAGGGAGTCTTTGAATTAGCTCATGGAGGAACAATCTTTCTGGATGAAATAGGAGAAATCCCTCACCATATCCAAACCCGTTTGTTAAGGGTACTTCAAGAAAAAGAGGTCATGCGCGTCGGGGGTGATAGGGTAACGCCTGTCGACATTCGGATAGTAGCGGCTACTAACCAAAATCTATGGGATTTAGTTGTCGAAGGAAAATTTCGTTCAGACCTTTACTTTAGACTTAGTGTTTTACATCTACAGGTCCCTGCTCTCCGTGAACGCCAAGAGGATATTCCTATACTTGTGAATACTTTCTTGAAACGTTTAGGGTCCATTTTGTGTTATGAGGATTTTTCAGAACAACTTAAGGCATTTTTTTTGTCTTATGCTTGGCCAGGTAATATAAGACATTTGGAAAACATAATAGAAAGATTTCACTTAAGGGTTCGGCACCCAAAGGATGAAAGTGCCTTTATAAAAGATGTCATTAAAGAAACGGAAAATCATTATTATTTAAAGCAAAATAGCAACACCTTAATTGTCGAAAATGGCACTATGGAAGATATTGAAAAACAAGTAATTGAACATATGCTAGACCTTCATCAAAATAATAAAAAACTTGTAGCAGAAAAGTTAGGGATCAGTCGTACTACTTTATGGAAAAAATTAAACGAAAAAGGACTTGAATCTTCTACTTAATCCTCCCATTTTATAAGAACGTTCATTTTGATTTGAGCGCCGAAGAAATTTCAGAGATATATTAATGCGCTGGGCAATTGAGCTGTTTTTTAGATGGATAAAACAACATCTAAGCATCAAAAAGTTCTACGGTTAAAGTGAATGAGTTAGATATAGCTGAAAAAACACATTAAAAGAGCCCTTCTATAACAGAAAGGCTCGCTACTCACTATTACATCTTAATCTTTTCTTACAAGTAGTGAACAGCACTCCACATGTGCGGAGTGTATTTGGCAACAAATGGGGTGCTGGTGAAGGATACCAATGTCAACTCAGCAATTGAACCTGGATATGCAGCAACCAGTTCTTAATATTTTCTTTCATCTTGGGCCGGTAATACCCGCCTACTTCTCTGTAAGCAAGATTCAAAGAGCTTAGAGATCTTATTTCGATTCCAGATATAAATTCAATGCTGAGTTGGTCACTAATCATTGTTATTCTATTTTAAAAAAGTCATTTGCATTGTAACATCTTGAAATATGTTCAGTTAATAATTTCGCCCTTGTTTTTAGCTAAATTTTCGTTCCATTCGCGTCGATCCGTAGTTGTCAGTTTCGCCCATTCTGTTACTTCACCAATAATTCTTAGAGGTTCTTTTGAACGATAAGAACGTGTTAAGTTACCAGGAAATTTTTTGTCAGTAACATTTGGGTCGTTTTCAAATTCACCTGTTGGTTCTATTATATAAACTCGTTCTCTTCCTTCTCCTTTTGCTAAAGCTGCTGCAAGTCCTGCGCCATTGACATTAGCAGTGAAATAAATGTGGTTCATTTTAAGCCCAGGTTTGTAATTTGAATTTCCACCTGCTGTTAGTAAATCACCAACCTTCAAATCTGCCTTTGTCCCATGGTAAAATAGTCCTACATCAGAAGGTGCACCCTTAGATGAATTTGACAATTCATAATTTCTTTTTGCATTCTCAGTATCACACAACTCCTCATAACATTTGGCAATGTTTAAATATAACGTTGAGTATGCACTCTTCACATTATCATCGTTTATTTTTAGTGCACACTGTAGAGATGTTTCCATCCATTTTAATTTGTCTGTAATACTCTTTTGTTGACGAGCTAAATGATAAGCTGCAATAAATCTTTCATAGTCGTCTGTTGCTTCGTGCCATGCTTTATGAAACACCTTGACTGCATCTTCAATATTTCCACTATCCTCCAATCCCATCCCAC
Source organism: Neobacillus drentensis NBRC 102427 (assembly GCF_001591445.1). GTDB lineage: Bacteria > Bacillota > Bacilli > Bacillales > Cytobacillaceae > Neobacillus > Neobacillus drentensis. The sequence goes on along the minus strand of NZ_BCUX01000013.1, from coordinate 20,214 downwards.
TCATACAGAGTTTAATCACGACGTTATTTGGATCAAATTTTATATTCATCTAATTACCTCCACTTTCATTAAAGGATCTCTTCGAATGTGAATCACAAATTCTTCATTAGAAGAGTGATAAACAAAAGTTCCCTCTTTAGCGCGAAAGAATTCTTTGTTTGCGTCCTATTCAGAAATAGTTCTTATTGGGGCTACTACATCGACAATCTTCTTGTCACCTTCTTCATGATAATCAAGAATTGAAACCAAAAGAAATTGATTTAGGAATAACTCCCTCGCTTCTTGCCATTTCATTTTAGCCAGCCCTCCTCTTACTTTTCCTTAAATTTATTATAATTGATTCAAAGGAAATATCATACAAAACCATAGAATGCTCAGCTACTTGTCACACATGCTCGAAATTATCACTCCTGTAATGTAAGCACCCTTTATATACTAAAACCCAGTCCTAAGATTGGGAATGTTTAAAGGATTTTAAAATGATCTTGATAACACACTCAACATATGTGGGTTGTTTTTAACAGATAATAAATATCTTAAAGGCGATTATACCTATTTTTATATAAATTCTTCATTATTTTACAGTTGGACAATACTGCGTAATAAAGATATTAAGAAAAAACGCGAAAAAAAATAACAAGTTTTTTAGTTATTCTTCCTAACCCATTGAAGTTATCTATTAACTTTGTTCAGTAAAGTGATGGCGATTGAATAACCAATAATTGGTGATACTCCATATCCCATGATTGGCATTGGGAAATTCCCAAAGAAAGTTGCAATGATCATTATTAGACAATAAGCTCCTAGTGATAAAGATAAAACAGTTTTTTTTCCCCCAAAAAAGAAGGGAAGCAATAATAATATAAGAGATATGACACCCAAAATAAGCCAGATAGTCCCCATATCTGCAACTAAAAAGATAATTTGTTCTACGTAAGGAACCGGAGTTAAATCATCAAGGAAGAGCCATGATAGAATAACAATAATAGCTGTAAGTGCTAGATAAAGTATCTTTAGCATAGTATTAGTAATCTTTTTCCAGATAATAACTACAGTAGCACATGCAAAAGCAGTTACTTGACTTGCATCTGGATGGAATAGCAATGTGATTAATGCGATGTAGGTCAGTAATACTGTATAAAATATAGGACGTTTTAATGATAAACGCCAAAGTTGAATAATTAGTAAAGGCAAAAAAATCACCGCTACATTAAATCTTATTGGTCCCAACGATACCCAACGATGAACACCATCTAATCCATTAAACAAAAATGGTAAAACTAATAAAAGTAAAATAATAATAGTAAAACTAAAATTATCCTGGTGTAAATAACTTTTCTTGTTTCTGATTAAAAAAGCACACCCCAAAATGGTTCCGAAAATCCAAACTATTATATTTTGAATCCAAATACTTGAGTCTACACCATATGATATCATTGCCAGTATCCCTATAATGATAGAAGGTATCATCAAAAAATAGGGCATGATGACTTTTAATTTATTGTTTTGCATACTTGTGGTGGCTCCTTTTTTGAAAGAACATAATTAACAACCTACATTATAATTGTTTTTCTTCATTTGTCATTAACAAATGAAGAAAAACAATTGCATTATCCCTTTGATAATGGGAGATGAATACTCTTGTGTCACAGTCTGAAAAAACTTTTCCAAAAGTGGTATATCTTTCAATGCGAAAGACAGCTATATCAAACTTTTTTTCATTATTCTCAGTCGGAAGATGTCTAAGATTATTCTATGTAAATTCGAAGAGGTGTTTGTTTAAAATTGGAGAACTAGTAAAATAGACAAATAAATGGAGGGTCTATTTATGGTGAAAAATCGTTCCGTACCAACTGATCACATCCTTCCGCATGTTTATTATGAGAACGTTGCTGATGCCTTAGCTTGGTTAACTTCAGTGTTCGATTTCGTCGAAGACTATCATTTCAATCTCCCCGATGGACAACTTCATGGTGTGATGATACATAAAGGTAATGCCTGGGTCATGCTTAAAAATTCGGGCCGAACAATGACAAGCCCTAGTAAACTTGGACTCCAAACGCAGTCCCTTATGGTATTCGTCAACAATGTAGATGTGCATTATAGGAATTCGATATCTTCGGGTGCACGCATTTTGGAGGAGATTTTCAACACGGAATACGGTGAGCGTCAATATTCAGCCCAAGATTTAGAGGGGCATGTATGGACTTTTTCGGAGCACGTTAAAGACGTTAGTCCTGTTAGCTGGGGAGGGAAGATAGCTAACGAGAGGACAGAATCCACGAAGAAATAAAACTATTTTGGAAGATGGCATCATATATGATGCTTTAGCGTTTTCAATAAGCTAAAGCAGCAATCAATAATTATCTTAATCTTCCGTAATCGGGCACGTTTGTGGAGGATCCATTAGCCTAACTCTTCGCTAAAATACGGAGGGATTAGGCTTTTTTTTACTTTTTAAACTCTTTAACGTTAACACATTTTCCAGACGATACCCATAGACAAATGCATTGGCGATAAGCGGTATGTCGGTTTGCTTTCGCGGGTAAAAAACATGACAAACGAAGTAATTCTTTTGCCTATGTTCACCCATTATATAAATTTTTCTATAAGTGCAAATATATACGCTGTATTTCTTGATTTTCTACTAGCCTCATGTCTTATCCCTTTCACCATTTACCCAGCGATCGTGGTAGGAGTATATAAGTAAAAATCATTTTTTGAGATTGGTCTACGCATTGATAATTTACTTGATGGTGTATAGATTGTTGCCTTATCTACATATAATTTACCTTTATCAGTTGACGCATTAAACCAAAGACCTGTTGTTGTTTGTAATTCAATGCCCACAGTCGTAAGTTTTGATATAATGCTATTCCACATTAATTCTCCATTCATTAACTTTACCCCTCCATTATTTTCTTATATGTCTTTAACCTAATATTTATTAGGGAACTTCTCTTTACCCAGCAGCCATAGGTATTTATCGATATCCTTCAATGTACACGGTTCAAGCTCATAAAAAGTTCTAAACTGAAGAAGAATATTTTTAAACTCTATATATCTTTTTAATTCATCATTCTTAAAATGAAAAAAATTATCCATTTCCCTAAAATAGCGAAGGGCTTTATCAACGTAGCTATCATATATAGGAAACTCCGTTGGGTTATGGTGACTACAATACTTGGTGGCAAAGGAATAAAAATTCTTTACCGTTCCATTATCCATCTGTACCTTGGCAATCTCATTTACAAGTGTAACGCATAATGCGATATTAATTGATTAACTTCTCCCAATATGCTCATCTTCCAAGCCATGGATTAGGATTTCAATTTTTGGCTCTAGCCCTCGATCCAAAATACGTCTAATAAGCCGACTCTTTTCTATATCTTCAGTGTCAGATAAATGGGAAAATACTCTATTCGCTATACCTTTTCCAACATAAAATATTTCTTCAGTTTCCGGGTCGGAGTAAATATAAACATAATATTTTAATTTATTCAAAACCTCTTTAGAGAATTGTTTAATCATATGCTCCCTCTCCCTTTTTTGCTTCTGAACAAATCCATACTTTTACTTACACATTTTCTATGTCCGCTAGATACTTTCCCATTAATTCTTCAGCTTTTTTAATACCATCCTCAGTTAAATAAACTGACTTTGACCGGGTACTACCTCGGAGCAATTCCTCATCTGTTAGTTCATTTAAGATATCAAACGGATACCCCTTCCAACTTCTCCTCATCTCTCCAGGAAGATCATTTTCTTTCCATGATGTTAAGTATAGCAATAACAGAGTAAGCTCCTTAATCTTTTCCTCCATGTCCAACAAAATCCTTACTACACCAGTATTAACTTCAGCTTAATAGAAATGACAGGAAATTATAATATTGTTTTCAAACTAAAAAAACAGACCGACTTGAAAACACTTCAAATCAGCCCTTGTTAAGTTGGGTGCCTGTCACGACTCGAAGAGTGCCAAATCTTGTCTAAAATCAATCCCTTTCTGAGCTACGCAAAAAGCCTACTCCGAAGAATAGGCATAAATTCTATATATATTACTTTACAAGAATGAGTTGCACAACACACTCAACATGCGCCGTATGCGGGAACATGTCCACTGGTTGAATATACTTTACCTCATATTTTGCACCTAAGTCCTGAATGTCTTTAGCCAATGTAGATGGATTGCACGAGATGTAAATGAGCTTTTTGGGTTCTGCCTGAAGAATAGTTTGGATTAATTGCCCCTCGAGGCCTGTTCTAGGTGGATCGACGACAATGACATCTGGCTTCCAACCCTTTTTGACCCATTTAGGAAGAACTTCCTCCGCTTTTCCCGGTACATATTTTGTATTGGTAAATCCGTGACGCTTCGCGTTTTTCTTCGCATCCTCAATCGATTCCGTGATGACGTCCATCCCACGAACTTCAGCTGCCTGGTTTGCAAGCCACAACCCAATTGTGCCCACTCCACAATAGGCATCGAGGACTTTTTCTTGACCCGTCAGTGCTGCTGCTACTTTCACTTCGTTATAGAGCTTTACCGTCTGAACAGGGTTTAACTGGAAGAAGGTCCTTGCTGAAAGCTCGAATTGTAAATCTCCGAGTGTCTCTTGGATAAAATCCTCACCAGCCAATGGTAATGTTTCTTCTCCAAAAATAAGTGAAGTTTTTTGTCCATTAATGTTCTGAACGATCGATTTCACATTCGGAAGCCGTTTTTGAATTTCCTGAATGATGATGTCCACTTTTGGCAATTCTTTTTGTGTGGTAATCAGAACGATTTGCAGCTCTCCTGATTGAATGCCGACACGCGTGACAATGGTTCGGATAATACCTTTTCTGGATTTTTCATTATAAATAGGAATTTTTAATTCCTCTAAAATTTGTTTAACTTTTGCTGTTCCTTCATTTGTTTGTGCGTGCTGGACTGCACATTTGTCAATGTTAATCAATTGATGGGAATTAAGGCCATACAATCCGGCTAGGACCTTGCCATCAACCGCCTTTACTTGAAAACTGCTCTTGTTTCTATATCCCCAAGGGTCTTCCATACCAATGGTTTCACGGATATCGAGCTTGCTAATGTCAACTTTGGTATGGCGCTCAAGTGATTGAATGATAATATCACGTTTTTCCTTAAGCTGTTGATCGTATTTCAAGTGCTGCAGCTGGCATCCTCCGCATTGATCATAAACCGGGCAAAGTGGCAGGACGCGATGCGGCGATTTAATGCGAATTTTTTTTATTTTTGCCTCAGCAAATTTAGGGTTAATCTTTGTTGCCTCGACGACAACTTCTTCTCCTGGAAGGGCTCCTGGTACAAAGACAACCTGCTTTTTAAAATAGCCTACGCCTTCCCCATTAATTCCAAGCCTTTTAATGGTGAGCGGAAAGGTTTGATTCAGTTCGATTTTGATATTTTGATCAGTTTTCATCTATTTCACTCCAAATTATTCCATAAATTCAAAATAGCATTTTAATTTTCCCCGTATTATAGCATGTTTCATACAAAAAAACCGAATTCCATCTGAAATTCGGTTTTTTTAGATGTTGTTACTTAGTCGCGGATCTTCTTTTTCTAAAGTAGAAATACATAATCCAAACATATTGAATAACTAGAACGATTAATATGCCAAGTACAAAAAAGTGATAGGCTTGCAGCTCTTTTTCAAACCGAATAAAAATGATTCCAATAATATTGACAAGTGCTGCGAATAAAACCACTCCGCCTCCTTTTTTTAGCAACAGGAGGGCTAAACACACGATTGTCCCCACAATCAAAAGGTACATAAGAAGATGCACAATAAAAGGAGTAAATAAAGTTGATTCAAATTCTTGTTTTTTATAGGTTAGATATCTGGCAACTCCCATTTTTTTAGATGATAGATTTTCAAGGACGATGGCTAAGATAATACCCGAAAATTGAAGTAGAAAAACCAGCAAGTAGGTTATTTTTTTTATCATAGTAAGATCTCCTTTGCCGATAGAAAAAGACAATACCAATATTCGGATTGTCTTTTTCCAAAAGATATTATTTCTTGTTTGGTTCACCCTTTTCAACAGGATTGGAAGAATCCATACTCCATTCATTCCAACCACCATCGTAAAGTGAAATATTTTTTAAACCTAAAACATCTGCATAAAATAATACTTCGGCAGCTCTCCAACCGGTTCCGCAATAAAAGGATAGCTTATTGTCAGGATTAATTCCATCTTTTTCCCACATAGCCAAAACATCTGACCCGTTCCTCATCGTATGATCAATATTTCTAAAATCCTCAAGATTGCTTGAATCAGAACCAGCATGTCCCCATACTGCACCCGCAGGACGCCCTTTTGGTTTAATATAATCATAACCTGATATTTTCCCGATGTATTCATCCCAACTTCTAATATCCACTAATGTGCTCGTAGATTTATTAGCAAGAATTTCTTTTGCTTCTGCCAGGTCAATAATATAATCCGGATTAGCAGGTACGGTTGCTCCAAACGTTGGAACTGACTCTTTAGAATTCACCTTTGTTTCAACATCGTATTTAGCATTTTTCCAAGCAGTATATCCACCATTTAGAACTCTTACATCTTTAACACCCATATATTTCAAAATCACCGCAACACGAAATGCCGGCATGGAATCACTGCCATAGAGAACAACTGTTGTATCTGTTGTAATTCCATTTATTAATGCAAACTTTTCAAGTTCTTGATCTTGCAGACGATTCCAAACTGGTCCTTCCTCCACTTCGTCCGTATTAATATGGACAGCCCTAGGAATATGGCCAGTTTTATAATCCTTCGCTTCATCGCCCCAGCTGACTTCAAAAATTTTGTAAGGCTTTCCGTTATTTTTATTAGTCTTTAGGTCATTAACCCATGCTGGTGGCACCAGCATTTCGTAATTCGGATAGTTTTCCATTGCCAAGTCTTGATTGGCTGCCCATTCCTTCACATCATATTTATATAGGTTTTTGAATCCTTCACCTTTTAGATATTCTGCAACGCTTTGAGCATCTTTCCCATTGGCATCGTAAAGAACGACTTTTTTATCGGAAGTAATCCCTTTACTTTTCAGTGTATCTGATAATTTTTTATTTTTTTGATCAGCTTCTACATTTAGCCAGTTAGCAGAAAAATCTACAGCACCCTTAATATGGCCGCCCCTTTCCACTCCATCTAACGCCCAACCATTAAATGCATCATTCGATCTTGTATCAACAATTACCCAGTCGTTTTTTCCAATATTCGCTTTTAAGTCCTCTGTTTTAATAGATTCTGCTAAATTGGTAGAATCCTTTTTATCAGCCTTTTCATTGCTTGACTTTGAAACATTTGAGCATGCTGCTGATAAGATTAATAAACAGCTGAACAAAAGAAATAGGATTGCTTTTCTATGAAGTACCATTAACGTTATTCCTCCTAAAATTTACGTGTTACAAATATTGATTCCTTAACCATTATAAATAAATGAATTTCTTAAATAAATTCATTCTATCCATCAGACCAATGCTATTGAATCGCTTTTATAATTAGAACTATGGCCGTATTGTTTTCAACGCAAAAAATAAACCGAATTCCAGATAAGAATTCGGCCTTTATTTTATAAAATTTACACTTTCCCCAAATAGCTTCGGGTTATATTTAGAAAGATTATTTGCCCGTTATTACTATATTTATCGAATAAATTTGATAGAGCATTCCGGAAGTTTTCATACTCGTTTTCATTCTTTTTGGGAGAATAGGAAGCGGACAAATATCTGCCCAGAAATCCTTCAAAATCTAATTCCAAGTCATTTCGAAAACTTTTGAACTCATAAGTTCCATCTTTAAAAAATTGTTGGTAAACTTCCGGAGTTTCGTCAATTCCGCCACTAAACCCTTTAAAATTAGGACAGTACTTTTGGCAAATTTCTGCACTTTTCTGGTTTAACTCACTTGCTCCATCTCGACTATTCCATACTAGCACTACCTTTGCTTGCGGTTTCAATATCCGTTTACATTCCAATCTGAACTTCTCTTTATCAAACCAATGAAATGCCTGTGCAACCGTAACTAAATCAACACTTTTATCTTTGAGAGTCGTTTGCTCAGCCTCACCTTTTACCGAAATAAACCGGACTTTCTCTTTTAACAATTGTTCTGCTTTCTTCCTCATATCATCGTTTGGTTCTACCCCAATAACAGTCAGGTTTCTTTCAAGTAATTGTCTACTGAATATGCCTGTCCCTGAACCAATATCTGCAATGGTAGAATTCTCATTTAACATCGTTGCAGCCAGCAAGTAATCAACATACTCATTGGGATAATTGGGACGATATTTTTCATAAACCTCTGCCTTGTCCGTAAATTTTTCTGTGGATTTCATTAAACATTCCTCCCCCCTGGATAATATTGTATATTAAGAAATAAATCATGAAAAGGCGAATTTAATTAAAATTCGCCTTTAGCTTTAATTATTTTTTTATCGGAAATTTATCTAGGCTTTTGAACTTGTAGCCTTTTTTCTTTAAGTCCTGAATAACCTTTTCAAGTGCATCGGCATTATCCTTTGAGACTGTGTGTAAAAGGAGAATACAGCCGGGATGGACCTGCTTCATAATATTATCGTAAGAATATTGCCAGCCTTTTTGCGCGTTTACATTCCAATCGACGAAAGCGAGTGACCAGAAAACATGAGTGAATCCCTGTTCTTTAGCAATCTGCATCGTTCTTTCACTAAATACTCCTCGTGGCGGCCGAAGGTATTTCATTTCTTTTTGACCAGTTAATTCTTTGGTTTTGACGCGGACCTTTTCCAGTTCTTCACGAATCCTTTGGTCACTAACGGTTGTCAGGTCCGGATGATGCCATGAATGGTTGCCGACAATATGTCCTTCTTTTACCATCCTTTTAACTATATCCCCTGCGGAAAGCAAGTAATGCCCCGTGACAAAAAATGTGGCAGGAACCTTTTCCTTTTTTAAGATATCAAGAATCTGTGGGGTATAGCCTTGTTCATAACCGTTATCAAAGGTCAGGTAAAGAATCCTTTTATTGGGGTCACTTTTATAAAAAGCACCATATTTTTCGATTACCTGATCAAGCTCGGCCCCTGCTTCCGCAGGCTGTTCGTTTGCCCCTTTTTTAAAGCCCCAATGAATTGGCTGATTTGATACAGCCGCATATGTACTCTGAGGTATTAATAAAAAAAGCATACTGAGGATGCACAATAATCTTCTCATCCATATTCCCCCTATTTTTTGTTTAATTTTATTGTTTGTTTTTAATTGGAATATCATGATTGGTTAAAAAAGGAAATGTTGGCTGATGGTAGATTCGGCCTTTTTTCGTACCCGTATGGGGAAAATTTAGTTTTGGTAGAAATGATGTGGTTGCTCTTGAAGATGGCAAGAGAAGAAATGACCGTATTTCCGGATTGCTAAATGAGGGTCTTATCAGCAAGAAGTAATCGCTTAATATTACACATTTTTCGGAGCTTACTACATAATTCCAGACTTTTACTACCTATTTTACAAAACTTACGACATCTACTGGATATTAATTGGAAATTATATCACCCCCACGATAATTACTACATATTTTTTGGTTCTTATTACATAATTCCAAGTCTTTATTACATATTTTCCAAAACCTACTACATAATTCCAGACTATTATTACATATTTCACAAAACTTACGACATTTCCTGGATATTTATTGGGAATTTCCTCAACCTCACTAGTGCATAAAAAATAGGCACCTATACAAAGCGCCTATCTCAAAGATATCCTATTTAAAAACCGGTTCCTTAAACTGAGCTAATTTCTCCAATGAAGATTTATCGACGTCTGCGTGTAAGCTGTTTCCGTGCGAGTCCATTGTAACTACGGCTGTGAAGCCCTCTACACGTAGATGCCACATGGCTTCTGGGATTCCGAATTGCATTAAATCGACACCTTCAACTGCTTTAATGCAATCTGCGTAATACTGGGCCGCACCGCCAATCGCATTTAAGTACACGCCGCCATGCTCTTCTAAAGCAGCCAAGGTTTTCGGACCCATTCCGCCTTTGCCGATAACAGCGCGGATGCCGAACTTCTTCATGATATCGCCTTGGTATGGCTCCTCCCGAATACTGGTTGTCGGTCCGGCAGCTTTAACATGCCACTCACCGGCCTCATCCTTCAGCATGACTGGCCCACAGTGATAAATAACTTGTCCATTCAAATCAACCGGTGCGTCGTGATCGCTTAAATATTTATGGATTGCATCACGGCCTGTATACATCATGCCGTTAATTTGAACGACATCGCCAACTTTAAGAGAACGAATCTGTTCTTCGGAAATTGGCGCTTGCAGCGTGATAACATCCTCAGAATTAGCTGCTGTTTCCTTCGCCGCCTCTCCTTCGGCAAAATCAATGAATTCTCCGTCTTGGTACATCCACTCATTAATTTCACCAGAAATAGGATCCACACTCACGCCTAAACGGCGGAATGCCCAGCAATTGTAGGCAACAGACACATAGAAGCTTGCAGGGATACGATTCATTACACCGACTTTACAGCCCAAAAGTGTTGCCTCCCCGCCAAAGCCCATGGTGCCAATTCCTAATTTATTCGCATTTTCCATCACATACTCTTCTAATTTGCGAAGATCTTCATTTGGGTTCACATCTTCTACCGAACGGAATAGCTGTTCTTTGGCTAAATCGTATCCGGAGGAACGGTCACCGCCAATACCGACACCGATAAACCCAGCACTGCAGCCTTGTCCTTGAGCTTGATAGACAGAATGCATAACACACTTGCGAATGCCATCAAGGTCACGACCAGCACGGCCTAGGCCGTCAATCTCACACGGCAGGCTGTATTGAATGTTTTTATTTTCACAACCGCCGCCTTTTAAAATCAGACGAACGTCGATATAGTCTTTTTCCCATTGGTCAAATTTGATGACCGGCACTCCTGCACCAAGATTGTCACCACTGTTTTCTCCGGTTAGCGAATCAACCGAGTTCGGGCGCAATTTTCCTTCTTTCGTCGCCAACACAATGGCATTACGAATCGCTTCTTTGATTTCTAACTGATTCACACCAACCGGCGTTTTAATTTTAAAAGTTGGTAAACCAGTGTCCTGGCAAATGGGTGACACTTGATCGTCCGCCATTTTAATATTGTTGGTAATCGTCGCAAGGCTCATGGCTGCACTGGTTCCGGCATTTTCTATTTCCTTCGCCCTTTTAACAGCCCGGCGTACATCCTTAGGAAGTTTTGTAGAAGTTTCAACGACTAGCTTGTACATGCTTTCTTGAAATTTAGTAATATTCAATTCGAGTACCCCTCTCCCAATGTTCCCCAGTAATCTTTTTCAATTTTACAATTTTTTGCACGTTTATATTATACTCCTAAAACCACTTGAATTAAAGGATTAGCTTGGAATCGTTTACTTGTTTGCTAAAGGAAATAAATTCAATAAAAAAAGCCTGTTGATTAAACAGACTCACTCACTTCACGGTTATTAAATTCTCTGCATTTAGATTCCATATCATCTAACATTGAAATTAAGCGGTCAATATCCTCGAGATCCGTATCCTCCGGATCAATGGCATCGAGCACATCAATGAACATATTTAAGCGTTGTTTTAAAAAATTGACTTGTGTATTTTTATCTTCAATTGGACTACCCAAGCGGTTTCACTCCTTTTCGTTAACGTTCTCATCCTACCGAAAAATTGATCCTTTGACAATCAATTAATCATATTTTGCCCTATTTTTTAAAAATAAAAAGACCCCCACGATCAGGAGTCCATTTAAATCATTATCAGCGTGGCCGTTCAGATGCCGCAAAGCCAAAGGAAACATAGTCCTGCACCGGGATCCAAGCTCCAATCCCTTGCGAGGTGACATTTTTAATCACGATAAACTTTTTACTTCCTTTTAGCATTAAGTAAACTTCTCCGTAGGTTACTTTACCTTTTTCATTTACACCCGGTGCATAGGCAAATAAATAGCCCAAGCGGTTCGGCGGGATGTTATAAATATGGTCATTCTTCGTGCCTGCACCAATAATCGTATCGAATGAAAGGGGAAGTTGCGTTTTTTCCATTGCCTTTAATAGCATCATTTTTTTCACATCTTCAGCATTGGCGATTTTAGCAGTCAGCCCGCCTCTGATAATCTTTTGCGACTCCTGAACATATTTGATCTGATAGGGTACTTTCCCGCCGCGATTATCAAAGTAGTTGGTGTTAATCTTTTGGAACTCCCAATTTGGGGAGGTCTCAGTGGATTCATAATTCAAGGGCCACTGACCTAAGTAAACGATGGCACGATAACCAATCGCAAATGGTGTGCTATTAATACTTGATTCATTCAGCATCCGTATTAAATCCGGATTTTCAATCTTGACCTTGGAAGAATTAATCAACTTCTTCGTTAAATCACTGGGTTGCAATAATGGCAGGTCCTGGGTCGAATTCGGATACGTATTTTCCTTAGTAATATTCCGAACCGAAGGCGGGACTTGGTATTTTACCGCGACTTTTTTCACCGGGACCTTTTGGGCGTAGGCAGACGGAATAAAAGTTAACATTAATAGCATGGTTATTAGAATAGAGATATTTCTCTTCACGAGCGAAACTCCTTTCACTAAATAGCATTAATCAGTCTGCTACTAGTTTTTTCGGAGTTGATATATTTTATCCATCCTAGTAATAATTTCAATATTTCGCTTGAAGACGCACCATTAATTTTTCAAAAAATGGAAAAAACAATTGAATGGCAGGTCCAACCGTAAACGTAATAACTATAGTTCCGTATGAAATAGGACCGTTTAGGAAAAATGCTGGAATTAAGGCGGTAATTTCCCCAATTGTCTTCGCAACCATTAAATTCACATGAAACCGTTCCTTTATCGCTAACATAAAATTATCAATTGGACTTTGTGGGAACTTGGCCTGAATATAAATAGATGCACCAAATCCAATGATCAAGATCCCAATCAATAACATCCCAATTTTCCCTATCAATTGGTTGACTTCAAATAATTCAAAAACAGTACCCAACCAAAAATCAACCAGAGAACCGATGATTATAATGGTTAGCAGCGAAAGCAAATCCGGTCTTTTTTTCAATAATAAAGACACAACGATGACTAAGACTGCCCCGTCAATCATCACCCATTTTCCCACCGATAACCCAACCTTTTCCGTTAGGCTGACATTTAAGGCATCCCATGCTCCTACACCGATTTCTGCTACTTTAATTGTCATACAAACACCGAAAGTCATAATTGCTAAACCGAAAATGAAAAATAGAGCTCTAATAAGTAATTTCATGTGTCGCTCCTTTTTTTTTTGAAAAAGTAACATAAGTGTAATAATCAGAACATTTACAAAATTTTAATTTTATTTTATAATAAACTTAATCTACCAAGTAAGGAGGGCCGTACTCAATTCGCTTACCATTAACCTATTTATTCATAAGGAGGTTGGGATTCCCGTCTTATATGAGATTCAACACTCGTGTTCATGTATCTAAATTAACATGAAGGATGGTGATTGATGGCCCAGAGAAAAGCGATTGATACTTAACCCTACAAAAAGCTATTTTTCATTATATCACACGTAAGGTGATTTACTCTGTACATGAAGGAATTTAAAATGTTATAAATTTAAAAAGAGACTCCAAGCCACCATTAGGCTTAGAGTCTCTTTTTAATGTGAATTAGAGTAAGTAAAAGCCGATTCCCATAATCAAATAGGCAGCCATTAAAGTTAACCCTTCAAACCAATTGGATTCGCCGTCGTTAGAGATGACTACCATCAGGAGTACCGATGAAACCATTGCAATTAATTCCTGCCAGCTAAAAAGAAGCGGCATCGTGGTTTCAAAGAATAGAGAAACAAGGACAAGTACGGGTAAAACAAACATGGCCACTTGCAAGGTAGAACCAATTGCGATTTCTACCGCAATATCCATTTTGTTTTTAAAGGCCATGACTACCGCCGAGGCATGTTCTGCTGCATTACCAACAATCGCCACGATAATCACCCCAATAAACAATTCAGACCAACCGAGTGTTTCTCCAACATATTCAAAGGTATGGACAAGGTGTTCAGAAATGTATGCAACTGCTATTGTGGCCACAAAAAGGACAGCAATCGCCTTCCCTTTACTCCATTCCGGTTCTTCTTCCTCATGTACCGGTTTTTCATTACCGTGCTGATACACACCTCGATGGGTTACCAGCTTAAAGAATAAAGCAGCCAGATAAAGGATAATCAGAATGATTGAAATTCCGATACTTAAAGAAAGAGTTTTCGTTTCATTCATGTGCATCGAAAAAACTTCCGGAATGACAAAGGCAATAATAACAGCAAACATAAGCAGTCCTGAATTGTGTCGAGCATCGTATACATTAAAAGATTGTCGCTTAAATTTTATGCCCCCAATAAAAAAAGATAGTCCTGCCACAAGAAGTAAGTTTCCGAGCACGGAACCCGTTAATGAGGCTAGCACAATGCCAATAAGTCCAGCCTTCAATGAAAAGATAGAAATAATAAGCTCTACTGCATTACCAAAGGTGGCATTTAATAGTCCGCCAATTCGCGGCCCTGCCACGATGGCAAGACTCTCTGTTGCCCTCCCCATAAAACTGGCTAATGCTACGATCGTTAAACAATAAATGATAAATAAAATGATATTAGACCAATGCATAAGTGATCCAATCACTGAAAGTGGTACCCCAATAAGTGTCATAAGCATAAAAATCCTGTTCACTGTATTCCCTCCATAATCTATATGTAATCTGCTTAACATCTCTACATATCATTTTTTTCCTTTTATTCCTTAATTTACCTAATAGACACACAAATGTCTAGGTAAGATTTTTCACTTGCAAATGGAAGTTTTTCTCGGTACCATCATTTAGGTACTATTAAAAATAATGAATGACCTTTCAGAATTGAGGAAGTTCTATGAATAAAAATAACCATCGTTTCTGGATATTGGTAAGTATCGTGGCTATTTCTGGTTTTTCGCAAGGAATGCTGTTACCGCTTATTGCAGTCATTTTTGAGCAAAGTGGCGTCTCTCCTTCATTAAATGGCTTAAATGCCACAGCACTCTATATCGGAATTTTACTTGTGTCCCCTTTTATGGAAATGCCGCTCCGAAAATACGGGTATAAACCAGTGATTATCTTTGGAGGGGCGCTCGTCATTGTCTCACTCGCTTTGTTTCCATTATGGAAGACCTTTTGGTTTTGGTTTGCCCTAAGGTTGCTGATTGGCATTGGCGACCATTCCCTCCATTTTGCCACACAAACGTGGATCACTTCCTCTTCTCCGGCTGCAAGAAGGGGACGAAACATTTCACTATATGGCCTGTTTTTTGGGATTGGTTTTGCCTCTGGTCCTCTAATGACACCATTAGTAAACGTAAATCAATCGCTGCCCTTTATTGTCTCCTCGATTTTATGTTTTATTGGCTGGGTGTTTGTTTTTACTCTTAAAAATGAACTTCCTGAACAGGAAGCTGGTATCAATTCATTCTTAGCAACGATCAAACAGTTTAGGAAGGCATTGAAATACGGTTGGGTTGCTTTCTTGCCGCCCTTTTCATACGGCTTCTTAGAATCCTCCTTAAACGGCAGTTTTCCTGTCTATGCATTAAGAATGGGTATAGACGTAACCAGTGTTTCCATGGTGTTAGCGGCTTTTGCCGTCGGTAGTATTATTACCCAACTGCCATTAGGAATCATTAGCGATAAGTATGGGCGCAAAAATCTCTTAATAACTATTCTTTTTTTGGGATTTTTCAGCTTTACAGCAGCCAGTTTCCTGGAGCACTCCTTTGTTGGACTGTTTGTAGCTTTCCTCATTTCTGGGATGATAGTCGGTTCTACCTTCTCGCTCGGTATTAGCTACATGACCGATTTGGTTCCAAAGAGCCTTCTTCCGACAGGAAATTTACTATGTGGGATCTTTTTTAGTCTTGGGTCTTTAAGTGGACCTATCATTGGGGGATTGTTCATTAAATTCTCCGAAAATGTGAGTTTCTTCTATATCATTAGCACAATGCTTTTAGCCTTATCTATTATCATCTTCGCTTTTGGAAAAAAAACTTTTTTGGCTTTCGAACAACAAAAATCTTAATCCCTATTATGGAGCAAATTCATATCTTAAGCATAAAATATGTGGTAAGATAAAGGTAAATAAAGTGAAATTTAAGAATGTTGCTGTCATCTCTTTGATGACAGCTTTCGTGTTTTTTAAGGGGATTGACTTTGATTATTCTTATCAATTAGATAATGGGGAGGGAGATTCATTGAATACCGAAGCAAAGGCTCTAACAAAGAGTATAAACAAAGTAGGTTTCTTAGAAAAAATTAAACCGCACGCAGAATTAATTGCGGCTGGTTTAAGTGGTGGATTTATCGCAGCTGGCTGGATCCTTGATAAGTATGGAGATGGTGCGGATTCAATCATTGCTTACCTTCTGGCTTTTGTTATTGGTGGATTTGCAAAGGCAAAAGAGGGTATTGAAGCGACCTATGAAAATAAAGAATTAAATGTTGAAATGTTAATGATTTTTGCTGCAATCGGATCAGCCATTATTGGTTACTGGACAGAAGGTGCTATGCTCATTTTCATTTTCGCTGTTAGTGGAGCATTAGAAACCTATACCATGAATAAAAGCCACAAAGAAATTTCCTCTTTAATGAAGCTTCAGCCAGATGAAGCCTTGCTTATCTCAAGTGGTTATGAAAAAAAAGTTCCAGTTTCAGTGCTTCGTGTCGGTGATCTTATTTTAATTAAGCCTGGGGAACGTGTCCCTTCTGATGGCATGATCATCAAAGGACACACGAATATCGATGAAGCAGCGATAACGGGAGAATCTATGCCTGTTTCAAAGGGGGCAGAGGAAACTGTATTTGCCGGAACGGTTAACATGACTGGCGCAATTACAGTCCAAGTTACAAAAGAAAGTCATGATACCCTATTTCATAAAATTATTCAACTCGTTCAATCTGCTCAAAGTGAGAAATCTCCCAGCCAGCAGTTTATTGAACGTTTTGAAGGAACCTATGTAAAAGTAGTTCTATCAGTTGTGTTACTGATGTTCTTCCTTCCACACTTTATATTAGGCTGGAGTTGGCAGGAATCCTTTTACAGGGCAATGATTTTATTAGTGGTTGCATCCCCCTGTGCCCTAGTTGCTTCCATTATGCCGGCCACTTTATCTGCCATCTCTAATGGGGCAAGGCATGGGATATTGGTTAAGGGCGGGGTTCATCTTGAAAATTTAAGCCATCTTGGGGCAATTGCTTTTGACAAAACGGGAACACTTACCAAAGGAAAACCGGAAGTAACTGAAGTGTTTGTTAAAGAAGGGCTTGATAAAAAGGATCTTATTTGGAAAGCAGCTTCAATTGAAAGCCATTCGAACCACCCGCTCGCAAACGCGATTGTGAACTACGTGAAATCGAACATCACCAAGGAACTACTTTATCCAGAAAGCCTTGAGGATGTACCAGGCTGGGGTGTTCGGGCGACCATTAACGGAGAACAGTGGAAAATTGGTAAGGCTGCCTTTGTTGACAATGAACATATTGACACATTTGCTGAAGGTAAAGCAAGAGACCTTGCAAGTCTTGGCAATACACTTGTATTTATTGAGATAAACGGTGAACTGAGTGCAATCATTGCCATGAAGGATGTCGTGCGCGAGGAAACAAAGCTTGCGATTGACCATTTAAGAAAGCAAGGTATCCATACAGTTATGCTGACAGGTGATAGTGAGAAGACAGCTCATGCGATTGCCAATGAAAGCCATGTCGATGAATTTTTCGCCGAATGCTTACCCGAGGTCAAAGTCGAAAAACTTAAGAGTTTGAAAGCAAAGTTTCAAACAGTGGCGATGGTTGGTGATGGGATTAATGATGCACCTGCATTGGCAATTGCTAATGTCGGTATTGCCATGGGCGGTGGCACGGATGTTGCCCTTGAGACTGCGGATATTGTCCTAATGAAGAATGACTTGCCGCGAATTGCCGAGGCGATTGATCTTTCGAAGCGTATGAATAGAATTATTAAGCAAAATGTTATTTTCTCCATCACCGTTATCATGCTCTTAATTTCATCGAATTTCTTTCAGATGCTCGATTTGCCCTATGGAGTAATCGGTCATGAAGGCAGTACTATTTTAGTTATTCTAAATAGCCTAAGATTATTAAAATAAACCATAAGAAGACCGGATGAAAATTCATCCGGCCTTTTTTTATAGGGATTGTAACCCATTAGTGATAGCCATTTGAGCCGTTCGCAGAACTGGAAGTTTTATTTCCTTTACTTCCCTTACCTTTTTGTTTTGTACCGCCATCTTTTTTAGTCTTCTTTGTCATGTTAGTGACCTCCCTGAAGTTAAATTAATTAGCCTTCTATCTTAGTTTAAACAGATGGGCTATTTTCATGAAGGTAACTATTAGCAGTTTTTACGGCTTTTTTCACTATAAAAGGCATTTATTTCTCCACCTAAAATAATAATAAATGCCGATATGTACAACCAGATCATTAAGACAATTATTGCCCCAATACTGCCATAGGTTAGCGAATAATTACTGATATTTCCCACATAAAATGTTAAGCCAAGCGAGGAAATAATCCATCCAATGGTTGCAAAAGCGGCCCCCGGAAAGGCACTACGGCATTTTAATTTTACATTCGGTGCAATCCAATACAATCCTGTAAAAATTAGGAACAAAATAATCGCACTAACCAGCCTGCTAAGCGTATCCCATAACTTAATAAATTCTGTGGTATAGCCCATTCGAGAAAATAAAAATAGACCTATTTCTCTGCCGAATATTGGAAGAACAATCGCAAGAATTAGAACCAAAATCATTCCAAAGGTTAATAGAATAGCCATTCCTCTAGAAACTATAAATGAGCGGCTCTCTTTGACGTTGTATGCCTTATTTAATGCCTTTACAATGGCCTCGATTCCGTTTGACGCCGACCAAATTGTACCGATGATCCCGAACGAAAGCAGACCGCCATTCCGGTCGTTCATAATATCATGGACATTTTTCTCAATAAGGTCCATTGCCTCCACTGGTGCAAAATCTCTTATCAGCCCCAGCATATCTTGATGAGGTATCGGAATATAAGGCAAAAGTGTAAATAGAACAATCAGGAGCGGAAATAAGGACAATAGAAAGTAATAGGCCAACTGTGCACTTAATCCAGGAAGATCATCTTCATCGATTCTATGCCAAAGTAATTTCAGTAAAGAAGAGCGGACATTCCCCCCCTTTTCCATTTCCATCCTCCTTTTAATGAATTTTTTCTTCTTCTCCCACCACTTCTGCTAATAGGAGTTCTTCGTCACTTTTTGTGAAGGCATCCTTCGTTTCTTTCAAAATGTCAGTTACCTGAGGGGTTATTTCTCGGAACTCCTCCACTTTATCTGTTATGTAAGTGATGTCTTCACTGACCTGCTTAACGGTAGTCTTTAATTTCTCTGCCGTCTCCCTTACCTTTTCAGTTACCTCTCCGGGATTTTTCAAAACATAGGTCACCTTACTAGTGGTTTTTTGTACATTTTCACACATTACTTCGCGTGTTTGTTTATCTAATAGGCTGATCGCCCCGCCAGCAAGTGCCCCGAGTAACATTCCGCGCCAAAATTGATTTTTCTTTATCATGTTAACGTCTCCTTTAATCATTATTATTATCATTAAATTACCACATAAAAAAAATACCAAACTCCCTCTTTCATTTATTTTGCTTCATAGCGGATTTCGACGCAAGTCCAGTTGATACTTTTATCCACTTTTTTGGCTAAACTAATTGGAGTTATTCGAGGATGTTTATATTGACATATAATTTTCAACATGAAAAGATGAATATATTAATTCGAAAAGGGTGACCGAAATGAATTTATCTGAAAAATCGATTGAGAATGTCGAATATATGATTGAACAAATAAAGGAAAAACTTAAGGTTCTGAACCTTGGCGCCATAAAGCCTTCTCATTTTGATGAAGAAATGTACGAGGAATTAAAAGAGATTTATGACATGGTACTTAGAAAGAATTCATTTAGTCCCAATGAAATGCAGGCATTAGTGGAAGAATTGGGAAGCCTTCGAAAAAAATAAGTCAAAAACCCGTTATTTCATATTAATGGATTCATGTGAGGTGCAAAATGGTTAATCACAAACCAAAT